>JBOHRL010000014.1:0-21503 GCA_050732695.1 Longimicrobiales bacterium | reverse complement strand
ACGAAGGTGGCGCCGAGGTTGAGCGCGAGGAGCACGGGATCGATGGGCGTCTGGCGGTTGGCCTCGCCGCGTTTGGGTTTCGAGCCGATATCCGCGGAAGCGGAGAACTGACCTTTCGTGAGGCCGTAGACGCCGTTGTTCTCGAGGATGTAGACGATCTTCACGTTGCGGCGGATGGCGTGGCAGAACTGACCGAGTCCGATGGAGAGGGAATCGCCATCGCCGGAGATGCCGATGAAGGTCATGTCGCCGCGCGCGGCGCTGGCGCCGGTCGCGATGGAGGGCATGCGGCCGTGGACGGCGTTGAAGCCGTGTGCCTCGCGCAGGAAGTACGCGGGTGTTTTGGAGGAGCAGCCGATGCCGCTGAGTTTGCCGACCGTGTGGGGCGGAATCGAGAGTTCCCAGAAGGCCCGCACGATGGCGGCGGTGATGGAGTCGTGGCCGCAGCCGGCGCACAGAGTGGAGAGTGCGCCTTCGTAGTCGCGGCGGGTGAGTCCGATCTCGTTGAGGGGCAGGTCCGGGTGGCGGACCTTGGGTTTCGCGATCGAGGTGGTCATGCCGGTATCTCCACGGGCGTGTCCGTGTTGTCCGCGATGAGCTGGCGAACGCGCGGATCGCCCTGCATGTGTTCGATGATGCCGTCCACGACGAACTTCCGGCTCATGGGCAGGCCGCCGTAGCGGCGAATGGATCGCATGGCATCGCGTGGTATGCCGGTCTCGAGCGCGAGCATGGAACGGAGCTGGGCGTCGCGGTTCTGCTCGATGATGAAGACTTCGGCGTAGCCAGTCAGGAATGCGCGGACGGAGGCCTCGAACGGGAAGCCACGGATGCGCAGGTAATCGGCGCGGAAGCCGTGCGCCGCGAGCCAGTCCTGCGCTTCGGTAACGCCGGCGTTGCAGCCGCCGATCGAGACGAGGCCGAATTCGGCGCCGTCCTTGCGGCGGAGGAGGGGTGCCGGCACGGCGGTCGCTGCGGATTCGATCTTCTTCGCGATGCGATCGACGACTTCGACGTACTCGTCCGCTTCTTCGGTGTACTGGCCGAACTTGTTGTGCCCGGAGCCGCGCGTGAAGTAGGCGCCTTTCGGATGCAGGCCGGGCAGCGTGCGCGGAGCGATGTAATCGCCATCCGTGTCGAGGTAACGGTAGAACGCCTTGATCTCGTCGAGCTGCTCGGGCGTGAGGACCTTGCCTCGATCTGGCTGGTAGCTGTCATCCCAGCGGAGCTGTGGCACGACCCAGTCGTTCATCCCGATGTCGAGATCGGAGAGCACGAAGACCGGTGTCTGGAATCGTTCCGCGAGATCAAACGCCTGAACGGCGAAGTGGAACGCCTCGTTCGGATCACACGGGTACAGGCAGATGTGTTTCGAGTCGCCGTGGGATGCATACGCGCACAGCATCAGATCGCCCTGTTGCGTGCGCGTCGGCATGCCGGTCGAAGGTCCGGTCCGCTGGATATCGAAGAAAACGCCGGGCACTTCGGCGTAGTAACCGAGTCCGATGAACTCGGACATGAGCGAGATGCCGGGTCCGCTCGTCGGCGTGAAGGAGCGGGCGCCGGCCCAGCTTGCGCCCAGCACGACACCGGCGGCCGACAGTTCATCCTCCGCCTGCACGACCAGGTAGCGGTTCTTCCCCGTTGCCGGGTCCCTGCGATATTTCGCGCAGAATCCGCGGAACGCGTCCATGAGCGAGGTTGCCGGCGTGATCGGGTACCACGCGCCGACGGTTGCACCGGCAAACAGACAACCGAGCGCGGCCGCTGTATTGCCGTCCATGAGACAGAGTCCGTCGGGAGGCGCCATCTTCTCGAGGTGAATCGGCAACGGGCACGTGAAATGTTCTTTCGCGTAGTCGTAACCGAGGCGGACGGCGCGATAGTTCGATTCGAGCAGGGCGCGCTTCTTCACACCGAACTGCTCCTCGAGCAGGGCCTCGATTGTGGGCAGATCGACTTCGAGCAGCGCCGACAACGCACCGACATACGCGATGTTCTTCATCAGGATGCGTTCGCGCGCGCCTTCGAAGGCGTCATTGCACATGCGCGCGAGCGGTACTCCGATGTAGTGAACGTCGGGCCGCTGGAGCGTCTTCGGCATCGGCCACGTCGAATCGTAGACCAGCCAGCCGCCCGGTTGCAGTGAAGCAATATCCTGGCTGTACGTCCCGTTGTTCATCGCCACGATCAGATCGAACTCCGGTGTCCTCGCCGTGTAGCCTTCGCGATTCACGCGGATCTCGTACCACGTCGGCAGCCCCTGGATGTTCGACGGGAAGACGTTCTTGCCTGACACCGGCACGCCCATACGGAAGATCGCCTGCATGAGCAGGCCGTTCGCACTGGCCGACCCGGTTCCGTTGACAGTGGCGATCTTGAAAGCGAAGTCGTTGGTCCGGTCGACGGTCTGATTCCGCGGCATTCAATCGGCCCGAGTCCTGAGATGGAGGGGACGTACCTCACCAGCGTCTGGCGCGCACCGCCGCACCAGCCCACGCCGGGACGCCCCCGGGTCTACTCGTTAAACAATATCGGACCGGGGGCTGGCGGTACAAGTGGAGGTCAGCCGGGTTGTGAACCGGACAGACGGCGAGGTTCAGCCGGAGTGTGCGTAGACCTGGCCGCCGGCGTATGCGATGACGAGATCGAACTGGCGCATGTCCCACGCGGCAGTAGGACAGCGTTCGGCGCAGAGCCCGCAGTGCAGACACAGATCCTCGTCCTTGACCATCACGCGAGCCGTCTGGGGCAGCGCACCGGAGACGTAGAGCAGCTGTTTCGGGTTTCGTGCCGGCGCCGTGAGCCGCGTCTTCAGTTCGGCTTCCTCGCCAGCTGGCGTGATCGTGAGGCAGTCGACGGGGCAGATGTCGATGCACGCATCGCACTCAATGCAGAGTGAATCGGTGAAGTGCGTCTGGATGTCGCAGTTCAGGCAGCGCTCGACTTCCTGCGCGGTCTGCTCCGCGGAGAAGCCGGTTTCGACTTCGATGTTGAGCTGTTCGAAGCGCTCGCGCAGGTTCACGTGGACCATCTTCGCGCGCTGCACGGGATTGTAGTCGTTGCTGTAGCTCCACTCGTGCATGCCCATCTTGACGGAACTCAGATTCATTCCCCATGGCGGGCGCTGCGTGATGGCGGTGCCGTGACAGTGGTTATGGATGGAGATGGCAGCCTGGTGCCCGTGTTCTACGGCCCAGATGATGTTCTCGGGGCCCCACGCCGCATCGCCCCCGAAGAACACGCCTTCGCGCGTGGACATGAACGTCGTGCGATCGACGACCGGCATGTCCCACTCACCGAATTCGATGCCGATGTCGCGTTCGATCCATGGGAACGCGTTCTCCTGGCCGATCGCAAGGATCACATCATCGCATGGAAAGAATTTCGTGCCGAGCGTCCGGCTCTTCTGGCGACCGTTCTCCTCGTACCACTCGAGCTGCTCGAAGTCCATGCCAACGAGTCTGCCGTCCTCGATCACGAAGCGTGTTGGTGCGTAGTTCTCGACGATGTCTACGCCCTCCTCTTCCGCATCCTCGAGTTCCCAGGCTGAGGCCTTGAAGTAGGGACGCGGACGGCGCGCCATGACCTTGACGTCCTTACCGCCGAGGCGTTTCGACGAGCGGCAGCAGTCCATTGCAGTGTTGCCGACGCCGATGATGAGGACGCGTTCACCGATGCTGTCGATGTGACCGAAGTGGATCGACTCGAGCCATTCGATGCCGATGTGGATGCGATCGGTGTCGTGACGGCCCGGCAGGTCGAGTTCCTTGCCCTTCGGCGCGCCGCTGCCGACGAAGACGGCGGCGTAGCCCTGTTCGAGCAACCATGCCATGCTCTCGACGGGGCTGTCGTAGCGGACGTCGACACCCATGCGCAGGATGTAGTCGATCTCCTCGTCGAGAACGGAAGCGGGCAGGCGGAACGCGGGGATGTTCGTGCGCATGAGGCCGCCCGACCGCGACAGCTTCTCGAAGATCGTGATCTCGTAGCCGAGCGGCATGAGGTCGTTCGCAACCGTGAGCGATGCCGGACCGCAACCGACGCAGGCCACGCGCTTGCCGTTCTTGACCACCGGCGCCACCGGGAGCCGGTCCTCGATGTTGTCGCGCAGGTCGGCCGCCACGCGCTTCAGCCGGCAGATCGCGACCGGCTTGCCATCCACACGGGTACGCCGGCAGGCCGGCTCGCACGGACGGTCGCACGTCCGCCCGAGAATGCCCGGGAATACGTTCGACTCCCGGTTCAGCATGTACGAGTCGCTGAAGCGCCCCTGCGCGATCAGCCGGAGATACTCCGGAACGTTCGTGTGCGCCGGACACCCCCACTGGCAGTCCACGACGCGGTGGTAGTAGGCAGGATTCGTAACGTCGGTCGGGCGCATCGTCTTCCGGCTTGCAAGGTCACGTCTGGCCGCCGCTCGCGGCGTCTGACTACAGGATAGGCGCGTGGGGCCGAAGCCAACAGGGGTCGCCTTCGGCCTCCCGCTCCGAAGAATCCGCTATCGCGCTCATACTCCGACGCCGGTCAACGGATGCCGGTCGTTCAGCGCCGGAGTTGCGATCGGGCGCCGCTGCCGTCCGTTGCGACCCGGTTCCTGAGTTGCTCGTCGAAGAAGTCCGCAGCCGCATGGAACGTGGTCAGCCAGCTTTCGTGGCGCAGGAAGCCGTGCACCTCGTCCACGAAGTACAGCTCCTCGAAGTGCACATCACCCTTCTGTCGCAGCCTTCGCACCAGATCGATGCTCGCTTCGAACGGAACGTTGCGGTCATCATCACCGTGTACGATCAGGACGGGTGACGTCCACGTGTCGATGCTCGCGACGGGACTCGACCGCATGGCGACGTCGCGGCGAGCGCGAGCGCTGTCCGTGTTCGCCTCGATGTCGCGACGGCCGTACCAGCTCGACTGTTGCCACCAGTCGTGAACGCCGTGCAGGTCGACACCGGCCTTGAAGACATCCGAGTTGCGCGCCAGGCCCATCGCGGTCAGGAATCCGCCATACGAACCGCCCCACAGTCCGATCCGCTGCGGATCGACTTCCGGCCGCGTACGCAGCCAGAGACCGGCATCGAGTACGTCCTGGTATTCCGACGCACCGCTCCGCCCGTAATTCGGCGGATTGCGGAACTTCACACCGTAGCCGATGCCGCTCCTGTAGTTTATCGACAGGACCACGTAGCCGCGCGAAGCGAGGTACTGGTTGAACGCATAAGCGCCATGGTAGTAGCCGCGGTTGTGCCAGCCGAGGAACATCTGGCGGCGCGAACCGCCGTGCATGAAGATGACCGCCGGCCTGCGCTCACCGGACGGGAGCGCCGGTGGCAGGAAGAGCTGGCCGTGGATGTCCCAGCCGTCCTGTGTGCGGTAGATGACCTGTTCCGGTTCGACCATCTGCGCAACTGGAAAGCGTGCGGGCAGTTCACCCAGCCGATTCGCTTCGTCATCCGCGAGCACGCGGCGGTACACACTGGCGGGTTCGGCGTGATCGGATCGGATGTATGCGATGGAACGGCCGTCCGGCGAAGGCGAGGGGTTCCACGCGTTGGCCTTGCCGGTTTCGATCCATTCGGAATGACCGTCGCGCAGGCGGATGCGTCCGAGTTGCCTGTGATCGATGGACTGCGTGTTGGTGCTGACCCAGACCCACTGCCCGTCGGCTGAGAGAGCGGCATTCTCGACGATGCCCGCGCCCGGTGTCAGTTCTCTCGCCTCACCGCCACTCACAGGGATCGCGTACAGGTGGTTGTAGCCGGACCATTCACCAGGTACGACGATGAAGCCATCGCCATACGCGATGTCGTAATTGCCGGCAATCGAGCCGGGGTAATCGGATTCGACGGTTGTGTCGCGAGGCGAGTGCCACAGCTCTTTGGTCTCGCCTGATGTGAGATCCACTGACCATACGCCGTAGCCGGGGAAACCGGCGACTTCACGGATGAAGGCGATGCGTGAGCCGTCCGGGCTCCAGCGCGGCAGGTCGTCCTGGTCGACCGAGTTGGTGATCCACTCGAGTTTCCTGGACGCGAGCGTGAAGACGCCGAGAATGGCGCGGCCGTCCCGTTCGCTGGCAAAGGCAATGCGTTCGCCATCGGGAGACCACTCGAGGCTGGACAGACCGGCCCGGCCGTCGAACAGCCGTTGCGGCTCGCTCGGTGTAGCGGTGGTCAGATCGAGGAGCCAGGCATCGCCATCGTCGGCCCACACGAGTTGTGATTCCGTTGGCGATACCACGGCGTTCACGGCGCCGGCGATGCGGCTTGCCGTGCCGCCGCGTACATCGACCATCCACAGCTCACGATCCGCGCCTTCGATATCGCTCGTCGGATTAGCGGTCTCGCCATCCATGTTCGACGTATGGCCACGCATGAAGACCAGGCGCTGGCCATCGGCGAGGAACTGGAGGGCGGACAGCTCGACGCCATCGTCCTCCGTGAAAGGCGTGATCCGTCGCGGTGTCCACGCGGGCGCTTCTGCGACCAGCACGTTGCGCCGGCCTTCTGCGTTCTCCAGCCACGCGATGCGGCCGCCGTCCCGCGCTGTCACGAGGTCGGTCGGGAACGCGTACGACAGGACGTCCTCGATGGAGAACGTCTGCGCAGATGCGATGCGGGGCAGCGCGAGCCCGCAGGCAACGGCGAGCCCACTCACGGCTACCCGGACGGTGAGGTTCGCGCGCCGCGTGAGCAGAGCTGGCGTCGTTCCGGATCGCGTGATTGCAGGGATCATGACAGTCCTCCGTGGCAGGGCAAACGGCAGCTTCACGGCGCACCGTGATGGTCACTGGCTCACGACATCGACCGGTGCGAACTACGCGATCAATCCCGCACCCAAAGGATGCGACGTCCGAGGCTCGCGCGACAGGGGCTGTTCTCCGAGCCCGCGAATCGTCATGAATCGGCCGCATCCAGCGCGCTGTCCATCGTTGCATTCCCTTCGGGGCAGTGGCCAACCCGTGCTGCCGGCCAGACGACGTTTCCAGCGCCCCGTACTTCGCTGGTACGCGTGCAGCCGGCCGCTTCGAGATCAGGAACGTACGACCCGACCGATACCCGTTGAACTGTCCAGGCGTTCGGGTACCAGACAGCCCGGACACGATCACTGTCTCCGATGACACGCAGGGCACGGCTCAGCTCGATCCCCAGTCCTCGCAGGGAGCTGATCGCCGCATTCGCGCCCACACGCCTGCCCAGCCCAGAAACCAGCCCCAGAAACCACCCCCAGAAACCAGCCCCAGAAACCAGCCCCAGAAACCAGCCCCAGAAACCAGCCCCAGAAACGCTCTCTCTCTCTTTAGATGTATTGCTGGAACACGACCATGGCAACGATCGATGCACTCGCCAGTGTCGCGACCACTGGCTTTCGCGCCTGGCCGTACGCTTCCGGCAACAGTTCGCCGAGTACCATGAAGACCATTGCGCCCGCCGCGAATCCAAGACCGTATGGCAGAGCCGGCCGTACCGCTTCCACGAACAGAAACGCAGGTACGGCCATGAGCGGTTGCGGCAGGGAAGAGAAGATGCTCCAGCCGGCGCAGCGCGCGACGCTCTGTCCTTTCGGCCGTAGCACAGCGCTGATGGCGAGACCTTCAGGGATGTTGTGTACGGCAATCGCGACCGTGATCACCGTGGCGAGTGCGGTTCCGCCGCCGAACGACACGCCGACCGCGACACCCTCCGAGAACGAGTGGACGGTCATGACGATGATCACCAGGATCATCTGCCGTGCCCCGGCGCCTGTGATGCCGCCGAACTCGACGTCATGGCCGGCAAGATATCGCTGCGTCAGCAGGAGGAAGATCACGCCGACGACGCCGCCCGTTACGGTCTGCGATGCGCCGTAGCCTGTGCCCTCGGCGACAAGGCCGAAGCTCGCGCCCATCATCAGACCGGCCGCTATCGCGTTCGCGTACGCCACGATCTGCGGCGACACCGCGCGGATGAACAGGAACGGCAGCGCTCCAAGGCCCGTCGCGACTGCAGTGATCAGCGCAGCGAGGAAAACCACAAGCCAGTCGCTCACGGCGGCCCACCAGTCAGAAGGACGACGATGCCCATCGCTACGATCGTAACCAGTGCAATGCTCGTGTGCCCGGCTTCGCGATACGATTCCGGCAACAGCTCGAACATCACGAGGTAGATCAGCGCACCCACCGCGAACCCCAGCGCCCACGGCAACATGCCGGGCGCCGCCGCCAGCACCGAGAACGACACGACGGCAAGAAGCACCTGGTTCACGTTCGTGACCACAGCGAGCGCCGCCGCATCACGCAGCCGCGCTCCTCGTTTCGTCACGATCGACGTCTGGATCGCGGCTTCCGGGATATTGTGCACCGCAAGGGCGAGCGCCATCAGGATCCCGAACGGCAGACTCACGGCCATGCCCACGCCGATCGCGATCCCCTCGTGCGCAGCATGGAACGTGTTTACGAGGATGACCTGATAACCGTACGAAGGGCTTGTTTCATCCAGCCGGTTCAGGTCCATGTCCGCCGTGCCCGTCGCCGCGTGCGTCAGATGCACAAATGCGATCCCCAATGCTGCACCGATCCCGCCCCACAACGCCCCCCGGTCCAGGCCCGTTACCATCAGCGAGTACGCAACCCCGAGCATCAGCCCCGACGCCAGCGCGTTCGACCAACCGATCCACGCCAGCGGCACCACCGCACCCCGACGCCACGCCGCCGGGATGACCCCCAGTGCCGCAGCCACAGCCGCCATCGTCGAGTACAGCAGAACGGTCAGCGTCGCGTCCAAGAACCCATCCTTCGTCGCGGGACGGCCGGACGATGACGGTCCGCCTGCTCGCCCGGCAAGGCAGACCGCGTCCGGGTAGCATCCGGGCGGGTCGGCCAAACCATGCAGCCGCACGGCGCCTTCGTATTCCGGGCCTGGCCCCCGTTGTCCTGATCGCGGGGGCCGGGCAGGCCGACGTGACCGCGATTCTGGCCCCGGCCTCGGCTGGCTGGCAGCGAGGGCTGACCCGAACATCATGGAGATCAAGCTGTACGCTGATGCCGGGAACGCAGAGACGCTCGGTTCGATCAGCTCACGATCGTCATCAACGACGCGCGCCGACCTCTACTGGCCCGGTCAGGATCCACTCGGCACGTGCATGCACATCGGCGATGCGGAGGCCGATCCGCCGCGCTCGACGATCGCCGGCATTGTCGAGAACGCGCGCCGGGGCAGCATCCTGGAAGAACCGAACCCGCAGTACTACGTGCCCAACACACACCCTGCACTCGGCAACTTCGGCGAGGCGCTGTTCATCCGCGTTCGAAACGATGATGGCCCGACGATCGCGTCGATTCGAAGGATAGTGCTCGATCTCTCGGCCCGCCTGCGCTTCGTCAACATCCAGCCGATCGGCGAACTGAGCGCTGTCGAGTTGCGCTCATGGAAGCCTGGCGCGACCATGTTCACGGTCTTCGGCGTGCTGGCGCTGCTCGTCGCTGCGTTCGGTCTCTACTCGGTTCTCGCTTTCGACGTGGCCCAGCGCACGCGCGCGATCGGCCTGCGCAACGCACTCGGTGTCGGCACGAATCGAATACTCTCGATCGTCATCGGCCGCGCGGTCCGAATCACGCTCGCCGGTGTAGCAGCAGGCAGCCTCGTTGCGATTGCGCTGGCGCCTCGGGTCGAGCAGCTGCTCTTCGGAACGGCCACGCGCGACCCGCTGATCCTTGTTGCGGTCAACGCAACACGGACCTCTGCCGGACAGCCCTCGTGTCAAGTTTTCCGCGAATAGGGCGGTGAACGCGACACGGACCTCTGCCGGACACGCCTCGTGTCGAGTTTTCCGCGGATAGCGCGGTCGCGGCGGTGCTTCTTGTCACGGCCATCCTGGCCGCGGGGATCCCGGCGTTGCGGGCGGCGAGTTGGAACCGAACATCGCATTGCGGGCCAACTGATGTTCCTGTTCGAGTCTGGCCGTAGTGGTGAAGTACTGGCGCCGGTCGCCGGTTTGGATCATGGGGGTCGTGGCCGAGTCGTTGCGGCCAATCGATGCGATCCGGAACCTGGCACGGGGCCCATCCGGCCGAGCCGCACCAGTTCGTCCGCGCATTGACTGTCTCATCCGGCCTGAACCGCGTAGGTTGTTGCCGTGACCGCCAGCATACGTTTCCTCCCGGGACGTTGCCCGGCCATGGACTCTCATCAAGCGGACGGTGGCGAAAGCGGCAGGAACGGATCGCGGTTTGGAGAAGCTCGGCGATTTTTCGGTGACGCCGAGGATGTTGCTGATCTCGCTGGTTGCAGTCGGGATCGGTGTATTGAGCGCCTTCGTGGCGCTGGCATTGCTCCGCCTGATCGGCCTCTTCACGAACCTCTTCTTCTTCGGTCGCTGGAATACCACGCTCATCACGCCAGCCGGTCACGATCTCGGTGCATTCGTGATCGTGATTCCCGCGCTCGGCGGCCTGATCATCGGAGTAATGGCCCGATACGGGTCCGAGCGCATCCGCGGCCACGGTATACCGGAGGCAATCGAATCGATTCTCATCCATGGCAGCCGTGTCCAGCCGCGACTAGCTCTCCTCAAGCCCGTGTCGTCGGCGATTTCGATCGGCAGCGGCGGGCCCTTCGGTGCCGAAGGTCCGATCATCATGACCGGTGGCGCTTTCGGCTCGCTGGTCGCACAGCTGCTTCACCTCACCGATGCCGAGCGGAAGACACTGCTCGTGGCGGGCGCGGCCGCCGGCATGTCGGCCACGTTCGCGACTCCCCTTGCCGCGGTACTCCTGTCGGTCGAACTCCTGCTCTTCGAATGGAAACCGCGTAGTGTGGTTCCCGTCGCAGTGGCGAGCATCGCGGGGATGGTCGCGCGGCGGTACCTGCTTGGTATGGGGCCGATCTTCGCTACGCCCGAGCATCTCGCCTTCATCGGTATTGGTGGCATGCTCGCCTGTGTGCTGGTCGGCGCTCTCGCTGGAGCACTCTCGGCCGCACTGACCGGCGCCGTCTACTTTTTCGAGGACGCGTTCGCCAGGCTGCCCATCCACTGGATGTGGTGGCCTGCCCTCGGCGGCCTGGTCGTCGGCCTTGGCGGCTACATCTTTCCGGAGGCGCTCGGTGTCGGCTACGATGTGATCGAACGGTTATTGCAGGGCGATGCGCCGGGCCGGCTCATCCTCGGTGTCCTGCTCGTCAAGTCCGTCATCTGGAGTGTGTCGCTCGGATCGGGCACGTCCGGCGGCGTGCTGGCGCCGCTGCTCATGATGGGCGGCGCGCTCGGCGCGTTCGAAGCCACCTTCCTGCCCGATGTTGGCGCCGGTTTCTGGGCTCTCGTGAGCATGGGCGCCGTCCTTGGCGGCATGATGCGATCTCCGCTCACCGCAGTCGTCTTCGCATTTGAGCTGACGCACGACGTCAACGTCATCCTTCCATTGCTCGTCGCAGCAATCGCGGCGCATGCCTTCTCGGTCCTGGCCATGAAACGCTCTGTCCTGACCGAGAAGGTGAGCCGGCGGGGGTACCACCTGAGCCGCGAGTACGCCGTCGACGCACTCGAGATCATGTTCGTCCGCGAGGCAATGCGGACCAACGTACCAGCACTTCCACTGACGACGTCGACGCACGAGCTCGCCGAACTGGTGCGCATAGATACACGCGCCAGAAAGCCCGGCCTGCATCCCGTCGTGGATGATGATGGTCACTTCGTCGGCGTCGTAACACGGAGTGACATCCAGCAATTCGTATCCGATCCCGTCGCCTCCGCGCACCTCGCCTTCCTCGATATCGTGCGCCTCGATCCCATCGTGACCTGGCCGGACGAGCCGCTGCGCCTCGTCGTCGAACGCATGGCCGAGACCGGGTATACGCGTCTGCCGGTCGTCGATCGCGCATCGCCCGACCGGTTGGTCGGCATGATCACCCTCGTTGACCTGCTCAAAGCCAGAACGCACAACCTCGAGGGCGAGAGACGGCGGCAACGCGTTCTCGATCTCCGCGTGTTGGTCCCACAGCGACTGCGTTCGGTTCGCGGTCGAATCATCGCCATGAAGCCGCTGGCCGCCGAGGATGACGGACCCGAGTCCCGGTAGCACGAAGCCTTCTCGGGCGGGGCGGAACAGCGCCGATCGCTCGCCCAGCGGAACGGACCGACGGATCAGATACTCCCCTTCCGGCGCGCCACGATAACCGGCGGCTTGTCCCGCGCTCCGGTTCAGCGCTACTCTTCCAGTGGCCCTCCGTCATCGAAGGTTGTGTCATGGGCCCGGTCAAGTTGATCCCATCGGCGAACAGCTTCCAGTGGCCCTCCGTTATCGAAGGTTGTGTCATGGCACGAGTCCAACCGATTCTCCTCTCGGCGCTGGCGGCGGTGCTCACATTTGCCGGATCGATCGGGACGGCCAACGCCCCCGGCATCGTATCCACGCTCGATCCGAAACAGGAACTGGGAAGGCTGCTCTTCTGGGATCCGATCCTGTCGGGGCACAGGGATGTCGCGTGTGCGACGTGCCATCATCCCGACTTTGCCTGGGCCGATGGGCGCGATGTCTCGCTTGGCACACGATCCGTCGGGCTCGGGCCGGACCGTCGCGATGCTTCGAACGGCGCAATCCCCATCATGCGGCGCAACTCGCCCACCATCCTGAACACCGTTTTCAACGGACTGGATGACCGGCGCGGCCGGCGGCGGCGCGGGGCCGACGATGATCTCGGCGTCATCGCGCGCGCCCTGGACGAGGTCGATCCGACGCGAGCGCCGATGTTCTGGGACAGCCGGACGCGCAGCCTCGAGACGCAGGCAATCGAGCCGCTCAAGGCGCGCGAGGAGATGCGGGGCGATGGCTACCCGGAAGCGGTAGCGATCGATTCCGTTGTTGCCCGTCTCCGCGCCATCCCCGAATACGAAACGCTCTTTCAGCAGGTGTACGGAGCCGGTTCATCCATCAACGCGCAACAGATCGGGGAAGCCATCGCGGCGTTCGAGCGCACACTGATCGCCGTGAACAGTCCGTTCGATCGGTTTCTTGCCGGTGATTCGACTGCCTTGACGGCGCAACAGCAACGGGGGCGTGAGGCATTCGACGATGCGGATTGCACGGAGTGCCACGATGGTCCTGTGCTGTCCGACTTCGATCTGCACGCCGAAGGAGTCGCGGAAAACGCGAAACTTGCCGAGCCGGACACCGGTGATGGCCGGTTCCGCTTCAGGACTCCATCGCTTCGCAACGTGGCCGTTACGGCTCCATACATGCATAACGGCTCGTTCGCCACACTCGAGGATGTTCTGCAATTCTACGACCGTGGCCGCTCCGAGAACCCGAATGTCGTCGCCCGCCGCGGTCGTGACGGCGACCGGGCCGACAATCGCAACGTGGCGCGCCTGGACAGGGACTTCCTCGGTGTGCGCGACATGAGCGAGCAGGAGATGCAGGACATCATCGCATTTCTCGAGTCACTCACCGATCCGGACTTCGACCGAACGGTCCCGGCACGCGTGCCCAGCCGCCTGCCGCCGGGCGGTCGGATTCGGTAAGCGTCAACGGAGAGTCTGGCTGTCCAGCGCCTTCGTTGGCCACGACGTGGTCGAACGCCATCGCCCTCGCAGTGGCTGGTCCTTGCGAGAACGTTCACGTTCGCGTCAGAGACCCGAACACTGGTGCTGAGGCGCAGGGTCGGCCCAACGAATGGTGATGGCCTCGACGCGGATCCCCATCTCGCGCAGCAGCGGGTGGTCGGATGAGATCGGCTGCTCGCCGAGGATTTCGGTATAACGCGGATCGTCGCGGACGCGCGCGTCGGCGACCGAATCGGGCGCGAGCCTGAGGTCGAGGCCCGGGCGGGGTGATTCGGTCGAACCGGGCGCTGTCACGGCGGTTGAACCGGGCGTCACAGGGTCGCGTGAACCGGGCTCTTCCCAGTGCGCGGTCCCGCCGTAGTCCCAGCCGAATCCGGTGAATGAGATCGGCCCGCCGTTCAGTCCGGCCAACTGTTCGAGCGTCGTACCGATGCGTACGCCACTCTCGGTCGCAAAGCGCGAACGGGGCTCCTGGATGGAAGCTGAAGCAGGTCGAACGTGCGAGCGATCCGTCCACGTGACTTCGATAGCGTCGGGCGTCTCCGGGAAAACGACCGTCCCGGCCGTGCAGAATCCTTCGCCGATCTGGATCTCGCGTGACACGACTGCGCTCGCGCCGAGTTCTGCCACGAGCGCTGCCTCCGACGACTGTGCCGAGACGGGACCGATGCGTTCGCCGGGCACGATGCGCCGGTCTGCGCCGCCGCAGGCGGTCCCAACCGTAACGATCAGAATGGTGGCATGGACGACGCGTGATCCTCGATGCATTCGATTGGCTTCCCTGGCCGCAGGCTTGTCGCCTCGAGTGGGAATGGTACCCCGAACGTGCCGTAAGTAGATGTCCGGCGCTTCAACGATCTCGCGGAACCCGCTGATGTCCGTCAGGCTGGGTGCGGTTGGTTCCGTCGCATGAGGAGGACGGCGCGGATCGTGACGAACACCCAGGCCAGGAGCAGAACGACCGCGCCGATGCTCGCAATCGTTGGAACGGCGATCGAGAGGCCGGCCGCAGTCTGCGCCGCGACGAGCAGGCAGCAGGCACACCAGGTCAGACCGGCCGCGTCGATCCACCGCCGCGCGTTCGCTCGAGACAATGAAGCGCGCGTCACCAGAATCGCCACGAGCGGAATCGCCTGTAATCCATGGAATCCGAGCGCGTGGAGCGTAAGCAGGTTGCCGCTTCGCCCGACGAAACGCCCGGAGACAATGCTCATCGCATAACCCGCGACGAAGGCCAGTGCTGTGGCGACGCAAGCGTAGCGGATGGCTCGTGCCAGGTTCTGTTCGGCTTCCGCCCGGCGCAGGTCGAAGAAGCGCGCGCCCAGGATCCAGAACAGACCAATCGTGACGTTCGCGAACAGAAAGAAGCTGAGACCCACGATCTGGTCAACGGAGCCGGCCACCTCGGAGAAGCGCGGATCGAGCCCGCGCAGGGATTGCACGTTCTCGATGCCGAGTAAGAGAAGTGTGAACCCGACGACTGCCGTACGCCAACGCGGGAGCGTGACCAGCGGGAACCTCGCGAGTGGCACGAAGAGAACGATGGTGAGGGTGTAGATGCCGATGGCGAGGTCGAAGCTGAAGGGCTTGGAAAGCACGCCCTCCGGTTCGATGACCGGCCCGTGTACGAGCGCGATCACGCCGATGCCCGCAGCCAGAAGCACGCCCAGCGCGCCCGTTGCGGCGATGGCTCGCTCCGCATGGAACCACACATGCGTGATGTAACGGAGCGGAGATGCGATGGGCGATGGCATGTCTGCGATGCGATCGTCGAGCACGCCACCGGGTCGGGTCCGGCCGAACGGCTCGACGACGTCTGCCCCGGCTCCGCGCGAATCGATACCCCGCGCATCGTCGAATCGCGATTCGGAACCGTGCGCAGTCGAACCGCCCGGATCCGGAAACGGATCGGCGGCGGCCAGCAGGCTCCGCACAGCCGGCGCTCCTCTGGCTGCTGTCCGCCGGGCGAATCGCACGATGAAATACGTCACGAACCCGACCGGCCCGAACATCAGTGTGAAGAAAAGCAGGACCGACTGGATCGGCAGCGGCACGTAGCGGTGCTGCATATTGTCGCGGTACAGATACAGTCCGACGAACTGATCGAAGGCGAGGATGTGGATCCATGCGATCAGGGCGACATCCTCGCGGGCAAGGATGCGAAGCACGCCCTCCATGCTGCCGAAGTCCTGCATGATGCCGGGTCCGGTATCGCGCAGGATCATGGTGATGCCAATGACGTAGAGGATCGACAGGTAGATGGGAAACACCGCAGACTGCGCGAGCCAGCGTGTGACCCTCCATTTCGGGAGGAGGATCAGCAACAGCCACGCGACGATCGCGGGGCCGGCCAGCTCATAGAGTGTGCGGTGCATGCCTCCGCCCCGGTTCGAATCGGCTCACGACCGTGCCCGGCGTCACCGTCCTTCTGACTGAATACCGGCGGCCGGACTCGGCGCCGGCGCCTGCCAGTAGAACGTGGCTTTTCGCTCGCGCGGCCAGACCTCGTCCAGCGTATCACCGTCGTACAGTCGTCCGTTCTTCATGACCATGCGAACGGTATTCGTGTTGCGCAGGTTGTCGAGGGGATTCGCGTCGAGAATCACGAGGTCGGCGAGTTTGCCGGCCTCGATGCTGCCGAGGTCCTGGCCGAAACCGATTGCGGTCGCACCCATCTGTGTGGCAACGCGTAACGCGTCGTGATTCGAGAGGCCGCCGGACGCGACTGACCACAGCTCCCAGTGGTAGCCAAGGCCCTGTAGCTGGCCGTGGCTGCCGATTCCCGCCTTGCCGCCGGCCGCGACGAGATCGGCCACGGTCTTGCCGATCTGCTTGAATACGTGCTCGTCTTCGTGGAACCAGCCGGCATCCCGTCGCCGGCCCTTGCCCATGACTTCGTCGTGTGGCGTGACGCGCAGCAGCTTCTCATTGTGAATCACGTTCTCGGTGGCGTAGTAGTAGTTCTCGCCCCACGGCCCGCCGTACGCGACCAGCGTGGTTGGCGTATAGACGATCTCGGAGAATGCGAACACCTTGATGAGATCCGGCTGGAGCGGGAATGCCGGCCAGCTGTGCTCGTGGCCGGAATACCCGTCAATGGCCTCCGTAAGGTTCATCTCGATGTCGAGCGATCCCTCGGTGGTCGGCATCAACTCGAGTTCCCTCGCCGCCTCGATCAGCCACTGCCGCTGTTCCCGATTGCCGGCGACGTACTGCTTGATCGTCTTCGTATCGTAATAGTCGCTGTAGCGCTTCAGAACGCGGCGGGCATGATCGAGATCGCGCAGATTCTCATAGCTGAAAACGCCGGGCCCGGTCGAGTAGATGCGCGGGCCGAGGACATCGCCTGTCTCGACCATGTCGCTGTAGGAGAGAACATCGGTCGTGCCGGTCTGCGGGTCGCGCGTGGTCGTTACTCCATAGGCAAGATTTGCGACATACGACCAGTTCTGATCGCGATGGACGCCGCGCGCCCGGAGATGGGCGTGTGTGTCCACGAAGCCGGGAAGGATCGTCTTGCCGCTGACATCAATGACGCGGGCATCGGACGGGACCTGGACCTGACCGCGGGCTGCAACAGAGACAATCCGATTGTTGCGCACGAGAATGTCTGCGTTTTCGATCACCTCATCACCGCGCATCGTAATCGCGCGTGCACCGCGCAGCACGACTTCGCCTTCCGGGATGTCGCGGTCGGCGGTGATGGTGATGCGGGTTTCGAGTGGTTGATAGACCGGGTCTCTGGAGCGTTCACGGTTCGGTGCTCCCGCCGTATCGGCCTGCTCGCCGCCAGCCTCATCGCGATCACCCCTCGCCGCATCGACACTGTCGCGGACGACCTGTGCACGGGCGAGATCGTAGACGACGTGCGCATTGCCAATGGACCAGTGGACGAATTTCGAGTCCGCGCTCCATGCCGGGAACTGGCCGCCGATCTCGGTCAGCTTCCTGGCCGGGAACGCGGCGTTCTCGGGATTCGACACGTTGATGGTGGGCGCCTCGCCGCCGACGCGCGGGACGGTGACGAGATAGAGATCGTTGTTGACCTGGGCGATGGCCTGGTCGCCGGCCGGCGCGACGAGAATCGACGAGGCGGACGTGTTCGAGTCTTCGCCGCGACCGGGGCCCTGGATGGTCACGTGCTCGCGCTGGTCCGTGCCGTCCCAGCGGAACGAGACGAGCGTGCCCTGCGCGGTCGCAAAGAGGCGGTCATCGCCCTGACGGAAATGGACGCCGCTGCGCCGGTCGGTCGGGGCCATGAACGTGACATCGCCGCCGTTTGCAGGCACCCAGACGAACTCGGATTCGCCGCGCGTCGCATCCTCCGTGTACGCGGCGGCCGGGACACGTACCGCGATGATACGCTGTCCGTCCGGCGACCATGTCAAGTCCTGATAGAGGGCGGGACTCGTGGTCAACACCTGCTTCTGCGCATTGCCGGTGGTGCGCGCCTTGACAATGTTGCCGCCCTCGGCATCGGACCACGTGGCATAGGCGAGCCACTGCCCGTCTGGCGACCACGCCGGGCTGTGTTCGACGACGTCGTCCTCGGAAAGCCGGCGGGGCGTGGTCTGCTGCTGTTCCGTGCCGGCGTCACCGTCGTCGCGCATGCCCGATTCTGTTGCGGCAGTCGCGGCCCCGCTCACGTTGGCGACCCAGACGCGGTCAAGTGCGACGAACGCGATGCGCCGGCCATCGGGTGACGGAATCGTTTCACGGATCTCGCGGACCGTGAACGTCGGATGGTCATCGACGCGGTATTCGAAGTGTACGGGCGGTCCCATGGCCAGGTTGACGTCGACACTGAACGGAATGTTCTTCGGCGCACTGCCATCGACCGGCACGCTCCACAGCTTGCCGTCATAGAACACGACTACGTTCTTCGAGTCCGGCGTGAACGACATGCCGGGATAGACGTCGAAGGTTGCGCGCGACTCCTGATCATCGCGCTGGACGGGATAGGCGAGCCAACGCTCGGCACCGGTGGCGAGATCGCGGATGCGGATACCGGTCTGTGTCTCGTAGCGCGTCCCGTACACCAGCCATCTGCCGTCGGGTGAGAGTGTGGGCCGGAACGCGGAACCGATGCGCGAGGTGCGCATCGTTGTCTCGCCGGTCTCGCGATCGTATACGCCGAGCTGATAGTCCGGCAATGCCGTGTTATACTGCCAGGCGCCCTGTCGCTGCGCGTACCAGATGTAGCGCGCGTCTGCCCCGAACGCGGCACCGGTGTAGCGAAGATTGCCGCCGCCGCCGCCTCGTCCGCCGCGGCCCGCCGCCTCTTCACGGATCAACTCGATGCCAGCGCCGCCATCGACGTGCGCCATGTGCAGCTTCAGGTCCTTCGTGAAAAGAACGTACTGGCCATCGGGCGTCCATTCGGGCGAGTCGTACTTGTCGCGCTTGCCGCGCGTGACCTGAGTCGTGTCACTCTTGTCGAGCGCGATGATCCAGACGCCTTCGCCGCCATTCCGATCGGATGTGAAGACGATGCGTGTGCCATCGGAACTGAAACGTGGCTGCGCATCGATGGCCATGCCCTGCGTGAGCGGTGTGGCCTGTCCGCCCGAGATCGGCATCGTATACAAGTCACCCAGCAGATCGAAGACGATGGTCTCACCGTCGGGACTCACATCCGCGGAGATCCACGATCCGACATCGGTCGTGAATTCGAGCGTCCTCGTTGGTTCGAGTGGCAGCCCTTCCTGCACCGGGTTCTTTGGCCGGGCCGTGTCGCGTTGCGTTTGCTGAGCGCCGAGCGCGAGCGGGACGAACAGGGCGAGGACGGCCGTTACGGCGATCCCGGTGCGGAGGTTCGGCTGGCAGGACATGGAATGATCCACCGGTCGAGGTGATTTGCGGGAAGCGACCGGGCAATATAGACGCTGGCTTTCGCGTCACAACAGGCGGGCAGACCAGCGGCATGGCCACGGACCAGCAGCGTTCGGCCCGCCACTGAGGCGTGCAACCGGAGGGCGGCGAGCGCCTCGGGCATCCTGTGGCCGCCCTCCGGCAGACGGCTATTCGCGATTTCGGATCGCGGCAATCAGTTCGGCTTTCTTCATCGAACTGCGGCCACGGATCTTCATCTCCGCGGCGCGGTTGCGAAGCTCGTCGACGCTGCGGTCTTCGAGGCGATCGTTCGGGTTGCCGGTCCCCTGTGTCGTGACGTTGGGGGTGCGACCCTCTTCGCGGCGCTGTCTGTTTACGGTCCGAGCGGCGATTTCCTGTGCCCGATCCTCCTGGCGACCCCGCTCCCGCTCGCTCCTCTTGACATGCTCATACTGCCGTTCGTCCTTTTCCGTCCATTCCGGCATGGCGTCCTCCTGCGGATTCCGGCGTGAGAAAGGGAGGCACGCGGGGCGCCGGCCGGCCGCGCGCCTTGTGAACCGGCGTCGGCCGAATGTCCGCGCTGATCGGGCGAAACCCTCGGTATCGCAGACATCCACAAGGAGTTGCAATGCACGTGCCGGGCCGGGCACAATGGCCCGGATTCGAGGTCACGTTGCGAGCACGATTGTCGCGGCGAACTGGCGGCACACACCTTGCCCCTCTTTCCGGGCAGCGGAGATGCGTTCGACGGCTGACATCAACAGGAAGCGAAGAATGCGCGCGCGAAAGGATCGCAGAACAGGAAGCGCACTGTCGATCGCCGGCAGCACACTTGTACTCGTGACGATCGCCGGAGCGTGCACGCCGCAGGATCGCGAAGCGGCTGACGATGCGGGGAACGATGTCCAGGCTGCGGCCGTGGACCTGCGGCAGAAAGCGGATCAGGCGCTCGACGATGCGAGTGAGCGTTTGACCGGGTTGCAATTCGAGATGGAAGCGGCAGGCGAAGAAGCGTCGGCCCAATGGGCCCTGTTGCGGAACGATTTCGCCGCACGCCGTGTCTCCGTCGAGGCGGACTTCTCGCGGCTCCGCACAGCGTCAGCCGCAGAGGCGGCCCAGATCCGCTCCGGCATCGCTCAAAAGGTGACCGCCATCGAACTCGAAATCGAGCGTCTTCGACTGGGGGCGAAGGCGACGCGAGCGGACTTCATCGAAGCAGGCGAGGCCAGCCTTGCCGAGGCAGACTCGGTGATCGATCGGATCGAGGCGGATCTCGCGGCAGCGAGTGCGGAGACGCGCGCCGGATGGGAGCAGAAGATTGTCGAGCTGCGTGACGATGCGAGCCAGCTTCGCGAGAAGATGAATGAGCTGGAAGTGGAAACGGCTGAAGGTTTCGAAACGGCACGCGATGCTCTCGCGCGCGAGATTGCCGAGTTCACGTCACACGTACGCTCTGAAGCGCGGGCGGCGGACACGCGGATCCGGGCCTAGCGAATCCCGGACAACGACCTCGCCTGTGCCGCGGCCCGGCGCCCCCATCGGGTGACCGGGCCGCCCCCGGGCTTCCCTTCAGCAAGACCTCGAGTGTCCGAAGAACCACGGTTGCAACCCGGGGATGCGGCACCCGACTTCATACTGCCGTCGCTGAGCGGCGATCGTACCGTGCGCCTTGCCGATCTACGCGGGCACATCACCGTGCTCTTCTTCGTTCGAGAGTTCTCCTGAATGCAGTGCTTCGCGCATGCCGCCCAGTTAGGGCGAATGGCCGGGTTCTTTGCAGCAAACGATGCTCGCGTGTTCATCATCGGCAGCGGATTGCGCGCAGTCGGCACTGCGGCCGCACGCCTGCTCGCATCGCCGCATACCATCCTGTTCGATCCCGACCGCTCGACGTACCGCGCGTACGGACTCCAACGGCGGGTGGGCATCATCCAGATGAGTGGAACCGTCATCGTGGATCGAGCCGGACTCATCGATTACGTGCATGTTACGGCGAATTCCTTTGATGCACTTCGGAAAGCGGAAGTCACTGAACGAATTGGAACCGCGAAATCGGATGATCACTGAACGGCAACGTCGGGTGAAGGGCGATATCCGAACCGCAACGGCGGGTGAAGGGTGGGGGTGATCAAAGGTGAGGG
>JBOHRL010000013.1:0-14555 GCA_050732695.1 Longimicrobiales bacterium | reverse complement strand
TCATCGAGCAGGGCGCCATGCTCGATGACCGTACAACCGGCGCGGATCGCACGCTGCGCGCTCTCGGGGCCGTGGGCATGAACGGCCGAGCGGAGCCCTACCGCCGTGGCCTCGCCGCAAGCGGCGTCGAGCTGGTCCTGCGACATGGTTGGAGGCCCGCCATCGCGGATACTCGCGGATGCGAAGATCTTGATGACATCTGCGCCATCATCGCGGATTGCGCGCACTGCGGCGCGGATCTCGGCCGGTGTCCCGGTCCGATCCGAGATGCTGCGCAGCGAGGTAAGGATGCGCGGCCCGGCGACGGCGCCCTGCGCGATGGCATCGCGCAGCGGTCCATCGATCGAGGAACCAAGGCTTTGCACGGTCGTGATGCCGGAGCGGAGTGTGGCAACCGCGTTCTCCTCGGCGTAGCGCATCGCCTGTTCGCGCGATTCTTCCTGCTGCGAGAGATGGTGTGTCCGACCGTCGGGATCGAAGTGCCAATTGATGTGGACGTGCGTGTCGATGCCGCCCGGCATGAGCGTGAATGCGGACAGATCGTAATCTGCACGGTCGCCATCGCGTGCAGGCGCAATCGAGCGAATGCGGCCGTGCTGGACAGTCACGAGAACGTCGTGCTGCACGGTGCTGCGTCCGACGAACAGCGTTCCGGCCCGCAGTGTGACGGATTGCTCCTGTGCGCGGAGTGCCTGTGCCGGCATCATCGCCAGAAGCAGGGCGAGAAGGCCAATATTGTGCCTCGACGGCGGTCGCGCAGAGTTTGAGCGGCTCCGCGCGGCCCGGTGCAGACCCCACACGCTCGCGTCCATAGAGCCCTTGCACGCGACAAGGTGGAGGAACGATGCGCCCGCCGGTTTGGCATTCATCCTGTCGCCTCCTCGCCGCCGCCTTCGCTTCCGGGCAGGCCGGGAGCGCCGAGATAGATCGCATTCAGGAGCAGCACGGCTGGTGCATCGAACACGCCGCGGTAGAGCGGATCGCTGCCCAGCAGGATGACCGTCCCCTGCCCTGCATTGTCGACGGTGGCCCATGTCGCACCTGCGTAGGTTCGTTCCGTGTTGTCGGGCCATGTGAACCCGGCGATCACGAGACGATCGGCTGGTGCGTATGCGACCGGGTTCGCGCCGTCCGTTGTAGCGCGCAGCGGCAGGCCTCGCACGAGAAGCGGCAGCTCCTCGCCATCGTATCCGGTCGTCAGCCAATGGCGGCTGTCGAGGATGGCGCGCAGGAATGAACCGGGCACGGCTTGCGGTGCCTCCGGTCGAGCGCCCGGTCTCGCCTCGGAAGGAAGGGCGAGGCCGGGAACGGCGGCATCCATCGCGCGCAGGATCGCTGCGACGGTGTCTGCTGGCGCGGCAGTCGTATCTTCTTGCACGAAGTCGAGACCGAATTCCTGGTCCTGGATCCAGTGCGCTGCGCCGCCGTACGCGATGAGCGTCCCGCCGCGTTCCACCCATTCGCGCAGTGTGCGAGCGCCGGCTTCACCGAGCGACCCGCCGTAATTGCCGTCGGGCAGGATCAATGTGTCGAAGCGATCGAGCTGTGCGGCGCCGACGCCATCGGCACGCAAGGCCGTGAACGGCTGGCCGGTGCGCCGTTCGAGCTGGAACCAGAGGGCGCCGTAGGCGCTGATGCCGACGCCTTCACCGGCAAGGACGGCGATCGCGGGCGGATCGAGCGTGCGTACGGTCTCCGAACCGGTGCCCGTATCGCCGTGATCGGGAAATGCACTGGCGGCGGCAAACACGCGTACGCCGGCGTCGCGGGCCAGCGCGTCGATGCGCTCGTGCAGAGCGGGCGCATTGCGCTCGACGCGAGCGACGAACGAGCCGCGCGGAAAGCTCTGTCCATCGACGACGAGCTCGCGTTCCGCGACCGCGACGCGGAACCCCTCATCCATCAGTCGAGCCAGTAAGCGATACGGCGCGATACCACCCGGCGCCCACACATACGCACTGCGCGCCCGGCTGCTGGCGCCACCATCGCGTGCGAACGCGACGTCACCCGCCCAGCCACCGTGCGCTTTCGCGGCGCCTTCCTCCAGTTGCAGTGGTTCCAGAGAAAGCGCGGGCCGTTCCGCAGACCACACAGCGGTCACGCCGTGCGCGAGTGCGAGATTCCACGCCGTTATGTCGTAGAACGCGTAGTCTTCGGCCTGGTCCGGCGGTCTGCGCGCGTTGCGCGCAAAACGAGACAGCATCTCGCGAGCGAACGAATCGGGCATCGGCACGTCATGGACGAGCAGTGTGTAGGCGAGGTGTCCGTTCGGCTGCGCAAGGTCGATGACGAATGCGCCCGCCGGCACACTCGTCGCCGCGCGGTTGCCCGTCAGAAAGTTCGTGGCGGGGAACGTTGCATCAGCCGTCAGACGCGAGACTTCAATGCCGTGACGGAGCAACGTAGTCGCAAGGCGAGCGGCTCGCTCCGCATCGTTGCCCGGTACCAGTACGACCGTCCGCAGCCCTCCACTCCGCCCCTTCTCGATACCGGCTGCAAAGAAGGCGTGATAATCGCGAAGTCTGGCGGTCCGGTTGCGCGAGGCGGTCTCGAGTGTCGCCAGTGATGCGACGAAATGCCGTGCGATACCATCGGCGAAGCGAAGGATCGTCCCGTCATCGCGACGCCAGCGGACGCCCTTGCTGCCGCCGCCATCGGTTTCGAACGTCATTCCTGTCGCGCCATGCAGCGCCGGGTACGAGTCCCAGTAACCCGGATAGTACAGGTCGAACACGTCGCGCGTATAGTAGCTCCAGCCAAACTCGTCGAAGGCCTCGCCATTGCCGCGTCCGAAGACATCGAGCCAGCGATTCGTCTGCTCGGGATAGACAGGGTTGACCGGATCCGCCGCCGGCGGAAAGAAGAATTGCGTTGTCTGACCGTGCAGATCCACGAAGACCTGCGGGTGCCAGCGCTGAAGCTCTGCCGCGACGGCCCGCGTCTCCGTCTGCGTAAGGCCCAACGCATCGCGATTGAGATCGAACTGGTAGTGATTGTTGTTCGTGCTCATGCCCCATGGCGCATCGTGCTCGAGTGCGTCCGGGTCCGGATCGCCCATCACAAAAGCGTTGTACCACGCGACGAATCGTTCGTGACTTTCCGGGTTATGCGCGAGGTTCACGATCGTCAGTGCACTGTCGCGAATCATGCGCGTGCGCGCGTCTTCGCCGGCCGCGACCTGGTAGGAAAGCTGCATCGCGGCCTCGAACGCGGCCGTCTCGTTGCCATCGTTCGCCGCATTGAGCCAGACCACGACGGGCAGATTCGAAACCAGCGCTGCTGCTGCCGCGGAATCCGTGACACGCGCATCGGCAAGACGGGCGAGATCGCTTCGCACCTGATCGAGCGCCTGAAGCCTCGCCTCACTCGCGATCACGACGAGGTGCATGGTCTGGTGCTCGATGCTCGTCCCATAATCGATGATGCGCACACGATCCGCCGCAGTCCGTGCCAGCTCGCGCAGGTACGTCTCCATCCGCCCGTACGTGGTGTGCCAACTCCCGATCGGGTAGCCGAGAACGGATTCAGGGGTGGGCACGCCTTCGCGGTAGGGTCCATTCGCCGTGAAATCGAACGTGCTGTCGGGACACAGCCCGAAGGCGAGGCGCGCATCACTCTCGCTCCGGCAGCCGGCGGGTGGATCCGTATGGGGCAGTGTCTGTGCGCTCACCGCCGATCTCGCAACCGTCGTGAGGATCACGAAGGCCGGAACGGCGGCGAGGCCGATGGACGCGAGCAGACGGCGTCCGGATCGTGCGAATCGGTCGAGTCGAGTGACGAGCATGTGTGGTCCGTATCGTCGAATCAGTCTCGTGTACCGCGCGAACGGGCGGCCGCGTTCGCCGCCTCGATCGCCTGCTGCGCGGCGGTCCGCTGTGCTTCGAGCGCAGAAACGGCCTCGGTCACGGAGCGTTTCTGCTCTTCACTCACCGGGAAATGCGAGTTGCCAAGGACGCCGGCCGGGCCGTCGAGCAGGCTAAGCACATTGGGCTGTCCGCCGCCCCGTCCACCACGGCCGCCACCGCCACCGCCACGTCCGCCACCGCCACCGGCTCGTCCCCCGATCCGGTCAAGAACGGCATCAATGCTGGTGCCTGCCTGGCGCAGCGGCTGAGCCGCTGCCGCTGTCGAGTCCGCGCCCATCGCCTGTACCAGGCTGTTACGCGCATCGGTCAACTGGCGGATGAGCGCGTTCGCATCGCGTTGCGCGTTGTACGCGCGCATGCGCCACTCGACGAGTTCCGCATACTGCGCGGCGGTCAAGCGCACGGCAGGATCGCGGCGCACCTGAACGGTGGTCTGCGAGATATCCTCGCCGGCAGGACCTGCCATACGGAGTTGTGCTGTGTACACACCCTCGGCGACCATGGGCCCGGGCTGTCCGCCGCCCTGTGGTCCTTGGTCCTCGTCGCGATCTTCGGCTCGCCCCGGCTCGGCGCCGGTTGGCGATGTCCAGCGCAGATCCCAGACGACGCGGTGCACACCGGGCGAAGCGGCTGCGGGCAGTTCCCGCACGATCGTGGTGTCCGCATCGAGAACGGCGATGGTCGCGGCTCCGCTCGTCCCGGCGGGCACGAAGTAACTGAAGATCGCACCGTAGGGCGGGTTCGGAGCGAAGAACTCGCGATCACCGGGTGAGCCCGGCCCGCCAGAGCGGTTGTAGGCGACGGTACGGCGCGCGCCGAAGAGCGTGGGCTGTGCGTTCTGTGCCGCGGTGGCGAGCGTCTCGAGAGGAGTGATGTCATCGAGCACCCATATGCCGCGGCCGTGCGTGCCGATGATGAGATCGTTCTCGCGCGGGTGAATCACCATGTCGTGGATGGGCACGGTCGGGAAATCCTTCTTCACGGCCGACCATGAAGCGCCGCCGTCGACGGTCACGAACAATCCGAACTCGGTCCCGACAAAGAGAAGGTCCGGATTGCGATGGTGTTCGACGATGACCTGAACGGAGCCCTCCGGCAGGTTCGCGGCAATCGATATCCACGTCTGACCATGATCCGTCGTCTTCAGGACGTACGGCTTGAAGTCGTTGTCGCGATGGTTATCCATGGTGGCGTACGCAGTGCCCTCGGCGTGTGCCGAAGCCAGGACGCGGCTGACGTAGGTGAGCGCGGGGACACCGGTGAAGCGGTCGCTTCGTTGCCATGTCCGCCCGTCATCGCGTGTTACCTGAATGACGCCATCATCCGTGCCGACGTAGAGCAGGCCGCGCAGGAGCCGTGATTCCGATATTGTCGCGATGTTGCCGAATGCGGCAGTGCCTTCGTGCCTGCGGAAGCCGCCACCGGACGTCATGCCCATGATGGGCAGGGTGTCTCTGTCGAGATTGCGCGTCAGGTCGCCGCCGAGCCGAGTCCACGAGTCGCCGCGGTTCGTGCTCCTGAACAGGTAGTTCCCACCGAAATACAGAGTACGGTTGTCATAACGCGAGATGACCAATGGTGAGGACCAGTTGAAGCGATACAGGACTCCCTGTTCTGTCGGTGGGCGGATGGACTTGCGTTCGTCCGTGGGCAGATCAACGCGATTGAGCGAGCCGTTCTGGGACTCGGAGTACATGGTCAGCGGATCGGTCGGATCGATCTGTGCGTAGAAGCCATCTCCGCCACCCACGTTGACCCAATCCGTGTTGCCGATACCGGAGCGGCGCCGCGTCTGGACGGGTGCACCCCAGGTGCCGTTGTCCTGGAGACCGCCGTACACCCAGTACGGGTCGCGCATGTCGATGCCGATCGCGTAGAACGTGGAAACCGGCAGGTTGAGCGCGAACTCCCAGGACTCGCCGGCATCGTGTGAGACGTAGAAGCCGCCATCGTTGCCGGCCAGCAAGTGGTTCGCATCGTCCGGATCGATCCACATCGCATGATAGTCAACGTGAGTGGTGGCGCCGATGCGGCGCCAGTTGCGCCCGCCATCATCGGAGACGCTGAACGCCTGGCCGAGGTGATAGACGCGATCGGGGTCTTCGGTGTCTGCGCGCACCTGGCCAGTGAACCACGGCAGACTGTTCAGATCGGACTGGCGTGCCCACGAGTCGCCGCCATCATCAGAACGAAAGATCCCGCCATCGTCCGCATCGACGAAGGCGTATAGCGTGCGCGGCTGCGCGAGACTGACGTCGACGCCAATGCGGCCCTTGTCACCGGTGGGCAGACCGCGCTCGAGTCTGCGCCAGTTCACGCCGCCATCGGTTGTCTTGTAGATACCGCTCTCCGGACCACCCGCAACAAAGCTGTAGGCCTTGCGTTCGCGTTGCATCATTCCGGCGTAGAGCACATCCGGATTGGTCGGATCGAAGACGAGATCGGTCGCGCCGGTCGTCTCGTTGATGAACAGAACGCGCGTCCACGAGCGTCCGCCATTGGTCGTCTTGTAGACGCCACGTTCGCCGCCGGACTTCCACAGGGGGCCCATCGCCGCGACATACACGATGTCCGGATTGGTCGGATGGATGAGGATACGCGGCACGTGTTGCGAAGCGGGAAGGCCGACATGCGTCCACGTCTCGCCACCGTCGGTCGACTTGTAGATGCCGTTTCCCCACGATGAGCTGCGCAGGTTGTTCGATTCGCCGGAACCGACCCACACGATGTCCGGGTTCGATGGGGCGACGGTCACATCGCCGATTGAAGAAGCAGGTTGATCGTCAAAAATCGGACGAAAGGTCACGCCCGCGTTCGTCGTCTTCCACACGCCGCCTCCCGCCGCCGCCACGTACACCACGCGGCCCTGTCGTTCACCGGGAACGGTGGCAACGGCGATGTCGGATATGCGGCCGCTCATGACGGCGGGGCCGACTGGACGCAGCGCCAACGCATCGAGGATCGCTTCGTTCGGAATCCCGCGCACGAGGGACGCCGGCGCCTGCGGTTGAGCAACAGCCGGCACCGGCAGTGCCGCGAGTGCAAAGACGACAGGGCAAAGTCTCGGTCTGAGGTCGGGTCGCGAGAGTCGCATGGATTGCGCGGGGTTCGGGCCCATGAGGGACGACGATCCGGCTCGCAGAATACCGGATTGCGAACTGCGCTCGCAACCTGTCCGACAGTGCTTCGAGTCAGTCCGTGCGGTCGAGGGTCCGGCGGACAACGCGTGCGAGCGCCATCGGGGTGAACGGCTTTTCGAGGAATCCGTCGCGGGCAAGTGCTCCAGCCGGAAAGGTGTCGCCGGCGTAGCCGGACATGAAAACGACGCGTGTATCCGGCCGGTCGGTACGAAACCGCTGGGCAAGCTGCGGCCCGGAAAGGCCCGGCATGACGACGTCGGTCAGCAGCAAGTGGATGTTTCCGCTGTAGCCGCTCGCCAGGTCGAGAGCGGCCTGCCCGTTCTCGGCCTCCATGACCGTATAGCCCTGGAGCAGCAGCGTGCGGCGGGCCAGCGCACGCACGCCGTCTTCGTCCTCGACGACGAGGATCGTCTCTGCTGCGGCGAGTGCGGCCTCCGCCTCCCCCACTGCGGGCGAGTCGACGGCGGCATCGGCCAGGCGCAGCGCTTGCTCGAAATCCGCGGCCACCGCATCAGGCGCCATTGCACTCGACAGTGCGCCTGGCTTGCGACTGAACGCGAGCAACTGACGCGTCAGACGCTTTGCTCGATCCGTCGCCCGCCGGATCTCTGCGAGGTCTTCATCGTCCTGACGCTCGCGCAATGCGAGTTCCGTATGCCCGCGGATTGTGGTGAGCAGATTGTTGAACTCGTGCGCAAAGCCGCGGGCGAGGTGAGCAATCGTATCGAGTGAGCGATCCGGTGGTCCGACCGCCGCGTCTCTCGCCGGCGCGCGCAGAACACCCCACACCCTGGTCAGCCGTCCCTCGTCGACGACGCCGGCGAGATTCGCGAATTCGCGTCGCTCACCCGACCGGCCGCGTGGCGCAGGTGAGCCGAGCGTATCGAGGCGGTATCCATCGCGGACGAACTCGATGAGCGCTGTACGCACATTCTCGTCGGATCGATCGATCAGTTCATCGAATGGCAGCGCCAGCAGATCCTCGGCAAAAGCAGCGCCCAGCAAACGCGCGAGGACATCGTTGGACTCGACAAGCTGGCCGCGCTCGAACATGCGATCGACCTGATCGCGAGCCGCGAGCGAACTCGGAATCGGCTCCTCGAACGCAAAGCACCACAGCCCGTGCGGGACGCTGCCGGCGAGAGCCTGGAAGCGGGCACGACGGTCGCGCGCATCCGCTTCTTCACGGGCAAGTCCTTCACCGGCAACAGCAAGGTCCGCAGCATGCGCAGCGAACGCCTCGAGCAGAGCCTGTTCACGGGCCGACCACGCCCGTGCCGTGTCCGTCACAACCCAGAGAGCACCGATCGGCCCGGGCGAGGCGCCAGCCACGGCCCTGGAAACCTCGCCCGTCACGCCGGCGAGCGCGGCACTGGCACGCGCCGGGACGGCCAGGGCGGCCTTCCAACCGAACGCTTGCGCGATCGAGCTGGTCTGCCCGAGTCCGGCATCGATGGCGTGCGGAATGCCATCGAGCAGGGATCCACGGCACAGGGATTCGGCGAGCGGGATGCCGCGGCGCTCGGCGAGCGGCGCCGGCAGGCCGGCCGTGCTCTTGAAGTACTCGCTCCCCTCTCGGACGCACGAGAGGACTGCTGCGGTAGCGCCGAGGGCAGTGCGGGCGAGGTGGGTGATGTGGTCGAGCGCTCGGTCGTGGCCGGCAGACGACAGGAAAGAATGCCCGGCCTCGCGGTCCACGGCTGCGGCCGAGGACTGCGCCGGCGGAGGAAAGGCGGCCTCGACCCGGGCAATGCCGCTACGGTTTGATGGCGAGCTGTCCATACCTGAAGATGCCCGGGCGCGTCATCGCGACCATTCGATCCCTGCGGGATGCGCGTCGCGCGCCGCGTTCAGAATGCCGTCGGGATGAGCGCGACTGCGCCGGTCCGGTCCAGCAACGTAAAATATGCCGCAGCGACCGCCGGGTCGAATTGCCTGCCCTGCTGGCGAGCGACTTCAGCGCGAATCGATTCTGCGTCCCATGCCGACCGGTAGGGTCGGTCCGAAGCCAGTGCATCGACGACATCCGCAAGGGCGACGACGCGTGCCGGCAGCGGAATCGCCTCCCCGGCGAGGCCTTTGGGATAACCCTGGCCGTTCCACCATTCATGGTGGCCCAGTGCGATGGTCTCGGCGAGTTGCATGAGGACGGAGCGACTGCCCGAGAGCATGCGCGCCCCGATCGTCGTGTGCGTCTCGACGATGCGCTTTTCCTCCGGCGTCAGCGGCCCGGGCTTGCGCAGGACCGCGTCGGGAATACCGATCTTGCCGATATCGTGGAGCGCGGCGGACAGCCTGATCGTCTCGACTTCATCGTCAGGCAGACCGAGTTCACGCGCAATCGCGGCAGAGATCGACCCCACGCGCTTTGTGTGCCGGCCCGTCGCATCGTCACGATACTCCGCGGCGAGCGACAGTCGTTCGAGAATTTCGAAGCGTGTTTCCTCGAGCTCGCGCGTACGTTCGCGAACACGACTCTCGAGCTGTGCATTCTGGTGCTGCAACTCGAGGTGAAGAAACCGCGTCTCGAGCAGATTCTCGATCCGCAGGCGAACCTCCGTCAGATCGAACGGCTTGTTGAGGAAATCCTTCGCACCGTTCGACAGCGAAGCCCGCTTCGCGTCATCCGAGATATCACCGGTCAGGACGAGGATCGGCAGGTAGAACCGGCTCGTGTACGGCTGAAGTTGCTGCATCACCGCAACGCCGTCCAGCCCCTTCATGCGAAGATCCAGCAGGATGAGGTCCGGATCGAAATCGACAAGCAGTCCGGACACCTCGAATGGATCCGTTGTCGACTTCACACACCGGTATCCGATCGACTCGAGAAAGCGCGTCAACAACTGGACGTAGGCTTTCTCATCGTCGACGATGAGGATCCGTGCTCTGGCAAATCCATCCTGGCGCATCACGTCAATGCGCCCGTCCAGGTCCGGTGTTCTTGAAACGTCACGTGACGCGCCGGCTTCGGCTGGTGATGACTCGCCTCGCGCGCCGGTTGCGCACGGGCGTACTCCCCCTATTGGTTTCGACTTCCCCGGACCCGGCCTTGATCCTCACCTCCGAAAGCTAGACCGCGGCCTGTCCCCGCAGGAGACGCTGAACGTTCGAGCGGTAGGACGGTCCCGTCGTGAGCCGAGTGCCATCCCTCAACCGCACGAAGAAGTCGCCCTTCGCCCACGGTTGCAGTTCCTCGATCCGCGAAACGTTCACGATCGCCGAACGGTGAATGCGCATGAACTGAAGCGGATCGAGCCGCCGTTGCAGAGCCGACAGCGAATCGCGCATCGTGAATGTCTGCGCATCGACATGCAGCAGTGTCACCTTGTCCGTGGCTTCGATCCAGTCGATATCGCGCGTCGGAACCAGCCGGATCCGCTGCCCATCCTTCACCGCGAGCCGCGGGATGTAGCCCTGCGATGCCCCCCGAGCCAGAAGTTCGATCAGCGTGCCGAGTCCCTGCGCGACCGCGCCGTTCCCGTTCCGGACCGAGCCGACCGCGCGCGCGACCGCCTGCTGGAGCCGGTCCGCGTCCACCGGCTTCACCAGGTAATCGACCGCGTTTACTTCGAACGCCCGCACCGCGTACCGATCATACCCTGTGACGAATACGATGCGAGGCATCTCCGGCCCCAACTGCTCCAGCAGACCAAATCCGCTCTGATCGGGAAGCTCCACATCGAGGAAAACGAGATCCGGCCGAAGCCGTTCGATCTCGGTTACGGCGGAACTGCCATCCGTGGCTTCGCCCACTACGGCGATGTCGGCACAACGATCGAGCAATCCGCGCAGGTACCGGCGGGCATGCCGATCATCGTCGACAATCAGTGTGTTAACGGGACGGGCCGCGACTCCTTGCAGCCCGGTCGCGTGTTGCATTCGGTTGCGCGCTCCGGGGTTACGTTGCTGCCGTCCCGAGCGTCAAAATCGGGTGCGGCCGAGAGATGCATGCATTGTGCCCATCGTTGTATTCAAAGCGTTTATGGGGAACGGAACCGCAGGCGGTTGGAAGCCAGCCGGACGTCAGTGAATGGGTCTGGGCTGGTTGCGACGCAAGGCGAACCTGGGGTCTGGTCCGTCCGGTTGGAGGTCGCCGTGCTCGAGGATGCGACGAGCCACGGCCTCGGCGATTTCCGGATCGTTGTAACCTCCGTCACGAATGCGCTCGCGGACGGTGGCCAATCGATCGGAAAGCGGGCCTGAGGTGCGCTCTCCCTTGATCGCGTCGCCTTGGTCGTCAGGAGTCGGAGTCCTCCGCCGCGGCGATTTGCGATCGGGTTTCTTGCGGCTCATGCTACCTTTTCTTGCGGTTGGCCGCGCCGATCGGATGGCGGGGGTCGGGTCGTTTGGAAGTATCGGCGGTGGCGAACGGGAAGTTGAAAACGGGGGGAGCCGGCGGTGGACGGATCCGTGGAAAGTTCGGAATGGCAACGGTTTGCGGCATCGATCCTGAGCGGACTCGGGCACGACCTGAGCGGACGTGTGACGGCGTTGCTGGGCATCGCGCATGTGATTCGGGCCGCAGGCGGCTCCCTGGAGGCAGAGCTCCTGGACGACCTGGATGCGGAGTTGGTCAAGCTGAAACAAGCGGTGGTCCTGCTCCGGCGGTTGGCATCGGACGGGGCACGGGAGCCGCGTCCGGATCGCATGCGCGAGTTGATCCGTGATGTGGCGCAGCTCTACCGGCTTGCGGGTGGCTCGCCCGTTCTGGTGGCTGGAGCGGACGAACCGGGTCACGGCCCGCGGATCTGGCTGGCCTCGCCGATTCTCAGCCGCGCATTGCTGTTGGTGCTGCGATCTGTCGAGCGGACCGCGCCGGGATCCTCGCTCCGGATCAGGCTGGTCCCATCGGAGGACGGTTCCGAACGGATCGAGATCGAGGCGGTGACTCGAGACGGGATCCTGGTTGGTGAACCCGATGGCGAGGCCACGTTTGAAGAAGCGCGTGACCTGATCGAGTCGTTGGGCGGCGTCGTCGTACGGGAAGCGTCCGGTGTCAGCGCGCCGCGTGTCGCGATCAGCCTTCCGGCGGTCGATCCGCCTCGTCACCTTTCGCGCGGATGGGAGGGCTGAGCGGAGTCGCCGGTCGAGTCGCCTCGTCGTTGGCTGCGTCGGCCGGTTTTGCCTGGCCGTTGCCACGGGAAGCGATCTCTTCGCGCACGATGCCGATCTCGTCAGGCGCCTCGATGCCGAGGCGAACGCTTCGCTGACCGGACGCGAGAACGACGATCCGGATTCCGCCATCGATGAGAATGGCATCACCAGGTTTGCGGCTGAGGATCAGCATCCGGACCATCCCGTCCCACGACTCCACATATCGCCTCCTGAGGTCCGTGGCCGCGTTTGGCCGGCGACGCCGATCCTCACGCTGCATCGGAAAGACAGCCTGGTTTCCGTTCCGCTCGCTTCGATCAGCGGCCGGTGCGTCCAGCAATGCGGGGATTCTTCTTCCCTCGCAGGCTGGCCATTCCCCGGTCGATGAGCTGTTCAAGCCGTTTTGCAATGTCGTGAACTGCTGCACTTCTGAATCGTCGCACGGCGATACCGGCGATCGCCGCGATTCCGGCGAGTGCGAAGAGGCCAAAGCTCGAGCCGTTTTCGGGCTCGGGCGGCGCCACTCGAGCGGCCTCCCTCGCGACGCCGGCGGCGAGTGCCTCTCTGATCCTTGCCCGGTCCGCGGTCGAGGGCGGTTCCGGATCGACCCACAGCAGGATCCCCCCCTCCTCCGGCTTCATCCCGTAATCGCCGATTCGAGCGAAGTCGATCGCGATGGTGACATCGCCGCTGTTTTCGGTGACTGTGAGGCCGAGGACTCCTTCGCCGCGGCGGGGCCGGGCCGGAATGCTCAGCTTCGCATCCACGATCGTCAGATAGAGCCTGGATCGATCCTTCAACCTGAACGGCTCGCTCAGCCGGAGCTGCGCCGGTCCGGCAACCGGAATCAGGACGATCGTGCGTCCTTCCACGATCCGTGTGACGATCCGGCCTACCGTCGCGTAAACCCGTTCGGCCGCTACGGGTTTTGCGACCGGTGCCGCGATCATGAGCAGGACCGCCACGGCGAAGGACGCCATGCGCGCCCGCCGTGCCGGCCCGCTCATCAGCACTCTGCCGGTTCCCGCAACCGCGCCATCCGGCCGCGCAGCGTCGACAACGCCTTCGACCGGATCTGCGATACGCGTGATTCCGTCAGCCCGAGCACCTTCGCGATTTCGTGGAGCTTCAGCTCCTCGAAGTAGTACAGGCTGAGTACGATCCGTTCACGTTCCTTGAGCCGTAGAATCTCGTCGCGGAGCACCGCCGCCTCCTCGCGATGGTTGATAAACTCCTCTGCGGCCGACCCACTGCTGCCCGCGATCAGATCCGCCGGCATCGCCGTGCGGCCGCCCCCTGTGTGGATCGGCTGATCAAGCGACACCTGCGTCGCCTCGTGCGTGTCCGACCTCCACCGCCACAGAGTCTCCAGGTCGATCCCCAGCCGATCGGCCATCTCCCGATCCGCCGGCGAACGATCCAATGTCCCGGAAAGCTGTTCCTCCGCCGCTGCCAGCTGACGCTGCTTGCGACGAATCGACCGCGGCACTGTGTCCGAGCGCCGAAGGTCGTCCAGAATCGCGCCCCGGATCCGCGGCGCCGCATACGTGCTGAACGCCAGACCCCGCGAACGGTCAAAACTGTCGATCGCATTGATCAGCCCCATGCTGCCCGCACTGACCAGATCGTCCAGCTCCACGTCCACCGTCAGCGTCCGCAGCACCTGCCGCGCGACGTGATGCACCAGCGGCAGATGCCGCGACAACAGGCCCTGTCGAGCCCACTCTTCGCCACCCACCTGCCATGCTTCCCAGAGCGTCGTTTGAGATTCCATTTTGTCCGCCTCGAACTGTGTGGGGTGAGAGTCCTCCTCCGAGGCGACCACGGCTCGCGCAGGCTCCGTCTGCAAGCCGGTCCGACGCGCCCGTGTCTCGTTTCGGGTTCCACGTCGGACCGCTCGGCCTGCCTTGCCCGCACCCGTGGACACTCCGCCCACCGGCCCCGTGCGGGTCTGTCGCCTCTGCGCGTTCCGTCGCGTTCCCATCAGTGCTCGGAGGTTGGATCAGCGGTCGTTGCCACTTCGATCGGCGAACCGAGGGGCACACTCCATTCCCTTCCCCGACCAGCGCCTCGGAACGCCGCACCCCAGCTGCGTATCTCTCTGTGTTTCAATTCGTTATGGGATCATCACAAGCCACGGACGCGACCCCCGGAACCTGGCCCGGATCGGGCTCGATGGCGTAATTCGTAGTCGGCGGTAAACTTTTTTTCGCAGAATGCAAGGAAGGAATCGCGGACATTTGCAATGCGAGTCACGAACGACCGGACCAACCGGATTGCGTGGGATCACCTTGACCGATTACGGCGGGTGAGGGTGAGGGTGGAGCCTTGAACCGATTACGGCGGGTGAGGGTGAGGGTGGAACGAGGTGTGGGTGCGGGGCTGCGGGCGAGGGTGAGGGTGGAGCCTTGACCGATTACGGCGGGTGAGGGTGAGGGTGGAACGAGGTGTGGGT
>JBOHRL010000012.1:0-116027 GCA_050732695.1 Longimicrobiales bacterium | reverse complement strand
GGTTCAACGCTGACTTCGTACGTGCCCACCGGGATGTTGCTCAGCTGGTACCGCCCGTCCGCCCGCCCAAGCGTGCCAATGTCCAGTTGCGGAAAGAGAATCGAGACACCATCGACGGCCGCCCCGCTCGCGGCGTTGGTTACGCGGCCGGTAAGGCTCCCGGTCTGCGCTTCAGCCGCCTGTGCGAGAACTCCCATGCCAACGAACAACAGGAAACTGGCGATCCTGCTTCGCCACTTCGGAAATCGTGTGCTCCCCACGGTGCTCGTGTTCACATTCACGCGAGGACTCATGGGATCCTCCTTGCATGTGAGGGAGACGTCGCATGACGTGATCGGCTCGGAGGTTGGAGATCCTCCTGGAGGTAGGGATCCTCCTTCCGCAATTCAGCGTAGGGACAGCAGGAAGGCGTGTCAAGACGTGCTGCCGTCCGCTGTTGGAGCGGTGAGCCAACCGGTTTGGCCGGTGCCCTGGAACAACGCGGCGAGGTTGTGCGAGACGGGCCGCAAGACTCCGGCGGCTTTCCTGTGTCTGGTGCTGATCGTTGGCGGGATCCTTGCGATCGGGCGGCCGATCGCCTGATGTCAGCCTGTGGCCATGAAGGACAGAATTGGATGGACGCGAACGGAATCGGGACCGGCTCGCTTCGCCTGATAGAGCGCGGCGTCTGCGGCGGCGATCAGGTCCTCTGGTGAACGCATTCCCGGCAGGCACGGTGCGAGGCCGGCACAGACCGTGAGCGAGCCCACCGACGGGGGCGATTCTCGAAGCTTTCCGCGCACGCGTTCGATGAAGACGAGCGCTCCCGCTACGTCGGCCTGTGACAACACGGCAATGAACTCTTCCCCGCCCCAGCGTCCGGAGATGTTCATGGCCCGCGTCTCGCGCGCGAGCGCAACGCCGAAAACGCGCAGTGCGTCATCGCCGGCCGCGTGGCCGTGCCGGTCGTTGTAAGCCTTGAACGCATCCATGTCGAACAGAGCGACGACAAGCGGGCGACCGCGCACGCCCGCAGCGAACTCGCGCTCGAGAATCAGGCGAACGTGGCGCCGGTTCGGCATCCCAGTGAGTTCATCCGTGAGCGCGAGTTCCTCGGCCCGCATTCGCTCCTCGTGGAGCCGGTCGGAGAGGAAGCCGATGCCGAGCGCGATCAGCAGGTACGCCAGAATGACGGAGGCGAGGAACGGCCAGCTCGGGACCGTCCGGCCCATCGCGAGGACCGCGATCTGGGCGACGACGAGCACCGCCATCCCGCCTGCGAGCGATGTCGCGACGCCTTTCCAGCCACGGAAAAAAGCGAGCAGAAGGGCAGGTACGAGGAGCACCAGCCAGATGAGCAGCAGATAGTCGGCCGTCTCGGCCGGAAACGCGAACGTTGTGACGGCCGGCAGCAACAGTGCGATCAGGCACAACACCAGCGCACTGCGCGGCATCGCTGGCGGCCCCATGTACCAGATCGGGCGTCGGCCCACCCAGCGCCGCGCGCTCAATGCTGCGACCTCGAGGCACGCACGAAATCCGGTCCGATCAAACGGACAACGAGCAGGAGGGCCCGATCGCATTCCGGGGATGCGCTTCCCTTGCTACATTGCCGCCCCGACTCCTGAATTGAGCCCATGACGACGATCCTCTGCATCGCGAGTTACGAGAAGGGCGCCGACTTCCTGCGCGCCTGCCGACAGCGCGGATGCCATACCATTCTGCTCACCGTCGAGTCCCTGAAGGACGCGGACTGGCCACGGGACGCGATCGATGCGTTCTATTATGTATCGAGTTTCGGCGAGCGTGAAGCACTCCTGAACGCCGTCAGCTATCTGGCCCGATCCAGCCGGCTCGACAGGATTGTCCCGCTCGACGAGTTCGACCTCGAAACCGCCGCTCTGTTGCGGGAACACCTGCGGATCCCCGGGATGGGCGAGACGACGGTGCGGCGGTTCCGGGACAAGCTCGCCATGCGCCAGGCCGCGGCGGAAGCGGGTGTCGCGGTTCCGCCCTTCACTCCCGTTTTCAACGATCAGGAGGTGAGAGATTGGACGGCCGAGGTCGAGCCGCCCTGGATGATCAAGCCGCGGACGGATGCCGCGTCGATCGGCATCCTCAAGGTCGATCGGACCGAGGACGTGTTCGAAGCACTCGAGGCGATGGGCGACCGGCGCAGCCGGTGCCTGCTCGAGAAATACGTTCCGGGCGATGTCTACCATGTCGACGCGATCGCGGATGGCGAGCGCGTCCTGTTCGCTGCCGCGCACCGCTACGCCTCGCCGCCTTTCGACGTCGCGCACGGTGGCGGCCTGTTCTCGAGCCGCACGCTCGAACGCGGATCCGATGAGGAGCGCGAGCTTCTCGAGGCGAACCTCGCCGTCGTGGCCGCACTGCGCATGGTGCGCGGCGTCCTGCACACGGAGTTCATTCGCAGTCGAGCGGATCAGCGCTTCGTGTTCCTCGAAACGGCTGCCCGTGTTGGCGGTGCGAACATCGTCGAGATGGTCGAAGCCGCAACCGGCATCAACCTCTGGCGCGAATGGGCCCGGCTCGAAGTCGCGCATGCGCGCGGTGAACCGTACAGGCTGCCGGAGCAACGGAGCGAGTATGCCGCGGTCCTGATCTCGCTCGCCCGTCAGGAATGGCCCGAGACGGCTGCTTACAATGATCCCGAAATCGTCTGGCGCATGAACAAACGACACCATGCCGGTCTCATCGTGCGCTCGCCGGACGCGAACCGAGTAAAGCTCCTGCTCGACGCCTACATGCCGCGCTTCCGCGATGACTTCATGGCGGTCCTGCCCGCCCCGGACCGCCCAACGGCCTGAGCGAGTTCTTCCGCACATGACGCAGTGGCTCGACTACGCGGCTGCCTACGGCCGTTCGCACTCGGTCAGCGGCACAGTCAAAGTGCTGCGACAGGTGCAGAGTTCGCAGCTGCACAATCGCCGTGATCTCCTCGTCTACCTGCCACCATCATGGGAGAGCGGCGGTGACTTCCCCGTCATCTACATGCACGATGGCCAGAACCTCTTCGACCGGGCGACGAGCTTCGCCGGCGAATGGGCCGTCGATAAAACGCTCGATGAGGCAGCCGCCGATGGCCTCGAAGTCATTGTCGTCGGCATCCCGAACATGGGTAGCGCACGCGTCGAGGAGTACAGCCCGTTCGGCGACGCAACACATGGCGGCGGTCGCGGCGATGCGTACCTCGACTTCATCAGTGATACGGTGAGAGCGATCGTCGAGCGCGACTTCCCGGTGCGAAGGGGGCCGGCACACACCGGCATTGCCGGTTCGTCCATGGGCGGTCTCATCAGTCTTTACGGGTTCCTGCGGCGGCCGGACACGTACGGCTTCGCATCCGCGATGAGCCCTTCGCTCTGGTTCGGTCGCCGTGCCATCTTCGACGAAGTCGCAGCGCTGCACGGCTCGCGCGGCCGACTCTACCTCGATATCGGAACCGGCGAGTCGCCCGTTGCCGTTGCCGATGCGCGCCGTCTTTGCACCGCCCTCGTCCGCAAGGGGTACCGGCGCGGCCGTGATCTTCGCTTCGTGGTGGACCGCGGCGGCCGGCACAACGAGCAGGCATGGGGCCGGCGCCTTCGCCGAGCCCTAGAATTTCTGCTTCGCGACTGAGCTTCCCGCAAGACAGCCGCCGCCGTTATCATCCCGGCATGCCGAGGCTCGATCCCGAGAAGCGGGCCAGGCTCCCCGACAGCGCGTTCGCGTACATCGATTCGCGCGGCCGGAGACGCCTGCCGATTCACGATGAATCGCACGTGCGCAACGCCCTCGCACGTTTCAATCAGGTCGCCTTCGAGGATGAATCTGCGCGCGAGCGCGCGCGCATGCGGCTCCTGAAGGCTGCCAGGAAGTACGGCATCGTGCCCATCGGCTTCATTTCGAGCCAGCTCGAATCGGAGCGCCACCACGCCGCGGCTGGCCGGCTCGTGATCGAACTCGGCCGCGCCGGGGCTCCGGGCGAACTCGAGCAGCGACTGCGTAGCGTCCTGCGCGATCCGACACTGTCGGTCCTGCACTGGTCCGATGCGTCCGGCGCGTACCTCGACGGTACCGGCAAACCGACTGGACTTCCTGCGCCCGATGATGCACAGCGTGTCGTGACGTATCTCGAGCGACACGGCCGGCCCATGACCGCACTCGTGCATGATCCGGCCGTGCTCAAGGATCGAGATCTCTCCAACACAGTGCTCGCCGCTGTGCGTTTCGTCGTCGAGAAGGATCGGTCTTACGGAGAGCTTCGTGCCACAGCCACGGATGCGGCCGTCCTGCCGACCGGCTTCGTCACCCTCCTGATGACCGACATCGAGGAATCCACTGCCCTGCTGCGCATACTCGGTGACAAGTACAGCAGTTTGCTGGGCGACCTTCGCGAGATTGTCCGCACCTCCGTTGTGCAACAGAGCGGACGCGAGATCGATGCCCGAGCCGATGAGTACTTCGCCGTCTTCGATGGCGCCGCCGATGCCGTGCTTGCCGCCGCCGCGATGCAGCGGACACTCGTTTCACACGCCTGGCCGCATGGTCTCGAAGTGCGCGTCCGCGCCGGACTTCACAGCGGGCAACCCACCCTCACCGACGTCGGCTACATCGGTCTCGCCGTTCACACCGCCGCGCGTGTCTGCTCCGCCGCATGGGGCGGACAGGTCGTCATTTCCGGTGAGACACGCGGGGCCATCGGCGAATCATTACCGCCGGGGATCCAGTTCCGTAGTCTTGGCCGCCACCTCATGCACGGCCTTCCCGCACAGGAAGAGCTGTTTCAGGTCGAGGCCGATGGACTGATGACCGGGTTTCCGCCACCTCGAACTCACGCCTCTGCGACCCGCCGCCACGGACGGAATCTTCGGCGCGGATGACACGACAGAGGGACCCTGCGGCTGGAGAACCGCGCGACCAAGGCCGGAGGTACAGACCGATCAGGCACTCCGTGTAAGTCGCGTCGTCGAACGCCACGCCGCGCACGCGGTGACGAACGAATCGAGAAGGGCCCGGGTTCCGGCGACCGCCAGCGATTCGGGGTGCCACTGCACACCGACAAGCCAGCCTCCGCCGTTCCCCTCGACCGCTTCGGCGAGGCCATCCGGCGCAGTCGCGCTCACGCGCAAACCGTCACCGATCGAGTGCAGGCCCTGGTGGTGCATGCTGTTCACCGATACGGTCGCGGTTCCGTACAGCCCGGCGAGGCGAGAGCGAGGCGCAATGTCGACCTCGTGGGCCAGGTGACTGCGGGCGAACCCCTGCGTCGGATAATAATCGTGCTTGATCGGGTTCTCCAACTCGTTCGTATCCTGATACAACGTACCACCCAGCGCGACGTTGATGATCTGATGGCCGCGGCAGATGCCGAGCAGCGGTTTGCCCTCCGCCACCGCCCAGCGCGTGAGCTGGATTTCAACCGCATCACGGTCCACGTCGGTTCGACCACATGCATCCGTGAGTGCATCGCCGTATGCGGTCGGATCGACATCGACTCCGCCCGCAAGAAAAACTCCGTCCAGGCGTTCGTAGATGCCGCGCAGCGTGACCTCATCGCGCAGCAACGGTACCATCCAGGGAATCGCGCCCGCATTCATGAGGACCTCGAAGTAGCGGCTGCTCATCACCCACGAATGCGGCACGCCTGGCGGAATTCCATCCATGGCCTGGAGCGTCTGCGCCGGCACGCCAATCACGACACGACTGTCCAATCGTCCTCCTGTGGTCTCGCTCGAGTATCGACCTGAACGAATCAACCACGCACCCGGACCACGTGTGCTTCTGCGCCGTCACCCGGACCCGGGTTCCACGCGCACCCCACCTGGTTCCGCCTCTCCAGACTTCATGCTGCGATGCGCGGTTCGGCCACTCCTTCCATTGTCTCGACGGCAAGCTGGTCGACGACCGACTCGAGCTGGCCGGTCCGGTGAAACGTTGCGAGCTGCCGATCCGCGCTCGATCCCTCCTCGAGGATGCGGAACGCGTACTCGACCTGCTGGCGGGTGCCCAGCTCATCGACCACGTCGGCAATGAACCACTCGACGAGTTCGCGGATGAGGGAACGCGCGGGCAGCTCCTTCTGCTTGCCGAAATCGATCAGCATCCCGTCCAGTCCGTAGCGAACTGCGCGCCACTTGTTCTCTTCGATCAGATCGGAGGGATACACGCGAAAGGTCGTATTGTCCCGTCGCATCTTCCACAGCTTGGCCACGATGGCCTGGAGGATTGCGGCCATGCACACGGCCTCATCGACCCGGGTGCACACGTCGAGCAGGCGGAACTCGAGGGTCGGATACGTATGGTGTGGTCGCACGTCCCACCAGATCTTCGAACCGTCGGGAATGCAGCCGGTGCGGACCAGCGTATCCTCGAAATAACGGTACTCGCCGTAGGAAGTGAACGGCCGAGGCAGGCCGGTGCGCGGGAAGTTGCGGAAGATCACACTGCGATACGACTTCAGTCCGGTCTCGCGGCCCATCCAGAACGGCGAACTCGAGGCCAGACAGAGCAGGTGAGGCAGAAAATAGCGCGATACGTTCATCGCATCGATCATGAACTCGCGGTCCTCGACGCCGATGTGGATGTGCGTGCCGAAGATGAGCAGTTGCTGGGCGAGCAGCTGCATGTCCTGGCGAACCCCCATGTACCGTTCCAGGGGCGTGATCTCCTGCGTCATCCAGGACGAGAAGGGGTGCGTGCCGGCGGCGACAATGCGCAGGTTCTTGCGCGCCGCGAGATCGGCGACCATGCGGCGCAGACGGCGCAGTTCGATGCCGGCTTCGGCTGGTGTGCGGCACACGGTCGTGCCGATCTCGACAATCGACTGGTGCAGCTCGGGTTTCACCTCACGCAGGATCATGTCGTCCTGGTTGAGGATCTCCGTGATGTAGGAGCGGAGCTCGCGCGTTTCGGGATCGATGATCTGATACTCCTCCTCGATGCCAACGGTGAGAGATGGCGGCTGCATGGGACTCCTTCCTCAGCGCGGCTCCACGACGAACGTGGCGACACTCGAACCGCCACCCGCCGTGACATTTACCAGTGATTGCGTGGACAGTCGCGTCAGACAACCATCCATGTAGGAACCATTGTAAATGAATGGCGCCGTGTCGAGAATGCGATCCTCGATCCGGACCCTTCCATCGACCATGACCGGGTACGCCTCGACGGGGATCGACACGCGTTCCTGTACCACGGTGGGTGCCGTGCGCGCAGCCTGAACTGCCGCCTGCCACACGGCATCATCGGCTTCCCAACCCAGGACAATGCCCGCGCCGCCATATTCATCGTTTGGCTTGAGCACGAGCGACGCACGGTTTTCGACGATGTACGGGATGAGGTCGACTTCCTTCTCCTGATGCCGGGTCCTTCGGTCCTCGACGACTCGCGTCCACGGGATGTGCGCGTCAATGGCCGCGCGTTCCGTGTCATCGAACCAGTCCGCGTTCCGCTCATCCGAGAGGACCGCAAGGCTTGCCTTCTTGTGCAGGATCTTGCAGCGAAACGGGTTGACCATACAGACGGCACGATCGCGGACGGCGAGCACGATCGGGTGATCGAGGCCGCCGCGGTCGATCAGCTCGCTGATGAGCACGCGCTTGTAGATGACATCGACGGGTCCGCCCTCCACGTGCAGCCGGCCGTTACGATACTCCGCTTCCGCAGGATCCGCGATCACGCACTCGAGACCCTGCGAACGCAGGTACTCGGCGGTGATGACGAACTCGCTCCACGTCGGCACCTCCCGCCAGTCGAGGATCGCGATGCGTGGTTTCGCCCGCGTGCCCGACCACTGTCGCCATGAATCAAGCAGCGCGTGCATCACGTTCTGCCGCGACGGCTGCGGTCGGACCTCATACCGGCGCAGGAACTCGCGCATGACAGGCAGGCCAAGAAACACTTCGCTGAGAACATCGTTGTATGCGGCGGCGGCAGGCGTTTCCGCGTTGTACTCCGTGAAGCGCAGGCCGCCGCGGTCGGGAACGAAGAACGCATCCAGGCGCGCCACCGGACTCGGCTCGGGGAAACCGGGGTCCGCCGCGATCAAGGTCTCTTCCCAGTCCTCGAGAACGAACTGCGCGCGAATCGATGCATCGCGCAGCGCAGCCTCGAAGGCCCTGTGAAACGCCTTCATCAGAACGGCGCAGCGCTGGCGCAGAAAACTGGACTGCTTCGCGGTCAGGAAACGCGGCCGCAGCACGCTGCACAGCGGACGTGTGCCGAAGAAGAGTCCGCGGCGTGCGAGCTGATCCTCGAGTTGTGCCTGCGTCTCTTCGGCCAGGTCCTGTTCGAGCAGCGCGTGCCAGTGGTCGATCGCGGCCTGGAGCGCCATCAGGACTCGCGCCGGCCCGTGAACAACGTATCCCAGCCGAGCGACCCGCGCTGCGGTTGAGGATGCTTTGCGAGGTGAATCGCCATAGTCGCCATATGCTCGACGGCCCACTCGAAATAATGTGGTGTGAGCGAGTACACATCCATGTCCGGCGCCGGGTTCATGAAGTCTATCGCATACGGCACGCCATCCCGGATCGCGAACTCGATCGAGTTCATGTCATAACCGAGTGCCTTTACCAGCTTGCGTGCATCGTTCACAACCCGCGCCCCGAGTTCCGGCCTCATGTACTGATGGTCGAGGATGTACTTGCGTTCCTTCGGATCGTAGCGGATGGGCAGGATCTCCTCCTGCCCGAGGCAGATGCAGCGTACGAACTGCTGCCAGTCGATGAACTCCTGCACGATCATCGTGCGCAGTCCGGAACGATCGTAGTTCTCGAGCAGCTCGCCCAACGAGCGGCAGATGAAGACGTCCTTCCACCCGCCGCCATGCGCGTCCTTCAAGACGCAAGGCAGGCCGACGTACTCGAGGACGCCTTGCCAGTCCAGCGGATAGATCAGGTTGCGCAGACTCTCTTCGTGGACGATGCCAGGCACGTAGTCCTTGTTGGGAAGAACGACCGTCTTCGGGTGTGCAACACCAAGGCTCCTGGCCAGCGCCGCGCCGAAGAACTTGTCGTCCGCCGACCACATGAACGGGTTGTTCACCACGGTCGCGCCCTGCACCACCGCATACTTCAGGTAGGTGCGGTAGAACGGTACTTCGTGCGAGATGCGATCGATGATGACGTCCCACGGGCATGGCTCGTCGAATGCCGCGGCGCCGACGCGCACGTATTCCGCGACGACGCCCTCATCGCGCTCGTTGACCTCCTTGATGAACGCAGGCGGAAACGACCACTCCCGGCCCACGAACAACCCCACCCGCTTCGTTGCCATGTCTCCCGCCCTCGATCAATCGTGGCCGCCAATGTACAATGGCAGCATCTGCCGCCACCACGGCCAGTCATGCGCCCATCCGTCCCACAGCCGGAACGCATGCCAGATGCCCTTGCTCCAGAGCACGCGCGAAAGGTGCTCGTTGTCTGCACGGTTCGGATCATCGCGGCCGATGGCCATGATGATGTCGAGTTCCTTCAGCACCGCCAGTCTCATTGCATCATGTTCGTTCATCAGGTAGTCCGATGGGTCGTGGAAATAGACCAGCGAATCCGAGTAACCCTTCGTTATGCGCTTGATGTCGTACATCCCGGCCAGCGCAAGGACGCGGTCCACGAGCGTCGGGTGCCGGAGCGCGAGGTTCATCGCGTGGTACGCTCCGAAACTCGCGCCGGTCGTGATCAGGTACGGGTTCGGATTGATGTGCTGCGAGTACGGCAGCACTTCGCGCAGCAGGTATTCCTCGTATTGCACATGCCGCCTCGCCCCGTCGTGCGGGTGCTTGCCGCGCGCATACCAGCTCTCGTCATCGACACTGTCGACGCAGAAAAATTGCAGCCAGCCCTTTTCGATGTGGCCCCGAACCGTGTCGATCATCTGCCGGTCTTCCCACTCGAAGAACCGGCCCAGCGAAGTCGGAAATGCGAGCACGCGTGCACCCGCATGCCCGAACACGAGCAGTTCCATCTCCCGCCCGAGCGTCGGACTGTACCAGCGCTGGTAATCTCTCTTCACGAATCCATTCCACGTCGCGTCGAGGAGGCCGGTACGTCCGCCGTGGCCACGCAACTGCTTTTCCCGGTCGACTCCGGGTAACACCATGCCGGCTCCATCGCAACCGGCCCGGGCCGTTGCCAACCCTCCAAACGCGAAGGGCCCCGGGACTGATCCCGGAGCCCTTCGTTGTCCATCCGAAACAGACGGATCTGCGGCGAATCAGTTGAGCCCGCAGCCCTGCTCGTTGAAGCCTGCGAAGACATTCTTCGCGCCTTCGAAGTCACCACTGGCTTCTGCCGCCTGAACCGCTGCAATGACTTCAGCCACGGTCATGTCGTAATTCACGCCCGAGCTGGCCGCGTTCAGCAGCGCCGCCACCGCGTGGCGCGCCATGGCGTTCACACCACCACCACCCTGGGCGGCAGCCTGTAACAGGGTGAGGTCAGGGTTGAACAGGTCGACGCCGAACGTCGTGTCGAAATCGTCCCCCGGCAGGAAGCCTTCCCACGAATCGAAGTGTTGAGGCTGCTTCCAGTAGCCCGGCGTGCAGCCCTCGCCACCCGGGGGTGGCGGAGGCTCATCAACGTTGAAGTACGTGATCACCGCACCCGACGGCGGCACACCGCTCGGGCCATCGTTGTCGATGCCGAACTCGACGGTGGCCACTTTACCATTGATGCTCTGGTTGATCGGACCGGCGGCGTCCACCGTGATCTGATCGAAGTCGACACCCGGCGGATCAGCCCCTTCGGTCACGGTCGCCTCGAGCGGCAGGCCCGAACTCGCCACATGGACGCACTCTCCCGCGTCCACCGTGAAGGCGCCTTCCACAAAGTGGTTGCCGACCATGCTGTTGTACGAAACCGTGAAGTCATACGTCCCGGCCGGGCCGTCCTTGCAGACCCAGAGCCTCTCGGCCTGGGCCGCCTGCGGCACCGTCCCGACGGCATGGTCGAACTGCGGAAAACTGTCGCCGGGACCGACCGGGCCCTGATCACAGGCCGCGACCACTCCCGCGAGCACCATCGCCGGTGCCCACCCGATGTGCTTCATCGTCACCTCCGAGGTTGTTGAACGGGACCAACGAGCCTCATATGCGCAATGCCCGTGCCCCGGAGACTTACGGATCGCCACCTCCTGCCGCGTCTCCGCACCCGGCGCCAGAACTCTGTTTCGCGATCCCTCCAGTCACCGTATCTGCTGCGAATGCCGGCAGGTCGGACGAAGGTGCAGGCCGCGAACCCGCTCGATTCACGGCCGTAGCGAAAGCGACCATATTGCGCGCCTGCAACAGGCGTCGCAGGAAGGCATCTGCAATCGGGACAATCGCCCCTGACCGGGTGATTTCCCGGATGGCCTCCCCCCTGGAACACGAGCCGGTCATGGTCGCGATGGCGCCGCACACGCGGCGCGTTTACGTTGCGACGGGATCCCGACTTACAGGCTTTCACCCGGAACGGAGGTTCGACTTGACGCTGCCCGCGTATGAGAAGCTGGGAATGTTCTATCTGGGCCGGCGTTATGACCCGGATGCGAAGGCGGTCACTTCAGAACCGGTACTATACGATGCGCGCGACCTGACGACGCACGCTGTGTGTGTTGGCATGACGGGCTCGGGCAAGACCGGTTTGTGCCTGTCGTTGCTGGAGGAAGCGGCGCTGGACGGGATTCCGTCGATCGCGATCGATCCGAAGGGTGACATTGGCAACCTGGAGCTGACGTTCCCGGAACTGCGGGCGTCGGATTTCGCGCCGTGGGTACCGGCAGCGGAGGCGGCACGGAACGGGCGCACGATCGAGGAAGAAGCGGAGCGGATCGCGGAGCAGTGGCGCGAGGGCCTTGCGGAGTGGGACCAGGACGGCGCGCGCATCGCGCGTCTCCGGGAGAGCGTCGAGATGGCGATCTATACACCGGGCAGCACGGCCGGCCGGCCGCTGTCGGTGCTGCGATCGTTGACTGCGCCGGGGGCGGCGTTGCGGGATGATGCGGAAGCGCTGCGGGAGCGAGTCTCGGCGTCGGTGTCAGGCATTCTGGCGCTGGCTGGCGTGGAAGCGGACCCGGTGCAGAGTCGGGAACACATTCTGTTGTCACGCGTGCTCGATGAGGCGTGGCGAGGGGGCGAGAGCCTGGAACTTGGCGAGCTGATCCGGCGCGTGCAGAAACCTGGGTACGAGCGCGTGGGAGTGATCGACCTCGAGACGTTCTTCCCGGAGAAGGACCGCGTAGCGCTCGCCATCACGCTGAACAACCTCATCGCCTCGCCGGGCTTCGCGGCATGGATGGAAGGCGAGAGCCTCGATGTTGGGCGGCTGTTGTGGACGGAATCGGGCAAGCCGCGCGTTGCGATTGTGTCGATCTCGCATCTGTCGGACGCCGAGCGGATGTTTTTTGTGACACTGCTCCTGAGCGAAGTCGTGGCGTGGATGCGGACACAACAGGGGACGACGAGCCTGCGTGCGCTGCTGTACATGGATGAGGTCTTCGGTTTCTTCCCGCCGGTCGCGAATCCGCCATCGAAGCTGGCGATGCTGACGCTGCTGAAGCAGGCGAGAGCGTTCGGACTGGGGGTGGTGCTGGCGACGCAGAACCCTGTGGACCTGGATTACAAGGGATTATCGAATGCGGGCACGTGGTTTGTCGGCCGTTTGCAGACGGAGCGGGACAAGCTGCGCCTGCTGGATGGGCTGGAGAGCGTGGGCACGGGCATGGACCGGCAGGCACTGGACCGGAGGATGAGCGGGCTCGACCGTCGTGTCTTTCTGCTGCACAACGTGCACGAGGATGGGCCGGTACTCATGCATACGCGATGGGCCATGAGTTATCTCCGTGGCCCATTGACGCGAGAGGAGATCAAACGGCTGGAAAGCGGTGTGGGCGACACGCCGGTTGGGCCGACAGGAACAGGCGAGAGGACGGCTGCGGCAGCGAAGTCCGCAGCGCGTCCGGTGGCGCCGGCAGGTCTCGAGGAAGGCTTCATCGCATCGCCATCGACGGCCGGGGCGCGAAGCGGCGAGTATCGTCCGTCGCTGCTCGCCAGCATCCGGCTGCACCACGTCGATGGCCGGCGCAAACTGGATGTGTGGCGAGATCTGAGTCTGCTTGCACCGGTGGCAGGCGACGACGGAGCGAATCTGTGGGACCAGGCGGAGTTGTTCGATGCGAAGAGCGTGCGGCTGGATTCGGAACCGCAGCCGGGTTTTGCCTTCACATCGTTGCCTGCATGGAACGACAAGGAGCTGAAGGCGCTGCACAAGGCGTTGGTCGAGCATGCGTACAGGGCGCGCCCGTTACGGCTCTTCAAGTGTGCAGCACTGGACGCGAAGTCGGAAGCGGAAGAGAGCGAAGGCGAGTTCCGTGCGCGTCTCACGCTGATTTCGCGAGAGAAACGTGATGCAGAAGTCGAAGCGCTGCGTGCTGGTCTTGCGGTGAAGCTGGCGGGCCTCGAGAAGAAGCGACGCACCGCGGAGGACCGGCTTTCGCGCGAACAGTCGCAGTATGAGCAGCAGCGATTCCAGACCGCGGTCTCGTTCGGCGCGACCATGCTTGGAGCTCTGCTCGGGCGCAAGCTCGCGAGCACGCGAAACGTTGGCCGGGCGACGACCACCGCGCGGGGTGCCGGCCGAATGAAGCGTGAGCGTGGGGACATCGAGCGTGCGGAGGACAGCATCGAATCCATCGACGCCGCTCAACGTGAGATGGAGGCCGAGCTCGAGAAGGAGATTGCAGACCTTCAGGCCGCGTACGACCCGGCCGGGCTCGAGATCGAAGCGTTCGAGGTCGCGCCGCGCAAATCCGACATCTCGGCCTCGCCGCTGACTCTCGTGTGGGTGCCCTGGCTGATCGATGCCACCGGTCTCGCGCGGCCGGCCAGCTGACAACCTGGTTCCCCGGTGAACCGTTTCAGCGCTGGAGCGTATACTGCCGTGTTACGGGCGCGCCGGCCTGGACCATCACGGTGTCGACGATGGTCTGGAAGCCATCGCGTGTTATGCGCAGGATATGAGCGCCGACGCTGAGATCATCGAAGCGAATCGGTGTTTCGCGATCCGGCCCGCCGTCGAGGCTGACCATCGCCCACGTTCCGACGACTGACACGATGAGATCACCGGACGTCACGTAGTCCGTCTTCGTAACGGTATACCGCCGTCCGGGCTGCATCATGTTGTGCACGGAAGTCCAGTCGGGCTGGCCTGGAGCGCGGAAGGTGATGCGGAAGGACCCGCTCGGGAATCGGACCTGCACGGGTGTCGTGCCGAGCAGGCGTTCGCCGGCGCCGGTCACGAGCAGGACCTGGGCCTGCGTATTCGCATCGAATGCCGCAACGACGGAGTCCGGTTGTAGCTCGACAGCCAGTCTCGACCCGTGGAATCGTTGCGTCTGAGGCACGTAACCGGGCCGCGAGAACTGGAGCGTGATGGTGTCACCCGGTGCGACGGACAGTTCGACGGCGTCCGTCCAGCTCTGCGTTGGATCATCCACGACGCCAATGGTTGTCCCGGCCGGACTCCCGCGCACCATGGCGGTCAACTGGAAGCCAGGCGCATTGCCGCCGGGCGAATCACTGACTGCGACGGTTTCCGCAACTGCGGGGCTGGTCACGATCGAATCCGCGGCTGCGCCATTCGGTGGGGCATCTCGAGGTGGCCCGGCATAGAGTGGTGGCATTGTTTCCGGCGCAATCGCCACCGCTTCCGGGGCGTTGTCACCGTTGCCCTGTATTGCGACCTGCGGAACGTTGCGTGAGGGACCCATCCTCTGATAGGCCACCCAGGCGACGGCGGTCAGTGCGGCAACGATGGCGATCAGGACAGCGATCTTCGCTGAGACGGGAGCCCGCGGTCTCCTGTGTCGAGCAATGGACGAGCCAAGCCGGTCTTCCGGTACGGCCGAGACCTGATCCGCGAGGTCCGGCGGCAGCACGAGGCGACCGCGTCCCGCGGTTGGCGGAACCCGCCCGAGTGCGAAGAGCGCGCGACCATCGGCCGGCAACCGATCCTCGGCGAAGTTGCGCTCCGGACCGACGACGCGGGTTGACCATTTCGACTCGTCGTCGCGGCCATCCGGTGTTGCGCGGTGCGTGGCCGCATCAAGCGCCGTAACCAGCGCATCGCGGAACTCACCGGCGTTCGCGAACGCACCCGTTGCCGTGTCACCGATCGCGCGCAACAACACGGGCGCGAGGAAACCGTAACGGGCGCGCGATGTGACCGCGTCGCGCAATGCTGCAAACGCCGCCTCCTCGCTGGTCGAAGGCTGTATGGGCGACAGCATCTGGCTCGCGAGACGGGCAAGGCCGCGAACGTCATCGCGGAACACGGGCTCGCCCGACAGTTCATCGACGGGCTCGCGCGGAACGCCAAGATCGAGAAGCTTGACGCGGCCGTCCGGCCGGATGCGGACATTGTGAATGCGGACTCGCCCGTGTACGAGGCCTGCCTCATGCGCAACCGCAAGTGCATCCGAAAGGCGGGCGAGAATGCGTGCGGTCTCGAGAACCGTCCAGCGAGTGCCGCGTTCCTGAAGCTCAGCCAGCGTTTCGCCATTGACGAGTTCCATGACCATCAGATCGGTCTCGGTCAGGGCACGGAACTCGAAGATCGTGACGAGGTTCGGATGGCTGATGGCGGCGGCTCTGCGCGCATCATCGCGGAAGCGCGTGCGAGCCGCCGCGATGTCCGGGCCACTGAAACACGTGCCGGCGCGCGCGACGCGCAGGGCAACCGGCCGCTCCAGCTGTTCGTCCACGGCATGGAAGACGTAACCCAGCCCGTCCCGCCCGAGCTCGCGCTCGACCCGGAAGTGCGTAATGCGAACCGTTGATGACGATAGGTCGCTCATGCTCGCGTCCTGCCGCATGGAACCGGCCATCACAGAATCACGGTGATCGTGGCCACTGCCGATACGATACCCGATGGAGGTGTCAATTGCGCCCGCAACGTGACGCTGCCCAGACCGGCTGCTCTGGCAACTACCCTCGGACCCGTGAATGTATCCAGTGTAACGATGCTGCTGGTTTGCGTGCAGTTGCCAGTGGCATCGACGAAGCACCAGGTGATGGGCCGGTTCAGGATCTGCGTCCCGTCCGCGGCCGTTGCAGCGGCCGTGAAGGTTCCCGTCTGCGGTCCCAGAATGCCGCTGACCGAGAGTGTCGCGCTCGCCGGTAACACGGTCACCGATGACGCCGGCTTCAGAATCAACAGGTTGGCGGTGCCCTGTAGCCCGACGGCAACGACCGTTGCGGTGATGATCGAGGTGCACTCCTCCATCCCGGTCGGACACGTTCCCGCACTGATGTTGGCATCCTGGCCGAACGGGCCGGTCGGCGTGATCGACGCGAACGCGTTCGCGTTCCATGTGACCGGACGATCGGTCAGCACGGTCCCATCCGAAGCGGTCACGATCGCCTGCGCCGTCGTCGCACCGTTCTCGTACAAGGTGTCGGCCGCGAGCGCGACCGCCACCGTGGTTGCCTGCTTCACGACCGTGATCGTGGCCTGGCCCTGTGCGCTCCCTTCCGCGGCGGTGATCGTCGTCGCGCACGTGCCACTGCCTTGCGGACACAGGACAGCGATGACGTCAGCCGTCAGTTGAATCGCACCGCTTCCCGTCACCGTCGCGATCGACGGGTCCGCCGAACTCCACGTGAGCGGCCGATTGTTGATGACGGTGCCGTCCGCCGCCGTTGCCGTGGCCGTGAGCGTGACCATATCGCCCTCGAACAGCGTGTCCGCAGCTGGTGCAATGGCGATCGTTGTGATGGGCTTGAGCACGGTGACGTTGGAGGTTCCGTCGACGCCTTCAGCCGTAGCCGTGATCGTCGCAGCGCACGACGGCTGGCCCGTGGGACACGTGCCGGCAGTAAGGTTGCCAGTCCGACCGAACGTTCCAGAACCGGTCACGTTCGCGACGGCCGGGTCACTGCTCGACCATGTGACGGCACGGTCTGTTAATGGCGTAGTATCGGAAGCGCGCGGCGTCGCAGTGAGCGTGGCTGTCGCGCCTTCGTCGAGCGTGACTGTCGCCGGACTGATGTCCACGGTCGCGACACGTTTCCGTACTGTTAACGTGGCTGAACCCGGGACGCCGCTGATGCTTGCCGTGATCGTCGCGGTGCACGAGCCCATTCCCTGTGGACATGCTCCGCTGTGCACGCTCGCCGAGAGATCGAACTGGCCACTCGTCGAGATGGATGCTACGCCGTTGCCGGTGAAGTCCCACAGGGCCTGGCGATCATTGATGACCGTGCCGTCGGCAGCGGTTGCGACGGCGCTGAACGCTGCCTGATCTCCCTCGAATACGGTTGCTGTGGCGGGCGATACCGTCACGGTAGCGACCGGTTTCAGGATCGTGATGGCGGCGGCGCCGGAGATGGAACCGACGGTGGCCACGAGCTGCACGGGGCAGTTCGTCTGACCGGTCGGACACGCATTGGGCGTGACGTTGGAGCTCTGTCCGAACGGACCGGTAGCCGCAATCGACAACCGCCCCTGAATGCTCGATGTCCAGATCACGCGCCGATCCGCGAGCTGTGTTCCATCGGCGGCGCGAACGTCCGCCTGGAATGGCGCCGTAGCGCCTTCATTGAGCGTTGCCGTCGGCGGTGTGACCGCAATCGTCGCGACGGGTTTCTGCACGAACAGATTTGCCGTTCCGTCGATCCCTTCAGCGGTCGCCGTGATCGTCGCGTTGCAGGTGCTCGTTCCTGTTGGGCAGGTGCCGGCGACGATGGCGGCGCTGAGGCCGAGCGGTGGATTTGCCGTAACGGCGATCGCACCACTGCTCGATGTCCACGCGACAGGGCGGTCGGTGAGCAGGTTGCCGGCCGCATCGCGTACTTCGGTCGTCAAGGTACCGGTTGCGCTCTCGAGCAGCGTGTCCACTGCGGGGAGAACAGTGACCGATGCGACGGGCGCCTGTTCGACCAGCACCGTCGCCTGGCCATTGACGCTGCCGGAACTCGCCGTGATGGTTGCACTGCCGACGGCGATGCCCGTGACGCGCGTGGTATCTCCCGTCGCGGGAGCAACGGTGGCGATGTTCGTGCTGCCGCTCGTCCAACTGATGGGCCGGCCCGTGAGGACGGTGCCATCCGCCGCACGTAGTACGGCGCGCAGCGGTGCGCTCGTGCCGACCGTCACGGTATCCGTGGCTGGAACGATCGTGACAGTGGCGACCGGTTTGAGTTGTACCAGCACGTTCGCAGTTGCTGGTACGCCCTCGGACACGGCCGTCAGTGTGATCGAACCCGGCTGAAGGCCGCGGACCCACGTACTATCACCCGTCGCCGGATTCATGCGCGCGATGGCTGCGTTGCTGCTCGACCAGTTGACCTGGCGCTGGGTCAGGATCGAACCATCGGAAGCACGCAGTATGACCGCGAAGCGGATCGAGTCACCCGTGAACACGGTATCCGCGCCGGGTATGATCTGGACGGTTGCAACCGGTTTCGGGGACACCGTTACTTTCGCGTTACCCGAAACGCCTTCTGCGGTTGCGATCACCGTCGCCGTGTCTGCGCTGACGCCGGTCACGACGCCGGCCGGCGAGACGGTTGCGACCGTGGGCCGGCTCGACGTCCAGGCGATCGTACGACCCGTCAGGACCGTCCCGTCCGCAGCTTTCAGGACGGCCTGAAGGGTTCCAGTCCCGCCGACAATGACGGTGAGCGATCCGGGTTGGACCTGAACCGATGCGACGGGCTTCTGATTGACGGTCGCATCCGTCTGTGCAGACTCGCCTTCCGCGGTTGCCGTGATTGTGGACGTTCCGGCGGCCGCGCCGATCAACCTCGCCTCTTGTGTGCGCAAACCGGTCGAGATGATCCTTGCCTTCGTCGTGTCCTCGCTGGTCCACAGCACGACGCGGTTCGTCAACGTTGTGCCACCGGCGGACCGCAGCTCCGCGCGCAACAGAACCGTATCGCCCTCGAAAACGGTTGGATTCGCCGGTGTGATTGCGACCGTCGCGACAGGCTCCGGCACGACCGCGACCGATGCGCTGTCGGCAATCCCCGCGATGGTCGCGATCACGAATTCGTTGCCTAGCACCTTCCCGCTGGCGAGACCATTGCCATCGACACCGACGACGTTCGCATTCGTCGACGTCCACGTGGTCGCCGCTCCGGTGACCTGGTTGCCGGAGACATCGCGGCCGGTCGCACCGAATTGGAAGCGCCCACCGACGATGATCGACGCTGCGGCAGGCAACAGATCGACGCTCGCGACAGGACCCGCCACCACGGTGATTGCCGACTGGCCACTGGCGCCGCCGGCCGTCGCGGTGATCGTCGCCTGCCCGAGTGCATCACCTGTTACGAGACCGTTCGCATCGACCGATGCGACCGAGTCCACACTCGAAATCCACGTGACGGGCGGGGGTGGCGTGATGATGGTGTTGTCGCCTGCTCGTACGGTCGCCGTGAGTTGTGTCGTCGTCCCCGCAGCAACCGTGTCAGAAACCGGCGTTATTGTGACGCTGCCGACCGTGGCGGCCGCGCGCACGGAAAGGGTCGCCTGGCCACGCACACCGCCGACCGTCGCGAAGATGCGGGTGGTGCCGTTCGCGAGCCCGGTCGCCCAGCCGGTCTGGCGGATCGATGCGATCGTCGCCGTCTCGACACTCCAGTTCACGGTCCGGCCGAGAAGGGTGGAGCCGTCGGACGCGAATGCGGTCGCCGTGAATTGAACGGAGTCGCCTGGCTGGACGGAGGTCGAGAGAGGCTGCACTTCGACGCGCTCGACGGGCTCACCAGAGACGACGACAGTGGCCTCGCCTCGCACGCCGGCGGCGGTCGCGCTGATCGTTGCAGTCCCGGAGCCCAGGGCAAGTACTTCGCCAGTCGACGTGACCGTCGCGATCTGCGAGGCACTCGAGTTCCAGAAAATATCGCGGCTCAACTGCCGGCCGCTGGAATCCTCGACACGCGCCGTGAACTGCCTGCGCTCGCCGACCGTGAGTGTCGCCGTGCCCGGCTCGATCTCGACGCTTGCGACCTCGACCGCAGTCACCGCGACCTCGCGGCACGCAAAGGTCAGAACCAGACCGAGGCCCGCGAGAGTGCTCCAGACGCGAAGGCTTCGAACCATTGCCACCGGACCCGCTTCAGAACCGGAGACGCAGAATGTCAATGCGAACGTTCCTGGCCGTGATGGAAAGGGCTGGCGGCAGAACGTCCATGTTCCGGTCGCTGTTCGTGCCTTCGCTCAGGATCTGCGCGTTTGCGCGCCTCGCCGCGAGAAAGGCGTCCAGTGCAGCAAGTACGGTTACGCCCGCCGCGACGGCGATCCCTGCGCCGAGGTACGGCCGGTCGGTGGTCTGTGAGACAATGTCCGCCTGCGGACACACATCATTCTGCGGAATCGTCGCGCAGCGAATATCGACGGACTCGGCGAGATACCCGGCTGTGACCGCGCCGCCCGCCACGGCGAGCGCGACGAGACCAAGCACCGCCCGGCCCGCATAGACCTCACCCAGCCCCGGGACAACCAGGCCGAGTGCGAATGCACTGCCGGGCGACCTGAGCGATCGGCGCGGGGCAACCGAGTCGGGAGCCGGCTCGGGAACGGAGTCCGCCTCCGCTGCCACCGCCGAATCCCGGGAGATCGGCGGCGGAGAGGCGACTCGCTCCGTCTGCGCCACATTGCGGATTGCAGCCAGTCTCGCCGTGGCAATCGAGTCCCGCGGCTCGGCCGACAACACGGTGCGCCAGCGTTGGACGGCGACTGCGGTGTCTCCGCGCGTTTCGGCCGCCACAGCCTCGTTGCGCCAGCCTTCGACGACGATCGCACGAGCCGTTTCGAATGCGCGCACGCGACTGGGCGAATGGATGTCCGGGTCCAGGCGGGTGGCCGGATCGAGCAGGACCGCACGCATGAATGCGTCTCTCGATCGGTCCCCGTTGCCCAGGGCAAAATGGACGAGACCGAGATAAAGACCGCGGATTGCAGCATCTCGATTGCTCAGGAGAGCCGGCGCGCTCTGCAACATCGAGAGAGCGCGCTCGAGTTCGCCCGCCTCGTACGCTTCGATGGCGGAACGTACGGCTTCATTGTCGGGAACCTGCGCCCGGGCCGGGGCCGGCGCCAGCAGCAACAAGCCCACCACCATCCGGCCGAGCAACGCCGGCACCCGGCGGCGTGCGACCGCCACCGAAGCGGAGGGGTCTACGAGGCTCTTCGACAAGCGATTCCGAACGGTCGGAGGGCGCACAGAACCCGCGGAAGCGAGAATCCGCTTTCGGGTCCGGGGCGCCCGGTTTCTGCTCTCCGTCGATCCGCGCAACCTAGCCGGCGCAGCAGGACGCGGCAACCGGCCAGCATGGCGTCCCTCAGCGACTTCGGCGGATCGAGCCCTCCCGGAGAAGCGGCTCATCCGCCAGTCCGGGGAGAGGAGTCCCAACGCACCCAGCACCGCGGACGCAAGGCGCGTTCCCCGGGCCTCATGACGCTTCAAGGCCGGGAGCGGGTTCGCCGAGACTTTCGGGAAGCCGCCCGCACGCGCGATACCTGCGCAACACGCGGTGCCGGCGGGCAACAGGTGAACAACGAGGCCCGATGCCGCCGGAGGCCAGGGCCAGCAGGTAGAGGTCGCTTCCGCGGCCGCGACGCTCGAGACGGGTCAGGAATGATGCCACAGCAACAAGGGCGATGGAGCGCCGGACGGCAGGACCGCAGACGCGGCCCCCTTCCCGTGCGAATCGCTCTCCTCCTCTCGGCCGCTCTCTTTCTTGCCGCACTTCTCGCGATTCGACTCTGGCTTCCCGCGCCGCACAGGATTCCGATCGGCTACACGCATCTCATGGCGGCGCTGGATTCGGGCCGCGTCCAGCACCTGTCGATCCGGCCCGGTGCGTGGGTGCGCGGCGGCTGGATCAACGCAGCGGGTGACTCTGTTCCGTTCGAAACCATCTACCCGATGGCCGACGCGAGCGGACTGGTGCAGCAGGCGGCGAAGGCCCGGATCGCGGTTGCGTTCGAGCGTGGCGGGCCCGGTGGCAATCCCGCCGACATGGCGGCGCTGGCGCTTCAGGTCCTTCTCCTCGGCGGTCTCGGTCTGATTCTGTTCGTGACCCTGCGCGGCCAGGGGATGGAACGCGGCGTTGGCAGGCAGGCGCACGGCTCCGCCACCACATTCGCGAGCGTCGCCGGAACCGAAGGTGCGGCCGACGAGCTGCGCGAAGTCGTCGATTTCCTGGACGATCCGACGGCGTTTGCGGCGCTGGGCGCCCGGGTCCCGAAAGGCGTGCTCCTCGTCGGACCACCGGGCACTGGAAAGACCATGCTGGCCCGGGCCGTCGCCGGCGAGGCTGTCGTGCCGTTCTATCATCTGTCCGGCTCGGACGTGACCGGGTTCGTCGTCGGTCTGGGCGCACACCGGATCCGCTCGTTGTTCGCGAAGGCACGACGGCGAGGCGGTGTGATCTTCATTGACGAGATCGACGCGTTAGGCAGCGCACGCGGCAGCAACCGTGCGCACAATGAAGACGACAGGACCCTCAACCAGTTGCTCGTCGAGATGGACGGCTTCGCACCGAGCGAGGGCGTCGTCGTGATTGCCGCTACGAACCGCGCCGACGACCTCGATCCCGCACTCAAGCGGCCGGGTCGCTTCGATCGCGTCGTGAACGTGGCGTTACCGAACGCAGACGGCAGAGAAGCCATCCTGCGACTGCACACGACGGAACGGCGCATGCCGCTGGGCGATGACGTCGACCTGAACCGGCTCGCACGGCTCACACCGGGGAGCAGCGGCGCGGAACTCGCCAATCTGCTGAATGAAGCCGCGATCGCGGCCGTCCGCGAACGCGCGGACCAGGTCCACTGGACGCACTTCGAGCAGGCGCGCGACCGCATGCTGCTCGGCAAGGAGCGCGTCGGGTTCCGGGCGCGCGACCGCGAATGGACGATCGTCGCTCACCATGAAGCCGGTCACGCATTGGCCGGCGTCGTCGCCTGTCCCGACGATGCGCTCCACAAGGTCACCATCCAGCCGCGCGGCCGAGCCATGGGCGTCGCGCACTTCACACTCGATGATGACCGGCACCTGCACACACGCTCTTACCTGGAAGCCCAGATCATCAAGGCCATGGGCGGCCGCGCTGCCGAGGAAATCGCATTCGGGATCGGGGAAGTCACCGGCGGCGCAGAGAGCGACCTCGTGCACGCGAATCGGATCGCACGCCGCATGGTATATCGGCTTGGCATGGGAAAGGTCGGCCTGCTCGTCCACGAGCCCGACGCGCCACTCAGCCCCGCTACCCAGGCGCGCATGGATGACGAGATCCGCAACCTGCTCGAACAGTTATACGATCGGACGCGAATCCTGCTGACCGGTCACCGCATTGCACTCGATGCACTGGCCGCCGCATTGCTCGAACACGAAACCCTCGATGGCGCCCGCGTCCTCGATATCCTTGCACGCCACGGCGTACCTTGCGAGACCCATCCGGTCACGCCCCGTCAAAGCAACGTCAGCTGAGGATCGCCCGGCTCGACGTCAGGTGATCGTCCTGTCACGCCGGGACAGAGGCCGAAGCGGCGATACCCGCAATAACCACACTCCGCCGCGAATGATGTCAGCGAATTGGCGCCGCTTTCGATCGAGTCGATCCATTGGTCGATCCGCGCATCAGCTTCCGTCCGCGTCCGCTCATCAAGGTCTGCCGCGATCTGCTCGCCCGCGCGCGAGAACTGGAACGCAAAGCGCGTCACGGGAACTCCGCTGATGGCTTCGGCAGCGACTGCATAGACATCGCGTTGCGGCTCGTACTGCTGCGCTTTCACGCGCGCGGCCGCGGCATTGCATTGTGTCGTCTTGACGTCGAGCAGTTCCAGCCCATTGCCGTCGCCAGCCGGCACGGCCAGATCGATGAAGCCCTGAAGCGCTGTGCCATCGGGGCGAACATGCAGAAACGGCAGTTCGCGCCTTGCCCCTCGTCTGGCGACCATCTGCGCATATTCGGGATGATCGAGAACGCGCGTGACTTCGTCGTTCAGATGCTCGCGGTAGCGCATGCCGCGATCACCGTCCGGCGCCGGCGCGTCCGGGTCCCAGCGACCGATCGCATCCTCGAGCAGTGCATCTACTTCGAGATCGGCTTCGTACCGCTCGAGTACGTCGTGCACGATCTGACCGCGGGCAACCGCCGAGATGAGCTGTTCCTTCGATGCCCGCATCTCGGGTTCCCGGATACCAAGGGTGTATCTGAACCAGTGCCTGCGGGCGCAGCGCACATGGGACAGAAACTCCGTCGCCGAGTGTCGCGTGAGCCCGACCGGCGAAGCAAACGGACCGGGCGGCAAGGCCAGCGTTTCGGCGTCTTCGACCCCGATCTCCGTGCCAACGCGATCATCCTCGTCTGCAAGACCATGATCGGCTCGGGACTTCCCCTGCCGATCGCCTCCACCATCGGCAGCGCCTTCGGCTTCGCCGTCCGCCTCCGTCTCTCCAGAGTCCGTTACCGGTGCAGTCCGCACTGTGGCCTCGTACGCGCAGCCGTCCGTTCCGGTATAGGCGAGCTGCCCGCCGCCGTCATTGAGCTCCGGGAACAGCCTCAACATCTCGAACCCGAGCGATCCGCCTCTGGTCTGGGCGCAGGCGATGCCGGAAACAATGAGGCGGTCACGTGCGCGAGTCGCCGCGACGTACCACAACCGCTTCCGCTCGGCCTCGGCTTCCTGTTGAAGCGCGTCGCGGAACGCCCTCCATTCGGGCGATTCATTCGCTGCCGATTCGGGTGTGCCAAGCCGGAACGTATTGCGACCGAGCAACAGGTCATTCGTCGATCCGGGTGGCCACGCACCCAGATCGGCCCAGAACACGACGGGCCATTGGAGGCCCTTCGACACATGAATCGATGTGATGAGCAACACGTCCTCGGAGGGTCCGAACAGGCGCGCCTGTGCCACACGGTCATCACGCTCTCGTGACTCGCGTATCGCGCGCAATAGATCACCGGTCCCGCTCGCGTTCATGTCGCGGGCCATGGCGAGGAAGCGGCGGACGTTGGCGATAGCTTGCTTGCCGTCATCGCCCAGCAGTGCGAGATGCGCAAGGAATCCCGTTTCGTGCATCATCGCGTCGAGCAGGTCCGCGGCGGGGATGCGGTCACGCAGCAGCACGTAACGCCAGAGCAACTCCACGGCGCGATCGAGCCGGACCGCCTCGTCACCGTCTGCCAGATCGACGTTGCGGAGCCGGGGCCAGTACGGCGTGTAACGCAGCTGCCTCGCGATGTGCAGCAGTGACTCATCACGCAGGCCAATGAACGGCCCGCGCAGGAACCCGATGAGTGCGGTGTCATCAGCAGGATCGCGCACGACCTGCAGCGCGAGGATCAGGTCGAGGACTTCACGTCGATCGAAGAATCCCTGATCACGGAGCACGTAGACGGGCACGCCGGCATTGCGCAGTGCGCGGGTGTAGATCGGCTCCGGGGTCCATGCGGCAAGCAGGAGGGCCATATCACACCATTTCACGCCCGCCGCGTGCAGTTCGCAGGCGCGTTGCGCTATGGCCGTTGCTTCGGCGTTACGGACTTCGTCTGCGCGCCAGGCCCTGCCTTCAGGATCGGGGGGTGTGACGAGCAGTTCGACGGCCTCGGCTCCCGCTGCATCGCGCGTCGCCGTGACGGGCCGGTACTCGACTTCGTACTCCGCGAGCCCGGCCGGTTCGCCGTTCGAGCCGGCCGCGAGCGGCTGATCCAGCAACACGCCGACGGACGCGTCCACGAATGCGAGAATCGCAGGTACCGACCGGAAGTTCTCCTCGAGCGGATGGATGGCACAATTCGCGCGACCGCTGAACTCCTGCTCGACGGCTTTCCAGACGGTGACGTCGGCTCGGCGGAACCGATAGATGCTCTGTTTCGGATCGCCGACGAGCATGAGCCGGGGCGTATCCGTGCGATCCGATTCGGGTTCACCGAGAGCGTATGCGATCTGCTTCTGAGCCGGGTCCACGTCCTGGAACTCGTCGATGACGAGCAGACGGAGCCGGCGCTGGAGGGCACGGCGCGCGCCCGTGTTGTCATGCAGCAGATCGCGCGTCCAGAGGATCATGCGATCGAAATCGACGCTCCGGTCATTCGCGAGGCGGGCGTCATGTTTCGCGAGTGCGAGACGCGCCAGGCCGAGGAGAGCCCGTTCGCGGTTGTCGAGTGAAGCCGGATCGTCGGATAGCGCACGGATCAGGTCGGGCCGGCGCATGAGATCGACCGTCCAGCGATCGACTTTTCCGGTGTCCCACATCGCGAGTAGTTCGGCCAGGCCATCCACGCTTTCTTCTTCGAGTGCTTCGACGAGTGCATCGCGCGCTGCCTGTGTCGCGCGCGCAGTGGCCTCGCCCTCCTCGAGTGCTTCAACGACCGGCGCGACACCGCGGCGCAGCGCGTTCTCGCGCAGCAGATCCGTGCAGAACCCGTGAATCGTGCCGATGCGCGCCTGGTCGAGCTGATACGATTCTTCCCTGCGACCTGTCGCCCGCAAGGCCTTGCGCAGATCCTCCTTCAGTTCCTTCGCCGCCTGGTTCGTGAACGTGATCGCCGCAATCTCATCGAGGGTTACTGGATTCGCATACTGGCGACCGTTCACTGGCACACCCAGCATGTATAGAATCCGGCGCACAACCGTAAATGTCTTGCCGGTCCCGGCGCCCGCGACCACGAGGGTATGGCGATCTGCATCTTCGATCGCCGCCCACTGTGACGGATAAGGCGTCTTCACCATGCTGTCCTCGGCCCGCCAACCACGCGGCACACGTCCCATGCATGGCAGAAGGGTGGACACTTGCACGATGGCGCGGGATTGGCCGGAAACGTGCCCCCGCGCGCTCGTTCCACGTGCCGGCCGGCTGCTTCGAGCGAGCGATCCATCCGTTCGCGATCCTCCGTCCCTTCAGTCAGGCGGTCAGCACCATGGATCTGGTAGAGTTCGAGCGAGTGCACCGTTTCGCGCTGCTTAATGGCCCGGTATTCGACGCGGCTCACGCGCTTGCCCGGGTGCCTCCGCTCCAGGATGCCAGCATAGAGCGGGACCTGGAGGACCACGCCATCATCCCAGGCGGCCTTCTTCCCGCTGCCCGGCGTCGAGTACACGCTGGTCTTGTAGTCGACCGCGGCGATATACGTAGCCGGATCAGCGATGCGATCGTCGATGCCGATCTCGACGCGGTCCATGCTGCCGCGCATCTTGAATCGCACGCCGCCGAGTTCGAGCACCTCATCCTCGCCGCCGGCGCCGGCCATCGCGCCAAAGGTTCGTTCGTGTGCCTCGACGGCCGTGCGCAGGATTCGCTTCTTCGACCAGTGTCCGCTGAGCTGGGCATGCGTCAGTTCGGCTTCCCATTCGAGGTATGCGATGAGCATACGCTCGAGTTCCGCGCGTTTCGTCGCCCGCAGGGCAGGTGCACCGAGCCACTCCGTCGAACCGGCCTGATCGATCGCGCGGGCAAGCGCATCCATGAGCATTGGCCTTGCCCACGCGAGGTCTGCCGTCTCGAGCCAGACCGGACCTCGCCCGCGCGCCCCGGCCGCGTCGTAGAACCTGCGCAGGGCATCGTGCAGGATCGTCCCGCGCACGAGCGGATCCATGTCGATGTCCGGATCATCGAGGTCCTCGAGACGGAGGAGCCGCTGCGAGAACCAGGCCCACGGACACTTCGCATACGCTTCCAGTTGCGTCGCACTCCACGTATGCGTCTCCTCGCCGAGCCGCTCGTTCGCCAGCCAATCGAGAAGCAGCGGATCCTCGATCTGGCCATTCCAGGGTGAGGGCCTGCCCGACGCGCGGATCCGTTCAATGCGTGCACTGTGCAAGGCGAGACTGCGCTGCTCCTCACCTGCGATGAGCGGCAGCGACGGGGACGCGACGTTCGAACTCGGCAGCTCCGTGCATGTCATTGCGATCGCTGGTGCGTGAACAGCTGCGAGTGCCACGTCCTCGACGAACACGGACGTGGCGAGTTCGCGGCCTTCATTGTCTACACGTGGCCAGCTCAGTGTCAGAGAGGACGCGGCGCCGGCAACCAGGACGTGAAAGAGATCCCGTTCGCGTGATTGCCAGAGGGCCCGCGTCTCGAGCGGGATACCCGCTCGTACGAGGTGCTGGCGGCTGTCCTCATCGAGGATGGGCGAGCGAGGCGCGCGCAACGGAAACCGATCCCCTGAGAGCCCCACGATGAAAACGTGATCGAAGCAGCGCTGCGCGGCAGCGAGCGCTTCGACGACCTGGACGCCACGGCGCGCCGGCGTCCACAGCGCCGCATCGCCCGATAGCATCTCGCGCAACAGACCTTCGAAGCCCGCTGCGTCCATGACCTTCTCGCCGCCTTCCCATTCATCGAGCGCCGCGTTCCATTGCGACAGGATCTCGCGCATGCCCCGCAGGCCGGCCGCGTCGATGCGTACCAGGTCATGACGGCCATCGGGAACGCGAAAAACGCGGCGTTCGATCTGCCACGGGTCTGAAGCGAGGAAGTCTTTCACCCAGAGGACCCAGTCACGGACCGGCCGAGGTCGATCGAGTTGGGCGGCGAGTTCGGCAAAACCACGGAACGCTTCGAGCGCATCCCTCACGCGGCTGGCACGAGGGGGGGTGTCACGAGCCGGAAGGTCCTCGACTTCTCCGGCCTCACGTCGCGTCTCGAACTCGGTGGCCAGATCAAGGAGCGACTCGTGTGCGCGGATCCACTCGTCCAGACCGGTCGTACGACGTCGATAGCCGATGTGGTTCAGCACGGTGGCATCGAGCCTGCGCGAGGTCGCGGCTTCGCCGGCCATACGACCGAAGTATGGCTGTTCGGCAAGTTCGACGAGGCCGTGGCGAGTCCAGCCCTCGGCCGCGACGGCGAACAACGAGAGCACGGACCGGACGAGGGGAATCTCGGCGAAGGCGACGCGCTGGCGCGCGCTGGCCGGCACTCGATACCGACCGAGTGCGGCAAGCGCCCGATCCACCGTCGGTCGGGCACTCCGCGTCACAATGGCAATGCGCTCGGGCTTCGTGCCGGCCTCGAGCAGACCGCGTATCCGCTGCGCGACTTCCTCCACCTCGCGATCCGCGTCAGGAGCGGACAGCAGTTCGAGCAGCGGTTGCGCCGGTTCCGTCCGGGCATTGCTCGCGTCGCTTCGACCTGCGTCATTCGACGCAGCCATTGTCTGTGGGCTGCAACCGGCATCAGAGTCCTCGGCGCCCTCGGACAGGCGGCCGGCCAGACCACGACGGTCGCCCAGCCATACAACGGAATCCACGTCAAGGCCCGGCATTCGTTCGAGTGCGTTGACCGAGTAGAGAACGATCTCATCGATGACCGGACTCGTGCGCAGCGCGCGCAGCAGGACCGGCCAGCCGCCGCGCAGATCCTGAAGCCCGACAATGCGGATTTCGCGCCGCCCGCCGAGCCGCGTTTCGAGGCCGGCCGGATCGGCGGCGACAGCGCGAGCGCAATCGACGAGGTGATCGCGCCCGTCCCGCCGGCCTTTCTGCTCGAGACTCGTACAATAGCCGGCATAACAGCGGATGAGATCGCTGTCGCGGGCGAACTCGAAATCGTCGCGGTCCGCGCGGCCCGCGCACGCCGCTTCGAACGCTGCTGGAGACACACCTGCGGAGATGAGTTCGCCGAACAGACGGTCCACGGCATCGACGAACGCGTCCGGTCCCGCCACGCGAGCGAAGATCGCGGGCGCGTTGTCTCGAAACAACTTCGCGAGCACGACCACCCGTTCGTAGTCGCCACACGGTTTGCGGTCCGTGCTGCCGAGCCATTCGGGCAGCTGCTGAAACAGGCAGATCGGCGGGTCGAACCAGCCGCGAACGGAACGCTCCGCGGCAAGCGCAATCAGGTCATCGCGCAACCCGCCCTGCCGCAGCACGAGGAGAACACGTGGCGAAGCGAACGGATCGGATAATGCACTGGAATCCGCGATCCCGTCGCTCCGGTCGACTCCAGTTGGGCGCGCGAACGGCTCCAGGAATACGTCGGCCGCCCCCTCCAGCAGCGCGCGCGGATCGAGGGAACGGACCAGACGAAGTCGCGCGCTCACGAATCTGCTGATGAGGGATTCATCTCCACCCCGACGGATCACGTGCGGCGCCGGCCATCGGTTTCATTTGATGGACGTTTCTCACCGCTCATGGTGAAGATCACCGGGCCCTGTGACAATGGATCGATCGATACCGGCGCGGCCCTGCTCGGGCGGAGCCCCGCTGTCCGGCGTCGCCGCCTGAAATCTCAACGAGCGAGCGGATCCGGCCTGAGCTGGAACTTCAAAACTTTGCTGGTCGTGCCCTTGCCACCTTCCATGTGGAACGGTGCACGCGTGCTCACCGTGGCCCAGAGTCCTCGCCCTTTCCAGCCGGCATCGGGGTCATCGATTCGGCCGTCCAGCCACTTCGTGTAGAAGCCCATCGGATACGGAACGCGCAACACCACCCACTCGCCGCCGCGGAACGCAAGGAGCGCTTCGGACGCATTGCCGGTGTTGATGGGCACGTTTTCACCGAGGCCGAAGGTGTTGAACTGGTCGACCCACGTGTAGTAACTCGCTTCCGCGCTGCCGGGTGTAGTCACGCCCTGGAGTTGGGGGAGCGGTTCGGCGTGGAACGTCCATCCTTCGGGACAATGCTGGCCGGTGGCAGTCGTCCCGTTGAGCGGCCCCTGGCAGCGTGTCCGGTCAAAGCTCGCCATGTGACCGCTCGCCAGCGCGACCCATGCCACGCCGTTGCGATCGATGTCGAAACCGCGCGGTGAGAAGCCCTCGATGGGCGTGCCGGTATCGTCGAGCGGCAGCTCATACCGCTCCGCGAGCGCCGTGGCCGGCGGATTGGCTCCGGGAACGAGCCGGATGATGGAGCCCGGGAAGCCGAGTGAGGATGCCCAGACCGAGCCGTCGGGAGCAGGCGCTACTCCATAGAAGCCCGCAACGATGCGTTTGTCGAGGCCGGGATCGATGGAATCGTCCGGCTCGACGTACGCATCGCGCCGCCCGTTCCCGTTCGTGTCCAGGATGAGCGCCGTCCAGCCCTGCGACGCCGCTTCGTCCCCCGTCTCATCGTACATCCGAGTGTTCAGCCAGCCGACGACCTGGCCACCTCCGCTGGTCCATAATGTGTTGTTCTCATCCTCCGCGAACATCAGGTGATGCGTGCTGAAGCAGGTGCTGATGTGCTTCAGCTCGCCGGTCGCCGGATCGTACACGGCCAGGTGACGGCCGGCCCGCGCCACCGGGAACAGCTGCGCGGACGGATGCGCCGAGCCTTCCCGGCAGAACTCCGGGTTCTCCGGCGGCCGCACGGTCGATGTGAGCCAGACGCGGCCGCGTTCGTCCATCATCGGATTGTGCACATTGTTCCTGCTCGTCCATAGCACTTCATTGCCCCAGTACGGCGAGGGCTGTGGCATGGACGCCCCCGAGGCGGCCCGTGTGCTCGTGTCGCGAACCGTCAACGGCACCCGGCTCGTCGTGTGACTCACCGGGTCGAGGACGGGAACGTAATCCGCGCTCAGCTCGAGGGCCCCGTAGATCGGGCCCCACGCGTTGACCGTCGGGTTGCGACGGTCCGTCGAGACCTCGTCGTGCAGGTACGCCTTCGGATCCGCCCAGTCCCATTCGGTGATGACCACATTGCGCTCGATCCCGGCAGGCCGTGGCGGCGAGGGCGGCACTTCACCCGCGGCGATCCGGTCTGTCCAGTCTGCGAACATCTCGAGCATCCGCTGGCGCCCGAGGCGGTCCAGCCCGCCGCTCATGCCGGCACCGGCCTGGCCGGACTGGATGCGCCGGTCCCATGCAGCAACGGATGACGGCTGATCGCGCAGCGTTGGCGGCAACTCGCGTGTCCCCTTCGTACCGAGCTGATGACACGCTGTGCAGTTGCCCGACTTCAGCAGGCGCAGCAGCTGGGCCTGGTTCTGCAAACTCGATGACAGACCGTTACCGGTCTCGCCCGTGCCCGGGAACTCGCCAGCCTCCGGAACGTGCATCAGCGAGAACCAGTAACCGGCGGGATAGTACTCGGCCGCAGCACGCGCATCGGGCGCGGCGACTGCCGCATGGTCGAGGACACTGCCGGGTGATGCGCGCAACTTGCCGGAGTCTATCAGCCCGTATCCACGCACCCACACATCGTAATTCGCATCAGGCAGGTCGGGGATCAGGTAGCGGCCCCGGTCGTCGGTCACGACGATGCGCACGAAGCGCGTCGGCAGATCGCTCGTCTCCGCGATCACCCAGACGCCTGCTTCCGGCCCGTCCAGGCCCGTGACCACTCCGCCGATGTCGTCGTCATCCACGGTGACGGACCCGCCTGAGGCGCTGCAAGCGTTCGCAACAACGACCGCGACACTCAGACTCAGCGCGAGCCGAGCCGCAGATTCGATGCGAACCCCGGGATCGACGGTCATCACGGCTCCTCGTGCACGGTTGAATCTGGCCCGGTATGGCGAACTCGACATGACCACGCCGACGCCCTCGTATCCGTTCCAGAGCGACGCACTGGTTCGAGCGCTGTAACGTTTCAGGATACCGGCCGCGTCAACTCGAGGCGCGCGACCCACAGGCCCGAATTCAGGTCCGACGTGATGATGTGACCCTTGAAGACCTGTGCCCCCCAGGTCATCGACCAGTTCGGCGTGATGGCATCCGGGGCGCCCGTGCGCAATGCAGCCAGTTCGCGGCCCTGGCGATAGAGGTCTCCGCGCAGCTCTCCGGAAACATCGACCACGCGCAACCCACCCTGGTAGTAGCCGACGTACAGCAGATCGTTCTCGACCCAGACGTTGTGTGTACCGGCCTCCGGCACTTCGTACGTCGCGACTTCCCGTGGATTCTCCGGATCCGTGTAATCGAGAACGTGGATGAACCCGCGCGCTTCGATCGGGCGCGATGCATCCCAGTCATCCGGGAAGATCTCATCGCCCACGTACAGGTACTTGCCATCGCGCCATGCGACATGGGTGTTGCCTTCCGGATACCTGAACTGACTGACGAAGGCGGGCGCCGTCGGAGTCCCGCCGTGGCTGCCTGCACCGACGTCCAGCATGATCGCCCCGTCATCCCAGTACGAGAGATAGGCATAACCATCCTTCACGAACACATCGTGCAGCGTCTTGCTTTCCTTCTCGAGACCCCACCGCCCGACTTCGCGCGGGTTGCGCGGATCCGAGATATCGATGATGTGCATGGATCCGGTTCCGTTGTGGCATGCGTAGACGAGATCGGTTTCGCCGTCGATCCACACGTTGTGCACACCGCCGGTCACGGTCTCCGTATACTCGGAGAGGATGGTCGGGTGCGCGGGCACCGACAGATCGAGCACGACGATGCCGTTGCGCCGGCTCGACGCGCCTTCCCGCGTGACCACCGCGATACGGTTGTTCGGGTGGATCTTGACGTCGTTGATGCGACGGGCATCGAGCTGAATCGAATCGGTCAGGATCGGATTGGCCGGATCCGTGATGTCGAACGCCTTCATCCAATCGTGCAGAAACGTACCGATGTAGGCGTAGTCGTGGCCATCGACGCCTTCGAACGCCCACGTGTCGCCCGCATGATGACCCGTGGTCGGCCCGCGGCCCACAGCGCGCAATTCGGCCTCCGCCGTGCGCGGGGTGATGTCCAGAATCATGCTGCGTACGATGGTATCCCCGATCAGCGCACTCACCGCATACTGCCCGGCCTCTTCTGCAACGAAGACACCCTGGCGCCCTTCGGCATCCAGCGTGGCGCCGCCGCGATCCATCACCCATGCAGGCGCCAGTTCCACGACTTCGCGATCCGCGCGATCGAGTCCGCTCGCACGCAGCCGGATCACGTCACCCGTCCTTGCTGTCTGCCGGTCCGCACTGAGTGTGTACGTGACCGCCACGTTGTTCACGACGCGCACCGGGATCTGCGTGATCGCCTGCCCGGCCGTGATCCGAACCACCGCATTCCCTGCTGAACGCCCGGATACGCGTCCGTTCGCGTCGACCCGCGCCACGTTCGGCGCCGTGCTCTCGAAACGGAATGCAACGTCCCTCAGCAAACGGCCATCCCGATCTCGCGCCACAACCTCGAACGCAGCGCTCGTCCCTGTCGCAATGCTCGCGAACGGAAGTGTCGCCTCGATCGTTGCTGCCGGAAGCGGCTGCACCGTGATGTCCGCGAATCCCGCAATGCCGGCCACCATGGCCGTCACTCGCGCCGTGCCCGGTCCCCGTGCCGTGACCGTGCCCTGCGCATCCACGGTTACGATGTCGACATCCGATGACAGCCACCGAACCGGATCGGGCAGCGCGATCCGCGCGCCCGTGCTGTCCAGACCGCGAACCACCAGCTGGCGAGTGGCATCGACAGCAAGCGCGAGAGTAGCCGGCTCCACGACGATGCGCGCCGCCTGTTGCGGATCCTGTGCCGCCGCGATGACGAGGAGCGCCGATGCAACGATCATTCGTTCACCCCCTGTGTGGGCAATCGCTGGTGCATCTCTGCCATGGAACGTTTCTGGGGCTGGTTTCTGGGGCTGGTTGCTGGTTGGACGGCCGGATTCAAGTTTGCATGGTTCTCTACAAAACCCAGCCCCGGAAACAGCACGGAAACGGTTTCCCACGCGTCAACCGCAGGTCAACGGCCCTCTTCCCCGCGGCCGGATGTTCTTCGCGTGGTAGATGTCCATGGGGATGTGGTGCGTGTTGTACACGCGACTCAACAGCTCGTACAGCGTGGGATCATACGCTTTCAGATCGTCGGGTGACTCGAGGCGGCGGTTGCCGCCGAAGCATTCGCCATAATTCGAGTGAAACCACCATTGAGCGCCCTCGGCCCAGTATTCGTTCGCGTTCGTCGTTGCGTAGTGTTTGCGGCCATCCTCGTTGACGTACAGGCCTCTTGCCATGGCGCTGTCGTACGCCGCCAGGATCTCCTGGTGCAAGGATGGGTCGGCGTTGCGGATCCCACCGCCCATGATGGCGTGTGAGAATTCGTGCACGAGGATGTGCTCGCCGAAGTAGCGGGTGCCCGGGTAGCCCAGGAGGTTCTCTTCGGCACCCGTCGTCGGGTTGCCGCCCAGGCCGCGCGCACGGCGCGCCCAGTACTGTCGGTCCTCCTCGTTCACCGGCTCGCCCTCGGGCGCCCCAGGCCGCTTCCGGTTCGCGTGCTCCGGGATGTCGCCGGTGATTTCCGTTTCCGCCATCACTCCGACCCGCCAGTTCCGGGCGATCATTGCCGCCCGCAGGTCCGGCCTCGCAGCCAGCATGCCGTTCACAATGTCGCGCGCGACGACCAGCGCCATGTCCGGCACCTTGTCGGAACTCAGGACCGGGATTCCGAGTGCGTCCGTGTACTTCCTGTAGAACGGATCGAAGCTCATCTCTGCCGGTACGGGATGGACGGATGCGGCAACGTAATCCTGGAGTAACGGTGGTCCGCGTTCCGCGCTTCGCGGCGGCTCCTGGGCCGTTGCAACGCCGGCTTGCGCAATGATCAGCCATCCGACGAATCCCAAACCTTTCAGGCAGTTCATTGTGTCCTCGCCGTTGAAGAAAAAGCGGCTTCGCCCGGACGTGGCCTCGGCCGCGCGACGACCGTTGCGGGAATGGTCCTGGGCCAGCCGGGTCGCGACGACTCGCGATTCGCTGATTTCAGCTTGCGCATGCACACGATGCATTGCATATCCAATCGTTCGCGCAGGCGAACCGCCTTGCGAACGGTGCGCTTCGGGATTGATCGAATCGGAGCATGCTCGTGACACGTCTCATTGCGGTGATTCCGCGCGCCACTCGAGCCGGGATCCTGCTCGCGCTCATGACCGCGCCCGCCTGCTACGGCTATGTTGCGGTTGATCCGGCCACGGAGCCGCCGGCCGGTGATGTGCGTGTCGTCCTTTCCAGCGTTGCGGCGGATCGCCTGTCACCTACGGCCGTGCCGAGCCAGACCGTGATGGGCGACCTCGTTGCGCTAACCGAGGATTCTGTTGCGGTCTCGGTCTGGATCGGCTCCGCATACCGCGGGACGCCCTTCGAACCCGTCCATCAGACCATCACGATCCCGCGTCAGAACGTCGTGCGCTTCGAGCGACGCCAACTCTCCAGATGGCGCACTGCGCTCTCCGCGATCGGGATCATCGCCGCCGTTGTCGTTCTCGTCGACCAGACCGTGTTTCAGGACAATCCCAATCCGCCGGACGACGGTGGGCCGCCGCCACCACCGCCAATCACATCCGGTCGCCTCAGGTCCGCGGGTTACCCGTGGTGACGGTGATGACGCCTCGCGGGTGCCCCATCCCGAACCGCGCGCCTGCCTCCCCCGGCGGGTAATAGCGCATCTCGCTCACATCCACGGCGATGATACTCTTGAGGTAATCCACATCACCGACTTCGACGCCGTTCAGGAAGACCGACGCCACGGTCGGCGTCGGGTCCGTGATCGAGGTCGCGCCACGGCTGGTCAACCACTGAGGCTGTAGCCGCTCCACCGCTTCCCACGCCGTCTGCACGTGCGCCGTGGCGATGTCGCCCGCCGTGATGACATTGCGGTCGCTCGGTCTCCCCGTCGTCGCTGGCGCGCAACTCGCCGCCAGCACCGCGACGAACGCCATACCCTGAACCGCGACCCTTCTCAGTGAATCAATTGGATCCTCCTGCCCACCAGACGCGAACCAGCATACCTGCCATTCCTTCAGGAATCCCGGTCGCGCCCACGTTGGCGCCGTTGTAGCTGATCTCCGACGCTGGTGTACGCAACCTCTGTGGGATGCCGTCGAAGATGGCGAGTCGTTCCGGGACCGGCTCGATCTGCGGGAATCCGGTCCGCCGCCAATCGACCCACGCCTCGATGAGCAGGTAATTGGCGATATACTTCTGTGTTATGATGCGCTCGAGCGCGTCGGTCGCGCCGAGCGGCGCTTGCGCGTCGAGATATGCGTCGATGTCGCTGGCCGCCACGCCCATCTTTTCCATGTTCGCGCGGATTCCGTCACGATAGGGGCCGTCGGCCGCGCCGGGTCCACCCACGATGAGCCGGGCTTCGGCTTCGATGAACTTTGCCTCGGCGAAGCTCATCCAGGTGTAAGAGCGGTCCTCGCCGATAAAGTACGTGCCGAGCTTGGAGATTGTCGAGTCGGCGGCGCGCAGGCCGCCGTTTCTGTGACCTCGATAGACGCCATCGAGCAGTGTCGGCTGGGCGGTGATCGGGAGCCTGGGATCGGCAAGTCCCTGAAGCAACGTCACATAGAACTCGCTGGGAACGACTTCTTCGTCCCAATCGGCATCCTGGTAGAGGGGCTGCCGGGCGCCTTCGCCGCCCGTGAAGATGAACTCTGCGTCGTCGGCGTTGCTCTTCAGCCCGCCCGCGAGCGCATCGAGTGCCGCCTGTGCATGCTCCTGAGGGTTCTCGCCCTGTGCGGAGGCCACGTGCATGTGCAGCCGGGCCTGTACGGTGCGGGCAAGCTGAACCCACCGGCCCATGTCACCTTCGAAGAGGAGGTCGTTCGCCCCCGGAACGCGGGAACTCGCCGGACCCTGCATCTCGGCGATGGCTTCTTCGATCAGCTGGAAGGCCGTCTGATAGACGGACTGCTGGCTGTCATAGGCCGGATCGGGGTTCCCGGTGTCGAAGGCTTCCGACAGAGGAATCGGCCCGAACGCATCCGACACGATGGTCGCGGTCCACGCGAAGAGGAACTGGGCGATCCCGTGGTATTGCCAGTCCTCGTTCGCCGCGGTTTCCGCCATCATGTTCTGGCATTCCTGCATAACGTCGGCGTACGCGTCGCTCCAGAAGCCGTCGGTATCGATCGACGTCATCTCGTAGTGCTGAAACACCGAATACGGCCGGCCATCCCGGTTGTACGACCACTGCTGCGTCCATTCCGTGCCCCAGTTCGTATAATCCGAAGCGAGGATGTCCGTGTTGAACGCCACGAGAACGCCGGGCAGAGTGAGTTCCATGCGGACGGATTCCGGAGCGTTCGGATTCTCGTTCACATCCAGGAAGTCGTCGCAGCCGGTCGAGGCGACAGCCAGCCACGCGACCAGTGCGATCATCGGTTCCGCTCTATTCATCTTGAACATCGGGCTTCCGCCTCCGCTGAAGTCGAGTTGATCGATGTCCGGTCCCTTCAGATCAGAAGCTGGCTCGCACGCCGACGCTGTACCTGCGTGTTGTAGGCGACAGAAAGAAGCGGTATGCACCGCCGCCGGCATTCGTCGAGCCGTAGTTGCTTCCTTGCGGATCGCCGTACGAGAAATCGGAATCGATCCACAGGTTGTAACCCGACGCAAACAGAGTCATGGCTTCGACGCCGAGCCGGCCCAGCAGCGAGGGCGGAAGCTGGTATGCCAGCGAGACTTCCTGGAGGCGGATGAAGCTGCCGTCCTCGATCTGGTATTCGTGGTGATCGTAGTAGCCGTACTCGTCCTGCCAGTATTCCTGGTCACGAATGATCTCGACCGTGTTCGGCTGCCGCGTCGTCTCATTCAGGCCCTTGTAGACGTACGGCGTGTTGCGCGCCTCGGTCACACTCGCGATGCCGCGTGCGACCGTGTAGTTCAGGTCGAAGTTCAGAATCTGGCCGCCCTGCCGTGTGGTCACGAGACCGGACACGGAGAACGGGCCGTACTGGAACGCCGTGTAGAGGTTGCCCAGCCAGTCGGCCTCGGTCGTACCGATGACTTTCAGCCGGTCGTCCCAGAGCGGCATGCCGTCATCGTCGATCAGGATCTGACCCTGCTCGGCGGGCAGCGGTGAGTACTCGGGATCCGACGGGTCCGAATGCTCGCGCAGGAACCCATAACCCCAAATTACGCCATAGGGGACGCCTTCCATGATGCGGATCTGAGGCCACGAGTAGCCGGCCAGATAAATCGACTCGACGCCCGACGCAAGGTCGATGACACTGGACCGGTTCCGCGAATAGTTGAGTCGCAGATCCCAGCGGAACTTCCCGGTCTGAATCGGCACGGTTTCGAACGAAACTTCGATGCCTTTGTTCTGAAGGTCGCCCGCGTTGCGCGTGATCTCGCTGAAACCTGTCGCTTCCGAGGATGGGACCGAGAAGATCTGGTCGTAACTCTTCTTGTTGTAGTACGAGACATCCAGTCTGGCGCGGCCACCCAGCCCGCGCAGGTCCATGCCGATCTCGTACTCGCGTGTGCTCTCCGGCTTGAGATCCGGGTTCCCGAGACTGTTGCTCTGCATGTACCCGAGCTGGCCTCGGTACGGCCACGTTACGTTGCCCGCCGAATTGTAGGTGGTTGCAAGGCTATACCGTGGCGCGTCACTGCCCACTTTCGCCACGGACAATCGCAGTTTCCCGTACTGGAGCCAGTCGCTCTGTAGCGCGAGTGCATCCGTGAATACGACGCCCAGACTCGCCGAGGGATAGAAGTACGCGTTCTGTTCTGGCGGCAGCGTCGAGCTCCAGTCGTTCCGTCCCGTCAGCGTCAGGAACGCCCAGTCGCCGTAGTCGACTGTCGCCTGGCTGTAGATGCCAACCAGCCTCTGCTTCTGCGGCAGGACCTCGTCGACCTGTTGCCGTTCGAAGTTCTCTACGTTGTAATAGCCCGGAATCGTGATGTCCCTGCCCTCGCCAGTCAGACTGTTGTCCTGCTGCATGTTCAGATTCGCGCCCACGAGACCGCTCACCGTCAGGCCGTAGCCCACCGGGGTCCCGCTCAGGCTGAGTACGAGGTCGTCGTCGATCGACGTGCGCGTGATTCTCGACTGGCGCGCTCCGCCCGACGTCCGACCGTCCGCCGTTCGCCATGGCCGTTCCGCCTGAAACTGTTCCCGCTGGTCCTGATACGTGTCCAGCCCGATCTGATTCTGGAGCGTCAGCCGGCCCGGCACGATGTCGTAGCGCAGCATCTGCGAAGCAATCCACCGCGTCGTCGAACCGCCCCGGAATTCGTTCTCCGAGATCCAGTCCCAATGCGGTGCGTTGCTGCCATACATCACCGGCGTGCCGTCGTCGTTCCAGCCATCACGGATGTCCAGATTCGGCTGCACGAACATCATGTCCTGCTCGCGACCCTGCCAGCCCTCGTTCTGCCAGACATTGTCCGTGTTCGAGTACAGCACCGTCGTGTTCGACATGAGCCGATCCGTCAGCGGCAGCCCGATGTTCGCGCTGAGATTCAGCTTCTCGATCGACGTGTTCGGCTGGATTCCACCCTGGTCCGTATAACTCAGACCCAGGTTGAAACTGCCACCTCCCGGAATCCCGCCGCTCGCGCTGACCGACGACTCCGACAACTGGCCGGTCTCGTAATAGTCCGATCGCGGATCCGCCATGCGCACCGGACGGCCCGCCGCGCTTTCGTGATCGAGCACCGACTGCGGGATGCTGTCCCGGTGCGGACCCCAGTTGTTTGTCGTGTTCGCCGACGTGCCCGGGTACAGCGGATCGCACCAGCCGCCCAGGCTGGACGGTCGCGCGTTGCAGAACAACCCATCGAGCCCCGCCGTATAGCTCGTCTGCTTCCCCGCAAGAATCGGCGTCTCCGCCTGATAACGCTGCGTTACCGTGAACCGCGTCGCCTGGCCCGGCGTGCCGCGCTTCGTCTTGATGATGATCGCGCCGAACGCGGCCCGTGAACCATACAGCGCCGTCGCCGCCGCACCACGCAGAACCGAGATCTCCTCGACATTGTTCATGTCGATGTCCATGCCGCGATTCCCCGCTTCACCCGACTCGAGCGCGAACGCCTCCCGTCCGTCGAATCCGCCGTGCGTATCGGTGTCCATGCTGATCGGCACTCCATCCACCACCCACAGCGGCTGGCCTCCACCCGTGAACGACGATTCCCCCCGGATCACAATCCGTGACGATCCGCCCGGCCGGCTGCTCGCCGTGTTGATATCGACCCCCGCCGTCTGCCCCTTCAACGCCGCCACAACGTTGATCTCCGGAATGGTCTGAAGCCGATCCGCTCGCACCGATTGCACCGCGTAGCCCAGACTTCTCTCCTGGCGTTCGATCCCGAGGGCCGTCACAACCACCTCATCCAGCGCAATCGCCTGCTCGCTCAGCCGGAACTCCACGCTCGACGTCCCATTCGCCGTTACCGTCACCGTATCCTCGCCCGCGCCAAAGCCGAGCAGCTGAACCCGCACCGTGACCTCCCCCGCAGGCACATTCTCGATCAGAAATTGTCCCTGCTGGTTCGCCAGTTCGCCCAGCTGCGTCCCTACGATATGAACCTGCGCGCCCGCCAGCGGACGTCCCGTTTCCGCATGCATCACCACTCCGCCCACCGACCCCGTTCCCCTCGCCGCTTCCTGCGCCGAGGCCGACGTACCGCCGCTCACTGCCATGAGAGCGGCCCCGATCCAGATACGTCCGATCGTGCCTGTCATCGTGTAACTCCTTTCACGGAGCGTTTCGATGCGGGTTGGACAACCCGCTGGCATTCGTGAGGTGGCTGGCCTGGCTGGCCGGCGCAGGGATACGGCGAGAGGGGCAAGGCCCCGGTCCAGTCAGCGATTCCCGGCGACCGATTCATGGTGGGGCTCCGACCTCGGCGCTGAGGGGGACACGCGTCGCATGGATGATATTGGATAAAGTATACGGGCGCAAGAACCCGGCGAGAACAGGACGTTCAGCGCGACGACAGCCAGAGCCGCCGGCGAGTGATACGGCAATCCAGATCGGCGGGCCCGACGAAGCGGCTGGACGTTCTCGCAGGTGGCCAGAGTCTCAGTGCGGATGTCTTTCAGGCGCACGGCTCCGCGTTGGGTCTACGCGAAGGGGCGACGGTCTTTGCGTCACCTCGCAGCTATCACGTGTTCCCGCGCGACTGATGCCGGTCACGACTGAATGGGAGGCTTGGCGTGATTTGGCCCCGACCCGTGCGCCTGCTCATGACGCATCCGCGTCCACGGCGATCGGTACCGCGGCTGCGTGCTTCTCTTCCTCGCGTGCGATCAGGCGCTCGAGCCGGTCGAAGCGCTGCGACGCACGCATCAGACGAGTCGCGAAGAACCGGGTGATAAGCGCTCTCCATCGGACGGGCGCCGTGCCGTCCATCGCGATGCTCCAGCGCAGAGCCGTGCAGTCGCCATCCGCGCGCAGGGCGCCGGTGATCGTGAAGCGCATGATGCTCCGCCTGATCTGCACGGTATAGTAGTCGAACGGTCGCCAGTCGAGCACCTCTTCGATGAAGTCCGAATCGGCGCAGTGGTTGTGTGCGCCCGGACCCGTTCGCCCGGCCGGCCGTGTCGGCGTTTCCCAATCCGACCGGATTTCCCACTGCACGCGCTTGAGCGGATCATTGAGCAGGTCCCACAATCTCGGCAGCGGCACGGCGAAGCGACGCTCCACGGTGAAGTGCGCCTGCTCTGCGGCCAGATAGGCGCCGCGCTTCGCCGTCAACTCTTCATAGCGACGTTGCAGGTCGATGGCGGCAACATCGTATTCACCGAGATGCTCGTAACGGATGCGGTCCGGGTGCATGCCTTCGGGCCGCACGTCCATCGCCTCGAGAGCGGCTTGCGTGAAGAGCGCGTACGCACTCCAGCCAGTCGTTTCGGTCACCCGGTTCTTGAGCAGGCGATGCGCGAGGTTCACACTCGAACCCACTGGCTTCACACCGCCCGCGAGTCTTTGCAGGACGTACTCACCGGAGTGCGTCACGAACTTCAGATCCAGTGTGCGCATGACCTGGCATGCATTGCAGTTGCACGTCGTTGCGCGCTGCACGGTTCGCATCGAATCGCGAAATACGACGTACGTGCTTTCGATCAGTTCGAGCAGGGTTTCGCCGCGCGTCAGCGCGTGCGCCGGTGCGTACAGGAACAGGGCATCGCCCTCGATCTCGGCCAGCGTCAGTGTCGGCGTGAGCCGGCTGCGCAGCAGTTCGAGCAGGTTGGCAAGGATGCCCTGCGCATGGTCGAGTTCCGAACTCGCCATGAAAGGCGTGTAACCGGACAGGTCGACCAGGACGAGGTACCCGTTCTGAATCGTGGGTTGCGTCAAGTCGTTACTCCTCTGTGAGACACCGGGTCCGCGAGCACGCGAATGGACGATGCCCCCGGCACTGCTGTTTTACATCGTCTTCAGGTACTCGACGAGCGCGCGCTTTTCCTCGCCGGCGAGGTTGATGCCGTAGCGGTGGCCGGCGTTGCTGTTGCCTCGCTCGGACGTGTCATACCGCCAGCCGCGATCCGCCGGCATGCAGCCCCATTGAAAATCGACAGACGCGTCAGTCGCCGGCAGCTCGGGCTGGTTGCCGGCGCAGCGACGGGCGATGAACCCGCCGTTGTGACGATCGAGCACATCATATCCACGATAGAACGATGCGGGCCGCCGTTCGGGCGGCTCGAGCAGTGCACGGAGCGTCGGGACGGAGCCGTTGTGCAGGTAGGGCGCGCGCAACCAGATGCCATCCAGTTGGAGTGCGATGTAACCGGTGCGTTCGGGCTTGCCCATGGGCGTGCGGCGGATCCCGGTCAGACTGCGCACCGTGCGATTCGCGCTGTCGGCCGCTTCGAGCGTCCATGAATTGGCGCGTTCCGCGTCCGTGCCGATCTCCTCGAGCGGAATCACGGTGCCGAGACGATTGTCGCGGCCGCTGGCGTGGCAGGAAGCACAATTCTGTTCGAAGACCGGTTCGCCGGCCCGGGCCAGCGCGCTGTCGATGGGCAGCGGATACTCCGGTGCTGGCAGGTCGAGCAGCCACGCCTCGAGATCGGCGACGCGCTGCCGGAAGAACTCCGAGTTCTCCGCCTGGAGCCCGAGGGCCGAGTCATAGATGACGGACCGGAACGAGGTCGTCGCGCCGTCGAGGTTCATCAGCATCAACCGTTCGGGCGGCACACCGACTGTGGACCAGTCTGCGGTCAACGCGTAATTGTCGGCCGGCCACGTCCGTCCTTCCTGCACGCGTGTGCGCAGCGCCCAGATGGACGGGAAATCCGTGTTGTCGATGCTTTCATCATGCGGCAGTCCGAGGAAGTTGAACTTGGTGAGGTTCATGGGCGCGTCCCGGCCAGGCCCCCAGCGCGGGCGCGCACCGGCCCATGCGAACTCATCGCCCTGCTCGCGCAGCCGCTCCCGCGTGATCGGAATGAACAGGTACTTGTACAGCAGGCGATCGATCATCCCGAGCGGATACGCCATGTCGATCTGCGGCATGATCGTCTCAGCGCTGAAGCGGGAATCGCCGGCTGCGCGGCTGAAGAACTCGAGCAGTCCCTGGATGTCGGCGGTGTTGCTGCCGCCGGCCGCAACGATGGTGGGTGTCGCATACGGCGTCGTGCGGTACTGCGTCGCGTGACAGAGTGCGCAGTTGAAGCCGACGCGATCGAACCCGACTTTCTTCTTCGAGAAGCCGACCGGCAGCTCGGTGCCTTCCTTCCACGGCAGGCCGAGCGAAGCATAACCGCCCGGTCCGGGAAGCAGGTCGTCAAAGATGCGCGGCAATACGACGACGATCCAGTACGGGATGCCGCCCTGTGCCTCCGCCCCGATCGAGCCGTGCAGAAAGTTCTGTTCCGGATCGCCCGTGATCCATTCCGGCTGATCCACTTGCCGGAACATGCGATACCAGACGAATACCGCGAGCGGCACGCCGACGACGACAAGAACGAGGGCGATGCGCAGAAGCCATGTCTTCCACTTGCTGCGTGGCGGTTTCACCGTTGTTGCCATGAATCGCTGCTCCAGGATCAGGGCACCATCCCCGGTCCGGCAACCGGTTTCGCACCGGAGCCGGGCCGGAGGTCTTCACTCGTGCTCGTTGCGCCGGATGCTGCGCGAGGATTCGCTGAGCTACGCAGCGCTCCCCACAATCAGCGTGGACGTCAGAACATCTTCAGGTACTCGAGCAGCGCCGCCTTCTCGGCCGCGGGCAGGTCGACGCCATACTCGTGGCCGCCATTGCCGTTGCCGGGTATGCTCGTGTCCATGCGCCAGCCCTTGTGCTCGGCCTCGGGACCGCTCGTTACGAAACCGCCACGATCGTAGTCATACACATCGTATGCGATGTAGAAGACTGCCGGGCGCGACTCGGCCGGCTCGAGCAAGGCTGCAAGATCGGGTACCGCACCGTTATGCAGATAGGGCGCGCGCAGCCAGAGCCCATCGAGCGGCATGTTCGCGTACCCGTTCGTCTTCCGGAAATGGCTGAACCTTGCCGGATAACAGTGCTCCGTATCGTCGGGTTGTGCGCGGCAGTGCGCTTCGTCGCGCGGGAAACCCGCATAGAGCGAGTTCTGTGCGGCAGCCAGCTGCGCCGTATAGGAATCGAGCCGGGCGCGGTCCGTGCCGATCTCATCGATCGGAGTAACGGTGCCAACGAGGCCGCCATCGCCGTCGGTGCGGAACGGGACCTCGCGATTGCCGTGACAGGACCAGCAGTACTGCCGGTAGACGGGTTCACCGCGCGCGGCCAGATCCGCGTTGATGCGATCGGCCGGGAATGCGAGCGGCCTGGCCTGGTCCCAGAGAAACGCGGCCACGCGCAAGACCTTGTCCTTGTCGAGTGTTGTCGGTGTCGCGCCGGTGCCGAAGCCGGCGCTCAGATTGCGCTCGTTGACGCTCGTGTTGTTGCCATCCCAGTGCAGCTGCATCCCTTCCTTCGCTGCCTGATTCCAGACGGCAGGAAACTCTGCATTGCCGACCTTCTCGACGGAATCGGCGCGCTCCATGGGAAATCCCAGCAGCGCCTTGGGCGGATTGAACGTATCGACGCGGCCGGGTCCCCAGCTCATTGGATCGACGAACGACAACCGCGACGTCAACGTCAGCAACTGCTCACGCATGAGCGTAATACCCGCATGGCGGAAGACGAACCGATCGACCGGATTCAGCGGATCGGGCCTGTACACGTCATCGGACAGGTCGAGCGAATCGCGCAGCGACTCGAGATGTTCGATGGTCGGGAACATCCGGCTCGAGCGAAACTTCCAGTCCGCTGCCGTCCTGCCGAGGAACGTGGCGAGCGCACCGAGGTCGAAGCGGTTCGCAGGCATGCCCAGCACAATGCGGGGTTCGGCGCCGGGCGCATCGCGAACCGTGCCCGTGTGGCACACAGCGCAATTGAAGTAGACCCGGTCGATTCCCTGGACGCGACGCATCGACATGCCGATGGGCAGATCGAAGCGCGGATCCTTGCCGTCTTCGTAGATCATGCCGAATGCCGCGTAACCGCGGCCGGACTCGCGATCGGGCAGGTATTCCGGGAACAGTTCCGGCAGCGTCACCCAGATCCAGTACGGCACGCCGAATCCGAACTGTGTGCCCCAGCCGCGCTCGCCACCCGTCGATCCATACTTGAAGTGTTCCTCGGCGCTCGCGTACACGACCGGATTGTCGTCCCTCAGACGAACCGTAAGGTAGATGGCAGCCATCACGGCGAGGACCAGCACCACGGCGCCGACCCAGAACACGGCCTTCGCCAGAATCTTCCTGACTCGAGCGAAATCGAACCTGAACGCCGTCATGGACGAGCCGGACCGGAGTCGGGCTGCCCGCTGAATCCGGGTCTGGCGCTCACGCGCTGGCCTGCGTCGAAACGGCGATGCCGGGCGTTGTCGCCGGCTGGCTTGGCGCCTCGAGCATGAAATGACCAACGCGCTTCTTTCCCAGGAAGATCTGGCCGAGATAGAGCCCGGGCGCGATCTGGCGGATCTCGTCACGCACCATCTGCGCAACGAATGACGTCGTCGAGTAATCGATGATGATCGCCGGCCGCTGATCGAACCAGCTCGTATCCTCGTAGACACGGGCGCGGATGCCCTGCACGCCGAAAGGCGAGAGCAGGTTCTTCAGATCCCTCGTTGCCGGCCGGAACATCTTGCCCTTCCAGACGAGGGCGCGAATCAGCGGCTTCAGCACGGCATCAAGGGAGGAGCCCGCTGCAATCAACGCGGTTCCGCGCGTCCTCCCGGCCGGAACCGGCCCGGGCTGCGCACTGCTGAACAGCGCATCGAGCCGGGCTCGCGACTGGTGGGCCAGATCCAGGGTTTCGGTGCTCATGGTGTCGCCTCCGCAACGGTGAAGCGTGCCTCCCGCTCCGGAAACGAGAGCGGGAGCGGATCTCGCGCCAGCGTCGCGCTGCCTCCCGTAACACGCAGTTCGGTCAGCAGGCGGGCCAGCGCCGCACGGCATACGAATCGAATCAGGTCGCGGCCCGGACAGGCGCGCGGCCCTCGCAGAAACAGGTTCGACGCGGCCGCCGGCGCATCACGCTCCGCCCCGAGCCAGCGCTCCGGTTCAAAATTGTGAACGGTTGCACCCAGCGCGTCATCTCTCTGAAGCAGCGGGAAGTAATGGACGATGTCGCCGCGCCCGTCGCCGTTGGCACGGCCGTGATGGAACGTGCGCGTGACCGGCGTGAACAGGCGGCCGGTCTCGAGCAGACAGGAATCGAGGAAGGGCAGCCGCTCGATCGTCTCGGCGCGGTCCGGCGCGCCCGCAACGGCCATCTCGTCGAGCACTCGACCGCGCACCGACGGCCTGCTCACGATCAGCGCGAGAGCACGTGCGAGCAGGTCCGTGCCCGAACCGGTGAACGTGAACATCCAGTGCGGCACCTGCTGTAGCACCACGTCGCGCCCGAGATCACCGGCGGCGAGGCGCGCAAACGCCAGCAGCGTCTCTGCGCCCGTCTCTGCCGCATCAAAATGCGCGGCAATCGCGTGGTAGAGGCGCTCTCGCCGGCTCCGGTACCGGAAGCCGAACAAATTTCGTTTTACAGGACTATGCACGACGCCAATGAGGACGTTCACATCGCGGACGAGCGTGGCGTCATCGACACCGAAAACGATACCGGTCATGACACGTCCCATGGCAGCCCGGATCTCTTCAATGCCGGTAACGGGAAGGTCGAACGCTGAACGCACGCGCGCCAGAAACGCCTGACCGTACGCGTGTACGCCGCCAGTGCCGAGCACCTCTTCATTGAAACGACGGAGCCGGCTCCAGTTCGCGTCGTTCTGGATGGTCAGCGCGTGCGGCGCGAGGAAGCTCATTCCGCCGGTCTTGAGAGTACCTGCGATGAATTCACTGCCGTCGGGCGATGCGCTCAGAATGGTTTCGGACCGTTGCCGCGATCCGACGAGGTCGACCGATTTTCCGGCAATACCGATGCGCAGATCCGTCGCATTCTGTTTCGCCATGGCGGCCCTCGCCCACTGACAGCCGGCCGCCTGCGCATCGAAGCCGGAGCGGAACCGTCCGATCCCGAGTTGACCGAGCAGCCGCGCGATGGCGAACAGACCCGCGTGTGCGATGCGTGGCTCCATCTCAGTTGTTGCGGAACGCCGGATCCGACTCGGCGCCGGGGCGAGGTTGCCAGCGAAGCGAATAGTACTCGCCTCGGTCCCGGGCCCACGGATCGAACGAGTTCACGACACCGCTCAGTTCGCCAGCCAGCTCGGGTACCGTGCGCAGCAGCACGCGCTTGAAGGGCAGAACCTGGTCCTCGTGGCCGTTCGGGCGGCCCGCCTCCATCACGACGCCGTCGGGTCCGTTGTTGTTCACCCACTCGACGCCGAGATGCGTGTAGAACTCGGGCCGGAAACTGGACGTGAAGAAGCGATCGCTGAAGAGGCGGCGCGATGCGTTCAGGATGAAGACTGTGAACTGGGTCTCTGAGATGGCGAAGCCGTGGGGCCGGGTTGCTTCCGCGAGCCAGCCGACGACGACGTCGATGTCCTCGACGTTGTCGACCGTCGTGCCATCCGGATGACCGAGGCAGTCCGTCACCATCCTGTCATTCAGCTCCTGCACGCGCGTGATCACCTTCGAATCGTCGCACACGTGCTGGCCATAAACGGCCCTCAAGCGCTCGACATTGCGGACCTGTCGTTCCCGCTCGGGCGAGTCCGCAGACAGGCGGCGGTCGATGAAATCGTCGAAACTCGTCAGGGACCGCATCCCGTACTGGCGGCGGAACTCGTTGAAACGCGGCACACCCCGCTCGCGATCGCGCAGGATGTCGAGAGCTGGCACGTCGAGCTTGCCGGTCTCGCTGCCGAGGCGAGGCATGGGCAGGTTCTGAAGGAACATCGGCTGATTCTTCAGGGTGAGCGCACCCAGCCGCTGCCGTCCCATGGTCAGCGTCCAGTTGGCCAGACCGCCCTCGCGCATGGCCGGCGTTGCATTGCCGCGGAACGTCGTGATCACGGGGACATTGCGCTGTACGGCGTTCGGTTCACCGACATCCCTGAACTCGAGGAGATCCGGCACGAGCGGGTGGAGCCGGTACACCGTGACGAACTCTTCCGGGAAATTGAAGGGCGAACCAAAATGGTTGGTCCCGCCGTTCACGTGGTCGGGATTCGTGATGTCCCAGATGTCCTCACCGGAACTACGGAACGTGAACAGCCCGCCATCATCGCGGTACCGGCGGCTGCCCAGTCCGAAGATGCCCGAACCGGAAGCGAAGATCGAGTACCACTGGGTCTGGTCCGATTCGCGGAACGAGCGGCCGAACCGGTCGATGGTCACGCGCTCGAGCGCACGCGATACGCTGTTGTCGTCACGGAACAGGCCAAACCAGTTCGCATTCATGCCGAGGTACAGCACCTCGTCGTAGAGCAGCTGCGCGGTCCACTCGATGGTGTGAATCTTGGCGATCTCGGCGGAAACCACGAGGCGCGCGACCTGGTAGAGCTGGTCCGGTGTGACTTCGCGATTATGGATGACGGTTTCGGGTGCCTGTGGATCGCGAAGCCCGGAATCGCCATCCGGATCCGCGTCGGCGCGGCTGCGGAATTCGTCAACGAAGAGATTGTGTTCGCGGGCAAACACGTTGTGCAGGAAGCTCAGGCCGACGGACCAGTTATCCGGGAACGCGACCGCTTCCTGGCCGGCCCATGCGGGATGAATCGGGTCGCCGGCCTCGAGTACGGGCAAGTAGCCCTGCCGATCACCGTCTCCACTGCGGCCGGGCACTGTGACCATCAGCAGCTTCGCGGGATCGGCTGGATCGCGCTTGACCCGTCGCGCCGAAGTCTGGCTGTAGCCATAGAGCTGCGACGCGTCCCACCACGCGGTGTTCGTGTTGCGTGTCGTCTGCGGCGCGCGGCTCGGATACGTCCGGCCGTTGTGATCGAACGTCTGTGCGGGCGAGGTATCGGCCATCAGTGATTGATCGACGCGATCACCGGGCCGGCATCCGAGTGCTGCAATCTCGGCCGCCGTCAGCGCGCGGTCCGTCTGGCCGTCGCGACGCATCGCACACCCCATCGCCACGGTTGGCTGCCGGTTCTGTCCCTCCTCGAGATGCGAGAACCAGTCGTGCGTCATGAACTGGATCCAGAATGCCGCAATCACGTTGAAGAACGGTGCCTTGATGTAGTCGCATGCGACGTCTGCCGCGGCACCCTGCCCTTCGTTGCACCGAGCCGGATCGTGCTGGTCGCGCGTGAACAGTTCGCGGCTGATGACCTGTGGATCGGGTTTCAGCAAACCGATCCGGTCGCCATGCCGGTTGCGCACGATCTCATCCTGTGAAAGGCGGGGAAACGTCTCCTCGAACTGGACGTTGCGCGCGAACAGTGTGTTCGTCGAACCCATCCGAGGGTTACGGATGTCGTTGCAGATGCCGGTCAGTGTGCGGTACCGGATCAGCTCGCCGGTACAGAGTTGTTCGCCATCTCCGCCGACGGCCGCGTATTCGCGTGCTTCCGGCGGAAGTCGCATCGCATTCCACACTTTCAGAGAGCGCCCCGGCACCGCCGACCGCCCGCGCACGTACTCCTCGAACGTGTAGTTGTCGAAGAGATTGAACTTGAGCAGCTCGATGCGCTGGTACTCGAGATCGAGCAGCGCACCATCGATGCCGCGCTGGCGTGGCGAGAGCCGGCCGAGAAAGCCGAAGCCGGCTCGTGTGCTCGCGTCGCCCGTGCCCCAGTACGACGACCAGTCGGCCCACGGCGTAACGCGATGCGAATCCGCCGCGACCGCCGCCCGGCACCTCGCCGTGAAGTCCTGGACCTTGCCCTGGAACCGATCCTGCGCTTCCTCCGCTACGCTTCGAAATCCCGAGCGAGCGAGCGCAAGGCACGATCGCAGCGACACAAATTCGTCGCGAACCGCTGGCGTCGCGGCAAGGATTCCCAGTGCAAGCAGGATCACCAATCCGATGCCGAGGAAGACGTTCCGCCTGCTCGAACGCGTCATCTCACACTTCTCCTCTGGAGGACGAACGCCGGCCGGGCTGCCGGGCACCGCTGGATCGATCGCGGAAAGAGGCCGGCGGACGCCGGCTCAGTACGGTACGGGCTTGCAGATCGGTTGCAGTATTCAACGCGTGCCCGGATGGCGTCAACGCCCGCGCCTGCGGCCGGGCCGGATGACCTTCGAATTTTTCAACTCTCGCACGTCTGCGCCGACAGCCTCGCCGGCCTGGCGGTGCCGTATGACCGGTGCTCTGACCCGCAAATGCGCAGAACGTGGGTCCTGGCGGACAGATGGCAGACTATTGGACCGAATCCCTGCTGAGAGCCAACATGGCGTCCGGGGATCGGCTCGCGACAGCGTTTGCGACGAGAGTTCGGAGCGTATCCGTGGCGATGGGCTTGACCAGATGCTGGTCGAAACCCGCCTCGCTCGATCGGCGCCGGTCACCTTCCTGTCCGAAACCCGTGAGTGCGACGATCGTCGAATCGACCAGTCCCTGGTCGCGCATGAGGCGGCACACGTCGTACCCGTTTCCATTGGGCAATCCGATGTCCAGCAGGATGACCGATGGATGCCTTGCCGCCGCGATCTGGAGTGCGGACGCACCATCATGTGCAATGGCCACGTCATGACCCCATTGCCCGAGCAGCGTCGAAAGCATCTCGGCCGCATCGCGATTGTCATCCACGACGAGGATGCTGAGCGACGGCTCGGCGGACCGCTCGCTGGCGGCGGCGCTCACCTCACGCATCGACGGCTGGCCGGCCTGGCACGGCAGGCGCACGATGAACTCGCTGCCCCGCCCCGCGCCTTCACTCAAGGCGCGGACGGACCCGCCGTGCATTTCGACGAGGGTTCGGACCAGAGACAGGCCGATGCCGAGGCCGCCGTGCGCTCGATCGAGCGGCGCGGCTTCCTGAGCGAACATCTCGAAGACACTGCTCAATCGTTCGCGCGCGATGCCGATGCCCTGGTCCTCGACGCCGATGACCGCCTCATGGCCATCCCGTTCCACGCGAACGCGAATGTGGCCGCCCGGCTCCTGATACTTTGCTGCGTTGTTCAGCAGATTGGCCACGACCTGTGTGAGGCGCGCCGGATCGCCTTCCACGATCACCGGATCCACCGGTAGAACCGCGATCAGCACGTGTTCGTGCCGATCAATGAGCGGCCGGCTCATCTCGATCGCGTTGCCGACCACCACGGCAAGGTCGACGGCTTCCTTTTCCAGCCGGATCTTGCCGCGCGTGATGCGCGAGACGTCGAGCAGATCGTCAACCAGCCTGACGAGCTGCGTGACCTGGCGCTCGATCACGTTGTGGCACCACGCCAGCTGCTCACTGACGCCAATCTCGCGCATGAGCTGGATCGCATTGCCGATTGGCGCCAGCGGGTTGCGCAGCTCGTGCGCGAGAACGGCCAGAAACTCGTCCTTGCGCCGGTCCGCCTCACGCAGTCGCTCCGACATCTCCTTGCGGTCGTTGATGTCGGTCGTGATGCCGAACCAGCCAAGCACCTTGCCGTGTTCATCATGACGGGGGGCTGCCAGCGTAACGAACCAGCGGAACTCGCCGTCGTGGCGCCGCAGGCGGACTTCCGTTTCGTACGCGCGTCCCTCGCGCAGATGTTCTCTGGTCTCCGCGCCGAATCGCTCGAGATCATCCGGATGAATGGCTCGTTCCGGCGGCCAGTTGAGTCGTTCCCCCGCGAGGCGGCTGCCGCAGTAGTCGGACCAGCGCCGATTCGCGTAGGTGATGGTACCGTCCGGCGCGGCCGTCCAGATGATCGATGGCATCATTTCGGCCATGATGCGGAATCGCTCTTCGCTCGCTCGCAGCCGGACCGCCGAGGACTCGAGTTCCGCTGTCCGTTCCGCAACCCGATGCTCGAGTTCCTGATTCAGGCGGTCGAGCTCGCGCGTCTTGCGATGCAGTTCCGTGAAGACGCTGACCTTCGCACGCAGGATCTCGGGCACGACCGGCACGGACACGTAGTCGACTGCGCCGACCTCGTAACCCTTGAGCCGGTCGAGATCCGTGAGATGGACTGCCGAAACGAAGATGATCGCCGTGCGCCGAAAGCGCGGATGCTGCCGGATGATACTGGCCAGTTCGAAGCCATCCAGCTCCGGCATGCTCACATCCATGAGCACGACCGTGATCTCCGTCCTGAGCAGATGATCCAGCGCTTCGCGCCCGGATGTCGCCTTGATCAGGTTCTCGCCGAGGCCGGCGAGGATCGCCTCATAACTCAGGAGTTTGGCCGGTTGGTCATCGACCAGCAGAATGTTGACTTTCTCCCCAGCATTCATGATCTCCCCGTTGTCAACGGTGCAACCACATGCGCAGGGTGGACAACAGCTGTTCCGTATTCACGGGCTTGGCGAGGTAGTCGGAGGCGCCTGCGTCGAGGCACTTCTCGCGATCCCCCTTCATCGCCTTGGCCGTCAGCGCAACGATCGGCAAGCGCCGGAACGTTGCATTCTGCCGGATCGTGTGCATCGTCTGATATCCGTCCATCTCGGGCATCATGATGTCCATCAGCACGATCGCGACATCCGGCGTGGCTTCCAGCATGGCAATCGCTTCCCTGCCCGTGTTCGCGGTCAGCGCCTTCATGCCTCGCCGCTCGAGCACACTGCTCAACGCGAAGATGTTGCGAACATCGTCATCGACGACGAGGACCTTGCGGTCAACGAGATCTTCATCGGACCGGTGCAGCCGGTCCAGCATGCGCTGCTTCTCGGGTGACAGGTTGCCGATGACACGGTGCAGGAAGAGCGATGTCTCGTCCAGCAGGCGCTCGGGTGACTCGACGCCCTTCACGACGACGCTGCGCGCCAGTTCCCGCAGCCGTTCCTGCTCGTCCGTCGACAGGTCCTTGCCGGTGAACACGACAACCGGGACCTCCCGAAGGTTCGCGTCCCGACGCATTGTTTCGAGGACATCGAACCCGCTCATGTCCGGCAGCCGCAAATCCAGCACGGCGCAGTCGAACGTGCCGGCCCGCAACGCCCGCAACGCTTCTTCTCCGCTGCCCGCGGTGTGGATCTCGACGTCGTCATCACCAAGCAATCCGGCAATGCTCAATTGCTCGCCCGGATCGTCCTCAATCACCAGCAGGCGGCGGCTGCGCGGCTGCGCGAAGTCATGAATGCGTGCAATCGCCTCTTCCAACCCCGTTGTTGTGGTGGGCTTGAGGACGTATGCGAAGGCGCCGTGCGCGAGGCCGTGCCGGCGGTCTTCATCGAGCGTTACCATCTGGACGGGGATGTGACGCAGCGCGTGATCGTGCTTGAAGTGATCGAGGACGGTCCACCCCAGCATGTCAGGCAAGAACACATCCAGCGAAATGGCGGTCGGCTGGTAGCGCCTCGCGAGGTCGATCGCCTCCTGGCCTCGCGACGTGACTATCGCCTTGAACCCCTGCTTACGTGCCAGATCCGCGACCATGCGCGCGTAGGGCGGGTCGTCCTCGACGATGAGCAGCGTCGCATCGCCCGGCTTCACCAGACTCCGATCGTCGCTCACCTCTTCAGCCGTCCGGTCCGTGCGTCCGGATACCAGCACGGTATCCACGCGCCGCGCGGCTGGCAGCGAGTCGGTCCGGCTCGCAACCGGGATCGTCGGCCCGGCGTACTTCTGCGGCAGGTAGAGCGTGAACGTGCTGCCGCTGCCGGGCGTGCTGCGCAACAGGATCTCGCCGCCCAACAGGTTGGCCAGCTCACGACTGATCGCCAGGCCGAGCCCGGTTCCGCCGTACTTGCGACTCGTTCCTGCATCGGCCTGCTGGAACGCCTCGAAGATGGTGCGCTGTTTTTCAGGTGCGATGCCGATACCGCTGTCGACCACGTCCAGAGCGATGACGGCCGGCGCCCTCGCGAGGATCGGATGGCCGGGACTCCAGCCGCCCGCGGCCGATCGTACGCTCAGCCGGATACCACCCTGTTCCGTAAACTTGAATGCGTTCGACAGCAGATTCTTCAGCACCTGCTGGAGCCGTTTCGAGTCCGTGACGATGGTCGGCGCCAGATCGTCATCGACCTCCACGTCAATCGTCAACAGACGGCTTTCCGCCTCGTGGCGGAACGGCCGGACGACCGCCTCGAGCAGGCTCCTCAGCACGACCTCTTCCGCTACGACGGTAACCGTGCCGGACTCGATCTTCGACAGATCCAGGATGTCGGTGATCAGATTGAGCAGATCGGTGCCCGCGCCGTGAATCGTTCGCGCAAACTCGATCTGCCGGGCCGAAAGGTTGCCTTCCGAGTTCTCGCCAAGCTGCTGCCCCAGAATCAGGATGCTGTTGAGGGGCGTGCGCAGCTCGTGCGACATGTTGGCCAGGAACTCGCTCTTGTACTTCGATGTGATCGACAGCTCGGTCGCTTTTTCCTCGAGAGCGCGGCGGGCATGCTCGATCTCGGCGTTCTTGCGCTCGACTTCCGCATTCTGCTCGGCGAGCTGCTGCGCTTTCTGCGCGAGCTGTTCGTTGGTCTGCTGTAGCTCTCGTTTCTGCGTCTGAAGCTCCGCTGCCAGCTGCTGCGATTGCGTCAGCAGCGCCTCCGTCCGCATCGTCGCTTCGATGCCGTTCAATACAATGCCGATACTCGCCGTCAGCTGCTCGAGGAACGCGAGGTGAAGCGGTGTGAAGGCACTCAGCGAAGCCAGCTCGATCACCGCCTTGACTTCGCCCTCGAAGAGAACTGGCAGGACGACCAGACTGCGCGGCACGGCCTGAAGCAGCCCCGAACTCACGGCGACCGTGTCTGGCGGCAGGTCGCCGATCAGGAGACGATGTTTTTCCGCCGCGCACTGCCCGACGAGACCGTCGCCGATCTGGAGCTGCGAACGGTGCCCTGACTGCCCGTCGTCCGCGTACGCTGCCAGCAGGCGCAGCATCGGTTCCGGATTCGTTTCCACGCGGTAGATGACACCCTGGTGCGCGTTGACGACCTGCGTCAGTTCGGACAACAGCAGCCGGCCCACGGTGGCGAGGTCACGCTGGCCCTGCAACATGCTCGTGAAACGCGCCAGGTTCGTCTTCAACCAGTCCTGTTCCGTATTGCGATCCGTTGTCAGGCGCAGGTTGTCGATCATGGTGTTGATGTTGTCCTTCAGCTCCGCGACCTCGCCCCGTGCCTGCACCTGGATCGAGCGCGTCAGGTCGCCCTGTGTCACCGCGGTCGCGACTTCTGCAATCGCACGAACCTGTGACGTGAGGTTGGCCGCAAGCTGGTTCACGTTTCCGGTCAGGTCCTTCCACGTGCCTGACGCGCCCGGCACGTGGGCCTGGCCACCGAGCCGTCCATCGACGCCGACCTCGCGCGCCACGGTCGTGACCTGGTCCGCGAACGTGGCGAGTGTGCCGGTCATGTTGTTGATCGTCTCGGCGAGTGCCGCGACCTCGCCCTTGGCGTTCACCGTGAGTTTGCGATTCAGATCGCCATCCGCCACGGCGGTCACGACCTTGACGATGCCGCGCACCTGCTCCGTCAGGTTCGCGGCCATCACGTTGACGTTGTCGGTCAGGTCCTTCCACGTGCCGGCGACGCCCGGCACCTTTGCCTGGCCGCCCAGTTTGCCCTCCGTGCCGACTTCGCGTGCAACGCGCGTTACCTCCGATGCGAACGAGCGCAGCTGCTCGACCATCGTGTTGAGCGTCTCTTTGAGGTAGAGCAGTTCACCACGAACGTCAACCGTGATCTTCTTGGACAGGTCGCCGCTCGCAATGGCTGTGGCGACATCGGCAATGTTCCGAACCTGGGCTGTCAGGTTGATGGCCATCAGGTTGACGTTGTCCGTGAGATCCTTCCACGTGCCGCCGACCCCGGGCACCTGCGCCTGGCCGCCCAACTTGCCTTCCGTGCCGACTTCGCGAGCCACACGCGTGACTTCGCCGGCAAAGCCATTGAGCTGGTCGACCATCGTATTGATCGTGTCTTTCAGCTCGAGAATCTCGCCCTTCACATCGACGGTGATCTTGCGTGACAGGTCACCCCTCGCGACCGCTGTCGTGACTTGCGCGATGTTGCGGACCTGCGCGGTGAGGTTGCTGGCCATCGAGTTGACACTATCGGTCAGACCCTTCCATGTGCCGGCTACTCCCGGCACCTGCGCCTGACCGCCCAGCTTGCCCTCCGTGCCGACCTCGCGCGCCACGCGCGTGACCTCGGACGCGAATGCATTCAGCTGGTCGACCATGGTATTGATCGTGTTCTTCAGCTCGAGGACCTCGCCCTTCACGTCCACTGTGATCTTGCGCGACAGGTCGCCGCGCGCGACGGCAGTCGTTACTTCCGCGATATTACGAACCTGTGTCGTCAGGTTCGCGGCCAGCAGGTTCACGTTGTCCGTGAGATCCTTCCAGATGCCGGCCACGCCGGGTACCTCGGCCTGCCCGCCCAGCTCACCTTCGGTGCCAACCTCACGGGCCACGCGCGTGACTTCGCTGCCGAACGCGTTCAACTGGTCGACCATCGTGTTCAGCGTTTCCTTGAGTTCGAGGAGCTCGCCGCTCACGTTCACGGTGATCTTCTTCGACAGGTCACCGCGCGCGATGGCGGTTGCGACTTCTGCGATGTTACGGACCTGGCCCGTCAGGTTGCTGGCCATCAGGTTGACGTTGTCGGTCAGGTCTTTCCACGTACCACCGACTCCCGGCACCTGCGCCTGGCCGCCCAGCTTGCCCTCCGTCCCGACCTCCCGTGCCACGCGCGTGACCTCGCCAGCAAACGCGTTCAGCTGGTCAACCATCGTGTTGATCGTGTCCTTCAATTCCAGGATCTCACCGCTCACGTTCACGGTGATCTTGCGCGAAAGGTCTCCCCGCGCGACCGCGGTCGTGACTTCGGCGATATTGCGGACCTGCCCCGTCAGGTTGCCGGCCATTGCGTTCACGCTGTCGGTCAGGTCCTTCCACGTGCCCGCCACGCCTGGCACGACCGCCTGACCGCCGAGTTTCCCTTCCGTTCCGACTTCGCGCGCGACACGCGTCACTTCCGATGCAAACGAACGCAGCTGGTCGACCATGGTATTGATCGCTTCTTTCAACTGCAGGATCTCACCGCGCACGTCGACCGTGATCTTGCGCGACAGGTCACCATTCGCCACTGCGATCGTGACTTCCGCAATGTTGCGAACCTGAGCCGTGAGATGGCTCGACATCGAGTTCACGCTCTCGGTCAGTTCCTTCCACACGCCGCTCACGCCGGGGACTTGCGCCTGACCCTCGAGCTTGCCGTCCGATCCAGCCTCGCGCACGACCCGTGTTACTTCCGATGTGAAGACGCCAAGCTGCGCGATCATCGTGTTGACGATGCGCGCCGAGCGCAGGAACTCGCCCTCGAGTGGCCGCCCATCCACGTCCATCCGCACGGTCTGTGTCAGGTTCCCGCGTGCTACTGCTCCGATCGCCTGTGTCATCTCGGTGGTCGGCCGGAGCAGGTCCTCGATCAGCGCGTTGACAGACCCTTCCATCTGGCCCCACGCGCCGGCTGTTCTCCCGAATTGCACCCGCTCCCGCGTCCTGCCCTTTCGGCCCACCGCATTCCCGACCCGTTTCAGCTCGCGCGCCATCTTCTGGTTGGCCGCAACGATCTCGTTGAACGTGTCTGCGATCTTGCCGTTCAGACCCGTCCAGTCTCCCGGCAGGCGGGCCGAGAAGTCCCCCGCATTCACCCGCTGCAGCGCCCTCAGGACACGGCGCCGGTCCAGATCGGCAGCGCCAGCCATTTCTGCAACAGCGGATTGCCCGTCCAGGTTCACTTTGGTGCTCATGGTTCCAACTGGTTGGGTGGTCATCCCCGGCCCATCACCGGGATCCGTGTTTTTTCATTTTGGAATGGCATCGAGTCCGGGTCGGTCCCCCGCATCAGAGCCCCGGCCCGCGAGCCGGTCGTGGACGCGAATATGGTGCGCTCGGCGCAATCGCAACGTGCGTTCCGCATGCATTGTGCCGGGCGGGCGGAAGGGCTTGCGACATCGCGCAAACGCAGGCCATGGAAGAACCGGCCGCGTCGCCGAGCTGGCCCGGTAGGATCAGGCCCTGCCCCGTCCTCACGCAAGGTCGCTCCACGGTAACACGCCATGCACCGATTCATGGCGAATGGCCGCAGGACTCGTTTGCCCCGATCAGGGCCCCGGAATACGTTTGAGCGCATGGATGGACGGCGACCCGCGGGATCGACTCGGCGCGAGCTGTCGGCGGGGCGCCGGCGCAGATCGTCCCGCCGCCGGTCCGAACGGCCAGCGGCTGGTACGTCACCGCCGAGCACGAACGCGCACGCGCGCGACGGGCGAAGCGGAAGCGGGGCGGTCAGCCGACCGGGCGGGGCGACCGATCCGCCACAGGACGTCCGGCTCGGGTCGCTCGATCTCCTGCTCGTCGCTTCGTGGTTCGGGTTCGTGGCGGGTTACGGCGAGGCGATCGTCGGGTTCGCGCGGAGCCGTTTCATCATTCTCTTTGGCTACGTCCCCGACAGCGCCTGGCTTGCACCGCTCGCCGGTGCGGTTTCGTTCCTCCTGATCGGGGCGCTGCTTGTCCTCGCCTCACGACTGCTGCCGGTCATCGCTCGCACGCGCGTCACCGTCACCCTCCTCGCCGGGATCGCCGCTCTCGGTCTGTTTGTCGGCCTGCGCCTCGGGATCAGCGATTGGGCGGCTGCCCTCCTCGCGGCGGGCATCGCCATTGCTGCGGGACGCCTGGCCAGGAAATACCATGGCGGCTTCCGAACGATGGTCCGGCGAACGACACCGGCCTTCGCGCTGCTGGCTCTGCTGATCGGGGTGGCGATGACCGGCACGGCCTTCGTGCGCGAACGAGTTTCCGTCGCACGACTCCCCATGGCGAGGGACGGCGCACCCAATCTGCTGCTCCTCATCCTCGACACGGTGCGCGCTCAGAACCTTTCCCTGTACGGCTATATGCGGCCGACCTCACCGTTCCTCGAAGCATTCGCAGGGCGAGGCATCGTATTCGACCAGGCGATCGCCACCTCGCCGTGGACGCTGCCCTCTCACGCAAGCATGTTCACGGGCCTCGGGCCGGGCGAGTTGAATGCCGACTTCAATGTGCCGTTCGATGATGCCGCGCCAACCATGGCCGAATTACTCGCTGGCCAGGGTTACCTGACCGCAGGATTCGTCGCCAACCAGGGTTTCGGTGCGGCCACGTTCGGCCTCGACCGCGGCTTCGATCACTACGAGGATCACCCGCTCGGTGCGGAGCTGTTCGTCAAGTCCTTCTGGCTGGCGCACGCGCTCTCGCAGAGAATCGCCATGGCGCTTGGCCATTTCGGCGAACTCGCGCGCAAGAATGCCGCCCACGTGAACGGCAATTTCCTGTCCTGGCTCGATGGCGCGCCGGATCGCCCGTTCTTTGCGTTCCTGAATTACTACGATGCACACTCGCCCTTCGAAGTCGACGAGCCGTTCGCCACGCGCTTTTCCGATCGCCCGCCACGCGGCTGGCTCGCCTGGCGCAAGCTCCGCTACCCCGATGTGGAGATGGCGGAAATAACAACATCATACGATGCCGTCCTGGCGTACGTCGATCATCAGATCGGCGCGCTGCTCGACAGCCTGTCTGCCCGCGGGCGGCTCGACAACACGCTGGTCATCGTCGCGTCAGACCACGGCGAACATCTCGGCGAGCACGGCCTCGTGTTCCACGGCAACAGCCTCTATCTGCCGCTGCTCCACGTACCGCTTCTGATTTCGTTCCCGGGCCATGTACCGCAGGGCCTGCGCATCGCCGAAACCGTGAGCCTGCTCGACCTGGCGAGCACCGCTCTCGATCTCCTGGGCGCTGTCCCGGCAGAACTGCCTGGCAATTCCTTGCGCCGCTTCTGGACGAGCACTTCCGGCGGCGAGGGAAGCGACTCTGGCGCTGGCGAGGGAGGCGGCGTTGGCGCCGGCGATCCTGGAGTGCCGGGCGTTGCTGGGACGTCCGCCGTCATCGCCGAATCTGAAGTTACGCAGAACCGGATCTTCACCCGGCCGGGAGACCCGTCCCGTGAGGGCGCAATGACATCGCTCTATTCCGGCGGCGTGCATTACATCCGGCATGCCGCGGGCGGTGAAGAACTCTATGATGTGCGGCGGGATCCCGGCGAGTTGCGCGACCTGATGCGAACGCCAGCCGCCGACAGCCTCCTCGCCCGGTTCCGGTCCATGACGAAGTGAGCGAACTTACTCGGGGCCGGAAACCTGACAACAACCATCCGCGCAGCGAACCCACATGGTCTCATCGTCGTCGAACCAACCCCACCTCGCCACGGCAATCGGCTGCGTGTGCGTATGGCCCGGGACGATCCTGACGTCGAACATCGAGTCGTTCGGATCGATGATCCGGCCAAGCCATTGGTTAGAGCCGTCGATACGAAGTTCGAGGCGGTTCGTTCCTTCGGACAGACCGTAACGCGTCTGGTATTTCGCGAGAACATCGCTCATTTCGATCGTCGCCACCTCCGTCCAGCCATCCTTGAATTTCTGCACATCGTAAGTGGCGAGATCCTCGTGCGGAAAGATGCTTCCAAGGACGTGGCTTCGCACGGGAGTTCCAGCCTGGACGTCCATGAGGAACTGCCGGTCGTACCAACCCTTTATCCGGCGCTGCGGGGGATCGGCTGAATTCGCACTGGCGGGGGGTTCATGAACGACGCCGGCTGGCCCTGCTTCGCACCAGCCATCCGGGCAGCGAATTCCGAAGTATGGCTGAATCGTGGCGCCCACCCGCCCTTCCTCCCAGCGTGTTGTCGAGGGAACTTCAGCAGAGCTGGCTGGAACGTGGTTTACCATGAGTTGGGGCGACCCGGCAGGTGCACCGGTTACTGGACATTCGCTGGTCCCTCCCATGGCACTGATACGCATCGTGAGGTTGGACCCGTTGGCCGCGAGATACGCGCAGTTGAGTCCACCGTCCATATGGAGTTGCGGGTATGGATGGGAACCGGGCATCGCTTCGATGACGATTGCTGCGACGAGCACGTCGCCTGCGTCTACTCTCGCTCGGGTCAGGGTGTCCAGAACGTCCGAATAGGGAAGTATGAATGCGAGCGGTCCGTATCCGAGCCCCCCGGCGCCGAGTTTGGCGAGGCGCTGACAGTCGTTGTAGTTCGGTTCGCGTGCGCGGTCGCCGAAACCGCCGGCAAACTCGGGACCGCCGGCAAACCCGGGTTTGCCGGCTCCAACGCTCCTGAGGACGATCGCCGCACCGTGCGGAGTGCACTCGGCGCCCACGATCTGGTAGGGCGTCGCTTCGGGTTGGTATGCCTCTGTGCAGGACACCGCGAGCAATGTCGCGAGGACGAGCGCAGGCGCCGGCCGGAAACGTGCCCACACCAACCCCGGAACGCCAAGCGTCCTCGCCATACGCACCTCCTGTGCGTTGTTCCGCGCCACCAGCAACCGTGCAGCAGCCGGGTCCGAATTGGCTTTTCAGGAGAACGCGCAGAAAGGCCTCAGTTCCGGACAATGCCAACCACGTCCGCCCACCGGGTCGCTTCGACCTCGTCGCCTGCCCGCCGCGCAAGATCTGCACGCAGCTGGATCGCGGTCATGATGCTGGCCAGCTGGACGGGCTCACTTTCGATTTCCCACGGTTGCTGGAATCGGAGCGCTTCGAGCGGAGGGTCCAGCCAGTCGATCGCTGCATCCATATCGCCGAGTTCCGACAGGAACCATGCTTCGACGACGACGGCATCCATGGTCACATCAGCGGCGCGCAGGGTGCGCCTGGTTTCGCGGATCCGATCGAGGATCTCGCGGATGCGCGCCTCGTCGCGGCTCGAAATCGCGGTGCCCAGCTCGAGTTGATAATCGCTCTGCGTCGCGCCATCGCGGACCAGTTGGAAGACGTACACGGGCAGCGCCAGCGCGGCGGCCTGACCGAGCGCGCTGTATCGCACGCGATCCATATCCTGCGGCGACACCGCGCTGCGTATCGCCTGCTCGAGGCGTTGCTCGATCGTGCGGATACTGTCAAGCGGTTCGCCCATCGATGCGTACGCGATGAGAGCGGCCGCATCCGACTGGTACGGCGCTGGAATGTGCGTCAGCCGGGCCGCGGTCTGCCGGGCCGACTGCGCGACAACGTGCGGGCGTCCGAGCAATGCCGCCAGACCTCCTGTCACCTCCGGTTGATACCGACTCAATGTGTCCTCGAGCAGAGAATCGGCAACGGAACGGACCCGTCGCAGCTCCTGAGGCCGATCCGGCGTACTGAACTTGAACCGCAGAACGGTCTCCTTCGCCTCCAGCCGGAACGCCAGCGCCCGATCAGCGGTGATCGTGCGGGCGCGCGCAATCGTGTCGATCGCGCTGCCGTCATTCAGCAGTTCGAGCGCCACCGCCACGGCTTCGAGCACCGCCACGTTGCCTGGAAACGTCTGGGACCAAGCCGACGTGATGTCGCGAAAAACCCTGCGCTGGTTCTGAATGGCCGTGAACTTGGTCGGTGAAATCGTCCGGCTCAACCCGGCAAACACCTCTTCGGCCGGATAGGGGATGAAGGCGAGCGTATCCGCCTGCCACGAAGGAGCAGAGTAGAAACGCTCCCGGCTCGGCAGCAGGTATCCCGACCGCAGCGCGTTGCTCGCCGTATGCAGAACCTCGCGCACGCGGCGATAATCGTGGTCGCGGAAGCCGGAAAGAATCCGGTCGCTCCGCGGATCCGACCCTCGCGCGCCTTGCAACAACAGAAAGCCCTGGCGGAATGCGTTTGTTGACTGCCGCGGGCTACTGCGAAACGAGTATCCGGATGGACTGCGCACGTCTCGTACGACAACGCTGTCGCGACGAATGCATTCGCCAAGGCCCAACCACGTGGCAAACTCGTAGGCAAAGTCTCGGGTCAGCGAGTCGTACGCGGCGCAGGCAGCAGGAAACTGCATGCGGCCAACGCCCAGCGCTGCGCCAGCCAATCGTTGTTCGAGCGCCGGCAAACCGACGCCACCCCGCAGCGCCTGCCCCGCCGACGATTCCACGACCGACGAAGGCAGACCCAGCCACAGCGCGAGCTGCGACGTCCACACGTGCGCGTGCGCATAGTCAGGATCGGACGACACCGCTGCACGGAACGCCGAATCCGCACCCGTCAGATCGAGCCGCTCCAGCGCCGTCAGACCGCGCAGGTACGCACGCCGCGCCGCGACCAGCGACGTCCCGGCGTCCGCCGGCCCCGCAGCACGTTGCAGGATCGCCGCCTCGGGGAACAGGAGCCGGTCGACGAGCTCACCGAGCACGTTCGCGTACTCGCCGGGATTGTCGAGCGCCGCCGTCGCCTCTGCCAGTTGTACCTCTGTGTTATTCCGCTCGTACAGCGTCACACGAAGGCGAAGATTCGAAGCGGGTCCCAGAAACGTGCCAAGCACGAATCGCCCGGCGCCGACTTCGCGCGCGATGTCGCCGGCGCGCGACCGGCCGAGTGGCCGAGCTTCCCGCTGCACGAGGGCGGTGATGCGTGCGGGCTCGGCGATACGGATGTCCTGCCACCGGGCGAGGGCGTCCGCGAACTGCTGTTCGATGGGGGGAGTCCCAACCAGACCGGGCGGGACGACGAAGGGCAGGACCGCGTATCGGTCGGGATCCAGCGCGACGCTGCCGGCGGACCAGCCGCGCACGGCAAGGACGGTGATGCTCACGGCGCCGAGAACGGTCGCGAGAATCGCGAGCTTTCCCTTCCGCGAGCGCCAGCTCTGGGACTCGTCTGCCGGGGAGCCATCAGACGCGGTGGCCCGTCGAGGCCGGAGCGAATCCGCCGCTACGCCGAGTGCGTCTCGGAACTCGGCGGCGGTGTTGAAGCGCCTGTTCGGGTCCGCCTCGAGCGCCTTTCTCAATGACCGCGCGACATCCTGGGATGCGACGGCTTCGAGCGTCCCGGTCCCCGCGGGCAGGCCGGTCAGTTTCGCATTCAGAACGACGTGGACCGGCCCCTCGAACGGCGGCCGGCCCGTAAGCATCTCGTACAGGACACAACCAAGACTGTACAGGTCGCTGCGCCCATCGACGGTACCGTCGCCAGCAGCCTGCTCCGGACTCATGTACATGGGTGTGCCCACGAAGACGCCGCTTGCGGTGCTGAAGCTGTCCGCAACGACCTTCATGGCCCGGGCAATGCCGAAATCCGCAACCCACGCGTGGCCCGCATCGGTCAGGAGGATATTGGCCGGTTTGATATCGCGATGGACAACGCCTCTGGCGTGCGCATGCGCCAGTGCATCGGCCACATCGCGTGCAATGCGCAGCGATTCCGCAGGAGTCAGCGCACCGGCTCGCCGGATCCGATCCTTCAGTGATTCTCCGGCGATGTGCGGCATGACGTAGTACAGCAGCTCGCCGACGCGGCCACTGTCGTGGACGGTGAGGATGTGAGGGTGAACGAGGCCGGCAGCCGTTTCGATTTCACGCAGGAAGCGCTGAGCGCCGACGGCGCCGGTCAGCGCCGGATCGAGGACCTTGATGGCGACGTCACGGCCATGCCTCGCGTCACGTGCCAGGTACACAACGGCGGTCCCGCCCTGGCCAAGGACACGAAGGATCTCGTACTCGGCCGAGAGTGCCTCGCGGAGCAACTGGAGCGCGTCACTTTGAGAACCGGACATGCGCCGGCCTCCACGATCGACGGGGAGCCCCGCGGCCAGGCGCCTCGCTGCCCGGCCCGGTTCCTCAACATGGTCCCGGACCCGGTTCTGCAAAAGAGCCGGCGTCAGGCCAGGGCAGAACTTCGTCGCCGTCGACGGCCGTCGTTGTAGCTGCGGGCGTGGGCCGCTCCACGTTGCGACCTCGCCGCCCCGCTGATCAGTTCGCGGACGGCGTTACAACGAGACCGAGCTGTTGAGCCATGAAGGTCAGTTCGCGTGCCCCATCCTCGATTAACAACGAGAGCGGGCGGCCCCGGCCCGCCGCGTGTCCGCCGCGCTCGTCGTACCAGAGGATGACCGGCAAGCCGGACGATGTCGCCGCCTGGAGCCTCGCCGTCATCTTCCTCGCCTGCAACGGCGGCACCCGCGTATCGAGGTCTCCGGTCGCGAGCATCACGGCTGGATAGCGGACATTGTCGGTAACCCTCTGGTACGGAGAGTACTGCCGGATCGCCTCGAACTGCTCAGGAATCCGCGCATCGCCATACTCGAGCAGGGCCGGCAGGTTGTTGGTCTCCGTGAACGTGTAGAAGCGTACCATGTCGAGGTCCGGATAGGTGCACAGAACGGCGCGGAACAGGTCCGGCCGCTGTGTCATGGCCGACGCGACAAGCAGGCCGCCGTTGCTGCCGCCCATGATGCCGAGATGGTGCGCGTCGGTGTAGCCGCTCGCGATCAAGTGCTCCGCCGCTGCGATGAAATCGTCGAACACGTTCTGCTTGTTCTCGAGCATGCCGGCACGGTGCCACTCCTCGCCGAACTCACTGCCGCCGCGCAGCGTGGCAATCGCATACACGCCGCCCATCTGGAGCCATGCTGCGGCCGTCGTCGAGAAGGACGGTTCGATCGACGAGTTGAACCCGCCATATCCGTTGAGGATGGTCGGGTGACTGCCATCCATGGGGATGCCTTCGCGATGGATCACATACATGGCCGCTCGGGTCCCGTCCTTCGAAGTGAACCACGTCTGCTCGACCACGTAGCCGGTCGCGTCAAACGGAACGTCGGCGCTGTCTGTGATGACCCGCTCACCGCTCGCGATGTCGATCGACCATGTTGTCGCGGGTGCGAGGTGTCCGTTCAGCGTGAGCAACGCTTCGCCATCCTCACCCGAGCGGATGTTTGCGCTCATGTAAGGCGGCACTTCGACCTGGCCGGCCGGCGTGCCGTCCATCTCGAACACTCGGATGCGATCGCTCACCTCGTGCAGATACGTCGCATGGATCCGGTTGCCGATGAATGCGTAGTTCTGGAGTACGTCGTCGCTTTCGGGGATCACCACGTTCCAGTTTTCCGGGCCGGGTCTCACCGGATCGGCCATTGCCAGACGGTACTTCGGCGCGCCAAGATCGGTCAGGATCCAGAGTCGCCCATCGTGCCAACGCACGGCTACGTGAGCGTTCGAGTCGGCAACCACGGTACGGATCTCGCCAGAGCGCGTGTCCTGCACGTACACGTCGCTGCCCGCCCAACCGTTCTGTACGCTGAGGATGCGCAGCCGTCCGTCATCGACAAGGTCGGTGCCGAGGAACGAGGTCGGCGGAAGACCGTCGCCATAGAGCTCGACGTCGGTTGACATGTCGGTGCCGAGAACGTGACGGCGCAGGCGAGGCCCGTCCTGCCGCGAGCGGTGCACGTACGTGATTGCCTTCCCGTCCGCGGAGAACTCGACGCCGCCGTAAAGCGCGTTCGGCAACCGGTCCGGCAGGTCTTCGCCCGTTGTAACATCGCGGAAACGGACCTCGATCTCGTCTGCGCCGCCCTGCCGAACCGAGTACATCATCACCCGGCCGTCCGGCGAGAAGTCCATGAGCGAGATGATGGTCCGATTCGCAGGATCGAACACCCCCGGGTCGAGCACGACGTCATACTCACCGCTCAACGCTGGTTTCGATGTGTCACCGCTGGCAGGGGCTGGCCGGCGATACAGGCGCTCCATCGGCTCGCCAGCACGCTGCATCGTGAAATACTCGAATTCGCCGGCCTTCTGCGTCGTGCCGACTTCCGGAACGTCGATCAGGGTGCGTAGCGTTGTACGGAACCGGTCGCGCAGCAAGGACTCGCCGACGATCGCCTCCGCATAGGCATTCTGCGCCGCGATCCACGCGCGCGTTTCCGGCGCATCCTGCTCTTCCAGCCACCGATAATCATCCTCGAACGCAACACCGTGCAACGTGTCGACCACGGTTTCAACACGCGTTCCCGGCGGCGGCGGGTACGGACTCCTCGAACACGCCACAACGGCCGCCGAGCCCCCGAGAACAGCGAACGCAGCCCATGTGACGAGCGACCCGCTCTTCATCGTCTGAACTCCCTCGAAATCGGCGTCGATCCCCCAACACCTCCACCCCGCGACCACCGTGAATCCGTACATCCGTACATCCGTCAACAAGAAACCAGCCCCAGAAACCAGCCCCAGAAACGAGTTCTACTCTCCAGCCTTCCCGCCGTTCATGCCCCCACAACTCAGACCGCGCTCACGAGATTATCCGCTCGCGCTTCTTCAGAAAAAACACGCCCTCCTGAAGACTCGTGACGATGATGGTGCCGCTCGCGAAGAACGGGTACGTGCTCCATGCGCCGCTGAAACCGGGACCGACCTGGTACGGCGATGTATCGAAGTTTCCGACTTCGCGGGGGTTCTCGGGATCCGTGATGTCGAGCACGTGCAGGCCGTATCGATAATTGGCCTGGTACGAGTAGTTGTCCTTCACGTACTGATTGTGCGCGCTCGCGGGCATCGAGCCCATGAACTCCGTGGCGAGGATCGGATCTTCGAGGTCGCTGAGATCCCAGACCAGCGTACGCGTCGTCGGCACCGTACCGCGAATCACATCGCTCTCATCATCCATGAAGAAGTAGCGCTGGTCCTCAGTGAGCCAGCCCTGGTGCAGATACGCAGGATTCGGATGCGAAGCGCGCGAGATGGCCTGCGGGTTCGCCTTGTCCGTCACGTCGGAGATGGCGAAGATGCTGGCATTCGATTTGAGGCAGATCTCCCGGTTGTGATAACGCTGGTCAGGCCCCTTGTAGTTCACGCACTGAACGTCGTGCGTCCCGCGCTGATCCCGGAAACAACCCATGAACTTCGGGTTCAGCGGCTCACGAATATCGACCATGTGCAGGCCGCCGCCGCAACTCTCGCCGCCACCACCGGCGCCGACCAGATACGCGAACCCGCTCTCCTCGTTGATGCCGATATTGTGAACGCTCGCGACGTTCGTGTAGAGCGCATCCGGCTCGAACAGCGCAGGCGGGTTTTGCACATCCCGCAGGCGGCGCAGGTCGAACACCTGCATGCCGTGGTTGCCGGCACCGTCTGCGACAATGAACGCGTGGCTGTCGTACGTCTTCATGTCGCGCCAGAGCTGAGACGGCGGCGTATCCGGCGTCTTCGGCAAGTCGCCAACGAGGATTGGATTGGTCGGATCGGTAACGTCGATGAACGACGTCCCATCGTTACGGCCGATGAGTGCGTACTCGCGGCCAGTCTCCGGATCGGTCCAGCCCCAGTTGTCATTCGTGCGCACGCCGCGCGAATCACCGGGTGCGCGCAGCATCGAGCCGGGCACGAACGCGAGCAGTTCGACCTCTGAACAATCGAATACGCCGACCTGGCCATCCGTGCACCGGCGCTCCTCGCCAACCAGCGGCTCGAGTGCGTCGGGCGTGCTCACGAGGCGGCCACGGTCCTGCCACGCCCCGCTCGCGTCCCGCTCATAGACCTGCACCGAACCCGCCTGGTGATGCATTCCCGTGGCAGACACCGCCGCCACGCCTCCACTCGCGACGATGCGGTCGCCGAACGCGTCGCGTGTGACGGTTTCCGTCAGGCGGAACTCGATTGGCGCCTCCGGGCCCGAACCGTCAAGACGATCGCGATAGAGGTACGCGGTTCCGGTCTCCACACCACGTGGCGCAGGCGCACCGATCCAAACGTCGTTGCCGTCGATGGCGATGGCACTGCCGAAACGGTCATCCTCCTGGTTGCCTCGCACCGCGAGCCGCGACCGCTCGGACCAGGCTCCGCTGCCCGTGTCCCGGCTGTACGCGTACAGCGCTCCACGTCCATCGTCGCTGCCGGGCGAGCCGATCAGCGCAACATCACCGGAGATGGCAATCGCCGCGCCGAAGTTCGCGTTGCCTTCTGCCTCCGGGCCGAACGACCCGGTCTCACGCCAAGTGCCGTTCTCGAGCACGAATTCATGGACGCGACCTGCCGCCTCGATCGTGCTGTCTTGCGATGCATTGCGGGTCGGCGCACCGATGAGGACCTGATTCTCCGCCATCGCCAGCGCACTGCCGAACCCGTCGCCCGGTGCAGACCCCGTCGCGAACAGTCGCGCCCGCTCGCGCCATTGCCCGTCCGGCCCGCGCTCAAACGCGTACACCGATCCGGGCGTCCCTTCATCCTGCTCGGCTTCGCCTCCGCCACCGCCACCGCGCCCACGGCGAGGAGTTCTTCCCGCTTCACCCACCAGCAGCCAGTCACCCGCCGCGACCAGCGCAATTCCAAACCGGATGTTGCAATACCCGTACGCATTGCCGCAGCCCGGGTCCTCGCCTGTCATTCCGCTCGGAAGAAGTGCGCCCGCATTGCGCCAGCCCTCGCCGTCCCGCTCGAACACGTGCACGCGGCCACCGCGCTGCGCGATGAACAGCGTGTTGCCAGACCTGGCGAGTACGGTGCCGAAGCCATCCGCACGCTCCGCGCCTGGCGAACGCAGCTGCGCAGCCTCTCGCCATTCAGCACCGCTCTTGCGGTACACGTAGACGGTGCCCGGCCGGAAGTTGTTGTTCGGTTCGGCGATGATCAGCTCGCCATCACCGATGACCACGGAGTTACCGAACGCACTCGACTGCGCGAGACATGGTGAAGCAGCGATCACGACCGACAGGATGGTAAGAACGATTCGAAGCAGTGCGCGCATGATGCCTCCGGATCGCGAGACCCGTGTGCCAGCGTGGGCGGTCGTGGGGTTGGAGCGGCCTCCGGCTCGCCCTACTTCGCGCGGCGTTCGCTCCCGCGCGCCGAAATCGCCGGCGTTCGCTGCACCCGCAGGAATTCGATCAGGCTTTCGCCTGCACTTACGATGTGATGCCGCAGCAACGCCACCGCTGTCTCGATGTCGCGCCGCCGCACAGCCGCCGCGATGGCCCGATGCTCGCCGATCGCTCTCACCTCGCCTCGTGTGAGCGCCAGCTGCATGCGCATGTACCGATCACTCTGGTTGTGCAGGTTCCCGAGCACGCCCAGCGTCAGTGGACGGTTCGCCGCCGATAACAACGTAGAATGGAAGCGCCAGTTCAACGCCCCCCATTGCGCCACATCGTGCCGTTCGAATGCCGCTTCATACGCCTCCAGCGCCGCGTCTGCTCGATCCAGATCTTCGTTCGTCAGCTGTGGTATCGCCTGCCGCAGCACTTCACTCTCGAGAAGACCGCGGATGGCAAACAATTCCTCGATCTCCGCCAACGATAGACTCGACACCACTGCGCCCGAATGCGGACTGAACGAGACCAATCCCTCCGCCTCCAACTGGCGTAACGCTTCCCGCACGGGAATCCGGCTCACCCCCAGATCCGCCGCCAGCGCGTCCTGCCGCAGCGGTTCGCCTTCCTCGTATTCCCCGTGCAGGATCTTGTCCCGCAGCGCCACCAACGCCAGGTCCGTCACCGTCTGACGCGTGATTCGACCCTGCACCGACGATGGCCGACCGCTGTCCCTCGAACCTATGTGCGGAATGTCGGCTGGCCGCTCCCGGTGCGCCCCCGCTGCACTGCCGTCCCTCACCTCGCGGCGAGGCTGGCCTGCCGGCTTCGGTTTCTTCATGAGCCTCCGTCCAGGGGCGTGCTATTGTGCCTCGCGACCGCCCGTGGGAATGATCTTATACAATATCCAATGCGCCGGCAAATCAGAACCGGAGCCACGGTTCGATCTGCGACCTTGCGGGCCAGGTCCACGACCGCGAACGCGGGCGTCAGGGCGTGCTCCATGTCCGGAGGTGCCGGGCCAGGCCGGCGCGGTCCAGGACGCGAGCATAACGAGGGTCAGCCCGCATCGCGGCCATACCGGGCCAGCTCAGGAGAAAAACGGTAGGCGGGTCGTGTTCGTCGATCGCCCTGTCGAGGAGATCATACGCGCGGTCGAGCTGTTGCATATGCATGTAAACCCAGGCGAAGTGGATGGGCGCGACGTATTCGCGGCGAGCGCGGTCGTGCAGCTCATCGAGGATGACGTTGGCATCGGCGGTGCGGCCGGCCTCCCAGTAGGAGGTCGCGAGCAGCATGAGAATGAACGGGATGCGATGCATGAGCTGCGTCGCCTTCTCGAGGATGTCGGTGGCGGCGTCGTGCTGGGCCTGGAGTGAGTACGGGACGCTGAGGATATACTGGGCGACGCCGAAGGCGGGATCGATGGCGAGAGCGCGCTGGCAGGACTCGATGGCATCGGGGTAGAGAGCGCGATAGCTGTAGCCGAGGCTGAGGACCGCGTGGATGAAGGGAGAGAGCGGCTCGAGTTCCTGGGCGCGGTCCGCATGGTCGAAGCCGTCGTCGCCACTGCGCAGCACGCCGAGGAGCGAGAACAGCCATGCGCGAGCCGGGGCGTAGCGCGGGTTGAGTTCGATTCCGCGACGCAGGGATGCGACTGCGCCTTCGAGGTCCCAATCGAAATAGAACTGCGTGTGAGCGCGCGAGTAGTGGGCCTCGGCGAGGTCGGGGCCGGTTGCGATGGCGCGGACGGTGGCATCGTGCGCCTTCTGGTGCGCGATGCGTGAAGGGACGAATCCATAGAGGCCGAGACCACAGTAGCTGTCGGCGAGGCCGGCATGGGCGGGCGCGTAATCGGGGTCTTCGGCGATGGCCTGTTCAAAATGCTGCACTGCCTCACCGAGCGCGCGCTGATACCAGAAGTGGCGCGCCTTGAGGTAGAGTTTGTAGGCGCGATGATTCGTGGTGCCGGGCCGTCCGAGCGGGCGTTCATCGAGCAGCTTGACGCGCAGCGTTGCAGCAATCGATTCGGCGATGTCATCCTGGATCGCGAAGATGTCCTCGGAATCGCGTTCGTAACGATCGGACCAGATGCTGCGTCCATCGGCGACATCGACGAGTTGTGCGTTGACGCGGATGCGGCTGCCGGCCTTGCGGACGCTGCCTTCCAGCACGCTGGTCACGCCGAGCTGTTCGCCCACGGAGCGCACATCCTGAGTCGTCGCGCGGAACGCGAATGAAGACGTGCGTGCCGCAACCTGAAGGGCAGGAATCCGGCCAAGTGTGTTGATGATCTCCTCGGTCACGCCCTCGACGAAGTATTCGCTGTCGGCATCGCCTGTCATGTTGGCGAAGGGAAGCACCGCGATCGAGTGCTGGAACATTGCGGGCCGGGCGATGGGCAGCAACTCGTGCGGAGCGGCTTTCAGGGCCGATGCGAACTCGCCTGCGGTGGCGAAGCGGTTTTCGGGTTGCGGCGCGAGGGCTCGTTGGACGGCCTGCGCAATCGATTCCGGCAGGTCGGGTCGGACGCGGCTGAGGCGAGGGACCGGATCGACGAATCGCTTCATGATGATGGCCAGCACGGTGGCGCCGTCGAAGGGACATTTGCCGGCGAGCATCTCGTACAGCACACAACCGAGCGCGTAAATGTCGGCGCGGCCATCGACGGGCCGGTCGCCGAACGCCTGCTCCGGACTCATGTACGCGGGCGTGCCGACCACGAGACCCGTCGCGGTAAGGCCGTCTTCGGCGGATTCGCTGATGGCCCGGCCAATGCCAAAATCCGTGATGATTGCCTGCCCGTTCTGAAGCAGGATGTTTTCCGGCTTGATGTCGCGGTGGACGAAGCCGAGGCTGTGTGCGTAGCTCAAACCGGCCGCGACCTCGCACGCGAGTTGGACGGCTTCACCGAGGTCCAGCTTGCCATCGCGATTCAGCCGGACACGGAGTGATTCGCCCGAGACGAACGGCGAAGTGTAGTACAGCACACCACCTTCTTCGCCCGATTCGAACAGCGGCAGGATATGGGGGTGCGCGAGGCGCGCGGCGATCTTGATCTCGCGCAGGAAACGCGTGCCGCCGAGCGAAGCCGCGAGTTCGGGTCGCAACACCTTGATCGCAACCAGCCTGTCATGCTTGCGGTCACGCGCCAGATACACGCGCGCCGTCGCGCCGTAACCGAGTTCGCGCTCGAGGATGTAGCGGTGCCCGAGTGCAACCGAGGCAGTCTCGAGGGGAGTGGCAGCGGTGCGATTCACAGGACGCTCTTCGCGAAGCTCATCAGGCGAGCCGCCATGCCGGGGCGCGGACCGACATGGACACCGCGCTGCGCAACAAGCCGGTATGCCTGCATGCGGTCGTGGCGGAAACCCCAGCACCCGCCCCACAGGTAGAGCCGGAACGCGCGGTACACGCGTTCGCCCCAGCGCGCGATGATCTTCGACCGTTGATCATCGAAGCGGTTCGCCCAGTGGTACATCGTCCGTTCGTAATCACGCGACTCATTGCCCAACTCGGTGATGTGCATGCCATGATAAAGCAATTCCTGGACGAACTCGTGCAGGCACAACGGGGAATGCGTGCCAGGCCAGATGTAGCGTCGCGAGAAGCCACTCAGGGCGTACTTCTCGCGCGTTGCCGATGCATCGACGTACAGTCGGCCGCCCGGACGGAGGCAGGTCCACACACGTTCGCAGAATTGGCGGTAATCCGGAATGTGCTCGATCACGCCGTAGATCACGATCGCGTCGTATGGCCGATCCGGTTCGTGCACGAGGAAATCCTCGAGCAACACGTCCGCCGGCAGTTTCTCGGTCTCGATGAGATTCTGGATGAAACGATACGAATCCGGTGCAATCGTCAGTTCCGTCACGTGGATGCCGCGCTGACCGCAGTACTGGGCCACACCGCCCCAGCCTCCGCCAATGTCGAGCAGTCGCATGCCGGGGCGGAGTTGCAATGCTTCTATCATCTGCTCGAGCTTGTGCTCCGACGCCTGTTCGAGGCTCTCCGTTTCCGTGTGGAAGATGCCGTGCGAGTAGAAGCGATAGCGCTGATCGATGAACATCAGGTAGAAGTCGTTGCCAAGGCTGTAATGGAAATCGATCGCTGCCCGGTTCCTCGCCAGCTTTCCGCGCAGCAGCGTATCCAGCCAGAAACCGAGACGAGTGCTCCAGCGAACGCCGTCGGGCAACAGCGAGCGGACTTCCATGGCGCTCAGCACGTCACCCTCGACGTCGAATTGATTGTCGATGTAGGCCGAACCGAGCGTGAATTCATCGAGACACCGGCGCATCAGGCGTTCGTTGTGAATTCGCAAACGGAACCGCGGTGGGCGAGGGCCGTGCACCATGCAGGCGCCGGATGGCAGCTCGACCTCGCACGCCAGACGGCCGCTGTCGAGGAGGGCCTCGAGCGTGGGCCGCCCCGGTACGTCCCGCACCGTCGAGGCAATGGCCGGAATCCGCGTCTCGAGCGTGGTCATGAACGATGCCGCCGTCCCTTGCGACCGGGTTGCTGTGCGCGTTCTGTGCTGCCGCGACCAGCCCTCCTGGCCGTTCGATCGCCCGGCCAGACCCATGCGGTTCACCGATCCTCGCACGTGCGCCATGACGGAATACGCATTCCCGCGCGATACCGGGCCGCCTCGCCAGTCAAACCGATCGAGCGTCGTCGCCAGCGAACGCAGTCGGTGTCGCTGCCGCCTGCCCGGCCCGCCGAACGGGGCTCCAGGCCTTCCAGCTGTTGCGTGTGAGTTACAAGATATTTGGCCGATCTGAACGCCGCCACAGGAAATTGCACTGACCTGCGGGGGTGGCAGCGTGGAGGTGTGGGTGCACGTGGACGGTTCGCCTTTCACATGCCATCGTGGGGAAAGCTGCCTGACCACGGTCCTGGAGACCGATGCCGGTCACCGCCGCAGATGTCCGGCCGGCGTTGCGTGATCGATGCCGGTGTTGAACGTTGCCCCGTCACCGAATGTGGGAACCCGTGCACTCGTCAGCAGGGTGGATCATGATCTGGTTGCAGCCGAGCGTGTCACCTCGTTCGTGGTCGTTGAGGGTGAGCGATCGCCGCCGCCGCGTAGCTGGCTGCCGCTCGCTCAGGCCCCTGTCGGCGGCTGTCTGCCTGTTCACGTTCAGCGGACCGGCGCCACCGGCACATGCGCAGTCGATCCGGTATGCGGGTTCGGAGGCTGAGCTATCCGTTTTCCGTGTGTCGGATCACACGGTCGAGATCCTCATCGCCCCGATCGGTAGCAACGGTGTCGCGATCGAGCCGCCCGCATCGCAGATCCTGATCGATTACCCGCGTGAGCCCTTGTGGAGCGGGCGCACGCTGGCGGCGCCGGTCGAGCGCTCGGTGGGCGACATGACGCTCGAGATCCGCGCGTCGCCGCTGACCGTCGCACTGCGCCGCTCCGATGGATCGCTCGTGCAGTCGCTCTCATGGCCAGGCGCTGACGGAAGTGTGGGCTTTCGCACGCCTGAGCCGGTATTCGGCCTCGGCGAGGGTGGGCCGCAGTTCGACCGGCGAGGCCATCGCGTGCCCATGCGCGATGGGTGGGGCGCGTACGAGCGGCCGACCCATGGTTCGCGCATTGCCGCACCCATGCTCATTGGTGTCGATGGCTGGGCGATGTTCATCCACCAGCCGATCCACGCTGGCAATGTCTTCGATCTGCGCGATCAACCCGCCGTATTCCAGCCAGCCGACAGCGCCCGTACGGTTCCGCTCCGACTCTTTCTGATCGCGTGGGACGAACCGGCGCAGGCACTGTCCGAGTATGCGCTCATTACGGGGCACACGCCCATGCCGCCGAGGTGGGCACTCGGGTACATGCAGTCGCATCGCACTCTCGAAGGCTCCGAGCAGGTTCTGGCCGTGGCGCGCAACTTCCGAACCAGACAACTTCCGGTCGATGCCGTCATCTACCTCGGGACCGGCTTCTCACCCGTCGGCTGGAACCGCGGCCACGGTTCGTTCGAGTGGAACGCGACTGCGTTCGATGACCCCGGCCGCGTCCTCGATGAGCTGCACGCGCTCGACCTGAAGGTCATCCTGCACACGTACGGCGCGCCCCGAGGGCTTCATGGCACTTCCACGAACGAGTCAACGGTCGATCCAGCAGACTCATCGCATATCGCAAACGTATGGCGGCGTCACGAACCGGTCCTCGCCATGGGCGCAGACGCATGGTGGCCGGACGGCGGTGAGAACAACAGTATGGAATCCCGGGTTACCCGCCACCGGATGTATCGCGTCGGACCACTCGCCAGCCGGCCCGACGTGCGACCGTGGAGCCTGCACCGCACCGGTTACAGCGGCGCCCATCGGTTCGGCGGGTTCATCTGGTCTGGCGACACGGACAGCTACTGGGAAACGCTGCGCACCCAGATTGCCGTCGGGCTCAATCATGTCGTGAGTCTGACGCCGTTCTGGGGGTCCGACACGGGCGGATTCCTACCTTCCGTCGAGCTTACCGGAGAACTGTACATCCGCTGGTTCCAGTTCTCCGCGTTCTGCACATCATTCCGTTCGCACGGCCGTGCGTGGCACCTGCGACTGCCATGGGGCTGGAACACTGCGCAACTGGGCCCCGCCGAAGTGGACCGCTTCTCCGACGCGTTCGCCAAGGGCTACCCGAATCCCGCCGAGCTGCGCAACGGCCTCGTCGAACCCATCGCCCGCCAGTATCTTCAACTCCGCTATCGCCTCCTCTCGTACAACTATTCGCTCGTGCGCGAGACGTACGAGACCGGCATGCCGCCCATGCGTGCGATGTGGTTGCACTATCCCGACGATATGGAGGCCGTCCGCCGCGACGATCAGTACCTCTGGGGCCGTGACCTGCTCATCGCGCCCGTCTACACGAAGGGCGCCTCCGAACGCTCGCTCTACCTGCCCGCCGGTGATTGGTACGACTTCTGGACCGGCGAGCACATGACCGGCCGCCGCGAAATCACGCGTCAGGTCGATCTCGCCACCATGCCGATCTACGTACGCGCCGGCACGATTCTGCCCCTCGATCCCGTCCGCCAGTACACGGGTGAGACCGTGTCTGACCCGCTCACGCTTCGTGTCTATACCGGACGCAATGGCGATGCACGCTGGTACCAGGACGACGGCATCTCTCTCGCTTACGAGCGGGACGAGTATTCATTCACTCGCCTGCACTGGGATGACGCCGCGCGCCGCCTGACCATCGAACGCGATGCGGCCAGTCCGCAGCCGCCGCCGCCCGCTTCACTCCGGATTCTCCTGATGCCGGGCGGCGAGACGAGGACGATCGATTTCGATGGCACTCGCGCCTCGATCACGTTCGACTGAAAGCGCTTGGCGTCGCCCGCCCCTGGTCCGTCAACGCCGGGCGGGAGGCCGGCGGTAGATCCCGTCTGCGTTCGTCCCCATATAGCCGGCCCAGCCACGGAATGACGGCGCCTCGACGCCGAGGTCCATGCGCAGCAACTGCCAGCGCAGATCGCGCCAGCCGGGCGGACCGAAGGTCTCTTTCTGGAGCCACGAGAGCCCGATCAGCTCCAGTGTCCCTGCGCCGCGCGCGTCGGCAATCACGGGTGTGCTCCAGAAGTTCGTTGCCACGTCGTGCGTGATCAGGCTGTCCGATGGGAGCCGCAGGATGTGGATGCGCGCGCCGTGCGCGGACGGGTATCGTTCGGAGAAGAAGAACGGTTCGTCGATGCCGTCGCCAGTCAGGTCGACGGCGAGGGGTGCGCCGGCCGGATAGTACGGATCGGTATACTCGTAGAGGATTCGACCGTCCGCCGCGTCGTACAAACGATGAACGCTGCCCGCATAACGCGGGAATACGCCGATCCCGCGAGAAACGAAGAGACCGGTCCGCGCGCCGCCGAGGCGCACCACCGCCGCCGGGTGATACGACTCCTCGTTCGTCGCCGTCTGCTCCCAGAGCAGTCCGCCTGATGCGCCGTCGACGGCGAGCAACCGCCCGTCGAAGGTACTGATGACGATGTCCGGCTCATGGTCATCGGTCAGGTCGACGAGGACGGCCGGCGCCATCACTCCCTTGGTTCCCGGCGCGATGAGCTGCTCGACTCTCCGCGGAAACGTCCCGGATAGGAGTGTTGCGAGCGGCGCGCGGAACGCCGTGCCGCCGTGCCTCTCGCCGCCGGTCCCGAAGATGAACCACTCGGCGCTGTCCGGCCTCGTGTACACGACCGGTGACGAGTACGTCTCGTTGCCATCCGGTGTCGCGCTCACGGCGAGTATGGCACCGTCAGCGCCCGAGACCACAGCCACGTACCCCGGGTCGCGTTGTGCCTGCGCGGGCCGTGTCGCATCGCCGCCGTACGTCACAACGAGATCGGCGATGCCGTCGGCGTTCGCGTCGCGGATCAGCGCCGGTGTCGTGAAATTGTAGGGGACCGGCGTTTCCGCGATGGCGGACGGCGCGACACGCCAGAGCAGCGCACCATCAACACCGCTGAACGCGCTGAAGGCGCCTTCACGACCGCCCATGATGACATCCGGAACCGAATCGCGATCCAGGTTTGCGAACCGCGGCGTCGTGAACGCGTCGCGCGGGTTGGGCACCGACCACAGCACTTCATTCGTCGCGCCCGAGACGGCTGTCACGTAACCGGAGACTGCCGGTTCGGCTGAGAACGTGCCTTCCGGTGTCAGCCGGTCGACGCCCGTGCCAAACACGATGTCCAGAACGCCGTCGCCCGTGAGATCGATCAGATCGGGCGACGAGATGGTCATCAGATCGCCTTCGAGAGGTGGAAAGACAGGCTCGAAGGTCGGCCTCAGGGAAGGTGCAGCTTCCGTACAACCGGCCAGCGCGGACATGCCAAAAACGAGTGCCGCGACCGGCTTCACCCCCGGCCTGCGAATGAAGCGCGATGCGGCACGTACGATGGTTCTCGATCCGGCCTCGAAGCTCAGCTGCGCTTCAACGTGATGAGGATGACGCCGTGCGCGCCGCGCATACCATACACCGACGTCGAACCTACGTCCTTCAGTACCTGGATATTATGGATCTCGTGAGGCTTGAGGCTGCGAAGCGCTCCGCTCAGGTTGCCTTCCGAAACCGGCATCCCGTCGATCACCAGCAGCGGCTCACCCTCGCCCATCAGCGAATTCGTGACACCGCGGATCTTCAGCGAGATGTCACCGTTCGGAAGACGAATGACCTGGAGGCCGGGCACGCGGCCCTGGAGTAACTCTTCGATACTGTCGACGTGTCGGTCTCCCAGCTTGCTCGCCGGCAGCGATTCGACCGATCCTGTCGCATCTTCTTCGGTCTGCGTCGCGTATCCGGCCGGGAACTCCCGAGGACTGGGCTGTTCCGACGGACCCGACCCGCCACACGCAGGAACCAGAACCAGGCCGCAACTCAGTGCGGCCGTGGCCGCGGCAGTTCTCCACATCGCTGCCTCCCTCCACTTCAGAACCACCCGGCCGCACTCGCGATCCGGACGTCATGCAACCAATCTACCACCGCCACCTCGCCGACGGCAGCTCGGGCCGAGGCCACAGCGCGCCTGGTCAGCCCCCAGCGCAGCGTTGCGGCCCGTACTTCCGTGGAAGACGCGGAGTCACGATCTCTGGCGACTCCGCGTCCTCGCTTCCACCGTCAGTATCCCGGATTCTGCGAAAGATTCGAGTTCGTGCTGATCGCGCCCTCCGGGATCGCGAAGATCGTCCGGAAGTCTCCGTTGGGATTGTGGTTGAACCAGCTCTTGGTGGTGAAGACGCCGAATCGGATGAGATCCGTCCGGCGATGGCCTTCCGCCGCGAACTCCCAGCCCAGCTCATCGAGGAAACGGCCGTACTGGATGTCGGCACCGCCATCCGTGACCGGGCTGCCGCCGGGTCCTGTCTTCACGATCCCGTCTGTGTCGTACCAGCCGTAGTTGTACGAGCTGCCCTGCGTGAGATCGGCGGCCGTCACCGTTGCCTTGGCCGGATCCGTGTCTGCGAATGCGCGCTGTCTCACCTGCGTGACCAGCGCCGCGGCCCCCGCCGCCTGGCCGGTCCGCAGCAGTGCCTCGGCCTGCAACATCAGCACTTCTGAATACCGGAAAATCGGATAATCGACGTCGGACGAACCGGTCTCGCCGGCATAGATCTCGTACTTCCAGACCGGGAACCCGTTGTTGAACTCGGTGTCCGTGATCGATGGCACGTGCTGGACGAAGTCGTAGCCCCGCCCCTGCGGATCGAACTGCGGACCCATCAGCCACGTGTCCGCGAGGCGCGAATCATCCACATCGTACGTATCGATGAACTGCGGATTCGATGCGCTGCCGCCCCACGGCTGAGCCTGCATGCCGAAGACGAAACGCAGTTCCGGCTTGAGTGTCTTCATGTGGAAGTTGCTGCCGCCAGCGTTCACCTGATCGTACGGCACTGCCCAGATGAGCTCGGCCGAGTTGTCGTTGTTCCTCGAGAACGGGGTTCGGTATTCCGCTTCGAGCGCATAGTTGCCCGAATCGATGATGTCCTGCGTGACGTCGATCACGTTGTTGTACTGCGGTGTGCCCGTGTAGACTTCCGCGTTCAGGTACACGCGGGCGAGCAACGCCTTTGCCGCCCACTGGTTCATGCGGCCGTACGTGCTCTCGCCGGCCTCGTCGGACAGGTTCGGAATCGAGGACGTCAGCTGTTCGACGACGAAGTCGTACACTTCCTGTCGCGAGTTCTGCTGCGGCAGCTCTTCCGATGTGAAGTCCGTGACGATCGGCACGTTGCCGAAGTTGTCGAGCAGCAGGAAGTAGTAGTACCCGCGAAGCGCCTGTAGCTCTGCGAGCAGGCCGGGCTTGACATCCTCCTCGACCGGGACGATACCGGATTCGATCTGGTAGATGACCCGGTTCGCCGAGTTGATCCCGTTGAAGGCGCGGCCCCAGAGCGAGTTCGGCTGGCCCTGTGTGAACGTCCACCGGTGTTCGTGCAGGCGGATGTACGTACCGCCGTCGTACCAGCCATTCGGCCGGACGGGCGTGATCAACTCATCCGCCGTTTCTTCCTGGAAATCCAGATTGCCGTACCAGCCCATCCACACCTGGCGCAGCGGTGTGTAGGCCGGTGCGAGGAGCGACCCGATGTCGTCGCCCGTCGGATTGAAGTTCTCCTCCGTGATCTCCTCGTACGGCACCTCCGTCAGGTCCGTGCAGGAAAGGGCACCGAACGCGAGAGGCCCCAGCACGAACAGAGCTGCGCGACCGATTGCGTACCTCATGAGCGTCGATCTCCTTCCTCAGAACGTTACACTGACGCCCGCCGTGAAGAAGCGGGTCGTCGGGTATTTGTCGCGGAAATCGTTTCCGGGGTCCAGCCCGCTCAAGCTGACTTCCGGATCCAGCCCCTTGTAGCCCGTCAATGTCAGCAGGTTACGGCCGGACACGTAGATCCGCGCACCCGACAGAACATTCGACATCAACGGCAACGAGTTCGTATCGAACGTGTAGCCCAGCGTGACGTTGTCGACCTTCCAGTAGTCGCCGTCCTCGATGTAGTAGCTGACGTACGACAGGTCGTAGTCCACGGTGCGCTTGCCGTACACCGGGTCGAACGCCGTCTCGAGCATGTTGTACTCGAGGATCGATGGATTCTCGTAGAACATGCGCTGGAAGTTGAGGATCTGGTGCCCGAATGCACCGCGCATGTTCACGCTCAGGTCGATGTTCCTGAACTGGACGGCATTGTTCCACGCCACGTAGTGGTCGGGGATGCCGTTGCCCAGAATGCGACGGTCGTCCTCCGACACATCGTTGATCGAGATCTGCTCGCCCTCGCTGTTCAGGACGATCCACTCGCCGTTCTCGTCGATGTCGACGGACTCGAAACCGTAGAAGTTGCCGATCGGGCCGCCAATATCGACACGATGCGTCGGCAGCTGGATCGGTTCGCCCGTGTAGCCGGCGGTGAACCAGTCATCTTCCGGCTGGAATACATCGTTCGACAGGCTCACCAGCCGGTTCGAATTCGTCGACCAGTTCGCACTCGTCGTCCAGCGCAGATCCGACGCCCGCACGACATCATAGGTCAACTGCGCCTCGATCCCGCGGTTCCGCATGTGGCCGACGTTGGCCAGGATGCTGTTCTCGAGGTACGGCGGCACCGGAACCGAGTACTGGTACAGCATGTCGCGCGTATCACGCCGGTACACGTCGAGGCTGCCTGCAAGGCGGAAGTCGAACAGTGAGAAATCGACTCCGACGTTGATCTCCTCCTTGCGTTCCCAGCGCAGATCCGGGTTCGGATTGCGCGACGGCTCGATCCCCTGAACCCAGCGGCCGTCATACAGGAAACGCGCGCCATAGTCGTAGCTCGTGAGCGACAGATAGGAATCCCCGGGCGCGATCCCGGTGACGCCGTACCCCGCGCGAAGCTTGAGGTCATCGATCCACGTCGAGTTCTGGAGAAAGCTCTCCTGACTGAGCCGCCAGCCCGCCGACACCGCCGGGAAGAGCCCCCACTTGTGATCAGCGCCGAACCGCGAGTTCCCCTCGTAGCGCAGGCTGCCCATCAGCAGGAAGCGATTGTTCCAGTCATAGTTCAGACGCGAAAAGAAACCAATGACCTTGTACGATTCCTTGTTGCTGCTGATGTTCGCTTCGCCTTCACTCAACGCGTTGCCGCGTTGCAACTGGTTGTAACCGAACAGATCCGTCGGGAAATCGAACGTGCTCGTCGAAAACCCTTCGTCCACGAAATCCTGGTAACTGTACCCACCCAGGAGTGTGAAGTCGTGACCGTTGATGTTGTTCAGATACGTGCCTGTCACCTCGAGAATGCGGTCCACATCCGAATCCGTCGAACGTGATGCCGTCCCGTTCTGGCCGGACTGTGTCGTGTTCACGTGCCGGAACGTCGTCGCACTGCCCCGGATCGACGAGCCGCGTTCCGTGCCGCCCAGCAGGGACAGCCGCAGATTGTCCAGCGGCCGGAACGTGAGCGTGCCGTGCATGCGCAGGCTGCGATTCTCCTGCTCGCCGTTGTCCTCGTTGATCAGACCCGCAGGGTTCGTGTAGAAGTACGTGCCACGCTCCTGCCATGCGCCCGCATCATCCCTGACCTGATCCGTCGGATTCCGGATCAGAGTCTGCCGCCACGCATAGTCGTAGTTCGGGCCCGTGAAGAAGTTCTCAACCCGCGTCAGCAGGTTGAGATCCGCCTGGAGCCGCCCGTCGTACATCGTGTGGCCAACGTTCACACGGCCCGTCAGCTCGCGGTTGTTCGAGCGCTCGAAGATGCCCTGCCCGTTCTCGTAGCTCAACGAGGCCACATAATTCGTGTTCGACGCGCCGCCCGTGATGGTGAGGTTGTGGTTGTAGCTCATCGGATTGCGCAGCACCTGATCCTGCCAGTCGGTCGATGAGCCAAGATCTTCGAAATCGAAACCTTCGCCGATCAATCGCCGGTAGTCGACTGCATCGAGGAAGTCGGGTTGGTTGTAGAGCGTCTGATAGCTCGCATAGCCTTCGTACCGGATGGTCGGCGAACCACCCTGGTACTTCTTCGTCGTGATGAAGATCACACCATTCGATGCACGCGAACCGTACACCGCCGCCGCCGATCCGTCCTTCAGCACATCGATCGACTCGATGTCCTGCGGCGCCACCGTCTCCAGACCGCCCGGCACTCCATCGACCAGAATCAGCGGATTGCGCGGCCCGTTAATCGTCGTCACCCCGCGCAGCATGATCTCGGTTCCGTCCCTCGGATCCCCGCTCGGGCTCGTCACCGAGAGACCCGCGATCTTCCCCGCAATCAGCGACGCCGCATCCCGTGCAGGCGCCTGGATGAACTTGTCCGATGTGACGCTTGACACCGCACCTGTCAGATCCTCCCGCCGCTGCGTCCCATAGCCCACGACCACCAACTCCTCGAGCGATACGGCCTGCGGCTGTAACGCAAAATTCACGACCGCCGTACCGCCACCCGGCACCGTCACTGTCTGCTCGTTTGCACCATACCCGATCCGCTCCACACGTACTGTCGCTTCGCCCGCTGGAACCCCCGAAACCGTGAACCGCCCGTCCCTGTCCACCAGCGCGCCCAGACTCGTACCGGGTATGCTCACCTGCGCGCCCAACAGCGGGCGCTGCGTCTCCTCGTCGAGCACCGTCCCCGCTATCGTGCCCGTCGTCTGCGCGGCCGCCTGCGCCCATGCCGGAGCCGCGCTCACCAGCACGAACGCCGCCGCGATCGTCATTCCTGCGATCCAGGTTCGCATCTTGCCTTCTCTCTGCTGTGGGATGGGGTTCATCGCGCGAGCGGGAACCCGCTCAGGAATCGAGACAGGAATCGAGACTTCAGGATTTGAGACTGGATGGGTTGAGCCCGCTCGGCTCGGTCGGTCCTCTGCGGAGGCACGGCTGGCGCCGGCCTCCTCTCCATAAGCTCCCTGGCGTCCACTCACGAACACCTCCAGCGTTTGGCGCGAATCCAATCGGCCTGGCCACGACGCAGGGATGGCTCGCCCCGGCCCTTTCGCGGCGATGCTGGATCGAACGCGAGCCCGAGCCGCAATCGGCGCCCCGCCCCGAACAGCCTCGGGCGACGTCGCTCCTTCGCTGCGGGTGAGCCCCCTGCTTCAGCGAGCGCGGCGTACAGCTCTCGACTGGCGTTGTGCACAGCCGGTGCAGCTGCGCCGGTGCCCGTATAAAGTATGCGCTGTATAAAGTATACCCCAACCCACAACCGCGGCAAGTTGTCACGATTCAATTGCTCGGCGCGTTTTATGGGGTTGGTCCTCGCCCGATTGGATCCCGTCTACAGCCGGATCTCGACGTCCTCGCCAGAGAACGCAACCGGATGGAGTGTCTCCGTACCAGCCAGCCTTACGAGAAGCGATCGTGGGGATGGTGGCATCATGCGAGAGCCGGGCACGAGCGAGAGTCGAAGCCGTCGCTCGGCATCGTTCCAGTCCATGGCAAGGCGCATGAAGGCACCGTCGCGATAGGCGAAGCTGATGCCATCGTCGTCGTAGAGGAAGGAGGTGCGGGAAGAGCCGGGGTAAACGACGAGGGAGAGTGGTTCGTGAGTGGCCTCGCCGGCGTACTGGTGAACGGGCGCGAGAGGCAGGACGGTACCGGCGCGGACGTAAATCGGGATTATGGAGAGATCGACGTCGCGGTCGAGGGTGCGGCCGCCGGTCACGCGCAGATCGGTCCAGAAGTCGAACCAGTCGCCGCGCGGGAGGTAGACGCTCCGCCTGGTCGCAGCGGGTCGGGTGACGGGTGCGATGAGCAGATCGGGCCCCCACAGGTACTCATCGCCGCGCGCGTTGCCGACCTCGTCGGCGGGATCGTGAATCCAGAGCGCGCGCATGAGAGGGAGTCCTGTGTCGTGCGTTTGGCGCACGGCTGTGTAGAGGTACGGCATGAGGCGGTAACGCAGCTCGAGGAATTTGCGCAGGATGGGCTCGATTGCGGGGTTGTTCAGCTCGGCCGGATTGGCGCGCCAATCACGGGCTTCGAAGGGACCGCCATCGCCACCGTTCCACCCCCACGGCAGCTTGAGATGCCAGTTGCGGCCGTGAGCGCGGAAGCTCGCGCAGAACGCGCCGAACTGGAACCATCGCGCGTGCAACTCACCCGTGTATTCGTCAGTGGGATTGAAGCCACCGATGTCACTGCCCCAGTACGGGAAGCCGGACAGCCCGGTATTGATGGCGACGGCGACGTGAGTGGCGAGGGTTTCCCAGCGGCTGCGCGGATCGCCTGACCAGATGAAGCCACCGAAGCGTTGCACGCCGGGCGATGCGTTGCGATGCAGCGCGAAAGGTCGCTGGCCGGGTCGATCGAGCTGCATGCCTTCCCAGTACATGCGATGGCGGTTGAGGCGAGACGGTCCGTCGAAGCCGTCGCCCTGATCCGGCCAGAATCCATCGACGCCCGCGTCCATGAGGGGTTTGTGCGCTGGCCAGTAGCAGGCGACCTGGCGATCGGGCGGCCACCGGTCATCCTCGGTGCGGCCGGGCGGAAGCGGTTCGGCGGTGCAGGCATCGTGCACGCTACCGGTGAGCGTGCGACCCTCGATCACGATGTGCACAATCACGCGAAAATGCTGGTCGTGCAGTTGTTCGAGAATGCGTTCGGGCTCGGGGAAATTGGCGGTGTGCCAGGTGAATTCGCCGTTTCTCGTGTTCCAACCCGATGGCGCGAACTCGGTGCCCAGGTAGATGAGTGCATCGCACGGCAGATTCTTCTCGCGGAACGTGCGTGCGACGCCGAGGATCTCATCCGGGCCGGCGAGCGTGCGCGACGACTGCATGTAACCGAATGCCCAGCGTGGCGGCATCTCGGGCAGGCCCGTAATGCGGGCATACTCGCGCAGAATCGTCTTCGGATCGGTCGATCGGATCACGAAGAGATCGAGCGGTAGCGGCGTTTCCTCGCGCGGCGTGAACCGGCCTTCCTCGCCGCTCAGATCGAAGCTGCCGTAGGGTTGGTGCAGAAAAAAAGCCCAGCCATCCTGCGTGCCGATCAGCCACTGGACCGGTGCTCGTGTGCCGTGCGTATCGAGGCGATACGGACCCGGACCCGTGCTGCGCGCGCCCTGCCCGTTGCGCATGGAATCGACCGCGCCCCTGCGATCGAACTGCGCACCACCCTCGCCGAAGCCGAGCAGCGGGCCGCTGCCCAGCAGGAACGACAACCCCGGCTTCACTGCATCCATGGTGAACTGCTGAATCCGTTCACCACCCGGCGTCTCGATCCACAACGTCGGCGGCGAGTCCGTGAAGCGAACCATGAGGTCGCCCGCACGCACGCGCGCGACATCTTCCGCCTCGAGTCCGGCGGCCGCCCGCGTTCCGCCCGATTCCTCGACGAGGGCGCCGGTGCCCGGTACGGGCAATGCGGTGCCCTGTTCGAGCGGGCACACCGAAATGCGCACTGTTGCAGGACTGAGCGACCAGATGGCGATCTCGACGCGCTGCCCGGCGACGACGATCTGTGCCGTCTCGCCGCGGATCCGGCCGGCAAACAACATCCCTGTGCCGGCGATCCCCAACTGCTTCAGGGCGAAGCGGCGAGAGACGGGCTCAACTGACATGGCGCTCGCTTCGATCGGCCGGTGTTCGTTCACCGCATCGATGCAACTCGAGTCGTCCGCGGCCGTTCACTTGAGCGACCGCAGCGTACCCACCATCATGTTGTAATGTCCGGAGTAGAGGCACACGAAGAAGTACTCTCCGGCCGGCGGCATCTCGAAGGTGACCTCGACGGTTTCGCCAGGTGTCGCGAGTTCGCTGTGTGCGATCATCAGCGACTCGTGCTCGAGGGGGACGTAGTCCGTGTCCTGGGCCTTGAACGCAGCGCGCCCGAGCGTGGCAATATCATCTTCCGCTTTCACAACCACGAAGTTGTGCGGGAGAGTCCCTTCGTTCACGTAGCGGACAGTCACGCGCGTTCCCTGCTTCGCGGAGATACGCGACGGCATGAATTCTAGGTTCGTACCCGACGTGTGAATCAGGATCGTCGTGTCGGCGGGCGTGCCTGGATCGGCCCGATACGCTGGCGTTACCCGTTCTCCGATCGAACCACGCGGCGCAGACGAAGGCACTGGCCCGTACGAAGGCGACCCCGTAGTCAGTTGCCCGTACGAAGGCGACCGCGGAGTCAGTTGCCCGTACGAAGGCCATCCCACCGCCAGCAGGACTCCCGCCAGCGCGATGCACCGGGTCCCGGTTCCTCGCCGCATCCGTTCACGATCCGCATCCCTTCCCTTCATGCTTCGCATCCTTTGCTTCCCTTCAAAAGCCATGCAGCCTCAGAAACGTCGATTCCCTTCCCGCAGTACAACCAGAGACCAGCCCCGGAAACCAGCCCCGGAAACGAGCGTTCCGCATATCAGCGCGTTCCGAACAGCCCCGGCATACCCCAGCGTGCCGCAATGCGTTCGAATGCATTGGCGAACTCGGGCGATGCGGCGCGGCCGGCGGCCGCGAGTGCGCTCCGTTGTTCCGCGGTCAGTGTTGGCGGTGATTCCTCGGGCCAACCGCCGGGCCCTCGCCGCTGCCGCCCTTCGTCATCCGGCGCTTCGCCAACGATGCCGATCAGCACGCCGTTCGCGATCAGCGGATTCGCCTGGGGCACTGCTTCGAGCAGCGCAACCACGGCAGCCGTGTTCTCCTGCGTCGCGAACGAATGCGCCATCAACCGCACTGCGGTTCCGAGCCCGGTCAGGTACGCAGTATCGCGGGCGAGCGGCTGGCTGTTCAAGAGCGAGAGGGCCACGTTCGGGCCCTGCTTCGCGCCGGCGATCGCTGCCGCATCCGGCAGCCACCTGTCGCGTGCATTGCGCGGCACGGTGATCAGAGCGACGATCGCACTGGCCGCCCGTTCGGACGCGGGCAACTCCGAGAGTGTCAGTAACGCCGTGAGCCGGACCTGGCCATCCGCGTCCTCGAGCAGAGCGTTGGGAACGGTATACTCGACTGCGGTCGGCGAGGTGCGGTCGGGCAACATGCCGGCGGCAAAGATGTCGTCCATCAGGCGCTGGTCGCGTGGCAGGATCATCAGCGCAGCGCGCCGCAGCGATGCCGACGGATGGCTCAATGCGCGGCGCGCGGCTTCCGTGCCCTCCGAGCTGGTGCCGATCGCACCGAGTCCAGCGAGCGTCCAGAGCGCGTGCAGCGCGCCCGGATTCAGACCGAGTTCGTCGATCGTTGGATCGTTCAGCATTTCGATGAGTGCCGGTACGACATCGGTCTGTCCGCGCTCGACCAGCAGTCGCTGCGCAGTCTGCCGCCAGAACAGATTGTCGTCCGCGAGTGCGGCCACGAGTTGCTGTGGCGTCGCATTGTCGAGCCGTGTCGTGCCCGGTGCTGGTGCGTCATTGGCAACGATGCGATAGATGCGCCCGTGCACCTTGTCCCGGTTCGGCGTCTCGTACGCATTTCCCTCGCCAAGTTCCATGCCTTCCGGCGTGGGATTGTGCTGCGCGACGAGCGAGTAGAAATCCGAGACCCAGACCGCGCCATCCGGCCCGACCTTCACCTGCACCGGCGCCTGCCAACCGTCGCGGCTGGCCATCAGGTTCCAGCGATTCTCGGCACGGAACCCGCTGCCGTTCTGGCTCAGTTCGAACATACCGACGACGTGCGCCGTAGGTTCTGTCACGAACGCCATGCGGTTCCAGTACTCGCGCGGGAACGCACGCGCCGTGTACACCTCATGCGCCGACCCCGCCGTGTACATCCCGAACTGGTCGACCTGGAAGATGTTGCGCAGGGCGTATACATCCTGGCGGTCCGCGATCGTCTGGAGCGTCGGCGTCTGCCCGATCAGTTCGCGATAGTAACGGCCGGGTATGTGCACGAAGTTGCTGGCGTTCCGGTTGGCCGTCGAGCCGAACACGTATCCATCTTCGGTGAACGCCACACCCCACGTGTTGTTGCTCGTGCGGGCTACGTAATCGAGCGATGATCCGTCGGGTGCAAAGCGGAAATAGCCAGCGCCCATCGAGACCTCATCCGAGCCGCGGCCAAAGCGAACGCCGCCCACGGTGCCACGGAATCCGTTATAACCGACCGACCCCCACACCTGGTTGTCGAATCCATAACGCAGATTGCTGATCGTGCCATGCGTGTCATCGCGCGGCCAACCCGTGAACAGAATCGTCTTCTCGTCGGCCTTGTCGTCGCCATTCGTGTCCTTGAAGAACAGCATGTGCGGCGCCTGTCCGACAATGACGCCGCCGTTGGCGAACACGAGGCTCGTGGCGAGGTTCAGCCCTTCGGCAAAGACCCTGCTCGCGTCTGCTCTGCCATCGCCGTCCGCATCTTCCAGGATCAATATGCGGTCGTGCCCGGCCTGGCCCTCGGGCAGAACGACGTTCGGATAGTCGACCGTCTCGATGACCCACAGCCGCCCGCGCGCGTCCCATGTGAAGTCGATGATGTTCTGAATCAGCGGCTCCGCCGCCCAGGGCTCGACGTGCAAGCCGGGGCGAACCGTCATCAGCGCGTACGATGCGTCCGGCTCGAGCGCGGCCTGCGCCGTGTCCACCATGCCTGCAAGTGTGTTCCACGGCGCGGGCGGCCGTTCATAGATCGGCAGCCCGACTTCGAGTTGCGTGACCTCTGGCGCCGGCTCTGCCAACGTCTGCGTCAGTGCCCAGTCCCCCGACGTCCACTTGATCGCGCGTGCAACCAATTGCTGGAACCCTGCGTTGGTCCACGTCCTCTCATCGTGCCCCCACGCCGAGTAGAAAACACGCCCGCTGCCATAGTCCCGCACCCACGTGTACGGCTCGTCGTGACCATCTTCCCGCCGCACTTCGAGCACGGTTCGATCCGGGTTGTGTTTCGTGTGCACGTACGTCTCGTCCCACGTCTCGAATGCCGGCACACCGTGCAGAACGGGATGATCCGGTTCCAATCGAACCGCGCTGAACGTCCCCGTCCCGTGACTCTTGAACGCTGCACCAACCAGTCGGATGAACGCTTCCGAGTTCTGGAACGATGCGGACGCACTGTGCAGCACCACCAGACCGCCGCCGTCCTCGACAAAACCGAACAGCGCAGCCTGCTCTTCAGGCGAGATTTCTGGCTGGTTGTTGTACAGGACGAGCGCGTGGTACCGATCCAGCGTCTCGTCGTCGAGAGCCGACGGCTCATCCGTGTAGAACAGATCGATGCCGTTGTACGCCAGTGCGGGCAGGATCTCCTTGGCCCTCGCCGATGGGCGATGGTGTCCGTTGTCCCCGAGGAAGAGGACCTTGAGCCGGCCGCCATCCGGCGCCTGCGCGTTCAGCGCCAGGGGGGGCGCGGACATGCCAAGCAGAACGATGAGCCATGCGCCCACCCATCGGCCGGGAAGCATCGTATTCCGGATCTCAGTCATGAAAAAACTCGCTCTCTGTGCGTTCAGCCTCACCGTTTCCCGCCTCCGCCCACCGCCACCAGCCGGCCCGGCGTCAACCCGGCATCATCCCGCCGGGACCGTCTCGCGGACATGCTCGAGCCGAACCGCCCGATACCCGCCTCGCCGCCGATCATTCAAGTACATCGCACCGAAAACCGTGATCAGTACCAGCGCCGCCGGTGCCACGTAACGGAACGACTTCTGGCCGCCCGACGCCTCTGCCGGTTGCAGAATCGCATTCGCTTCGCCGACCAGCGGCTCATCCGGAATTGCCGTCGCAACCACGGCGCGCAGCGCGTTCGCCGTCGCATCGTTCTGGATCGTTCCGCTCGATGCGTACTCCGCCAGTGCCGTTCCGGTCGCGTCGAGCGCATCACGGACTTCGCTTCCGCGGTATCCAAGCTGCGAGAGATCGGTTGTCTGTTGTGCTCTCTCGATGTACGCGGGGAACTGCTCATCCACCTGCTGGAGAACCGCCGCTGTCTCCGCCGCCGGCAGTTCCTCCGCCAGATAGCCATCGGCCAGCTTGCCCATGAGCGGCACGCCCAGCGCACCCGCCATGCCGAGCCCGACGCCAGCCGTCAACACGATCCCCAGCGATCCCGTCTTCGGCATCCGCTCGCTCACCGTGCCCACCATCGTCGGGAAGAAGAACGCGACTCCCCATGCAAAAACCGTCGCCGCCGCGAGGGCTGACCACAGCCCCGTCACAAAGCTCATCAGGAACAGACCACTGCCCGTGAGGATCGCCGCCGACAGCAGCATTCCCGGTGGTGACAGACGTTCCACGAACCCGCTCGCCAGCAGACGCAGCACGACCATCCACCCGCTGATCCACACCAGCACCAGAATCCCGTGCATCCCCACCGCCTGTAGAACCGCCGGGATCCAGCGCATCGGCCCCAGCTCGAGCGACGTCGTGATCGCCATCATCGCCAGCATCAGCAGAAACAGCGGATGCGTCAGCGTGTATCGGAACATCTCTCCGACCGGAATGCCCGCTTCCGCGTTCTCTGTCTTCGGGAATCGCTCCAGCAGCAGCACATAACCGTAGATGAACACCGGGATGTACACGACGCCGATCTGAAACGGCCAGTATCCCAGCGGCCCGCCCCAGTTGTCCAGAACGAATCCAGCCAGCCCCCCGGCTATGATGCCGATCGGGAAAAACGCGTGGAAATAATTCAGCCGCGTGGTCTTGCTCTCCGGAAACAGCGCCGCAGTCAGCGGGTTGCCCGTCACCTCGATCATGCCGTTCCCCATCGCCAGGATCGCGGCTCCCGTCATCAGGATCCAGAACGCCGATGGATCGCCCACCCGCAGCACGGCCGAGATCAGCAGAGTCAACCCGATCAGGTGCCCCCCAAACGCGAGCCGCGCCCCGTTCTTCAGCCCGAACCCTTCCAGCAGCGGACCCAGCACCAACAGCGAGATCGCCATCCCCCACAAGGCCGCACCCGCGATCAGGCCCACCTGGTAGTTTGTCAGGATGAACTGCTGCTTCATCTGCACCAGCACGTTGCTCACCAGCCCGAATGACGCTCCGGTCGGAATCAGTGCCAGACAGATCCCCGTGAACAACCGCTTCCGGTGAATCGCCTTCCCCTCCCCACTCTGTGAGGCCATGATTCGCGCCCTTGTTCAGAGGTGCGATGGGCAAACGGGGCTGGCCCCCGAAGCCCGAATTCGATCCGCCAGCACCCCGTCTCGACGCGACGCCGGCCTCTCCGCTCGACCGCTCATCCGTCGTTTCGCTTGACGGCGCCCGAGCCGGACGGGAGTATAATGTATACGAAATGCCGTTTGCCAGACCACCCGGCCAGCGATGCGTCGTTGCGATGTCTGCCCCTGATGGATGTTCTGCCTTGTGCGGTGGGCCCGCTCCGGCCGCTGGCACGCGATTCAGTCTCAGCGAGGACCGCCGACATGAGCGCCGACCAGCGACTGCGTTTCGTCACCGCGCGCGAGCAACAGGTCGAATCGTTGCCGTGGGGTCCGCACGAATGGCTCTGCCGGCCTGGCCTGACGGAAGCGGAGGATCTGCTTCTGGTCCGGGTGCGGATGCCGCCCGGGAAAGGACACGCGTTTCACCGTCATCCGGAGATGGAGGAGATCATCTACGTGATCGAGGGAACGGCGGAGCAATGGGTGGACCGAGAGACACGGATTCTGGGCTCTGGCGACAGCGCACACATCCCGCGCGACGTGGTGCACGGGACATACAATGCTGGGGACGATACGCTGGTTTTCCTTGCGATTCTTTCGCCGGCGCGGATCGCCGGCCCGCCGCTGGTTGACGTGGCGGCAGAAGAGCCATGGTGCACGTTGCGAGCACCCGCAGCGGATGACTGATGCTGCTTTCGCGATTGCGTGAGATCGTTCCAGTCGATCGCGTTCTTGTCGATCCGGCGCAACTCGCGGCCTTCGAGTCAGACGCGCTGACGGCGTTCGCGGTGAGGCCGCGCGCGGTCGTGATCGCGGAATCGGCGGACGAAGTCGTGCGCACGGTCCGTCTGTGCAATGAGTTGCAGGTGCCGTTCGTGGCGCGCGGCAGTGGAACGAGTCTGTCGGGCGGATCGCTGCCGGTCGCCGATGGCATCGTCATCGCATTGAACCGTCTCAACCGGATTCTGGAGATCGATCCGGACCGTCGGATCGCGGTCGTCGAACCCGGTGTGGTCAATCTCCAGGTCACACACGCCGCGCTGGAGCACGGGCTGCATTACGCGCCGGATCCATCGAGCCAGCAGGTGTGCACGATCGGCGGGAATGTTGCGTTCAACTCGGGCGGTGCGCACTGCCTCAAGTACGGCATGACGGTGAATCATGTGCTCGGGTTGAAGGCCGTGCTGGCGAATGGCGAACTCGTGGAGCTCGGCGCTGACAGTCTGGAGTCCATCGGTCCGGACTGGACGGCGCTGTTCACGGGCTGTGAAGGGCTGTTCGGGATCGTGCTCGAAGTCACGCTGCGCCTGCTCCCTCCGGCGGAGGAGTATCATACGATACTGGCCGGTTACGATACCATGGAGGCGGCCGGCGACGCGGTCGCGCGCATCGTAGCCAGCGGTCTGTTGCCTGCGGCGATCGAGATCATGGACGCTGCGGCGATCGAGGCTGCCGTCGCCGCCGTGCAGAGCGAGTACCCGCCGGGCGCGAAGGCTGTGTTGATCGTGGAACTGGACGGCGCGCGCGATCTGATTGCGTCCGAGCGCGAGCGTCTGTCTGCGCTGATTCGCGATTCCGGTGCGATCGCGGTGCACGTCGCGACATCTGCCGCCGAGCGCGCGACCATCTGGAAAGGCCGCAAGAGCGCATTCTCAGCGGTGGGCCGGTTGAGTCCCGACTTCATCGTACAGGACGGCGTAGTCCCGCGCACCACGCTCGGCCGTGCACTTCGCCGCATCGACGAGATGGCGCATGAGGCCGGGATCCGCGTGGCCAACGTGTTCCACGCCGGCGATGGCAACCTGCACCCTCTCATCCTTTACGACGGGCAGCGCGCGGGCGAACTCGAACGGGCCGAACACCTGGCAGCCCGCATCATCGATCTGTGCATCGATCTCGGCGGATCGATCACCGGCGAGCATGGCGTGGGCATGGAGAAGCGTGCTTTCCTGGCGCGCATGTTCAACGAGGATGACATTGCCTGTTTCCGCCGCATTCATGCGGCCGTCGACCCGCACCAGCTCGCGAACCGCGGCAAGATGTTTCCGGAACGAACCGCTTCGGACCCGGCCGGCGGCCAAGGTGACGCGCACCCCTTGCCGGCGCCAGCCGGCGCCATCGTCTCGCGATGACGCTCATGACGGCCCATCCGTGTTCCGTGGTGAAGACGATGCGGCAGCCCGAGCGCAACGGGCCATCATGACCACGCTCACGCCCGTACATCCGGACGACATCGTGCAGGCGATGCGTGAGTACGATCGCCTTGTTGCGCACGGCGCTTGCACGAAGCGCCCGCTCATCGGCGGCGTTCGAGCGACCGAGCGTGGATCGCCTGGATCAGGCACTGCCCGGCTCGACATGACTCGTCTGACCGGAGTGACCGAATACGAGCCGGCCGAATTCACGTTCACGGCACGAGCTGGCACACGTCTTCGTGACATCGAAGCGTTGCTTGCCGCAAACGGCCAGTACATGCCGTTCGATCCTCCGCTCGCAGACGATGGAGCGACCATCGGCGGCACGCTGGCGGCCGGTGTGAATGGACCCTGCCGCCTGCGCTATGGCGGTCTGCGCGATTTCGTGATTGGTGTACACTTCGTGGACGGAACCGCCACGCTCGTTCACGGCGGCGGCAAGGTCGTCAAGAATGCGGCCGGCTTCGATCTGCCCAGACTGCTTGTCGGCAGCATGGGCCGCCTCGGCGTCCTTGTCGATCTCACCTTCAAGGTGTTTCCCTCGCCGCAGGCTCGTTGCACTCTGCGCATCGCCTGCAACGACCTTCCGGACGCCGTGGCGCGATTGGCTGACCTTGGCCGGCACCCGCTCGAGCTGGACGCGCTCGACCTCGAGCCACCCGCTACGCTCTGCCTGCGCCTCGCCGGCGATGCCGCTTCCCTGCCCCATCACGCCCAACGTGTTGGCCTCGCGGCCGCGCGCAGATTCGACATCCTCGACGGCGACGACGATGCGCGCTACTGGCTCGCGCAGAGCGCCTTCGCATGGGTCATTCCTGAGCATTGGCTGATCAAGGTGCCGCTTGCGTTGAACCAGATCGTTCCTCTGGACTCGTGTCTCGACAGGCACGACGTACCACGGCGGTATTCCGTGGCTGGCAATGTATGCTGGCTGGCCTGGCCGGTGGACGAACCGCTCACGCAGCTCGATCTCCAGGGTCGGACCGGCCTGGTCGTCCGTGACACACGCCTCGACAACGCAGCCGTGCTGGATGGCGCATTCCCGTACCTCGGTGTTCGGCACGGTCGTGATGAGCCGTTCGCCAGGCGCGTCAAGGCTGCACTCGATCCACACCAGCGCTTGCCAGCGCTGGTCTGACGGAGTGCCGCGTGCGACACAGCATCCCCATCGATCGACTCGGCCCCCAGGGCCGCGCGATGAGTGACGCCGTCACCGCGTGCGTGCACTGTGGCTTTTGCCTGCCGTCCTGCCCCACGTACCAGGAGCTGGGCGAGGAGATGGATTCGCCGCGCGGGCGGATCTATCTCATGAAGGGAGCACTCGAGGGGAACCTCGACCCTGCGCAGGTTCAGCCCCACATCGACCGCTGCCTTGGCTGCATGGCGTGCGAAACGGCGTGCCCGTCAGGCGTCCGCTACCACGATCTCCTGCTCCCGTATCGCGCCCGCACGGAGGGACAAGGGCACGCCGGGTCATCGGGCGCGGAATCCGCGGATCAGCGCAGCTCGGTCACGGCCGCGCAGATTCGACGGCCGCTGGTCGAGCGATTCAGGCGCTGGCTCATGATGCAGACTCTGCCTTACCCTTCCCGATTCCGCTTCGCGGTCCGCTCGGCTCGCATCGCCCGCGCTCTTCGTCCGATCACACCCGGCGCGATCCGTCCGTTGCTCGACCTCGCGCCCGAGCATCTACCGAGAGCCGAACGGCTCCCCGCCCGCATACCGGCTGTCGGCCCCCGCCGCGCGCGCGTGGCACTGCTGACTGGCTGTGTCCAGCGCGTTATGGAGCCAGCCATCAATGCGGCAACGGCCGATGTGCTTTCGCGAAATGGCATCGAAGTCATCGTGCCGGAGCGGCAGGGTTGCTGTGGCGCTTTGACCTGGCATGCGGGCAAGGTCGAGGCAGCGCGCGGATTCGCACGTCAGATCTTTCGCACCTTTCCTGACGATGTGGACGCAATCGTCGTCAATGCCGCCGGCTGCGGTTCGGCCATGAAGGAGTACCCGCTCGCCTTTGCGGGCGAGCCCGATGAGGATGTGGCGAGCAGGCTCGCCGAACGCGTGGTCGATGTCGCCGTATTTCTCGACCGCGCCGGGATAACACCGCCTCCGTCACTTGCAGCACCGGTCCGCGTGGCCTACCACGACGCCTGCCATCTGTGCCACGCACAGCAGATTCACGCCGAACCTCGCCGTCTGCTCGCGAGCATCGCCGGGCTGGAACTCGTCGAACTCCGCGATGGCGAGCGCTGCTGCGGATCCGCCGGCACCTACAACATCGATCAGCCCGATATTGCGGCATCGCTCGGTCGCAAGAAAGCCGCTGCCGTGCGCAACACCGAATGCGACATCGTCGCGACCGGTAACATCGGCTGTATGGTCCAGATCCGGAAACACCTCTCCAACGCAGCGGACGGCCCCGTCCGGCGGGCCGCCATCACGGAGACGCCGGACCGGATTGATGATCCCGCCGCATCGAGTGACGCGCGCGGGGAGCGCCAGCCAGAAGGCGACGTACGAAGCGCTGCGCCTCACGCAGGTCGACGGCAATCGGTATCAGCGCCGTCCGTAATGCATACGATGCAAGTCCTTTCCCTCGCCTACGCCGGCAAACTCGCGCCATCGCATGCCCATCGCGCAACCGCGCGTCGAAGCAGTTCCGGATCCTCCCACAGAACGGACCAGACACGATGACCGAACTGCCCTGCCGCACACGCCCTCTTCCCGTTGTGTCGAGGACGGAATCACCCATTGCGTCGCGGACGCAACGGCCATGCGCGTCGCTGCCCGCGGTCATCCTTGCAGCCGTGCTGGTCTTGAACACGACGGCCTGCGACGCGGCAGGCGGAAGTGAGGCGCCGCCACTGCCCATCGATCCGCAGGACGTCCAGGATCAGGACGATATGACGTGGGCCGATTACGCTCCCATCCCCGGTCACGACTGGGCCGATCCCACGCTCGTGCCCGAGCGGAAGTTCCGCATCGCACTCATCGCCATGGATTTTCCGGATCAGCCCTTCGTCATCACACTGCCGAAGCAGTCAGACCCGTTCGGCAATCCCCAGATCGATCCTGTCGCGCGTGAGGCCGTGCCACAGTTCTACGCGGACTTCTTCATGAAGCCGAGCGATCTGAATCACGGCCAGACCATCAACGGCTACTGGATGGAGCAGTCACGCGGGCGATTCGGCATCACAGAGATCGATACATATGGGCCCTATCGCATGCCCGAACCACTCTGGGCATACGGATTGAACGAGCACGACCAGGACGAATCAACGCCCGATGGGAGTCGCGCCGCCAGCCGTATGGAGCCGGACGTGGACTCGCTCTGGGCGGCCGAGCACGGCGACATCAAGGACGACTACGACGCTATCCTGCGCATCTACGCCGGCTATGATGAGACCAGCGTGTGGCAGGAGTTCGGTGAGATGAAGTTCAATACGCGTGACGACATTCCACCGGAGTGGGGTAACCCGAATCCCGACAAGCCGCGTTGGGTACCGACACGTTACGTGGAATGGACCAGCTGGCTGGCTGGCTCACAACAGTGGGGCCTCTCGTCGATGCGACAGGGGGAGAGTTCCGGAACGATCACTCACGAACTCGGCCACTTCGCCTTTCGAATCCCGGACCTCAACAACAACCCCTACGTCGAGCCATACCGGCGTGTTGCCGCTGGACCGTGGGACATGATGGATCGCGGCTCGTTCAACGGACCCGGCGGTCCGCACATGCGCTGGGTCGTGCCACCTGCGCAGGGTGCTGCCATGCCGGCCGGCCTCATGCTGCGCAACCGCATGGGCAACGCCTTCATCGATTCATCGCAGGTGCTCTCCCTCAACCGGAATGGCCTGGCCGCATCCGGCCTCGCCGTCGCAAGGGTGACCGCGCGGGCAGTCGACCCGCTGCCCGGTGAGTTCGCCGGCATCACCGTTCGGCTCGATGGGCCCGAGCCCCAGGACCGGACGCCGCCTCTCGATCCTGCCACCAATCCGCTCTCGCCTGGCATCCCGAATTACGACGTATACTCCCTCGAGGTCGTGCAACGCATCGGCTATGATTCGTTCACACCCGATAACGGCGTCCTCATCGCCATGAACAAGGACAGCCTGCGCGGCCGGAACGGCGGGCCCAATGCCTTCAACAGCTTCATCTGGGTCATCGATGCACACCCCGAAAACATCAACCGTGTGGACTACATCAAGCCCAATGGCGATTCCGTCATGCGCACCGTGGCTGACTACCGCCAGCTCAACGATGCGCTCTTCCACGCGGGCAACGATTCCGGCAGCGAATTCGAGTGGCAGGATACGCCGAACCGGCTTCACTTCTACGTGATCGACCTGCATCGTGACGAGCGCGGCATTCGTTCCCACACACTCGGCGTCCGATCACTCGACGGCCCCAGCCCCCATACCCACGGTGTCGCCGTCGATTCGCCCGCCGCCGGTGCTGACGTAACAGCGGCGTACTCGCCTTTGACCTTTACGGTGCGCAATACGGGCAGTCGAGCCGAGACCGCCGCCGGCCTGCACCCCCGGGACGCGAGCGCTTCTCTCGATTTCGACATCTACCGTCTTGCCGTTTCGGTCGAAGGCGGCGAGGGCTGGTCGGCCTCCCTACCCAACACGCTCGTCGCCGTCCCGTTCGGCGAGTCCGCGCCTGTCACCGTCTACGTCTCCCCCGGTGCCGGCGATGCGTCCGCCACGCGGACCGGGAACCATTCCCAAAAGTTGCCACGTTCTCCCATGTAGGCCTACGAGTCGGGATGGAACTGAAGATGCACCGGCCGGCAGCACCGAGCCACGGGCAAACGTCGCAGTCGCAGCGTTTCCCGGCGCGCGAACCGACCAGGAACCGGTTCACGTGGCGCGAGAGCAGCCGCGCGTAAATACCTGCCCTGGCCCGACCTGGCCGAGAACAGTGGCGCGCGCTCGTCAAGGATATCGGACTCGCCGGGGCGCGGCCATAGCTGGATGCGCAACCTTTGGGAAATGGTACCCGGTCCGCTACGGTGTCCGGATGTTTGCGTTCAGCCGGAACAGGTTGGCCGGGTCGTACTTCCGCTTCACGGCCACGAGACGGTCGTGGTTCTGCCGGTAATTCGCGCGGATGGCCGCCTGCGTCATGTCTGCCTCGAGATCGTTCGCGTAGAAGCCGTGCGTGAAGGGTTCGAGTGCAGGCCAGTACTGGCGGATCCATTCGATATGCTGGGCCGGATCATCGCCGTACTTCCAGGATACGGCACCGAGCATGTTGGCGAAGATATCGCGCTGTGAGAAAGCGGTCGCGTCCGGCGCGACGCGCGCGATGGCGCCCTGGCCGACCTGGAAGAAAATCTGTGTTGACCGGGCGGGGTGGCCCTGGAAGCCGTCGAGGATCGCCGAGATGAGCGTTTCCGGCAGGGCGGGAATGAAGCCGCTCTTGATGTACATGCCCTGTGCGCGCGGATCGGTGATGTCGCCGGAGCGTTGGAGCGCGACATAATCCATGGCCTCGAACTGGTCGGCGATCGGATTGCCGAGGCTACGCAGGGGTGCGAGCGCGCGATCGGCGCCGCTGGCCGGGCCGGAGTAGCAGACGTCGAAAGCGACGACGCCGCCGGCATCGCCCGGCGGCTGGACCATCGCAAAGCCGACGGCAAGATCGTCGGGAGCAGCGGCGCCGTACTCGGCGAACAGGCGGAGTGCCTCGCGCGCGCGCGCGATCGGATACAGGATTCGCCCGCCGACGACCTGACGCTGCATCGGGTGGAGTTGGAACTCGAACGACGTGACGATGCCGAAGTTGCCGCCACCGCCACGGACACCCCAGAACAGGTCGGCGTTCTCATCGGCGCTGGCCCTGCGGAACTGCCCGTCCGCGGTGACGACATGGACGGACACGAGGTTGTCGATGGACAGACCGAAGCGGCGCGCGACGCGTCCGAATCCGCCTCCGGTCACGAGACCACCCACGCCGGTGTGCGAGACCGTGCCCATGGGTGTGACCAGCTCGTACGCCATGGCCTCGTGGTCGACGTGGGCGAGGAGGCATCCACCCGTGACCAAGGCTCGGCGGGCGACCGGATCGACACGCACGTCCCGGAACGGCGAAAGATCGATCATCATGCCACGATCGCAGGTCGACAGGCCGGACGCGCTATGGCCACCACACTTCACCGCGAGCAGCAGGCCGCCATTGTCGCGGGCGTAATCGACAGCCGTTCGGATGTCGGCAGTCCCTGTCACCTGCGCGATCAGGGCCGGCCGTTTGTCGAAGGACGGGTTCAGGATACGGCGTGCCTGATCGTAGCCGTCATCGCCGGCAAGGAGCAGCCGCCCTCGGAGGCGAGCCCTCAGGTCGGCGAGCGACCTGCTGGTCAGCGTGACCGATCTCCCGTCGCCGGTTACAGCTTCGAGTTCCTGTGGCCGAAGCGTAGGCTCCTGAAAGAGGGTTGCCGCGAAGGCCTGCTGCCTGGGGAACGAAGCCGCAGCAGCCGCAGCAATCGCGGACCGCACGAAAGCGCGTCGTCGCATGGTCGCCCTTTTTGTGGAGAGTCCAAGTCTGACGCTCCACATTATGCATCGGCGAGGGGGACAGCAACAGGTCTTTTTGTATCCGATGCGTCGCGTCACCAACGCGCCAGCGGCCCGGCGACCAACTGGCACAGGATGGCCCCGACGACCGACATGGACAGGCCCCAGAGGAGCAGCCGCCGGAACAGCTGGGCGGCCGGCGCCCCGTCCGGCACGGCAGCCACACACAGCGCGCCGAGTGTGGACAGCGGTGAGACATCCACGAGAGCGGACCCGATGTTGATGCTGAGTGAGACCGCGAGCGGGTCACCGCCACCGAGCTGATCGATCAGGCCGGGAACAGCGGGGAGAAACGCGGGCAGCACGACGCCCGACGTACTGCTGTAGGTCGAGATCGTGCCCGTGACGAAAGCGATCACGCCGTTGATCGTCGCGGGCGATGCAAGTGCGGCGAGCAGCGAGTTGAACAGCTCCATTCCACCCGTCGCCTGAAGGAGCGAGATGAGGACGGTCACACCGGAGACCATCAGGATCACGCCCCACGGCACCCGCCGGATGGCAAGCGTCTGGTCGCCCGCGCGAAACGCAATCAAGAGGACGGCCGCGGCGAACGCACTCAGACCGAGGTCGAGGCCGAGTCCAAGGACACCGCCAATCCACACCAGGACGAGCGCAATCGTCCACTTCTGCGCCGTGTTGAACCTCTCCTGAGGCGCGATGGGCTCTGGCCCTTCCGGTTGCTGCGCGGCACGCCGGCTGAGAGCAAGCCACGCGACGAGCGTCACGACTGCGTGAGCGGCGAAGTTTGCGAACCAGACGCGTCCTTCGTGTCCGGCAAGGCCCGCCTCGGCCATCCTCGAGTTTGCAATGATGCCGACCGAGCTGATCGGTGAAAGGTTCCCGGCGTTCGCGCCATTCGCCACGACGAGCGCTGTCAGAAAATGCGGCACCCCGGCCCTCGCCCCGATCGCCATGGCGACGGGCACGACCAGCGCTACCGTCGAAATCGCGCCCGGCCCCACCGATGAGAGCACGCACGCGATGACAAAGAAAACGAGCGGCAACATGCGGGCATTCCCGCGCGCGAGTCCGAAAGCAACGTGAGCCAGACGCTCGAGTGTGCCGTTCGTTTCTGCAACGGCGAACAACAGCGTCACGCCTGTCAGCGTCAGGAAGAGCGATGACGGGAAGCCGCGGATGATGTCGTTGGCACTGATGTCCGCCCACACGCCGATCGCCCCGGCGAACGCAATCGACACGAGCCCGACATTGATCCGCGTGCCGATCGACAGGGCAATCGCCACGAGCAACGCGAGCAGCGTTGCGATCGCTGGACTCATCTGATGGCGCGCACTGGCTCAATCACCCTTTCACGTAGGACAGCTTCTCAGCGATCTTGCCACCCCGGATCCGGAACACGTCGACGCCGCGGACATGACCGGCCTTGCCGTCACGCACCCAATCGTAACGCCAGCGTACGACGCAGCGGTCTCCGTTCCCCAGGATCTCTTCGGTCATGAAGCGCGCCTCCGGCGAGCGCTCGAAGAACCTGACAAAGAACTCCCGCACCCGCTGTTGTCCCTGAAAACGCTCGCCGTCCGGAGCCGGCCGCGTATTCTCGAAGATGCAATCGTCGGTCATCGCCATCATGATCGCATCAACGTCGTGACGATTGATGGCATCATTGAACCGATCGACGATCTCGATCGCCGGAGCCGAACTCGCATCTGTTCGTGTCTGCCGCATCGAGCCTCCTTCCAGATCCTGATGGCCGTTCCTCGAGGGCTGCCAACGGTTCTCGCCCCGCCGATCCCCGCGCCACCTCCCCGCCGTCACCGCCCCGACCTCTCGGGCAGCCCTGCTCGCATTGACACCCCAACGCCACCGGCAGCGACGACTCGGCCACTGCCACTTCGCATGCCCGGCACCGACGACTCGGCCACCGCCATTTCGCATCCCCGGCAGTGACGACCCGGCCACTGCCACTTCCATCGCCGCAACTGCCGGTGCCAGCCACGGCGAGCGCACACCCGAGTTCGGTCATCCCGACATCGTGCGCCGCGATGCGACGTCACGGTGCTTCCCCGGCAGACCGTCCGCGAGTTCCGCAGACGCTTCGCTCGCGTCGAGAGGTGAACGCTGTACATTCTACGCGATCGAAACATGGCCGTCATCCGGGACGGCGAGGTCGCTTCCCGTCCAGGGCCCGCGTCGGCGCCGTCTTGCGCTCGCCGAGCACGGACTCCGTGGGCTCCGGGAGCTTGCTGCCGACGGTTGGAGTCCCGGCCATGTCCACCGGGGGATCACGCCCGAAAGATGGGACGTGGCCCGCAGACACCGATCGATGGATGGCATGATGCAATACACGCAACTCGGCAGTACCGGCCTTCGCGTTTCGCGCATCTGTCTGGGGTGCATGACGTATGGTGATCCTGCCTGGCGGCCGTGGATTCTCGATGAAGACGCGGCGCAGCCCTTTTTCCGGGCAGCGATCGAAGCCGGAATCAACTTCTTCGACACATCGAATATGTACTCGCGTGGTATGAGCGAGGAAATCACGGGCCGCGCGCTGCGACGGTACGGGAACCTCGATGAGATCGTGATTGCGACGAAGGTCTTCTACCCGATGGCCGATGGTCCGAACATGGGCGGGCTCTCGCGCAAGCACATCCAGCAGTCGTGCGAAGCGAGTCTTCGGCGGCTTGGTGTCGAAACGATCGACCTGTACCAGATTCATCGCTTCGACCCGAACGTGTCGATTGACGAGACACTCGAGGCACTGAACGATCTGGTGCGCTCGGGCAAGGTGCGGCACATCGGCGCGAGTTCCGGTCCCGCGTGGCGCATGGCGCGTGCGCTCAGCACATCGGAACGAAACGGCTTGGCCCGGTTCGTGTCGATGCAGAACCACTACAATCTGGTCTACCGTGAAGAGGAACGGGAGATGATCCCGTTCTGCATGGATCAGGGCGTCGGCATCATCCCGTGGAGTCCGCTTGCGCGCGGCATGCTTGCCCGGCCGCGGCCTGCGGATCGCGACGTACGCGGCGCCGGCACTGCGCGCTCAGCATCGGATACGTACTCGCCGTATCTCTACGACGAGCCGGGCGACTGGGATGTCGTCGATGCGGTCGAGCGCGTCGCGAACGCTCGCGGCATCGCCATGGCCGACATCGCACTCGCCTGGCTGCTTTCGAAGCCCGGTGTCACGGCGCCCATTGTCGGCGCATCGAAACCGGGCCACCTGCAATCCGCCATTCGTTCGATCCAGCTGGTATTGACCGATGAAGAACGATCCTCGCTGGAAGCACCCTACCGTCCGCACGGCGTCCGCGGATTCAAGGATTGAGCCCGTCCGGCCCGATGGGAGCTATTTCTCGTGGACCGCTGGGAACTATTTCTCGCGGACTGCATCGTTATATATGGAGCTGGCCAGTTCCTCCCGTACCGGTGGCGAAGCAACAGACCATCCCGAAAAACAGGAGAACAGGTCATGATCAGGCAACCCCTCGCCGCAACGCAGCGGCTGACCGGTGTGCGGCGCAGGTCGCTCACCGTGTTCGCCCTGGCCGGGCTTCCGGTTCTCGCCCTCGCCTGCGCTGGCGATGAGCCGACGGCGGCTACCATCGAACTGCCGGTGATGGTGGTCAACCCCAACTCCGGCCACACGGGGACGAACGGTAAGTCGTACGCGATGGACATGAGTCAGGAACTTACCACGACCGTGACGGGCGATCCCGACGGCGTTGGCACCGCACTGCTCACACTGAACACCGGACAGCGGACCGTCTGCTGGTCGCTCACGGCATCGAACATCGCGCTGCCGGCGATCGCTTCGCACATTCACCGCGCACCAGCGGGGCTCTCCGGGCCGATCGTGCTGCCAATTTCGCCCCCGGACGGAAGCGGCGCATCGAGCGGGTGCGATGACGATGTCGACCGCAGGCTGATCGTCGATATCCTTCGCGATCCGACCGGGTACTACGTCAACGTGCACACGACAGACGAACCGGCGGGTGCGATTCGCGGCCAGCTTCCACGTTGAGTGTTGCCGGCAAGCGCAGCGGCCGCGCCGGGCCGGTGCTGGACCGGCGAACCCCATGAGCGCGGCGGCGAACGCCATGGGCGGCGAGAGGTTCGAGCAGGAGGTCGTTGCACTCCTGCCCGACCTCTATGGTACGGCGCTGCGCTTTGCCCGCAACCCCACCGATGCGGAGGACCTGGTCGCGGAAACGCTCGCGAAAGCGTGGTCGGCTCTCGACACGCTGAATGATCCTGCCCGTTTCCGCGCCTGGATCCTGCGTATCCTGACGAACACGTTCTACGCCGATTGCCGGGCGCGCGCAACGCGGCCACGGCAGGAACCGCTGCCCGACGAAGGGTGCGCGGAATTCTCGCTGTTCGAGAAGCTCCATCAGCCATTCCTGCTCTGGTGGGGCAACCCGGAAAAGCAGTTCCTGGAGCGGCTTCTGCGCGAAGATCTCGAACGCGCCGTTGACGCCCTGCCCGAACCATTCCGGCCGGTCGTCGTGCTGTCCGACCTCGAAGGACTCACGTACGCGGAAATCGCCGAAGCGCTCAACGTGCCCATCGGCACGGTCCGTTCGCGCCTCGCACGCGGTCGAAGCATACTTCAGAAGGTGTTGTGGGAGCACGGCCGGGATCGCGGGCTCGTGGATCCTCGATCGCAACAGAAGCGAACGGAACCCGCATGAGTGAGTACATGCCCCTCGACTGTGAACAAGTGCTGCATGACCTGTTCGCCTGGCTCGATGGCGACCTGACCGACGAGCGCCACCGCCAGGTCAGCGCGCATCTCGAGGTGTGCCGCAGCTGCTTCTCGCGAGCTGACTTCGAGACGCGTCTCAAGCAGCATCTCCGCGAAGTCGGCCGCGCGACTGTGCCGCCCGAGGCGGAGCAGCGCCTCCGTTCCATCGTGGACCGACTGCCGGGCCCCTGACCGTCATGGTCGCAATCCTCGAAGCGCACCGGCGCGAAGAGATCACACAGGCTGTGCAGGCCATGTACACGGCCGTCGCCCGTGTGCCCGACACAGGCTTTCACTTCCCTGTTGGTGCCTCGGCGGCGACGCTCGTCGGCTACTCGAATGACCTGCTCGATCCATTGCCGCAGCCCGTACTCGCGGCGTTCGCGGGTGTCGGCTGCCCATTCGAAGCCGGCGTGATCCGTGCCGGTGACATCGTCCTCGACGTCGGCAGTGGTTCCGGGGCGGACGCCCTGATTGCGAGCGCGATGGTCGGGCCGGCCGGCCGTGTCATTGCCCTCGATCTGACGTATGCGATGCTGGAGCGCCTCACTCGAACCGCCACCGCTGCCGGCATTGACAATGTCGAGGCGCTGCACTGCGACGCCGAAGCGATTCCACTGCCCGATGCATCGATCGATGTCGTCACCAGCAACGGCGCGCTCAACCTCGTGCCCGACAAGCCGCGCGCGTTCGCCGAGATCTTCCGCGTTCTGCGCGCCGGCGGCCGATTGCAACTCGCGGACGTCGTGCTCGGCAACCCGGTCACCGACTCGTGCCGCGCTGATCCACGGCTCTGGGTCGAGTGTGTCGTCGGCGCAACGCTCGAACCTGTGCTGTTCGAACTGCTCAGCAACGCCGGCTTCCATGATATCGAGGTGATTCGTCGTATCGATTACTTCGCTGCCAGTTCCAGTGCCGAGACGCGCGCGATCGCCGCTGCATTGAATGCGCAAGCGATTGTGTTGCGGGCGCGTCCGCGCGACGCGCCACCGCCCGTTGGCGCGCCAACGGACGGACCGACGCGCGAAGGCGGCGGAGCAACGCACCGGAGCCAGATGATCATGGCTCCACCTGCGCCAGCCGCCGGTGAATTCATGCCGCAGCCGGACGAGGTACTCGAAGCGTACGGCCAGACGTGTATCAGCCTCGAGCCTCTGATCAAGGCACACTTGCGCGCCATGCAGTCCGGCCAGGTGCTCGAAGTTCGTGCCGACGATCCGACCGCGCGCCTGGGCGTCCCGTCCTGGTGCCGCCTTTCGGGCAATACCCTGCTCGCGATGATCACGCAGGAGTTCGGTCGCACACGCTTCTTTCTCCGCAGGAAATGATTCCTCCGCAAGGAGACCTCGATGGCTACGACGATCATGACGCATTGCACACATGGCAAGGACGACGCCGAGCGCGCGACGTTGCCGTTCGTTGTGGCCAATGTTGCGGCCAGCGCCGATCAGAAGACGATCGTGCTGCTCACCATCGATGGCGTCTGGATCGCAACGAAGGGTTACGCCGCCGGCATCCAGAAGGAAGGATTCCCGCCTCTCACCGAGATCATCGAATCCTTCGTATCGAACGATGGCGAGATCTGGGCCTGCGGCGCTTGCACGAAACCGCGCGGCATCACGGATGACGATATGATCCCCGGCGCGCGCATCGTTACCGCCGCGATGGTTGTCGAACAACTGGCGGGCGGAGCGAAGACACTCGGGTTCTGAGGAACGCTGCCGGCGACCACCAGATTGCGGTGTCGAGAAGGCGCCGGGCGAACAGCAACCTGCGCGCAGCCTCGCCCGCCGGGCGCTCGAGCGTCGAGAACGATCATCGATTCCTGTGCGCGCGTCTGGTGCCCTCGTTCACGAAGATGCCGAGGCCGCGCAGCTTCCTGATCACAGAGTTGCGCGCATTCGCATTGACCAACTCCAGAACGGTATCGGACACGGGACGCACCGCTTTGCCGCCTGCGGCAAGAATACGGGCAGCGGTCCCGGCATCCGGGCAACGAAGCAGGAGCGCGGGCGCGAGATCGATGCGCCGGCACGCCCCGAACCAGCCATTGATCTCGCGGATGACGTTGTCCGGAACGGGGCGTGACGCGAACTCCGTCAGTACCGCGACTGCATGCTCGGCGGTAACGCCCGCCGCGGCCGCGGCAAACACGGAGCTGCGCGTCAATCGAAAGAGGACGCCTACGCGGTTGCCTGCGCGCTCGGCAAAACTCGCGATGGCCGCCTCGGCGCGTGGCACGGGCGACATGAACACAACTTCGAAGTTCGGCTGCACGATGACCGCACCGGCGCCACCATCGTCCCGGGCTCGATCGTCGAACTCATCGACGAGGCCGAGCAGGTATCGACCCGCGGTCGTCATGCGGAAGCCGGTCTGCTCACCCAGCATGCCAATCGCAGCACAACCGAGGGGAATGAGGCGCCCGAAGCAGACGTCTCGGAGCAGGTTGGCCCAGAGCGCCTCCAGCTCTTCGTCCACACCTGCGCCTTCATCGACAAGATGGCGAAGACCCCGGTTCACTTCGTCGTCCCCCGCCAGCAGGGGATTCACACACCGGCTGTGGTACAGCTCGAACTCGCGCATCGGCGTGAACCCGCTTTCGGCGAGGCCGGCGAGGGCGCGTTGTACGCCTGCGAGAGCCAACTGCTGCATGCGCGGCGGCCACCACTGCGCCGTCGACCGCATCAATAGTCGCGGCCGCCTGGCCACCGGTAGCGCGTAACCGAAAGCGTTATCCAGCGTCACGAAATGCGACTCGTGCTTCCACCCGACATCGTCGCTGTCACGATCATCGCTCTCATCATCGTCATCATCGTCTGCGTCGTCATTGTCGTCATCGTCGTCGTAATCGCCGTTGCGGTCATCGTCGATGCCTTGCTCCCGCAGCCAGTCGAGGATGGACCGTAGCCTTGCCGTTTCGTCGAGCGAAAGCCAGGCCGAGGCGAGTCGGCCCGGCCGGAGTTTCCCCCGCGACTCGACCAGCAGTTTCAATTCCTCGAGTTGTTCGCGCGCTCTCAGCACGCGTGCATTCGCACGGAACGACTTCTCGTGCATCAGCCAGTCCGGCGGCGGCACAAGCTGTGCGCTCAGTGCTGCGGCCGTACGTTCGAATAACGCGCCATCATCCCTTCGGAGCCGCAGTGGTTCGGTCGAGGCGTTGACAAGGACGACGGTCATGTCGTCGAGAAGCCAGGCACCCTCGTACTGTCGCTCCGCGTCGAACGCGACAGGCGGAACTGGCACCGGTTCCGAGAGTCGCTTCGCGACCGTTGGCCAGAGGCCGACCACCACGGTTCGATCCGGATAGCGGAATGCCGGGAAAAGCAACATTTGCTCGAGGCAGAGGCGGAGCCCGGAGGCAAGCGCGACAGGCGCAAGCCCCGTTACGCGCTGCGGCAGCTCACCCAGCGGAACGAACTCGGGGTTATCGAGAAACCAGCGAACCAGCGTCCTCGCATCGCCCAGGGACGCGTGCGCCGGCAAGGCGAAAGCGGTCCTGTCGACGGCCACGCTGCGCGGCCAGCTGACGGATATGACGGTGCGCGCGATCTGCGATTCCGAGCCCCAGCCACCCAGCGAACGCGCGAAGTTATGCCGCTCCTCTGTCGTGAAATGGTCCCTGAGATAGTCAAGAAAGGCTTGCCGGTCGTGACGCGCGAGGAGGTTGTGCCGGCCGATCGCCCGCAGCAGCCGAAAGAACGGCTGTGCACTTTCGCTCATGCGCGCAGTCACGCGGTTCACCGTGACCTGGAGGATATCGCCGGTTTCGAGGAGGGCGAGGTCAGAGCCGAGTGCGTGCGCGGGGACAGGATCGTTCACCTTGAGTTGAGACAGCCACTCCCGCGACTCGGGCCGAAGTTCATCCCACACGGCGAGTCGGCGCAAGACATCGGACCAGTCGATTGCGAAGAACTTGGACGCGCGATCGTCGTCCACTCGCTGCTGGAACGGCCGCTGAAATCGGTGCGCTTGCGTCATGCGTCGAGAATGCGGTAGCTGTAGCCCTGCTCACACAGGAACAGCTGGCGTTTGAGTGCGAACTCCTGCTCGACCGTGTCACGACTGACGACCGTGTAGAAGTGGGCCTGGTTGTGACCCGCTTTCGGCCGCAGGATCCGACCCAGCCGCTGCGCCTCCTCCTGCCTCGACCCGAATGTCCCGGAGATCTGAACCGCGACCGCCGCGTCCGGCAGGTCAAGCGCGAAATTCGCTATTTTTGAAACCGCCAGCACACGCAGCGCGCCAGACCGGAACTCCGCATACAACTTGTCGCGCTGCAACTGCGGTGTCGAGCCGGTCACGACGGGAACCGCAAGTGCATCGGCGATCTGCTTCACCTGATCGACGTACAGGCCGATGACGAGAGCGGGCTCATCGCGATGTTCGTCCAGAATGTCGCGCACGACAGCGATCTTGTCGGGATTCTCGGAGGCGATGCGGAACCGGGCGCGTTTGTCCGCAATCGCATACGGCATGCGCAGTTCATCTGGAAGCGGCAGCCGGATCTCGGTGCATGCCGCCGTCGCAATCCAGCCCTGCCGCTCGAGAACCTTCCACGGCACATCCATCTTCTTGGGGCCGATCAATGCGAACACATCGTCCTCACGCCCATCTTCGCGCACGAGTGTAGCAGTCAAGCCGAGCCGGCGCCGCGCCTGAAGGCTGGCCGTCACCTGGAACACAGGCGCGGGCAACAGATGCACTTCATCGTATATGATCAGTCCCCAGTTTCGCTTGTCGAACAGCTCGAGGTGCAGAAACGCGTCTTCCTTGCGTTTCCTGTACGTGAGCACGTTGTATGTTGCAATGGTGACCGGGCGGATCTCCTTGCTCACTCCATCGTAGAGACCGATGTCACTCGGGTGGAGCGATGACTTGTCGGCCAACTCTTCCGCCCATTGACGGCTCGCGGTGATGCCGGTCGTGAGAATCAGCGTCGATGTCCCCAGTTGCGCCATGCAGGCGACGCCCACTACCGTCTTGCCTGCGCCGCATGGCAGCACGATAACACCGCTCCCGCCCATTGCCGAGCCGCCCACGTGGAACGCGTCGACCGCCCACCCCTGATACTGCCGCAGTACGAACGTGGCTCCTGCGCGCGTCCGCTCGCGCAGTGTAATGGCCAGTGCATCCCCCTGCGTGTAGCCGGCCAGGTCCTCGGCAGGATAACCCACGTGCACCAGCGCCTGCTTGAGCCGGCCCCGGTTTACGGCCGAGATCCTGAAGCCGACCGGACTTTCGCGCGCACCCAGGAGCGGCGCTACATCGCGGTGCCGCGAGATCTCCTCGGCCAGCGCTGCGTCGTCGCACGCCAGCCGCAACCCATCACCGTTGCGCTCCAGCTTCAGCCGCCCGTACCGGCTCGCGAAGTCGCGAATCTGCCGCACAACGTGTTCCGGCACCGGATACTTCGCGTACTCGTTCAGTGCCTCGATGATGTGTTCCGGTGGGATGCCCGCTGCGCGCGCGTTCCAGATCGAAAGCGGTGTGATGCGATATGTATGAACGTGCTCGGGCGACTTCACCAGCTCGGCGAAACCGGCCAGCTCATCACGCGCATCGGCATAGCGCGGGCTGTCCACTTCCACCAGCACGGTGTGATCGCCCTGCACGATGAGCGGATTGTCATTGCGGCGGATTGTCATTCCCTCGCTTCCCCTCCCGTGCGTCAGTCTGCGTGCGTCACCGAACCATGCAACCGCATTCGCGCCCGCTGACGGGCAACGGGCCAAGGATAACCCCCCGACGAAGGAGCTCACATGGCAGAAAGGGAAAACGGCGGGGCCGGGGAGGAAAGGCGGAAGTGCATCGAGGCGAAGAAGGTCGGTGGCGGAGGCGGTGGCGGTGGGAGAGGCGGGGCGCGGAAGTGCATCGAGGCGAGGGAGGTCGGTGGCGGAGGCGGAGGCGGTGGAAGAGGCGTGGACGGTATGGGGCGCGTGCATCGAGGCGAGGGAGGTCGGTGGCGGAGGCGGTGGCGGTGGAAGAGGCGGGGCCCGTCCAGGTATGGAGGTGCCCCGGCTTGCATGCGAACAATGAACTACGCGCAACAGGCCACGGACGGGAACCATGTACTATTACGAGAACTGGGACGTTTACAGGGCTGCGCTCGAGCTGCGTGACGTGGCAGCGAAGCTCAGCCGGAAGAGTTTGCGCGGGTACGCGCCAGACCTGGCGCAGCTCAATCGGGCGGCAAGTTCGGTTGTCGTCAATCTCGCCGAAGGGGCACGCGAACAAAGCCACGGACGGAAGCTCGACCGGTATCGCGTCACGCTCAGCTCGACGAGCGAATGCAATGGCGTTCTGTCCGGGCTGGCGCGTGCCTTCCGGGCGGAGCCACTGATTCCACAGGGGAAGCATCTTTGTGAACGGATCGCGCCCATGATGACGAATCTCATTCGGAGCGTTGAGCGCAACCGGCCTGCCCCGCCTGCGGCATCGTAGGCCGGCGGCCCCGCCTCTCCCACCGCCACCGCCTCCGCCACCCACCTTCTTCACCTCGATCCAATTCCGTGCCCGCCTCTCCCACCGCTCACCGCCTCCGCCACCGACCTTCTTCACCTCGATGCATTTCCGTGCCCCGCCGCTCCCACCGCTCACCGCCTCCGCCACCGATCTTCCTCGCCTCGGTGCACTTCCGTGCCCCGCCTCTCCCACCGCTCACCGCCTCCGCCACCGACCTCCCTCGCCTCGATGCACTTCCGTACTCTCCTCTCCCGCCGCCTTGGCCTTCCCCGCATTTCCGCGTTATCATCCGCGCCTGCCAACGTGTCTCGGCCACCCGGGAGCTGACCAATGCGTGCCTTTGCGACCGCCCTTCTCGGAGCAGTCCTGCTTGCGCCGCCGCTCGCGGCACAGACGCCGGCGGCCAAGAAGCCGATCACTCTTCGCGCGACACTCGAGATGCCGTCATGGGGAGGGTACGAGCTGGCGCCGGATGGCGGCCGCGTCCTGTTCACCCGCTCCGAACGCGACACGACGGACTGGGCGCAGACCGGTCACATCTGGCTGCACGACCTGCGGTCGGGCAACAGCTGGCAGCTCACGAACTCGCTGAAGGGCGAGAGCAATCCGCAGTGGCTGCCCGACGGCCGCATCGTCTTCTCGTCCAACCGGGACACGACGAACCGCCTCTGGGTCATCACACCCGGCGCGGGCGAGGCGGTGCGCCTGATCGAGGATGACGATGCGCCCTCGAACGGTGAGTTCTCTCCCGATCTCACGCGCCTCGCCTACACGGAGCGCAGCGAGCGACCCGACAAGAAGGAGTGGGACGAGCGCGTCAAGAAGAAGGATGATGGCTACATCGCCGAACAACGCACGACCTTCACGCATGTCTGGATCTACGACATCGCGGCGAAGAGCAAGAAGCAGCTCACAACGGGCGAGCACGACCACAATAACCCGGCATGGTCGCCGGACGGGCGCTGGATCGCATACTCGTCCAACCGTTCGGGCACCACTGCGCGCGATGCCAACTACAGCAACAACAGCGATCTCTTCATCGTGCCTTCAGATTCCGGACCGGAGCGGCAGCTCACGACGAATTCCGGCCCGGATGGCTCACCGACGTTCTCACCGGACGGCCGCTGGATCGCATACTCGTCGAGCGACCGTGCCAACAACAGCGCCGACCAGTCCGACGTCAAGGTGCTCTCCGTGGAGAGCGGCGAGCCGCACAACCTCACGGCCGATTTCGATTATTCGATCTCGAGCATCGAGTGGTCGAAAGATGGCACGCACCTGTACTTCAACGCGGCCGCAGGCCTCACCACGCATCGCTACAAGGTCGCGGTACCGGGCGGTGAACCGGTGCGCATCGCATTCGGCGATGATTTCGTGCTATCGGATGTTCAGATGACCGACGACGGCCGGCGCTGGCTGGTCACGGGCGGCACGCTCGACGAGCCGGGCATCGTATACATCACCGAGGCCGACGGGCGGAACCCACGACGCATCCTCGGTGATCACGATCGCATGGTCGACTTCGAGGTCGCTCGCGCGCAACCGATCACTTGGGAAGGCGCCGATGGCTGGGACATCGAGGGCGTGCTCACCTACCCCGTCGGCTACCAGGAAGGCCGCAGCTATCCGATGATCCTCCAGGTTCACGGCGGGCCGCACGGCCGTTACAGCGCAAGCTTCAACAATAGCGCGCAGATCTGGGCCGCGCGCGGATACGCCGTGCTCCAGGGCAACCCGCGCGGCAGCTCGGGCCGTACCTTCGAGTTCAGCAACGCCAATCAGCTCGACTGGGGCGGCAAGGACTTCACCGATCTGATGAACGGCGTCGACCGCGTCATCGAAATGGGCGTTGCCGATCCCGAGCAGCTCGCTGTCATGGGCGGAAGCTACGGCGGCTTCATGACGTTCTGGACCGTGACACAGACGGAGCGCTTCAAAGCAGCCATCGGCCACGCCGGCATATCCGACTGGTATGCCTTCTTCGGGCAGACCGACATCCCGAACCTCCTCGAGTTCGGCTTCGGCGGCCTGCCCGCCCAGACGAAGGAGATCTACGAGCGCTGGTCGCCCATCGAGTTCGCCGACCGCGTCACCACGCCGCTCCTCATCACGCACGGCGAAGAGGACGCGCGCGTGCCCATCCCGCAGGCCGACGAGTATTTCCGTCTGCTCAAGAAGATGGGCAAGACCGTCGAGTTCCTTCGCTATCCACGCGAGGGTCACGGCATCCAGGAACCCGTGCACCGCCTGCATCTCGACCAGGAGCAGGCGAAGTGGTTCGAGACACACGTCCTGAAGCGGGTCGCGAGTCCGGTCAGCGAGGGAGGCCGATAGGTCAGCATCGCATCCGCGCGGCCGATGAGGGGTCCGGCGAGCACCGCGTCGCGCATCGCCGGGTCCTCGAGGCAGCGCTGCGTCATCGGTGGCTCGACCAGTCCCGGCGCCAGCGCGTTGACCCGGATGCCCTTCCTCGCGTTGTCGGTGGCCGCCCGATAACCCCGTGTTTCGCTGCGACGTACGGTGCCATCACGGGATCCGCGATGACACCCGCAATGGATGCCGTGTTGACGATCGCGCAACCGCCCGCGCGGATCTGGTACCTGAGACAGAGAATTACGCCCTTCAGATCCACCGACAGCACCCTGTCGAATGTGGATTCTTCCTGATCCGGAGCGGCAGTGTTGGGGGCAGGATGCCGGCGTTGTTGAATGCACAGTGCAGACCGCCGACATCGTGACCGTGCGTTCCACCAGGGCCTCGACGTCACGCGCGTCAGCACGTTCACTCGCACGAACATTCCCTCGCCGCCCGCACGCTTCATTATTTACACGGTTTC
>JBOHRL010000011.1:0-40542 GCA_050732695.1 Longimicrobiales bacterium | reverse complement strand
ACGGCCTCACGAAAGGTCAGTTCTCCGCTTCCGCGGATATCGGCTCGAAACCCAAACGCGGCGAGGCCAACCGCCAGACGCCCATCGATCCCGTGCTCCTCGCGCTCAACCTCGGCGCCACCTTCGTCGCACGCAGCTTCTCCGGCGACAAGGAACAACTCGTGCCCATCCTCAAGGCCGCCCTCCTCCACAAGGGCTTCGCTTTCATCGATATCATCTCGCCCTGCGTCACCTTCAACGACCACGAAGGCTCGACCAAGAGCTACACGTACACTCGCGAACACGTCCGTGAGGTCGTTCACACCGACCTCGTTCCCCTTCGCGACGAGATCACCGTCTCCTATGACAAGGGCGATACCACTACCGTACGACTCCACGACGGCTCCACCGTCCGGCTCCATAAGGTCGCGACCGACTACGATCCGACCGACCGCGATCGCGCGTTCACACTCATCCGCGAACACCAACGCGCCGCCGAAGTCGCGACAGGCCTCCTCTTCCTCGGCGAGGGCGCTCCCGAGATGCACGACAACGAGGGTACCGTCGAAACACCCCTTGCCAGTATCCCTCATGCAGAACTGTGCCCGGGGAGTCTTGAGCTGGATGCGTTGATGGAAATGTATCGGTAGCGGAGAATCGTTTCTGGGGCTGGTTTCTGGGGCTGGTTTCTGGTTGAACGGATAACGGACTCGGGCAGGCGGGCCGCACTGGGTGGCGCTGCCTGTCGTGGACACGAATGGCGCGCTGGCAGCGACGCCGGGCGACGTGGCAGCGACAATGGCGACGCTGAGCGTCAGGCTCGCTTCGGGATCTCGCTCATGATGCCGACCACGTTGCCTTCGCTGTCATCCAGAAACCCGATCCATAGCTCCTTCGTGCCAAGGTCGGCGACTTTGTGCGGATCGCTCGTGAACATGACGCCACGATCCCGCAGTATACCGTGCGCGGCAGCGATATCGGTAACGTCGTAGTACAGGATCGAGGCGGGGTGATCGAACTTCTCCGACTCGGGCAGACCCAGCATGATGCGCACACCGCTGCAATCGAAGAACGCCATGTTCGGAACCTGGAACAGGAACTTCATCCCCAACACATCGCGGTAGAATCCCACTGCCCGATCCAGATCGTGCACCGTCACGTAGATCTGGCCCACCTTGTTCAGCCCGAAACTGTTCTCCATGGAATCCTCCGTTCGTTTCCGTTCCACTCGATTGACCCGGCCCCTCGCCGCCCTGGCCGCCCTCGCGGCCTCGCCGCCTCGCCGCCCTCGTCGCGAATCCGCGCCGGCGCCAGCGCGGCGTCCCGGGGGCTTGCGATATTTAGCTTGGCTAAATAATATGGGGCCATGACCGAACGCGCAAGAGAGAGGGGTGGACCGGATGGAGAAAGAGGGCGAGGGCGAGCGTGAGCTGGCGGACCGGCTGCATTCGCTGGCCATTCACCTGTTGCGGCGGGTGCGGCAGACGGACGCGCAGATGGGGCTTACGGGCGCGCGTGCTTCCGCGTTGTCGGTGCTGGTGTTCGGGGGGGAGCGGACGATCGGGGAGCTGGCGACAGTGGAGCAGGTGGCGGCGCCGACCATGACGCGACTGGTTGGAGGGCTGGAGGCGGAAGGCTACGCCAGGCGCATCACCGATATGCGGGATCGGCGGGTTGTGATCGTGCGAGCGACGGCGCGAGGACGGCGTGCGCTGGAGCGCGGCCGCGCGTTACGAGTGGTACAGGTTGAAGCGATTCTTTCGGAGCTTTCCGGGAAGGAGCGTGCGTTGGTGGCCGAGGCGGTCGAGGCGCTGGAGCGTGCCATGCAGGGATAGGCGCATCTGCCCACGCCCTTCGGGCTGACGCCAGCGGGCGCGGATCGACGGCACGACCGCCGGGCATGGCTCAGCGTACACGTCTTCGTTCTTGTGCCTGAAGCAGCGCGGATGCCACGGAATCATGCGTGCGGCTGGATTCGATGGAGTCGAGGGCGCGCAGGAAAGCGTCACGGGCGGCAGCGCTGATCTGTTGCGTTTCGAGAGCTGCGGTGAGGACGTGTGCGAGTTCTCTGTCCGATTCGATCTCGCGCGCGCCGTCGAGTGCGGCGACGAGGATGTGCTCTGCGAGCTGTTGCTCGGCGAACAGGCGAGTGAAGGCCTGCTGCTTCTCGCGGTCGCTGGCCATCGTGCGAGCTGCCTCGATGTAAGCGAGCTGCACGACCGGATCGGTCATGACGCGGCTGTGGACGCTGGCCAGCAGGCGATTGCGTTCGCGATCGGACTGGACGGTCTGAGCGGAGGCGAGAATCGATGCCTGCTCGGTTGGATTGAGGGAAGCGCGCTCGACCAGGGTAGCGAGCACGCGCACTTTTTCGCGATCGGATGCGATGCCGGATGCGGTCGAGACGTAGGCGCGTCTGGCGTCCTCGGACAGAGAGTACCCGTCGGTTGCTTCCATAAGCAGATTGGCCTTTTCGCGGTCGGATCGGATCGAGCCGTCAACCTGACGCAGTACGTTTGCGCGAACCGATGCGTCGATGCGGTCGCTCGTGAGCAGAACGTGGTAATACCGTGATCGAGTCCGATCGCCCCAGAGTTCTTCGATCTCGCGGAGCAGGCCGTCGGGCCCGTCGCGTTCGAGGATGGCGGCGGCGCGTTCCTCGGCACCGAAGCCGATCTTGCGCGCGAGTTCCTGCATCATTGCTGACAGCCACGCGCGGCCCTCGTCATCGAAGGCGGCATCGCGGCCATTGACCTGCCACGCATAGTCGAGACGTTCGGCCGCCGGCCGGATCTCGAGCCGGCGAGTCCCGTCCCGGCGTTGCTCTTCGAATCGCACAAGGCCGCCCTCGGGAATCGCCAGGATGGTGGTAACGAACGGATCGTAATCGATCTCGCCATCAATGCGGATATCGACGGCGCAGTCACGGCCGGTCCAATGGATGCGCCAGTCATCGTCGTTCCGGTTGATGCTGGTATTGCCGCCCTCCGAGCGCGAGCAGACGGCGACTTGAGGCTGCGCGGCCGAAGCGAGAGCGGGATCGAACAGGATCGACGCAAACGCATGAGATCGTGTTGCAGGCGAGGGTATTTGGACGGTGATGGTTCCGATGTCGCCGGCGCTCGTGGGCGGTCGTGGCGAAACCGGGACATGTCCGATCAGGCCCTCGATCCGCAACGAGCGCGGCGCAACGATCACGGGCAGTTCGACGAGAACCGGTGCCATTGCTTCGACCTCCACCGGCACTCCGATCTTCACGCGCGGTGCGGTCACCGCGGATGGTACCTGGATCTCGATCACAGGCACTGGTCTCATGTTGACTTCAACCGATTGCACCGATGATGCCTCGAGCGCTGACAGGGGCAGAACAATGCCCGTGGCACACAGCGCCGCGGCGGCAAGCAGGCCACGCGTCGGACGTGCGCGCGGACGTGCATCATCGAGTACGGCCGTCAGGCGATCCTTCAGATGGGAACGTCTGGCCATTGCGATGGCTGCATGATCCAACGCGGTCCTCGCGCGCAGCGTCCGCGCAATCGCCAGCAGCTCTGTGGCATAGTCGGATGCCCCCGAGCCGGCCTCGAGTACCAGGTCATCACACGCATGCTCCCGCTCGGCACGCATGCGCGCGGCCGCCAGCCACACGAGCGGGTTGTACCAGTGGATCGCGCACGCGATCTCCGCGATTCTCTGGCTCGATGCGTCTCGCCGCGCTACATGTGCCAACTCGTGACGCAGCACCATCTCGAGCCGCTCGCGCGTCCACGCCAGCGCCGTAGATGGCAGCAATACGACCGGTCGAATCACACCCCATGTCATCGGCATCGCATCCTCACGACCCGCCACCAGTGTGACCGGCTCGCGAACCCCCAGCTCCCACGCGATGTCGTCCGCCAAACGGACGCACCGGCCCCCATGGATCGGCTTCGCCGTGTGACGCAGGACGGCAAGTCGCATATACGATACGAGCATGCAACACCACACCACCATGACCCCGATCAACCACACACCCACCACAATCGCAGGCCACAACACAGCCTCGCCGGAATACTCGATTGGTATACCGGCGAATCCTCCCTGCGCTGCCGATGGCGGTGTGCCCAGCCACACCCGTGACGCGCGCGACGGTGTGCCTGCAATCACGACCGCACTTCCCATTTCCGCAGTGTGAGCCTGACCGATGTGAACGCGGCCTTCCGCAATGTGTGCATGCGCGACCGGCGGCACACGCAGGCGCGATCGCTCGCGAACGGCGTTTGCTCGCTCGATCGCCTGCGCATAGGCTGGCTTCGCCGCGAACCGGGCAACACCGAATGCACGCTTCGGCACCGCATCATCACTTCCAACCCACGATGCCGGCACCGGCACCTGAACGGACGGCATGATCCACGAAAGAATCGGGATCAGCAGAATCGCCAGTACGCCGAGCGTCCAGACCAGGTGGCGAACCGCAGCCGACCGCTGATTCAGCACCGTCGCGACGAGTGCCGTAGCACCGAGCACGAGGAAACCCTTCACCGCAGCGTCCACCACCAGCAGCCCCACTGAGTCCGGAAGCCGCCCCGCCAGCATCTCCAGTACATTCATCGGCCTCGCCTCCTCGCCTGCTCGATCATCGCCGCCAGTTCGTCCAGCTCGCTCGCCGTCAGATCACTTGCCTTCAGATCCAGCAACGCCGCCACCGTCTTGCCCGGTGAATCGTCAAAAAACGTCCGTATCATCCGCTCAAGCGCGGTCTCGCGAGCCGCCTCCGGCGCCAACGTCGGCCGGTACACATAGCGCGGACCGCGTGCATCGTGCTCGATATGACCCTTCTCTTCCAGCTTGCGTAACAACGCGCGCACAGCCGAGTACGTCGGTGCATCCGGCACGTCCGCCTGGACCTCCGTCACCGTCGCCTCACCTCGGCGGTACAGCACGTCCATGATCTGTCGTTCACGACGTGTCAGGTGCACGTGCTCGTACTGGCTCATCCGGCCTCATCCGCCCGCTGGCGGATCTGGAGATGCTACAAAAACAGCACACTGCTGCTAACGTAGCATCGGCGGGTGGGGGAGGGCAAGGTTCTCGGTCGAGGCGGGGGGCTTGGGGGGTGCGGGGAAACGGGCGGGTGAGGGTGAGACGAGGTGGGGGTGGGGGTCAGCGGAGAAACGGCGGGTGAGGGTGAGGGTGATACGAGGTGGGGGTGGGGGGGCAACGGAGAAACGGCGGGTGAGGGTGAGGGTGATGCAAGGTGCGGGTGGGGGGCAGCGGGCACGGACTTCGGGTGTGGGACGGCGGCGGTTCGGCGTCCGCTGTTTTGAACCTCGTAGTCCTGTCCCGCGCCCGAGAGGAATAGAGAACGCAACGCGAGCGTTGGGCGCACCAGCGCCCCTCACCCGACGTCACCTCCCGTAGCCCCTCACCCCCACCTTGTATCACCCTCACCCCCACCCGCCGTTTCCGTAAACAAGCCACGCGCCCGCGTCGGTGGGGTGGAGGTGAATTTTCAGGATGCGTAATCAGGAGGAGTAATAGGCGGCGTTTTCGGAGATGTAGCCCTCGGTCAAGTCGCAGCCGAAGGCGGTAGCGGAGGCGGTGCCGGCGGCGAGGGAGACGGAGATCTCGACCGGATCGTCGCGGAGGCTGTGCCGGAGGGCGGCCTCGTCGAAGGGGGTCCTCATGCCATTGCGGAGGACATCGATGCCATTGATGGCGGTGTCGGTCGCGTCAGGGATCACGCGTGCGGAGAAGCACTTGCCGATGGCCATGAGGATGCGGCCGACGTTGGGATCGGCACCGAAGGCCATGGTCTTGATGAGGGGCGAATTGACGAGGGACTTGGCGACGGTGCGGGCGTCGAGTTCGGACGCGGCCTGTCGGACAGTGACGCGCAGCAATTTGGTGGCGCCTTCGCCATCGCGGGCGATCATTTCGGCCATGGTGATGCAGCCGCGTGTCAGGGCGTCGAGGAAATCCTCGTGGTCGACGGGGCCGGCGAGGCCGTTGGCGAGAATGGCGCAGGTATCGGACGTGCTGGTATCGGTGTCGATGGAGAGCATGTTGAACGAGACGTGCGCTGCGGAGCGCAGCATGGAGTCGAGGGTTGGAGCATCGAGTCTGGCGTCGGTAAAGATGTAGACGAGCATGGTGGCCATGTTGGGCTCGATCATGCCGGCGCCCTTGGCGACCCACGAGATGGTGACATCGCCGAGAGACATGGAGAGCGTCTTGGGGCGGGAGTCGGTGGTCATGATGCCGGCGGCGCCGGGCCGTGGATCGTCCTGAAGCAAGGCAGCCATGCCGCGGAGACCGTTTTCGATCTTTTCGATGGGGAGCGGCACGCCGATGACGCCGGTCGAGCTGACGAGGACGCGATCGGGCGAGCACCCGATCTCGGCGGCAGCGGCGGCGGCCATGCGTCTGGCGTGTTCGAGGCCCAGGTGGCCGTTGGCGACGTTGCTGACCTTGCTGTTGGCGGCGATGGCGCGAAGGCGGCCGGCGCGAATAATCTCCCGGCCGAGGAGAATGGGGGCGCCGGGGAACTGGTTCCGTGTGAAGATGGCGGCGGCGGTTGCATCGACGTCGGAGACGAAGAGAGAGAGATCCGGGCCGTCGCGTTTGAGACCGCAGTTACGGCTCGCGCATCGGAAGCCGCGCGGAAGGACAGCCTGTTCGTGAAACGCGTTTTCTGCCACGGTTCCCCCCGGGATCGAGTCGCACCGGGGCGGCGCGCTCGGGTTCGTGATCGAATCGGATGGCAACGGAAGCAAGCCCAGCAGGATCCGGCCACGCGTCGAGTTGTTGCACGGCTGACCAGCAGGTCGAGCCCTTCCTTGCCGGAGCAACGGGGCGGGAGACTAGGCTGGCGGGCGCCGCGCGGCCAGCCCGGTTTGAAACTGGCCGCCGGCCAGGTCCGTTTCTATCTTGGCGACCAGTGGGAACGCCGACCACGTGCACGGGCAATACGCCCGCGTCTGGCGCGTCGCTCCAACGGAACAAGGAGTCGGGCGATGAGAAACGGCAGGGTGCTCGCGTGGTTCGTCATGCTGGCCGCCTGTGCGACTGGCGGGGGTCAGAATCAGAGCGTCGATCCAGTCGGCACGTTCGATTTCACGACTTCGGTCGAAGGCACGACCGTGACTGGCGCGATCACGGTCGCGCGCAACGGGTCCGCGTACGAAGGCTCCGTGACGACCGACATGACCGAGGTGATGCCGATCAGCAGTGTGACGGTCGAGGGTCAGACCATGGCGATCGCTGCGTCGACGCCGGACGGGCCGGTGACCATGTCGCTGATCTTCACGGGAGACACGTTCACCGGAACCTGGAGCCTTGGAGATATGAGCGGAACACTCACAGGTCGCAGACGTGCGGACTGAACAGAAGCAATCGACGGAATCCTCGAGCGATGGTGCTGGCCGGTTTGTGATCCTGCGCGACCTGGCCATCTTCGGCGTCAAGGTGCTGCTCGATGGCCTGAAAGACATCGTTCTCATCCAGATCGCAGTGGTGGCCGCGGGGCTGGACGTGCTGTTTCCGAGGCAACCTCGCGGGCACAGGTTCTACGCAGTTCTGCGCGCTGCCGAGCACTTCGATCAGTGGCTCAACCTGTATGGCGCAGTCCAGCGCGCGCAGGCCTCGAACCAGGGTCTCTTCGAAGCGAGCATGGCAGGCGCAGACAGTCTGCTCGGCAAGCTGGAATCGATCGTGACCGGCCGCGACGAGCGACCCACTTCATCCAAGCCGCGCGATCGCTGAGCTCCGGTCCCGACCTTGCATGGATCGCCCATCGGGATTACATCCGGTCGCGACCATGCAAGGAACGAAATCGAGGGATCGAGAAAGGACTGCGCGTCATGCCATATCCCTTTGCCCTGCCTGATCTGCCCTACGAAACGAATGCGCTCGAGCCGCACATCGATGCGCGCACGATGCAGATTCATCACGACAAGCATCATGCCGCGTACACAAGCAAACTGAACGAGGCGCTGGAGAAGCACACCGCATTGCACGGCAAGACGATCGAAGAGATTCTCCACGCCATCGACAAGGTACCGGACGCCATCCGTACCGCCGTCCGGAACAACGGTGGCGGCTACGCGAATCACGATCTGTTCTGGTCCATCATGAAAGCCGGCGGGGGAGGTAAGCCGTCCGGCGCACTGGCTTCTGCCATCGACGCGAAGTTCGGCTCGTTCGACGAGTTCAGGAACAGGTTGACCGCCGCGGCAGCAGGCCAGTTCGGCAGCGGCTGGGGTTGGCTCGTCGTCGATGGCTCCGGCGCACTCGATGTCTACGCAACACCCAACCAGGACAGCCCGTACATGAAGGGGCACACGCCGATCCTCGGTGTAGACGTCTGGGAACACGCGTATTACCTGAACTACCAGAACCGGCGGCCCGATTATCTGGCAGCCTGGTGGAATACGGTCAACTGGGCGGAGGTGGAAAAGCGTCACGCCTCCGCGGGTTGAGAGGTTCCCGCCGCTTGTTCTCTGCGCGTGCTCCCCTGAGTCGATCGACGTAGTACGCGCCGCCAACCCGCGAGAACACCAATCAGCGGCCCGCCGCCGCTCTCGCCGTAACGGTTGCGACACCGGGATGGAAGACCGGTGCACCGAACGGATCCTTCGCGAGATTCTCGATGATCGCCGCGGCTTCTTCGCCTGTCAGCCATTCCGCAAAGGCGAGTGCGCTGCGCTCGTTTCTGGCGTTCGTGACGCGCAGCACGGAGTACTGATTGATGAGTCGCGGATCACCCTGTGAAACGATTTCGAGTTCTACGCTGGCGTGGTTGGTGAGGTACGTCGCGATGTCAGAGAGGATGTAGGCGCTGCGTTCGGAAGCGACGCGCAGGGCATCGCCCATGCCAAGCCCCGCTTCGATGTACCACGGCTGTGCGGGCGTGAGACCGATGGCCGACCAGATCGAGCGCTCGCGCTTGTGTGTTCCACTGTCGTCGCCACGCGAGACGAAATTCATTTCTGCTCCGGCGATGCGGCCGAATGCTTCGCCGACATCGGTCAGGCCAGCGATCCCGGCGGGATCCTCAGGCGGGCCGAGGAGAACGAACTCGTTGTACATGAGCGGCCTGCGGTCGATGGCATGACCCTCGGCGACGTAGCGATTCTCGTCGACAGGCGAGTGAACGATGAGGATGTCGGCATCGCCTCGACGCCCGAGTTCCAGGGCCTGACCTGTGCCGACCGCGGTCGCCTGCACAGTCACCCCCGCATGGCTCGCCTCGAAGGCCGGCAGCAGCTGCTCGAGCAGGCCCGAATCCTCGACGGACGTGGTCGTCGCAAGCACGATCGGGCTCGTACCGCGACCGCTGCATGCACTCGCCACAATGAAGACAATGACTGCGCCGGCGGCGTCGAGCACGGTGTTGTATCGCATGGAGAAAGGTTCTTCATGGCACTGCGGCTGCGCAAGGCCGGGGCTGGCGCTACGGCTTTCGTCCAATCTCGGCGATATGGGAATCGACCGTGCGCGTGGTCCGCATCACGGGCACGGGCCGCGCTACGACAACAGTCAGAAATACGTCGCGATCGAGAACAGGATGGCGGCGAGGTCGGATGGGTTGCCGAACCGGTCGCGGGCGCGGCCCCGTGTGTAGTCCAGCTTGAGCGCGGTGTCACGTGTGGGGCGGAAGCTCAGGCCGAAGCTCGCCTGACGATGGTCGTCCCCCGGCAACGCCGTATCGAAGTCGACCGCATCGAGCCGGGCTTTGATCGAGAAGAACGAAGCCGGCATCGTGCGGATCAGTCCGCGGCCCACATCGCGGATGACGTCAACGAACACGCCGCGCTGGCGGCCGGCCGCGATGCCATCCAGCGATCCCGGGATCTCCACGCTCACGACCGCAGCCTCGCCCGTGACCACGAACCCGGCTACGTCCGCATCGAGGTCGATCACGCCAATCGTGATATCGCGTCGTTCGTCCACCACTGCGCCATCCCGCTCGAAAACGTTGTACGCACCGTGATGCGCGGACACGCCGATCTCGAGCGAGAGCACCGGACTCCACGCCACGCGGCCTACAAAGGCGGGCGATGCATTCGCATCTTCGAGATTGGCCCGGCCCATCGCGATGCGGGTGCCCTCTGCACTCCCTTCCAGCACGCCGGCGTGGAACCCGTTCACCGCGTACAGCTCGTACGTGATTCGTGATGAGCCGCCCAGCGCCACACGCCCGAGCACACCCAGGCCCGGCTCCGAAAGCGCTACCCCGAGCAGTTCGGTCGAGACGAGCGGGCGATCCGTGAACGGATTGAGCGGACTGTCATGCGCCAGGTTGAATCGACCGAGCGGGGACAGGATCATGCCACCGCGAATCGCGAACGCCGGGTGCACAATGACATCGATCGCGGCGTACTCGAGCTTTATCTCTTCCGCTCCTTCCTCGAACTCGAGTTCCGCACCCACGCGAATCCAGTCACTCACCTGCGTCGCCGTGAACAGGTTGAATCGCTTCGGGACAAAGCCGGCTTCCTCTGTCACGCCATCCGCCCGCTCGAAGCGCGCGTGCGCTTCTGCGTAGCCGCCGATCGCCGTCCGTCCGAGAAGGTGCGTGAGATACGGCCGATCGTAGACGCCGCCCTCGACGAACGCACGCGCGGAATCGCGCCGCTCCTGCGATTGCAACGGTGCGGCCGACCCGGCCGCCCAAGCGACAAGCACGCACCCGATCGCCGGATTCCGGCGCCATCGCCGGCACGGGCCAGTGGTGACGCGTTCCGGCATCATGCGGAGCCTACCCTGACCAGAAGGACACCATCCGCCGTGATCTCTGTCGGGTAGCGGATCAACGCGCGCTCGGTCGGGCCGCGCAGAACGCTTCCGTCCCGATCGTACATCGAGCCGTGGCACGGACACTCGAAGCGCGTGCCTTCGAAGTCGACCGTGCAACCGAGATGCTGGCAGACCGCCGAAAGCGCCGTGAACGCATCGTTATCATGAACGATGTAGACCGGCGTTGACAATGTATCGGGCCGCACGCGCAGGAAACCGCCCGGCTGTGTCAACTGTGGATGGTTTCTCAATACGATGCGGGCGGTACCACCTTCGACCCGCAACGGAAGCGCCGAAACGGATGCACACCCCGGCACCAGCATCACAACCGAACCAACCGCCAGGCGAAGAAAGCCTCGCCGGTCGCAACCGGACGGCGGCGGATACGCGGCGGAGGCCGGCCTGGTCTCGCATCGCCCCCACGCAGGATTGCCCGCCATCAGCGCGACTCCACGAAGTCGAGAAGAGCGGCGCGATCGCTCGCATTCAACCCTTCGTAACGTGCCCGTACCGCCTCTGCTTCGCCGGCATGCAGCAGGATCGCCGCATCCACGGACCGCGCACGTCCATCGTGCAACAGGAACGCATCGCCGCCGAGGAAATCGCGCATCACACGCAAGCCCCAGAGCGGCGCCGTCCGCCACTCCCGCCCGCTCGCATCGCCGTCCGCAACACCATCCGCAAGCGCATCGCCCAGATCATGCAGCAGAAGATCCGAGTACAACCGCACCGGCCGGTTCGCCAGAGCAGCCACCGCGTGGTCGCCCGTTCGCAGCTCCGCCACGTGGCACAGCGCACAACCAATCTCGTCGAACAGCGCGAGCCCCCGCTCGCGCACGGGCGTCATCTCACCCGGCGCGGGTGGCGCCAGCGTCCTCAGATAGAAAACCACCTGCTGGACCACGTGCTCCGGTACCTCCGGCTCCGCAACCCGGTCGAACGATGACGTCGCCACGCTCGCCCCAAGATTCGCGTTCTCGTACGGCAGGTACGCCGTCGTGATGCCCATATCCTTGTGGTATGCATCCACGACCTGCTCGAAGATCGTGCTCACCCGGCCCCGCCGCGTGAAACGGCCCAGCTGTGCACCCGCTCCACTGCCCGGCTCCGTCTCCGGCACCCACACCGCCGCTTCCACCCAGTGTGCACGTCCCGATATGCCATCACCGTCCGCATCCTGCGCATCCGCTCGCCCCACGATCGCCGCCGCAGGAATCGCTTCGATCAGGCCCAGACCAAATACCGGTGGCGGCAGACGCAGCGATGTCGCCACGCCTTCCGGTTCCCGCTCCGCCTCCGCTCCCGAAACCGCCCTCCGCTCGATCGTCGGCGAACCGTCCGCCGCTCCCGGCACAACCCGCATCACCACATTCGAAAAACCCGCGTCCGGCCGGCCCCGACCGTCGCCCGCATGACAGCCCGCACACGAGGTGTTGTTGAAAATCGGACCCAGACCGCTCGCCACCGAGAATGCCTCCTCGAAGGCAGCGTCACCGGCCACGAAGGCCGCCTGCTCCGCCGCACTCAAACCGTCGAGCGGTCCATCCAGCACATCTCCCGGATCCGGCGCCTCGGTCAGCAGCCCATTGCAGCCGGCCACCGCGAACGCTGTGATCAGGGCGAGACCTGATCGAGACACGTAGGATCGCATGGGTATCAACGCCTGCGCCGTCGGGAGGGCGGTTCTTTGGCCGTAGCCAATTCGTATTTTAGGATATACTAAAAATGGCGGGCGTCAAGCCTTTTCCTTGACCGGCTCGACCTGGATGGAGCGGGCGAGGTCGCGGCCGAGGATCTGGGTGTGGTCGTCGATGCGGATGGTGAGTGGACCGTTGAACGGTTGTTGCTCGAGGACGATGAGGCGGGCGCCGGGGACGAGGTTGAGGGTGGCAAGGAAGCGGAGGACATCGGGATCTTCGTCGTGGACGCGGCGGAGGATGGCGGATCGGCCGGCTGGCAGATCTGCGAGAGTGGGATACTGGGTGTCGTGAAAGGTGCCGTGAGGAGCGGGGATGGGAGCCCCATGGGGGTCAGCATCCGGCTGGCCGAGGATGTGGGCGATGCGGTCGATGAGTTCCTCGGAGGCGGCGTGTTCGAGGCGTTCGGCCTCGTCGTGAACGCGGTCCCAGGAGTAGCCGAGGATCTCGACGAGGAACGCTTCGATGATGCGGTGGCGGCGGATCATGCGAACGGCGGTGCGATTTCCTTCGGGCGTGAGGCTGGTTCCGTGGTAACGGACGTGTTCGACGAGGCCCTGATCCGCGAGGCGTTTGAGCATGCCGGTGACGGACCCGGCTGCGATGCCGAGTCGATCGGCGATGGCGGAAGTGGAGACGGGCTTCCCGTCATCGGAGAGCTGGAAGATGGCTTTGAGGTAGTCCTCGACGGCGGGCGACGTCATGAGACCGGTCCTGACAGTTTGAGGGCGCGCGTCGCGGCCGAAGTATGGGCGTGATGGGGGGAAGCGGCAAGGCAGCGCGATGTACGCGGTGATGATCAACTTGCACCTGTGCCGAGGCGGGACCATCGTAGGGCTTCCGTGGTCGCGGCGAGGAGTGCGTGCATGCTCGATGCAGAGTCGGTTCCCGTGTTGTACGAGGTTCGTGGTACGGGTGCGTGGTTGACGCTGAATCGGCCGGCCCGATTGAATGCGGTGAACGAAGCGCTTTACGACGCGCTGATGACAGGCATTCGTCAGGCCGAGGACGATGCGGCAGTGCGCGTGGTCGTGATGACGGGAGCGGGCCGAGCGTTCTGTGCTGGCGCGGATCTCAAGGCGCATGCGGAAGCGGAGCCGGCGCTGAAGCTGCGGCGAAGTTATGCGCGGAGTGCGGAGCGCGCGAACCGGGCGTTGCAGCGTTGTTCGAAACCAACCGTTGCCGCGGTGAACGGCCACGCGATCGGGGCCGGTCTCGAGCTGGCGCTGTCGTGCGATTTCATGATTGTCGCAACGGAAGCGAAGTTGCGCTTTCCGGAGCTTGCCCTGGGCACGTTCTTCGGCGGTGGCGTGCTGTACACGTTGCCGGAGCGTGTCGGCCTGTCGCGTGCGCGCGAGTTGCTATTCCTCGGCGATTTCTTCAGTGGAGCCGAAGCGGCGGCGATGGGCCTGGCGAATCGTGCGGTTGCGATTGCACACGTCGCATCGGTAGCAACGGCACTGGCTGATCGTCTGGCAGCGCAGGCACCGATTCCGTTGCAACTGGCGCGACGGCTGTTGCGGCGATCGCGTCGTATGGGGCGGGATGCGGTGATGGCTGCGGAGACGCGCGCACTCATGCGTTGCTTTGAATCGGAGGACTGGAAGGAAGGCATGGTGGCGTTCCGTGAGAAGCGTCCACCTCGGTACACAGGCCGATGAGTCGTGACATCTGACGCGGTCGCGCACCGGACCACACACCCTCTCGATGCGGTGCTGCGGCCGCGCTCGGTCGCGATCGTGGGCGCATCGACGGACGAGAGGAAGCGCGGTCACCAGGTCATTCGTGCGCTGCTCGACAGCGGGTATCGCGGACAGATCCTTCCGGTGCATCCGCAGGGTGGCGAGTTGCTGGGCCTGCGCGTTGTGCGCGGACCGGGCGAGACGAATGGCGCGCCGGACCTTGTTCTCGTATGTACGCCTGCCGCGACGGTCCCCGGTGTACTCGATGAGTGGGGAACGGCCGGCGCGCGAGGCGCTGTCGTCCTGGCATCGGGGTTCGGCGAAACGGGCGAGAACGGTGCCACGCTCGACCGCGCAGTGCGCGGCATCTGTGAGCGGACCGGCATTCGCGTTGTCGGTCCGAACACATCAGGTCTCCTGAACGTTCCGATCGGACTGAATCTGATCGGTGTGCGCGGTGTCCGGCCCGGCTCTCTCGCACTGCTGGTACAGAGTGGCAACATGCTGCTTCAGCTCCTGACCGAAGCGGAGCATCGCACCAATCTCGGCTTCACGTTCTGCATCGGCGTCGGCAACAAGCTGGATATCCAGTTCTGGGAGTACATCGATTTCCTTGGCAGTGACGAGCAGACGCGTGCGATCCTGATGCACATCGAGGGGTTCCGCGATGGGCGGCGCTTCCTCGAGCACGCACGCATCGTCGCGGCAGGCAAGCCGATCGTTGTGCTGAAGGCGGCGCGCAGCGCGGGCGGCAGAGCGGCCGCACATTCGCACACGGGCGCGATCGCCGGTTCATACGAGACGTTGCGCGCCGGCCTGCACCAGGCCGGCGTCCTCGAAGTCGGTCGGTCAGACGAGCTGCTGCACGTCGGCGAAACGCTCGCGATGCAACCGCCCGTGCGCGGGCAACGCGGCATTGTCCTGCTCTCGGATGGCGGTGGCCACGCCACGCTCGCCGTCGATGTGCTGCACGATCGCGGATACGATCTGGCTCACCTTTCCAACGAGACCTGTGAGCGGCTGCGTTCATTGCTCGGTCCCGCTGCCAATGTCACCAACCCCATCGACCTCGCCGGCGCCGCCGATCGCGACCCGCTCGTGTTTGCACGAGCACTCGATGTCCTCGCCGCGGATCCTGCCGCCGGCGGCGTGCTCGTCGTCGGGTTATTCGGCGGTTATGCGATCCGGTTTGCGCCTTCGCTGCTCGATGCCGAGATCGAAGCCGCCGATGCACTCGCGACAATCGCGAAGGCGCACGGACTCGCACTCGTCGTGCACTCGCTGTATGCTTCGTTGCGCAGCGAGCCACTCCAGCGCCTCACCTCGCGCGGCGTACCGGTAGTCGAGTCCCTCGACGTTGCATGCACGAGCATCGCCGCGGCGAGGCACCGCGGCCTGTTGCGCGATCGCCTGGATATGGTCCCGAACGCGTGGTTACCCGGCTTCGCGGCGTCATCGGCGCGTTCCGCCGCAGATCCTTCGAAGCGGCGGCGGGCGGCAGCCGTGATTGTGGCTTGCGCGACGGGCGAAGGCCGGTCGAATCTGCTGGAGCCGGAAGCTCGCGACATTCTCAGCGCGTATGGCGCGCCCATGGTCCAGGCTCAATTCTGCCTGGACGCGAATGAGGCCGCACACGCGGCGGCCACGATCGCGGGCGCCGTCGCCGTGCGTGTGGTGTCGCCAAGCACACCGCACAAGACCGAAGCCGACGGAGTACGGCTGGGGGTCGTGGGTCGCGCGGCAGCGGCAGCGGCGCATGACATCGTCGTCGAGCGGGTGCGCAGCCATATCCGCCGAAATGGATTGGCCGACGACATCCGCGGCGTCATGGTGTCGCCGATGATGGAGAAACCGATTGCCGAACTGATCGTAGGTGTGATCCGGGACCCGATATTCGGTCCCGTCCTCACGGTCGGCGCGGGGGGCACGGCCGTCGAGGTGATGCGCGATGTCTCGCTTCGCGTGTTGCCCATCGCCCCTTCCGTCGTAGTCGAGATGCTGAACGAACTCCGCGTCGCACCCGTACTGCGCGGGCTGCGCGGCAGAGATGGCGTCGATTTCGATTCCATCATCGATGCCGCGCTCGCGGTATCGCAGGCCATACTCGAGAACGACACGATTACGGAGATCGAGATCAATCCGCTTTTCGCATACGCGGATCACGCGGTGGCCCTCGATGCGCGCGCGTACGTTGCCATGCGTCCCGGATCGGTCAGCGGGGAGGAATCATGGGGCTTGCCGCCGCGATCCTGACGGCCGTCGGGTTGGCCGCGTGTGCCGGACTGCGCGCATTCATGCCGCTGTTCGGCCTCGGTGTTGCCGCCCGCGTTGCCAACTTCCCGCTCGCCGAGTCGATGGACTGGATGGCCTCGGACATCGCACTCATCATCTTCGGTGTCGCAACGGCGGTCGAAATTGTCGCGGACAAGGTGCCCGTAGTCGATCATGCACTCGACGCCGCTCAGACCGTGATCGGCCCTGCGGCCGGAATCGTGGCCGGCCTTGGTGTCTTCGGGAACCTGCCCGCGCCGTTCGCGATCGCGCTCGCGATCGTCGCTGGCGGTGCCGTCGCGGGCACCGTGCACGCCGCTGCCGCGAGTACCCGCATCAAGAGCACGGCCATCACGGCCGGGACAGCCAATCCTTTCCTCAGTGTCGTCGAGGACTTCGTTGCGTTCACCAGCATGCTCGTCGCACTCGCAGTGCCGCTGCTCGTGCTCGTCGTTCTCGTGGCCTTCATTCTCTGGGTGAAGAAGTGGCGGGCTCGGCGCGCCAGGATCGTGACAACAACTTCGGCGTGACCCGACCGCGCACACAGTTCCGGCCGGCTTGGACAAGGCGCCCGCTTTCATTATCCTTCGGCGACCAGGTTCAGCTTCGTCGTTCCCCGGGGGACAGGTATCATGACCAACCGCGACGCATTGATCGAGCGCATCCGCGAGTCCGTGATCGGAGCCGGCGAGGCCGTGAGCGGGCCGTTCGGCGAGCGACGCGTCACGTACGCGGACTATACAGCATCCGGGCAGTCGCTCTCCTTCATCGAGGATTACATCCGCGACACGGTGCTCCCGCTGTACGGGAACACTCACTCTGAAAGCTCAGGGACCGGTCTTCAGACGACGCGCTTCCGCGAGGATGCGCGCCGTATCATTCGCGATGCGGTTGGCGGCTCCGCTGATGATTGTGTGATCTTCTGCGGCTCGGGCTCGACGGCCGCGGTCGACAAACTGATTGGCGTGCTGAACCTGCGCATTCCGCACGACCTCGACGAGCGGTACGGCCTGTCGAGGCACATCCCCGCCGATGAGCGGCCGGTCGTCTTCATCGGCCCGTACGAGCACCACTCGAATGAACTACCGTGGCGCGAGTCCATCGCCGATGTCGTCGTGATCCATGAAGATCTCTCAGGCGGCATCGACCTCGCCCATCTCGAGGAGGAACTGAAGCGGTACGCAAACCGGCCCCTCCGCATTGGCAGCTTCTCCGCCGCGTCGAACGTGACCGGCATCGTGTCCGACTGTCGCGCGATCTCGATCCTGCTCCACCGCTTTGGCGCTCTCTCGTTCTGGGACTTTGCAGCGGCCGCGCCCTACGTGAACATCCGCGTGTCAGCAGCCGGCCCGGACGGCGATGACGCCCTCGACTACAAGGACGCGATCTTCCTTTCCCCGCACAAGCTGATCGGAGGACCGGGCACACCCGGCGTGCTGGTCGCGAAGCGGGCCCTGTTCCGCAACACCGTCCCGTGCATGCCCGGCGGCGGCACGGTGTGGTACGTGAATCCCGAAGCACATCGCTACTTCGGCGATCCCGAACACCGCGAAGAAGGCGGCACCCCGGCCATCGTCGAGTCCATTCGCGCCGGTCTCGTGTTCCAGCTCAAGGCAGCGGTAGGTGAGGACGCCATTCGCGAAAAGGAGGAGTCCTTCATCCGCCGCGCCATCGCATCATGGAAGGAGAACCCCCACATCGAGATCCTCGGCAACTGCACAGCCGATCGCCTCTCGATCGTGTCGTTCGTCATCCGCGATGGCGAACGGTACCTGCACCACAACTACGTCGTCGCGCTGCTCAACGATCTGTTCGGCATCCAGTCACGCGGCGGCTGCTCGTGCGCCGGTCCGTACGGGCATCGCCTGCTGGGCATCGACATCGAACGATCGCACGAATTCGAGCGCGAGATTGGCCGCGGCTCTGAAGGCATCAAACCAGGCTGGGTCCGCGTCAATTTCAACTACTTCATCTCCGAAGCCGTCTTCCAGTACATCCTCGATGCGCTGCACCTGGTCGCAAACCACGGCTGGCGCCTGTTGCACCTGTACCGCTTCGACGCGAAGACCGGCCTCTGGCGTCACGCGAACGGCCTCGCCGAACCGCCCATGCGGCTGTCTGAAGTGCAGTACACGGACAATGGCATGACCTATCCTCGCCACAGGCGTCACGAACCGGAGAGCCGGCTGGCGACGTACCTCGACGAAGCTCGCCGCCTGTTCCATGATGCGAGGCCCGAGGACGCGCAGCCGCGGTCCGATCTCGAGCTGACGACCGACTTCGAGCAGCTGCGCTGGTTCGCTCTACCCGGCGAGCGCACCGCCGTGACTCCGTGATCGCATCAGACCTCGCCGCGCGACCGCAGCGCCGATCGTCACCACCTCCGACATGGCCAGCCACACCGCCGATCACCGGTGAGCGAATCGACGAAGCGGCTTCCTAGAAGAACTGGAACGGTGGCCGTTCCATCATCTTGTAGTCAGCGGGCGGCGTCTCTCCGAGCAGGTGTGTCACGAAGTAGTCCCACTGTTTGCGGATGGAGTACTCGGGCAGCCCGTGCGCCGCGTCCGGGAAGATGATCATGTCGAAGTTCTTGTTCGCCTTGATCAGCGCATCGACGACGCGGAGCGTATTGGCCGGGTGCACGTTGTTGTCCATGTCACCGTGCATGAGCAGCAGCTTGCCTTTGAGGTTCGCGGCCATGGTGTAGTTGGCGGAGCCCTCATAGTTGTCGCTGGCGCCGTTCTCCTTCAGGAGGCCCTGGTACTTCTCACCCCAGAAGTAGCCGTAGGTGCGGTTGTCGTGGTTGCCGGCGCCGGAGACGGCGACCTTGAAGAAGTCGGGGTAGCGCAGGATCGCATCGGTTGATGCGAAGCCGCCGCCGGAGTGGCCGTAGATGCCGGCGCGATTGATGTCGATGTAGCTGTGCTGTGCGGCGAGCTGGTGGATCGCGGCGATGTGATCGGGGATCCCGTTGTCGCCCATATTACCGAAGTAGAAGTCGTGGAAGGCCTTTGAACGGCCGGGCGTGCCCATGTGGTCGAGTTCGAGGACGATGAAGCCGAGCTCTGCGAGAGCACGCGGTTCGTGGCGGGCGCTGAAGGACCAGGCGCCGACACTGCCGACCTGCGGGCCGGGATAGATGTGATCGATGATGGGGTAGCTCCTGGTGGAGTCGAAGTGGGATGGCCGGTACACGAGGCCCCACAGATCGGTCACGCCATCACGTGCCTTGACCGTGATGACTTCCGGCGGCGTCCAGCCGATCGAGCGCAGCAGCTCGACGTCACCCTCGGCCAGGTCCATGATCACGCGGCCGTCCGTCCCGGAGCGCAACCTGATCGTTGGCGGCGCGTCGGCCGTCGCGTGCGTATCGATGAAGTAGTTGGCCTTGGGCACGAAGAACGTGACGTGCTCGCCGGGCTCGGGCGTCAGGAGCGCGAGGTTGCTGCCATCGAAGTTGATGCGATAGAGCTGGCTGTAATAGGGGACATCCTGCCTGCCCGAAGCACTGAAGTAGATGTGCCTGGCGACACTGTCGATGCGGACGATGTTATCGACGCGGTACGGTCCTGCCTCGACCTGGTTCTTGAGTGTGCCGTCGGAACCGAAGCGGTAGATGTGAGCCCAGCCGTCGCGTTCCGAGATGTAGAACACGTCCTCGCCTCCGTTCACGACGTCGAAGCCCCGGCTCTCGACCCACGTCGGGAACGAGTCGCGCGTGATCTCCGTGGTCTGGCCCGTCTTCGTGTCGACGGCGGAGAGCGTCATACGCTTGTAGCCGCGCGACGAACTCATGACGTAGAGGCGATCGGCAGTTCGGGCAAACGTTGCATCGGAGAAGAAATTGATGGCGGGCGATTCGGGTTGATCGACCTTCACGACATTGGTCTGCGTAGCATCTCCATCCTGCGATGCGTTCGTGGTCATGGCGGTCCCGACATCGACGATGTACACGTTGAAGTTGGGGTACGTCGTGTCACCGGGCACGGCGTAGAAGTAGCTCTTGTCGATGGGCTGTGCCTTGGTCGACGAATAGAGCGGATATTTGCGCAGGTTGCGGTAGTCGAGACGCTGGATTGCGACCTTGCGCGAGTCAGGCGACCACGTCAGAGCAGGCCGCTTCGGTTTCCACCGCTTCGGCAGTTGACCGGAGAACAACGCGCCGAGGTTGGCATCGTATTCCCAGTGTTCCGCGCCATCGGTCGTGAGGCGGATCGAGCCGGCCGGTAGCGCGATCGAGTCCTCGGGCGATGCGCGGCCGGCGCGCGCGGAATCGGCCTTCGTCGAATCTGCCTTCGTGGTGTCTGTCTTCGTCGAATCCGCCTTTGTCTTCGCTGAGTCCGCGCGAGCGGCAAGGGCGGAATCGCGCTTCGCGATCGCTTCCTGATCGGAGAGCGATGCGGGCCGCGCGTAGAGGTTGTAATCGTAGACGAAGACGTCCCACTGATCATCGGGCGAGCGGGACGCCCAGTCCGGGCCGTTGTCGAGCGCTTCGTCTGCCGCCCACTGGATGCTGTCCACCGTCTCGCACGCATAACTCGACGTGCCGCAGCGGAAGACCTTCTTGCGCATCTGGATCTCGAGGGTGCGACCGGTGTCCTCGACGGCGAAGCGCGGCAGTTTTGTCGGATCGATGAGCGTGTCCGCCGCAATCGAGAGTGCTGCGGCGAGGCGGGCATTGTCGAAGAGAGGCCGGCGGTTCGCGCGGACCGGATCGACGACATACGTCACGCCTCGGTCGCCCCGGCCCGATGACGTGTACCAGAAGCGTACGCTGTCCTCGAGGAAATTCGGGCGAACGCTCGTGCCGAAAACGTAGCGGGCGGCGGTCCGGATCACATCCGCGCGATGGTAATCAGGCGTCTGTGCAGAGGTGGATGGAACCATGAGGAGCATGCCGGCACTGGCCAGCAACGCGGAACGAACGAAGGTCAGTCGCATCGAGAACATCTCCGGGTCAGGGTCTCCGGGTCAATTGCGGCAGCCGATCGGCCATTTCAAGCAACGAGCAGGATGCCAGCATCTGAGACACGGGATCAAGCGGCAGGGTTGATGTGCTCAGGGGCCGGGCAAGAAACTCAGTTCTTCGTCGACGATGCGTGCGACTTCTTCCTCGTCACGCCACTGTGCTTCGAGTTCGCGGAGTTCGCCGTCCATGAGCCGGCGCTCGGCTGTCCGGTTCATGGCCATCTCGAGAGCGAGGCGCCTGGTCGGCCCGAGACGCCATAGCGAGCCGCGACTTCGAGCTGCTCGCTGGAGAAACGCATCCACGGACCCTGCTGCGTGGATCACATCGGCGGCGTCCTCGAGCATGCGGTCGGATGCGCCGTCGATCTGCTGATAGGCCAGAACCCGCCTCAGGATGTACTCCGCATCCTCGCCCTCGATCGGGTAGACTTTGTCGGGCGTCCATGGGTCGCACCGATCGCACGGCACGCCGATCGCCAGCCCGCCATCCTGCCCCTCCAGCGGGTGGAGCCACCACGAGAGGTCGAAGCGGACAGCCAGCAGAACACTGCTGCAACCCGGGCATGGTACACGTCCGTGCCAGGCCGCCCATGGGAAGTGTCGCCAGCGCAGGACGTCGGCCATGGGGTCCGCGTCCCAGAAGATCTTGATGCCGCGATCCGTCAGACCGATCGCTTCGCTGACATGGGCGATGGCCGCATAGCTGTATGCCGCGAGCCGCGATTCCTTCTTCTCGAAATCACGCCGGCGGCGAATCAGCTCACGGCCGTAACGCCACCATGCTTCCTCGACGGCGGCCGCGCGTCCCACGCGCAGGAGCGCCAGGCTCTCGGTGTAGAGAAGCTCGACATGGGCTGTCTGGGCGACAAGGCGCGCCTCATCGCGAACGAGTTTCTCGAGGCCATCGATCGCGGCGAGCCGGCCCGGCCACGGCCGCAGGTTCCACCGATGGCACGAATCGCAGATTGCCCACAACCTCAGCTTTTCCGGATCCCAAGCGACGCGACGACCGCATGCAAAGCCCTCGAAAGACCCGGCGTCCGGAAACGGTCGGTCGCAGAACAGGCAGCGGCGGGGAATGATGTCAGACATTGCGCCCGGTCGGCGAGCTGATTCGTCGGGCCCCCAGAAAACCAGCCCCGGAAACCAGCCCCAGAAAGGTTCGGTCAATCTAACACTTCGGACGCGATCGGCATCACTGGAAGTACAACCGTCGGATGGAACAACCGGCCGCGACGCCGGGTTCGAAAGGAATCCGTTTCTCACCGGCCAGGCGACTCCGGCTCGACGTATGGTGCCGAAGGAGAAGATGAAATGAATCGCACGGCTCATCTGGATCGTCGCCACCGCCGGATTCTTGCAGCGGGCATCACCGCTTCCGTTCTGTTCCACGTCGTCCTCTTCGCCTCGCTGCGATTCGAGACGGCTGTGCCGAGGCGCGCCGAAAGGCTCAGTCTGCTGCCGCCCAGCGAGCCGGTTGTCTTCACGGATGCCCCGGTCACGGAAGTCGTCGAGGTCACCAGCCCGCCGTCCATGTCAATGGCCGAAGCGGCGGCGGATCCGGGTGCTCCAACGCCCCTACCGGCGGGCGAGCAGGCCACGGCTCCAGCGGCCACCGCAGGCGCATCCGCGGTCGAGGCAGCCTTCGTTGAGGTCGCGGCTGAGCCCGCGTTCGAGCAACTGGGCGTCATCGATCCAATGACGAATGCGACGATCCGGCCGGTCGCCTTCGACGCCCTGCCGGCTGCGGTCACCACCGTGGCCGCCGCCGAGGACGATGGCGTCGAGGTATACGTGCCGGGCTCGGTCGGCAAAGCAAAGCGGCAGTGGGCCAGGGGGATCGGCGAGTCGGAGGGTCGGTCGGCCGGCGGCATCAAGATCGTCAGCATCGGCGGCGGCCATTGCCCGATGCCGGGACGGGTCCCGGTCAGCTGGTAGAACCTACCGTTCTACCGGGGGCCCTGCCCGAGGGATGTCAACCGGAGAACGCTGTAGGCCCAGGGTTCGATCCGGGACGCGAGACGGTGCGCCGAAAGGTGCGCCGTTTTCGTTTCCATGTCTCCGGGCATCTGCGAGCGGAATGCACTCGCCCGGGCGGCGAACTCCCGTGCGGAGCAGACGACAGCCGCACCCGTGCCGCACGGAGTCATCGGCGCTTTGTGAGCGGAGCGACGACAACACGACTCACCCCCAGACTGTCGTCCTCGACACCGGCGACGTAGTTCTCGCCGATCTCGAGGATGCGAAACGATGTTGCGACACTGCCGAGGAACCGCCCTTCGGTATCGAACACGTCGAACGAGTCGGGATGCGGCATCGGTGGTTCGAAGCGTGGAGGCACGCGCTGTGCGCCGACCCACCAGTGCCCGCTCGCGTCCGCGAAGATGTGCGTGATCGGCGGTTTCGTCGTCGGCAACTCGAACTTTTCAAGCGTGCCACCAGTCGCCAGCTCGGCAGCCAGAAGACGCATCGCACCGAGCACGGAATCCCGCTCCGGCGCCGTGACTGCAACCCGGTCCACCGATCGCGTGACGATGCGGGCAACCCGGCCGGAGCGGTCGAGCACTTCGATCCGGTACTCCCTTCCGAACCCGCGTGCGATCCGGCCGTCAGGCGCGACGGCGAGGACAGGTCGCGGTGAGAACGGGATCGGTACGCCTCCTATTGCCGCGCCGTCGCCGCGCAATACCGTCGCGATAACAGATCGCGTTTCAGCCACGAGCAACGTGTCTTCCGGTGCGCCATCGCTGGCGTAGCGCGTCAGTGCAAGCGAGTCTGTCGATGCGACGGCGAGTGTAACGGACAAGCGATCCATGAACGTGCCATCTTCGAGGATCCAGAAGTTCTCGCCGCCGGCCATCTGCGGGTATGGCCGCTGGATCCGGAAATCTCGCAGATAGGCACCGTCCGCACTGAACAGTGTGATCCGGAAGAGGCGCACATCGCGAACCGCGAGCGAACCATCGGGCGTGAACGCGAGTGCATCCGGCCACGAAAACTCACCTGGCCCCTCGCCCGCCCGGCCAATACGGAAGAGGAACGCGCCATCTGCGCTGAACACGCGCACGGTCCTTGCCTGAAAATCGAGCACGTACACGCGACCATCGACGGCAACGGCGACATCCGAGATACGACCGAAGGCGAATTCTTCCGAACCGTCGAGCGAGCCAATCCGGACAGTCGGCGTTCCGATCTGCCACACCTCTTCCGGCGTCCATGATCCGGAACCACGATTCTCCGCATGCACGATGCCGAGGCTGTCTGTCGAGACAGTGAAACCAATGTCACCCACACCTGCGTCGGAGCACGCTGCAAGTACGACTGTGGCAAGCAATGCTGACCGCCGCGCGCAGAATCCACGCGGTTGCCGGCGCATGGCTCTCCTGCATCCGCTCGATCGTTGCACGCGACGTGAACGAACGGGCAATGAAGTGCGGGCTCGACGTTGCACGGATTCTCCCTTCGATATCGCCGAAGACGACGTCCTTGTGCTCGGATGCTTCCATTCCAGGGACGGAGTGCTGCAACCGGGGCGCCCGGATGATAGGTTGTCGCGCCTCGTGATCATGAAGCGTATGCCTGAACCGACGATAACGACACTGCGCGTCCGCGTCTCCACCCGAGAGCCAGGAAGAAAACGAAGGGACGCACGGCTCCGACTGTTTGCACGCGAGGCCGGCCAACTGCTTCGCCTCGCCGGGCCAATCATCGTGAGCCAGCTCGGTCAGGTCGGGATGAGTACGGCCGACACGATCATGGTCGGACCGCTCGGTCCGAAGCCGCTCGCAGCCGCCGGGCTCGGCGCAGCGCTGCACTGGTTCGTCATCGTACCGAGCATGGGCGTACTGGTCGGCCTTTCGCCCCTGATCAGCCAGGCATTCGGCGCACGGGATCTGCGCGCCTGCCACCGCGTTCTGGTGCAGGGCCTCTGGCTCGCCATTTTCCTGAGCGTACCCGTCACCCTCTTCTCGCTCATCGGCGAACCGCTCTCACTCTGGCTTGGCCAGGATCCCGAGGTCAGCCAACTCACCGGTGATTACCTCACGGCCATTGCGGCGGGTGTTCTACCGTTCTGCCTTTTCATGGCCGTGCGACAATATCTCGAAGGTATGAACCGGGTAAACGTGCCGATGGCGATCACGTTCCTCGGCCTCGGTCTCAACATTCCGGCCAACTGGTTGCTCATCCACGGCATCGGACCGTTCCCCGCCCTGGGCGTGGCCGGCAGTGGCTGGGCAACATCCATTGTGCGATGGGCGATGTTGCTCGCGGCCGTCGCGTACCTCGTGCGCCGCTCCGATCTGCGGGTGCACCGTGGCGAGCCGCTCCGTCCGATCGCGGCCATGCAGCGCCGCATCCTGCGGGTCGGCATTCCCGTGGGCGGCCAGTTCGGCCTCGAGGTCGGGCTCTTCTCCTTCGCGGCCGTGATGATGGGCTGGCTCGGACCGATCGAACTGGCGGCACACCAGGTCACCATCAACATCGCGTCGACAACGTTCATGGTCGCGCTCGGCGTGAGCCTTGCCGGTTCCATCCGCATCGGCCAGTACATCGGCGCCCACCGGCCGGCGCGCATGCGACGAGCCGTACTCGCAACGTATCTGCTGGCCTCTGGCTTCATGGCGCTGTGCGCGCTGCTCTTCGTGCTCGTGCCGCACGGCCTGATCGGACTCTACACCCGTGATGCAGGCATTCTCGAACTCGGCGTGAAGCTGCTGTTCTGGGCCGCCGCGTTCCAGATCTTCGACGGCGCGCAGGTCGCCGGCGTTTCGGTCCTGCGTGGCGCGGCCGATACGCGTTCCTCCGCCCTCATTGCGGCCATCGGATACTGGGTCGCCGGCATGCCCATCGCGTGGGCGCTCGCGTTCCCGGCCGGCCTCGGCCCCGAAGGCATCTGGATGGGCCTGTCCGCCGGGCTTTTCGTCGCCGCCGTGCTGCTTGCAGCGCGCGCTCGCAGGATCCTCTGGCGAACACCCATTGCCAGACTCCGCGTCGGTGAGGCGATGCACGCCTGAGCGAATCACAACGACGCCATGTTCACGGGTCCGCCTTCCTCGCTACCGCGAGAATGTGCGCGCTGGCGCCGATCATGGCAGCCTCCGTCTCCAGTCGCCGCAGCGTTTCCATTGTGAATGCCCGCATGTCATGGTCGTTCCACAATTCATCGAAGCCGGCAAGGCACCAGAAAGGTCCCTCGATCGCGATGATCCGGATCGAGTCGAAGCCAGCCCCGGCAAGTTCACCGGCCAGCTCTTCCGGCCGGTGAAAGAATGCCGTCGTGAAGTATTCCCGATCCGTGACGTTCCGGTGCTGGCCGTCGCGCAGATCGCGATCGAGAATCGCACGAAACGCGGCGTCACGTACGAGGCCCCGCGAGAACCCGTCCAGCAGCGATGCAAAGCGTGAAATGGCCGCCGCGACGATCCGCCCTTCCGGTCGCAGGACCCGATGCGCTTCTGTTAACGCCATGATACGGTCGGACCGAGACGTCAGGTGGTACAGCGGGCCCAGCAGCAGCGCGGCATCAAAGCGATCATCGCCGAACCGCAGATGGCGAGCGTCACCGCGATGCACGCGTCCTTGGCCGGGCAGGGCGGCCATACGCGCCGCCGCCTGGGTCACGTGGAGCGGTACCGGATCGACGAGATCGACAGCATAGCCCTGCTCGAGCAGCCAGGTCGCGTACGCGCCCGGCCCGCCACCGACATCGAGAACAGCAGCCGGCGGCGGAGGCAGGTAGCGCTGAAGTATCTCGAGCGTGCGGACACGTTCCAGCTCGCCCGCGCCCCGAGAGAGCCGATCCGCTTCCCGGCCCCGTTCGTAGTGATCGACGATCTCCTGCAAGATCGCTCCCGCCTCATTCGCCCGGCGAGCCGGACCAGGTCGAGTGCACTGGCGCCGGCCCGCAGATCCGATTCGTCATGTCCTCGTTGGCCGTTCTCGATCACGGGGCGGCAGCGCACGCCGCGCTCGCAACCGATCAGATGCGGTGCTCGACCTCGCCCCCCTCACCCACCGGCTCGGAGCGCCTGTAACGGATCGGTACGCACAGCCCGCCGAGCCGGAATCAGCGTGGCGATTGCTCGTCATCACGCGTTACGATCGCCCCGCTCGCTCGACTCCTACAGATCCAGATCGCGCGACAGATCTTCCCATGCAATCCCGCCTCGCGTCTCGACTTCCCGTAACGCTGCATCCACCTCGCGATGGCGCAGAAACCGGCGCAGCTTCTGCACGAGCGTGAGATCTTCCACTGGCACGACCGCGGCGATCTCCTTGCCGTGCCGCGTCAGAACGACACGCTCCTTCCCGTACGCCACGCGATTCACGAGTTCGGCCAGATTCTGCCGTGCCTCGGCTGTCGAGATGATGTCCATGCATCGCCGTCCTTCAGCCGTCCGGTGGCGCGAATGTGACAATTTGTACAAAAGGTACGCTGCACCGTTGCGCCTGTCGAGGGCCGTTGCGTGCGTACTGGCTTGGGTCGAGATTCGGGACGAACGGGATGTCGCGATCTCTCGAAGGTGTGAGCCGAGCGATGATCGACGCGATTCGAAGTTTCTTTGCGCGCACGATGAAGCCGTCGGAGGCGGGTACGGCGGACGGGTCGGACGGCGGTGGTGAGGAGCGGCATCAGCTGCATGTCGCGGCGTGTGCGCTACTGCTCGAGCTGGCGCATGCGGATGACACGTTCACGGATGCGGAGCGGGCGCACGTGGAGGAGTCGGTCGGCCGACATCTCGACCTGGATGAAGAGACGGCGAAGGGCCTGTTGGAACTGGCGGAAGAGGAGCGGAAGTCAGCGATCGATCTGTACCAGTTCACGTCGCTGATCCGGGAGAACTACGATCTGGGTCAGAAGACGTTGCTTGCGGAGATCATGTGGGGCGTGGTTCTGGCGGATGGTGCGATCGACAAGGACGAGAATTATCTGCTTCGGAAGATTGCGAATCTGCTGGATCTGAAGCCGGGTTATCTGTCGCACGCGCGGAAGCGTGCCGTGGAGGGTCACGAATGAGCGAGGACGCGCTGGAAGGAGCCGAAGCGGGCGGGATCACGCGCCGGAGCTTCGTGGCGGCGAGTGCCCTGGTAGCGGCGGGGACGCTGAGTTGTTCGGTGGAACCGACGGAGTCGCGCGCAGCGGGGGGTACGGGATCGCGTGTTGCATCGTTCGAACTCGATGAGTTGACGATTGACTCGAGTCAGGAGGGGCTGGCGAGCGGGCGGTGGACATCGCGTCGTCTGGTCGAGTTGTATCTGGGGCGGATCGATGCGATCGATCGAAGCGGGCCGATGCTGCGGAGCGTAATCGAGACGAACGTGGACGCTCTGGATATCGCGGATCAGTTGGATGAGGAGCGGCGGGGTGGCAGAGTGCGCGGGCCGTTGCACGGAATCCCGATTCTGGTGAAGGACAATATTGCGACGGCAGACCGGATGCAGACGACAGCGGGCTCGTACGCGCTCGAGAACCTGCGCCCTCCGTCGGATGCGCCGGTTGCCGCGAGGCTCCGGGAAGCGGGTGCAATTCTGCTGGGCAAAACGAATCTGAGCGAGTGGGCGAATTTCCGATCCACACGGTCGAGCAGTGGCTGGAGTGCGCGTGGTGGACAATGTCGTAACCCGTACGTACTTGACAGGAATCCATGTGGTTCGAGTTCAGGCTCGGGTGCAGCGGCAGCGGCGAATCTGTGTGCGGTCGCGATCGGTACCGAAACGGATGGTTCGATCGTGTGTCCCTCGACTGCGAACGGGCTGGTGGGCATCAAGCCGACCATCGGGTTGGTCTCGCGAACGCGCATCGTGCCGATCTCGCACACGCAGGATACGGCCGGCCCCATGGCCAGGACGGTGCGTGATGCGGCCATTGTACTGGGCGCGTTGGCGGCCGAGGATGCGGAGGATCCTGCGACGGCTGCGAGCCGTGGCGAGGCGCAGACGGACTACACGCAATTCCTCGATGCAAACGGACTCTCCGGCGCACGAATCGGTATCGCCCGTGATTTCTTCGGCTTCCATTCCGGAGTCGACGCGCTCATGGAGGACGCGATCCGCGTGATGAGTGAACGCGGCGCCGTGATGGTCGATCCGGTGCGGTTCGAGAATCGCGATGATCTCGATGATGCCGAGTTCACGGTTCTTCTGTATGAGTTCAAGGCCGACATTGCCCTCTACCTTGCCGGCATCGACGCGGGCATGACTACAGCGGGTGGTGCGCGCGTGCCGCGAACGCTCGCCGATCTCATCGCATTCAACCAACAGAACGCCGAGCGCGAACTCGTCTGGTTCGGACAGGAAATCTTCGAGCAGGCGGAAGAGAAGGGGCCGCTCAGTGACGCCGCGTACCGAACAGCGCTCGCCGCATGCGGCCGTATCGCGCGCGATGAGGCCATCGACCGCGCGATGCGCGAGCACCGGTTGGATGCGATCCTCGCGCCGACGGGCGGACCGGCATGGACGACGGATCTCGTGAACGGCGATCACTTCAGTGGCGGCAGCTCGACACTCGCTGCTGTCGCCGGGTATCCGAATGTTACTGTGCCGGCGGGCATGGTGCAGGGTCTGCCGATCGGGGTTTCCCTCTTCGGCCGCGCCTGGAGTGAGCCCGTCCTGCTTCGCCTTGCGTACGCGTTCGAGCAGGCGACGCAGCATCGCGAGGCGCCGCGATTCCTGCCGAGTCTGGGAGCCTGACCGCCGCGGACGCATGTTCAGCAGACGTACGGATGGGAGCCCTTGTTCCAATCCTGTGCACGCTCACGTACTCGACGTCCAGGCTGTCGCGAGAGACGCCTGCAAGAATCGAGGAACCGTTCACTCCGCGGCCCGGCCCGGACATTGAACTCGCTCTGACCGCCATGACCTCGAGGCCTCGGGGTGTCATGGTAACGCCGCGGTAACGGCCGTCCGGCGCGACGACATCCCACGATGGCGAGACTGTCGAATCCAGGGCGGTGTCGAACCGGCGTACCCAGATGTTACCTGCATCGTCCAGGAGCAAACGATCGAAGGCTGGACGCTGCTGCGGCACGGGCATGCGGTCGAACCATTCGTCCCATACCGTTGCCGGGCCCATGTAGATGCCGCGGTCGATCCAATCATCGACCATCGTTCGAACCTCGTCGCGGGCCATGGCCACTGGCTCGTGCGGCAGACGATAGCGTTCGACCAGGCCACCGGTGGATTCGTGGATCTGAATTTCCGGAAAGGCGCCGCTCGCAGTAACGAGGCGCTGGCCGTTCACTGCGCGCAACGGGTTCATGGTGAGCGGCACGGGCAACTGGTAGCGGCCCGTCCACATCCAGATCGGACCGGGCAAGCGTGTGATGAGGCGGCGTTCATCGCTGCCGTGATCGAAGCGCCACAGGTTGATCGTGTCGGTGAGGACGGAGCCCGGCGACGGCGGTGCGATCGAGGTGGGGAACGCGGCGAGGAGTGCGCCATCGTCGAAGACTCCGTACACTATGGGCGGTGGGCCAGAGGCCGGTATGAGCGGTGCCGAGCGGATCGAGTCTCCTCGCCGGCCGATGAAAGTCAGGCGATTGAGGGCACGATCCCAGAGGACGAACGAGCTGTCGCGGCCGACACCGAGATACGAAGGTTGTTCGAATTGCCCCGGTCCGTCGCCTCGCCCGCCCGCGCTCCATAGATGACGGCGCGTTCTGACGAATGCGGTTGCCCATGAGCGCGTTTCGTCTTCGATTGTCCGCCAGCCGTGTCACTGTTACGTACGGGCGCCGGGCATCTCCTCCTGCAGCCGGCGGCGCAGCGGCTCGACAAACCGTCGCGTGTCGCCGCTCGCCCGCACAAACAGCCACCACCGTCCCGCAGCCGAAATTGCGCCATGGGAAGATGTGTGCACGTGATTAGCCAGATCCCGTGGTCGTGCTGGTTCACGCTACTCGCGCCGTCGCGTCAACACGGGTGAGCGGTGCGCCCCTCGGTAGTCTGGACGCGCCACCACGCTCTAATCGGCCGCGAGGCGACGTCGCAATGGAGATGCTCAGTCACTCCGCAGGGCGGTCAGTGGGTCCACGTCGGTGGCGCGACGCGCCGGGAGCCAGGTGGCAACCAGCGCAACGACGCCGACAAGGAGCGCAGCAGCCGCGAAGGTCCACGGATCGGCCGTGCTGGTCGCCGAGACGAATACGCGCAGGCCGCGCGTGAGCACGAATGAGCCGAGCATACCCAGGGTCAGGCCGATTGCGACCACCCACGTCGTGTGTCTGGTCACCAGCCTCAGCACGCGGCCCTTCCGCGCTCCGAGGGCAACGCGGACGCCAATTTCTCGTGTCCGCTGGGTGACTGCGTATGCCACGCTGCCGTAGATGCCCATCGCCGCGAGCAGGAGTGCGAATCCGGCGAATAGGTTGAATGCGAGGGCGTTGAAGCGTTGCGTGCGAAAGCGCCGGTCCAGGTCGCTTGCAAGGGGTCGGAACGCGCTTGCGGGATGCCCCAACGCTTCGCCGACGGCTCGCTGCAGCGCGGCCAAGTTGGTTTCGCCGCGTCCGGTCAGGCGCACATACAAGAATGCCGCCGGGTGATAGAGCGGGGCTTGCTCGAGTGGTCGATAGATCGTGGGCCAGTGTCGTTCGACCATTTCGCCTTGTTCCACGTCGGTTGCGACCCCGACGACCGTGAGCCACTCTCCTTTAGTCGAGTCGCCGACGAAAACTTGCCGCCCGAGGGCACGTTCGCCTGGCCAGAAAGCCGCGGCGGCAGCAGCGTTGATGACGCACACCGCGCGATCACCAGGCCGGTCCGCCGCCGTGAACCCATGTCCGGCGAGGATCGATGCTCCGAAGGTTTCGAAATAGCTGGCGTCCACCGCTTGGACCCTTGGCGTCGGTGTCTCGCGTAGTGCGCCTTCGATGGAAACTTCTGGACGAACCACGGCGGGGGCGAGCGCGGAAGAGTGCCACAGCGCCACGCTCTCAACGCCCTGAACGTTCGCGACGCGGCGACGCGCCTCCTCTACCGTTGGTCGCCACGCTTCCGGAGTCGAGCGCAGTTCGCGACTGCCGAAGAGGGAGACCTGATACAGACGCTGTGGGTCGAATCCGAGTTCGACGTACCGGAGCTTCAAGAACTCGGAACTGAGTGATCCCGCCGCGGTGACCAGGACTAGCCCCGACGCGATCTGGGCCCCAAGCAGCGCGGCGGTTACCCGGCGGACCCCCGGGCGGAGCGTGGATCCCGACCGATCGCCGAGCGCGCGCTGCATGTTCCACCGCCCGGCCCATGCTGATGGCAGGAGCGCGGTGAGGATGCCCACCAGAACCGTCGTGCCGACGCTGAACGCCAGGACCCGGCGATCGATCGTGAGCGACACCCCCGATCCCTCGATCCGGAACCAGTGGCTCGCGGCGCGCGTACCCCAAACCACCAGTAGCCCTCCGATCGCGCCGCCGATCGAGGAGAGGTAGACTCCTTCCACGAGGAGTTGGCGCACGATTCGCATCGGCGAGGCCCCGAGCGAGCTCCGCACGCTCAACTCCAAGCGACGCGACATCGTCCGGGCCAACGACAGCCCGGTGACATTCAAGACGGCGAGCAGGAGCACTAGCGTCGTGACGCCAAACACAAGCAAGCGTCCCCGCCCGGCAGTCCAGCCGAGCCGCTCCCGCAATGGCCGCATCGAAACCTCTCTGCGGTCGCGCCGGTCAGGGTCGATCTCGGCCAGACGTGCCACGATCCCGCGGAACTCGGCTTCGGCGCTCTCTCGAGTGACGCCCGTCTCCAACCGCGCCACGGCGTCAACGAACCTGTTGGCTCCGGCGCCGCCCGAGAGTGCAAGCCACATGGATGCATCGCGGCCGAACTGAAAGTCCTCGGGCAGCACGCCAACGACGGTCCCAGCTCTCTCGTCTGTCAGGGCGGGATCGCTGTAGTACTCGAAACGCGCGCCGAGCACGGCGCGGTCACCGCCGAAGCGGGTCTGCCAGGTGTCGTAACTCAGGAGCGCGACCGGTTCGGCACCGCTGAACGTGTCGTCGACGGCGATGTCCCGGCCGAAGAGCGGATCAACTCCCAAAAACTCGAAGAAACCGGCAGAGGCGTACCCGACGGTCATGTAGTCAGCCACATCGCCTTGCCGAACATACACGTCGGAGTTCGACCAGAGCGCAACTCTCTCGAACGACCGCGCTTGCGAGCCCCAGAATGCGGCAGTGGATAGAGAAGTACCGAACGGGCAGCCCGGGCACGACCGGTCATCGCGTGGCCGTACCTCGCCCAGCCAAACGAGACGGTCCGCGTCCCGGTACGGCAACGGCCGAAGGTCCAGCGCATCGATGACGCTGAACAACGTGGTCGTCGCACCGATCCCGAAGCCGAGCGACAACGCAGCGACCGTCGTGAAGCCCTTGCTCCGCGCGAGACCTCGGCTCGCGTACCGCACGTCCTGCAGCAGCTCGTCCAGCCAGCGCCACCGCCATGTCTCGCGCGCCTCCTCCTTTACCCGGACGGAATCGCCAAAGTCGCGCATCGCCGCGCGCCGCGCCGATTCCGGAGCCATGCCCGCGGCCACACGTCGCTCCGTTTCGCGATCGAGATGGAATCGCAGCTCCTCGTCGAACTCCTTCTCCACGTCATCTCGCCGGAAGAGCGCTTTTAGCCGCACGAGCCACTGCTTCAACACGGTATCCTCTCAATCGGTGGCAAGGATCAGTCCGAGTGCGCACGAGAACCGCTCCCACTGCTTCCGCTTCGCCGCAAGCTGCTTTCGTCCGGCCGCGGTAAGCTCATAGAAGCGCGCGCGCCGGTTGTTCTCAGTGACCGCCCACCTTCCCTTGACCAGACCGCCCGCCTCCAGCCGCCGGAGAGCAGGGTAGACTGAGCCGTAGTTGATTTCGAATGCTCCGCGGGAAACGGCCTGAATCGACTGCGTGAGCTCCCACCCGTTCGCAGAGCGCGCCCGCAGCATCTTGAGCACGATCAAGTCGAGCGTTCCCTGCAGGAGGTCGATCTTGCCGCTCATTCGCTGCTCCTATTGAAATGCAATAGGAACAACGTACGTCGCCTCCTATTGTATGTCAATAGGATTGGCCAGCGCGCTCGATCATCGTGAACCGGACGCGCATCCTTGCGGTCAAGCCGTTGTCGAAAGGCGAATACAAGATCGCGCTCGCGGGCGGCAATGAGCTGTGCACGGGTCGGACGTATCAAGCGGCGGTGGAAAGATTCCTGGAGTGCGCGTGAGCGAACCGGCCAAGGGCAAGCCGTTCCTGGTCGCGCCCGAGCGTTGATCGGACTGCCAGAATCTCTACCGGCGTCACGCCTCGCTGGTTTTGATGAGAAACGCGAGTACCCCGACAGCGAGTCCCACCTTGCCCCAAGGCGTTTCCTCGAAGATGTGTGCAAAAAGGTTTGCGAGGCTCAGATGCGGGTCGTACTTGTCGCGGTGGGCAACGCGCATCCCGTCCGTGTATTCCTGCAGATGAACGCGGCTGCCGTCGGTGAACGGGAGCACTCAATCGGCGATCTGTCCCTCCGGGGAGGCGAAGGGACACCGCTGGAATCCTTCGGCCGCAGGCGCGTGAAACCAGCGAGGAGCCACCAGTTTGGTGCTCACCAGGTGCGGCCAGTTCTCCCGAATCCACTCGATCCACATGTTCACCCGTCCAGTTGGTTCGAAGGTTGGCTGAGCGTCATACTAAGTCCTTGATTTCATAAATACAGTAACGTATTATTTGAGCTCCTGAAGCCGGCTGGCTGACCTGTGCGAAGGGAGCCCTCCTTTGCCTCGACGCAGTCCATACACGATTCTGCTTTCAAATGAGGAACTCGAGTACTTGGAAGCGGCAGCGGCGCAGTACACGTCACCGTATTTTGAAGTCGTGCGGGCGAAGATCGTGCTCTATGCTGCCCTCGGCATGGAGAACCAGGAGATCGCCGATCGTCTGGATCTGCCGCGGCAGATCGTGAGCAAGTGGCGAAAACGCTTCTTCGAGCGAAGACTCGAAGGCCTCCAGGACGACCCACGTGCCGGGCGTCCGCCCGGTTTTTCCCCCTCACGTGGTGGTGCGCATCAAAAGGCTCGCCTGTGAGCTTCCGGCCGAACGCGGCCTGCCGTTCTCGCGCTTCAGCGCGCAGGACGTGGCGAACGAGGCCGTCGCGCGTGGCATCGTGGCTTCCATCAGCGACGCCACCGTGTGGCGGTGGCTGAGTGCGGGTGCGATCCGGCCGTGGCGGCATCGCAGCTGGATCTTTCCCAGGGATGCGGATTTCGAGGCAAAAGCGGGCCGGGTACTCGATCTCTACCACGGCGTCTGGCAGAGTACCCCTCTGGGCAGCGACGACTTCGTTCTCAGCGCCGATGAGAAGACCAGTATCCAGGCGCGGTGCCGCATGCACCCGACGTACGCGCCCAGATCCGGAGCACCGATGCGGGTCGAGCATGAGTACGCTCGGGCGGGTGCGCTGGTCTATCTCGCCGCCTGGGACGTGCGGCGCGCGCAGCTCTTCGGTCGGTGCGAGCCGCGGAGCGGCATCGTGTCTTTCGACCGGCTGGTCGCGGACGTCATGTCCCAGGAGCCCTACGCGAGCGCCAAGCGGGTGTTCTGGTTCGTCGACAATGGCTCCTCTCACCGAGGTGAGAAGGCAGCGCAGCGTCTCGCGAGGCGATGGCCCAACGTCATCCTCGTTCACCTACCCATTCATGCCAGTTGGCTCAACCAGATCGAGATCCATTTCTCGATTCTGCAGCGCGAGGTGCTCACACCGAACGACCTTGACTCGCTCTTTGCGCTGGAGGACCGTATCCTCGCCTTCCAGCACCGGTATCAGGAAAACGCGAAACCGTTCCAATGGAAGTTCACGCGTCAGGACCTGTCCAGCCTGCTGGCCAAGCTGGCCCTCCCACAGGCCGCATGAATAATACGTCACCGAACTTCCGAGCCAGAGGACTTAGGTAACCCAGCAGTTGGCGGCTCCTCCTCGAGGACGGATGCTGGTCACGACCCGCTGGATCAGCTCGCGCGTCAAGGCAGGCCGGAAGACCGGTGCGTGAGCGCGATGAAGCGCGGGTGGTCGCGAAGCGTGTCGAACGAAGCGTCTGTGCCGAGGCCCTCGACAGGGAATCCGGCGCGAACCGCAGCTTCGAGCGATGACAGCGCATCATCCGTTCGCGCGAGTTTCACGAGGGCGACTGCGCGCGTGTAAAGCACGCGCGGGTGATTGTGGTCAATGCGGTCGGCAACGTCAAGGATGGCGAGCGCGTGCTCGGCACGGCCCTGGTCGAGGAACGTGCGAGGTGCGTAGAACGATGTGTTCATGAAGACGGTTTCGAGCTTGCGCTGCGCCGCGTCCGCGCGCATCGGATCGTTGTCTGCGCGCGCGTTCGTACGGTCGTCCAGAATCCCGTCGATCTGGAGATCCCTGATGACTCGTTGGGCGGAAACCGGCCGTTCTGCACGGCGAACCTCAGCCATCAGGTCGAAGAACCGAGTATTGAAGTCGGCGTTCTCGTTCGCGAACCGACGGCGCCGTTCAAGGGCGCTCCGCGTGGCCGCGTCCTGACGCAGCGTCTGTGCACGTTGCTCTGCTGACGCGATGTCGTGCACGCCGCGGAAGTTGCGAGCGATCTCGTCGGCGAGGTCGAGCGCGTACAGCGTTGCGGGCGCCAGACCGATCGCCGTGAGGGAATCCGCCCGCGCAATCCACGCTCCGTAGAGGCTATCGATCAGCGCCTGACGTGGCGGCTCCCGGCCACGGCGCATCGCCTGAAGTTCGAACCATGCAATGGCATCGTCGAACAGGCCGGCCGGCGCCCATTCGTGGGCGCCATCGAAAGCGCGCAGTGCCCAGGTGTGGTTTCCGGTGCGAAGCCAGCGCTCGAGACCCATCACTTCATCGTAGTTGAAGTCGGTCGTGCCGGCGGCGCCAAAGAAATCGACGCGCGGCGCGTCACTTCCGGCGAGCCACGCTGCGCGGACGGGCGTACCGGCGCCAACCCCGAAGATGCCCGCGACCGCGGAATCGAGACGTGGCGTGAGCGCCCATGCAATGCGAGCGGTTCCCGAGAAGCCGGCGATGTAGAAGCGCCTCGTGTTGACGGACAGAATCGATTGCGCGTCCTCGAGCATTGCGTTCATGGCGAGGACGTTGGGTTCGGCAGGCCCATCGCTCATCGTATTGTACGAACTGATGACTGCCCAGCCGAATCGTTCGGCAGCCGCGCGGACGCGTTCGAGCGGGAGCAGTGCGCGGCCGCGTGGATCCATGAGAAAAAGGATGGGCAGCGGTCGCGCCGGATCGTACGACGACGGTACGTAAAGCGCCCACTGCTGATCGGAATCACTGGGCGATACGACGCGCTCGAGGACCCGGCCGGGTGTGAAGTCCACAGTCTGGCTTTCGACGGCACCCGGCACCAGGACCGATGTGACGAGCGAAATGCCGGCGACCCACGTGCGCGGTGCTTGCAGCGCACGGTTTCGGCACCTTGATTGGAAACCGAAACGGCTGCACGGGATCGAGCCTGTGCAGCCGCTCCGTCTGGTCCTCATACTTCGCTTCCTTCGCCGCTGTGACGCGGCCCATCGATCGATTCGTGCCGTGCGGTCTCGCTCGCGAATGCGGGAGCGCCCGCGCGAGATCGAGGTCCGATTCGACGCCAGCTTCGATCAGAGCCGAGACCTCGCTCGGTCGCGCCGTGGCGGCGCACCTCCGAGATCGAAGTCCGATTCGACGCCAGCTTCGGTCAGAGCCGAGATTTCGCTCCGTCGCGCCGTGGCGGCGCACTCGCTCGTGCGCCTGTGAGTTCCTGCACGAGACGATCGGCCTTATACACAGAACGCAGCGATTCGAGGATGCCGCGCGCATCGACCGCAACGGCGCGCGCACGTTCCTCGAGGTAGATGTAGTCGCCCGGCAGACCCTCGATGTTGCCATCGAAGACGAGCCCTACGACGCGCAGCTCGCGATCGACGACGGGTGAGCCGGAGTTGCCGCCAATGATGTCTGCGGTGGATACGAAGTTGATCGGCGTCGTGAGGTTCATCGTCGAGGCGGCCTCGAGCCAGCGTTCGGGCAGCGCCCACTCCTCTTCCTGATGCGAAAAATGGCGATCAAACATACCGTAGAACGTCGTGTACGGCGGTGCAACGGTCCCGTTGTACTCGTACCCGCTGACTACGCCATCGGCGAGACGCAACGAGAACGTGGCGTCGGGCGGAATATCCGTGCCGTAGATGTCGAAGCGAACGCGCCCGAGCTGGCGCGCAAGTTCTTCCTCCTGCATCGCCGCCGGCTGAACCGCCTGCTGATAGGGACCATACGCCGCGAAGATTGCACGCGCGAGCTGTAGCGCCGGATCCGTCATCGCCAGACCGTTGTCGAGCGCGGCGGCCGTCTTCGCCGAGTCTGCAAGTGGTGATTGCTGTACGACGATCGCCGCTGTGCCTTCGGGCGAACGGCCCTGAAGGATGTTCGCGACCATCGTATTGCCCTTGCCATACGCTGTTTCAATGTCGCGCAGGCGCGCAGCAATGAGCGCTTCCTGAAGGTCCGCCGGCTGGTCCGGCAACTCGAAAATCTGGGTACGAATCTCCGCAAGTTGATCCTCGGGTGCGCCCTGCATCTTGCCGGCCAGGTATTGAGCGGCGTAGAACGCACGCACGAGCACAGTCGCATCGATGCTGGGGTTACCAAGTCCGATAAAAGCCTTGAATCCAGCGGCGTGTTGCCGCTTCTGCTGTTGCAGCGACGCGATCCGGTCAATAACCTCGCCGTATTCTGACTCCAGCTCCGGCTTCGCGGCGATCGCTTCACGGATCTGCCGCTCCATGTCCCGCCGCCTTGCCATGATCCCGGCGTCGTTCAGTCCTTTTACGATGCCGCCGTACGCCTTTTGCGAGTTGAGCAGGCTGAACAGATCATTGCGGACCGTCTCCGGTGCGTCGGGATGATCGGTCATATACTGTTCGAGTACGGCGATGCGGGAATCGAGCGTGCTGAGCAGAGCGACATCCTGGACATCGCGGCGGAACTCGAGCTGGGCGACCGTCTCGAGCCGCGACGTCGAACCCGGATTGCCGATGACGAACACGAGATCGCCATCGCTTACGCCGGCCTCGGACCAGCGGAAGTACTCGGGCGTCGCGAGCGGTTGGCCGTCTTCACCATACAGGCGGAAGAACGTCATATCCAGCGCGTAGCGAGGATACGTGAAGTTGTCGGGATCGCCGCCGAAGTAACCCATCTGAAGCTCCGGCGCCATCACGAGCCGGACGTCCTCATATCGCTTGAACACGTACGCGGAGGTCTTGGCGCCGGCATAGAGGGAAATCAGTTCGACTTCGATGCTCGCCTCTTCGCCACCACGCTCGGCCATGATGCGCTCCTTGATCTCCTCCTGCTTCGCCTCTCTTGCTTCCGCGTCCTCGCCCGCCGCATCGACTTCCGCCGTTACGTCGATAATGTCGATGAGCTGGTCCGCGTACATGTTGTCAGCCTTGCGCTCCTCGGCCAGCGTCGCGGCGTAGAAACCGTTGTCGAGAAGGTTCTCACCTTCCTTCGTGACTTCCGTGGACGCCTCGCGCCCGCAGTGGTGATTGGTCATCACCAGACCCTGCGCCGACACGAGCGATGCGGAACAACCCGGAATGCGCAACGCGCCCAGCCTCGCCTTCGCGAACCACGCCGAATCGGGCGCGAACCCGTACGTCTCGCGCAGATACTCGACCGGCGGCACTTCGAACGTCCACATCTTGCCGTTGTCGAAGCGACCGGCCCGGATCGTGTCCGTGCTCTGTTGCTGCTGTTGCCCCGTCTGCACCGCCTGCGCTTGCAGCACCGGCGGGCCGGCCGAGACCAGACCGAGAAACGCGGTCATGACCGCGGACATCCTTGAATTGCGCAACATGATTGTCTCTTTCGCTGAGCACCTGACCGACCAGCCGTGGGCACGGCAGAAACCGGGCCGGGGGAAAGGTACACTCGTGCCCCAGCAACCGGATCCCCTCCCGCCGGGCCCGGCGGGGGGCTCCGGCTGGGCGCGGGCCTTCGGCTGTGGCGCGGCGCTTCGGCTGGGGCGCCGGGCGTTTCGCCTGGGGCGCGGCGCTTCGGCTGGGGCGCAGCACTTCGCCTGGGGCGCGGGCGCGTCGGCTGGGGCGCGGCGCTTCGACCGCCAGCCCTATGTCCCACCCAGCCATGGGACCGCCCCGTCA
>JBOHRL010000010.1:0-7265 GCA_050732695.1 Longimicrobiales bacterium | reverse complement strand
TCGGTGCGATCGCAAAGCCTGAGGACATCCTGTTCGCCGCGGATCTGCCGAAGACGCGATCGGGCAAGATCATGCGGCGGCTGCTGCGCGACATTGCCGAAGGTCGTGCTCTCGGCGATACGACCACCTTCGGATAGGGATGCTGCATGTATCCGTACGTCAGCGAATCCCGTTCAGCAACCACGATGAAAGACGCTGCGCTCGCCTCCGACTCGCGCCCGTCCGAAAGCGAGATGCGGCGAGTCTCCAACACGCCCTCGGGATTGGCGAGACTGCCTTCGTGCAGCGTCACGGCGAGTACGTCGCCACCGAGACGGGCCAGGAACGTCCCCGAATGGGCAGTGTTGCTTTCCGGGTCAGGACCCGCTCGCAGGCCTCGGCCATTCTCAGTGAGTTCCCAGTGAATCGCGTGGTAGTTGGCGAGCGTGGTTTCCCATAAGCGTTCGCCATCGGGGCTGAACGCACGCAGAAGTGGTAGTTGCTCATGAAGCACGACGATGACGTCAGGCGAGGACGTGCAGAGCAGTCTGCCGCGAGCATATCCCTCGCGAAGCATACTCTCGTGCCTTGACAGCTCAGGCGGGATATCGCCGGCGATGGGCGCAAAGCTTCGGAGGACGCCTGCCTCATCGAACTCGTGGATAATCCCGGTTTCCTGGGGATTCAACAGATAGTGCCTTCCGTTGAGGACGCAGAAGTCCATCGCATGCAACGGCGTTTCCACGCTGCCTTCAAGGCTCAGTCCGGTATCGGTAGCCGCGAACATGCTGAGCCGCCGATGAGCCATGTCGACGACCTCAACGCGGCCAGTGGAAACGACCTCGATCCCCATCGGCGCGCGGAACTCGCCAGGGCCGCCACCCGACCGGCCTGCGGATCCGCGATGCGCGCCCGTGGAATCGTACCAGTGTAGCGCCAGGGCCTGATCATCGAGGATGTAGATATTCCCGATACTGTCCACTCCAACGTCACGAATCCTGCCAAACGTCTCGGCAGCACTCCCGGAAATCGCACCGATCTCGAAAAGCGGGGCGATGTCCTTCAGATTCGCAGCGCTCGTCGAAGAGTCCGGATCAGCATTGACCACACGGTCGGGGCGATCGCCAGAGCCGCAACCGACCCAAAGCCACATCGCGGCCAGCAACAACCCGCAGCACGTCGACGTCGGCATTTCATAGCGACGTGATATCATGATGTCGTGCGGCGCGACGCGTGTGTCACTGCCCCTATTCATGCTGCCCCCTTAGTTCTGCGGCCCGGAGTTCGGAGTCCGGACCGGATCGTTCGCGTACCTCACAGATAACATCCCGGCCAGCCGAGGAACTGCGACATCACGGGAACTCAGTCCGCGAGGGGATCTGTTGTACGCGGGTTCTTCTGACGCTCTTCCTGCGGCGGCTTCTTGAGTTTCGGCTGGGCAGGAATGCCGAGGGCGACATCACCGGACGCAATCGAGCGGGTGGCGACTGCGAGCGCGCCCAGCATCGAATCCGGGGCCATCTCGACGCCGGCAAGGACCGTTGCGTGATACGTCGCGCGGGCGCCGTCACCGAGCACCGTCACGGGGTTGTCGACTTCGCGCTGGTCACCAAGGCTGTGCGAGTGACTGTACACGTTGCCGTAATCCGCAACCGATGCCTTGTTGCCGAGCACGATGCCGCCACGATCGTCGAGCAGTACGTAACGATGAATTACGACGTCATCGCCGACTTCCATGTTGTAACCGAAGGAGAACTTGACGAACTGGAAGCATTTGAAGTTGCGGCCGCAGCGGCGGAAGATGTGACGGGCGAGGATGCGGCGGAACCGGACGCCCAGATCGACGTTCTCACCCGCTGTGCTCTTATCGAACATTTCCCAGAGCCAGAGCAACGGTTTCACGCGCGCGAACTTCGCGGCATCGATATCCGCATAGTACTCAGGTTCGAGCGTGATGTTGCGCGGATCGAGCTGATCGAGGGCGATGCGCGCGGTGGGCGGCAATGTGGCAGGATCGGTCCCGGCGAGGGCAGGGAAGTAGAGGTGGGTGAGGACGTCGCGGCAGAGCGCGTCGCGATCACAGTCCGGGCGGTCGAGCTGTTCCGCGATCCAGCCAAGCCACGCGTCGTAGCGCGTTTTCGTTTCCGGCGGGAGCGGGACGGGACGGAGCGGGAGAAATGCCATGGCCGGAAGACTAGGAGTGACAACAGATTCCTGCAACCAGCCGCGATCGTGGCTCGTAGGGTGCAGGGAAGCTGTTCCGTTCGACGCCGGGCTTGCGTTATCTTTGCTCGGGCACGCACAGAAGCCGGGGAACCACGATGCACGACATTCTGCGAGAACGCATCCTGCGAAAGCTCAGCGTTTTGCCGGAAGCGCGGCTGTATCAGGTACTGGACTACATGGAGTTCCTCGAGTCGAAGTACGCACCGGGCCGGGCGGCGCCGCCCGATGCGCTTCAGCGTTTCGCGGAACGACTCGAAGACGGCATGCGGGTGCGGAACGTCGCACCCAGGGTGATCAGCGGAACCGTCGGGCTGGTTGGTACGGCAAGGAAGGTGATCCGGTCAGTGACGGACACGGGCAAGGAGATTCTGGACGAAGTCGCCGGGCCACCGCCCGCGAAACAGCGGCCGCGGCTCGAACCGGGTGATCCGCCCGTCCGACAGAGCGGCAGCGAGTGAAACGGCTGCGGCGGCTGCGTCGGAAGGGCCGGTTCCGGCAGGAGGCGCGAGCCATCGCTCGCGTCATGATCGCGAACCTGCCGAATTTCCTGCGCCTCATCGTGCGCCTGCTCCGCGACGCGAGAGTGTCGCCGCTGGACAAGGCGCTCTTCGGGTTCATCCTCGTGTATGTGCTTCTGCCGGCGGACCTGGTGCCGGATTTTCTATGGATCCTCGGCTTCGTGGATGACGTGTACCTCATCGGGCTCGGGCTGGGCCGCATGCTGTCGCGCGCGGGACCCGATGTTCTGCTCGAGCACTGGGACGGTGATCCGCGCCAGCTTGGCGAAATGGTCGAGCAGGTGGATTCGGTTGGCAGCATCCTGCCGCACCGGATCCGGCGCGTTCTCACTCGGGCGGTGAAGCAGGCCGTTTGAACTTGACACCTCCGGAGGCCGCTTCTACCTTGCCTCATGGATAGACGAGGCGTTCACGAACGTCCAAAAAACTCGCCCGCGGGCCCGCATGCACTGGCATGGGAATCCGCGGGCGATTCGCATCCAGACCCCGACCGGATGATGACGGCGAATCCTCGGTCCGGTCGTTTCACCGAACCCCCGACCGGATCATGACCGAGAACCCTCCGTCCGGTCGTTTCGTAGCGACCGGCCTGACATTCGATGATGTGCTGCTCGTTCCCGATTACTCCGAGATCCACCCGCGCGAGACATCCATCGTCACTCGCCTGACCGGCGAGATCGAGTTGTCGATTCCGTTGGTCGCAGCCGCGATGGACACGGTGACGGAATCACGCATGGCGATCGCGATTGCCCGCGAAGGCGGCATCGGCATCATCCACAAGAACATGTCCGTGGATCGCCACGCATCGGAGGTCGATCGGGTAAAGCGCTCCGAGAGTGGGATGATCCTCAACCCGATCACGCTGACCGCGGACAAGTCGCTGCGCGACGCCGTGCAGCTGATGGAGCGCTTTTCCATCAGCGGTGTTCCCATCGTGGACGAGAGCGGTCACCTGCGCGGGATTCTGACGAATCGCGACCTCCAGTTCGAGACACGGCTCGACCGGCCGATCAAGGACGTCATGACGCAGGTGGGTCTGGTCACAGCACCGGTCGGGACATCGCTCGAAGAGGCCGAACGAATCCTGCACAAGGGACGCATCGAAAAGCTCCCGGTGGTCGACGCGGATGGGCGGTTGCGCGGGCTGATCACGGTGAAGGACATCTTCAAGCGCCGGCAGTTCCCCAACGCATGCAAGGATGAGCATGGCCGGTTGCGGGTCGGCGCGGCGGTCGGGACCGGCGCGGGTGAGATGGCGAGGGCGAGGGAGCTGGTGGCGGCCGGATGCGATGTGCTCGTGATCGACACCGCCCATGGGCACTCGAAAGGGGTGCTCGAGGCGCTGGCCCGGGCTCGGGAGGCCTTCCCGGACCTGAACATCATCGCCGGCAATGTGGGCACGAGCGGAGGTGCCCGGTCTCTCGCGGAGCGGGGCGCCAGCGCGGTGAAGGTCGGGATCGGGCCCGGCAGCATCTGCACGACGCGCGTGGTGACGGGAGTGGGTGTCCCTCAGCTCACGGCGATCATGGATGCCGTGGCAGGCGTGGACGACCGGATCCCGGTCATCGCCGACGGCGGGATCCGCTATTCCGGCGACATCGTGAAGGCCATTGCGGCCGGAGCTGCGGCCGTCATGATGGGCTCGCTCCTGGCCGGAACCGAAGAAAGCCCGGGGGAGAGCTTCCTCCTGGAAGGCCGCCGTTTCAAGACGGTTCGGGGCATGGGCTCCCTGTCCGCAATGGAACAGGGCTCCGCCGACCGATACTTCCAGGAAGAGACGCAGGAGTCTCGGAAGTTCGTACCGGAAGGGATCGAGGGACGCGTGCCTTACAAGGGCCCTGCTTCAGACGTGATCTTCCAGCTGGTGGGCGGGCTGCGCAGCGGTATGGGCTACGTGGGCTGTCGCACGATTCACGAGCTTCAACGGAACGCGCGCTTCACGATGATGACGCCGGGAGGGCTGCGCGAATCGCACCCGCACGACGTCGCAATCACGCGCGAAGCGCCGAACTACCACCTGTAGTCTCGGAGCGCCAGATTCGTTGACGTGGGCCGTGGGTTCGGCCTATCATGGCGCCCGGGACGCTCTCCTGCGCGGTGGACTCACGTAGGTTCGAGGAGAGCGATGGTGCCGTCCTCCACCAAACGAGTGGAGCCGATCCCCGCTTTGCGAGATCGGCTCCGGGCTATACCGGGCGTTGAAGAGGCGTTCCTGGACGGAGAGCACATCTGGATCGTCTGTGGCGCCTCGTCGGCGGGCGCTGTTGCGGACGGCGCCCGCGCATTGCTCAGGGACGAGGCACCGGAAGCTGCATCGGTTCCCATCCGCGTTCTCGTTCAGGCGGATTCACGGGAGCGAGAGCGTGTTCGCTTCGAGCGTGTCGATCGGACTGAAGATCCGGACATGCGCGTGCGCTACCGCGTCGTTCTCGAATGGAACGGCGAGCGCATCGACGGGATCGCGACGGGCGAGAAAGGCGACGTCCCCGAGCTTCGGACCACCGCCATTGCGGCGCTGGCGGCGATCGAACGTGTGATCGAGGGGCCGCTCGAAGTGCGGCTCGCGGGCGTCAAGCTGGTGCGAGCGTTCGACACGGATCTCATGGTTGTTTCTCTGTTCCGTTCGGACGATGTCAAGCAGAAGTATCTGGGTACCGTCCTGGTCGGGACGGATCCGAAGCGGGCGGCTGCGCTAGCCGTCCTTCACGCGCTCAACCGGACTCTGGGCAATTACCTCGTCACGAGGTGATCCGGCCCCGCAGTGCAACCATGGACGTCATTGGCGACGTCCCATGAGCAACGGCGTCAAGAGGGGAAGCGAATGAACGGAAAGCGCAGCTCGCTTGTCGGTTTCATCCTGGTCGCAGCCGGTTGCGGACCTTCGTACCCGCCGCTGCCCGAGCCGCCGGGCCCGGTTCGAATCGATCCGGTCGACCTCGCGGTCACCGAGATCCCCGGCATCGATGACGTTTCGGCCATCGGCTTCGATCCGACGCCGTTCGTCGAAACCTTCGACAGCGTTCCATCGAGCGACACCGAACTCCCCGATCTCGATCTTACCGGTTACGACATACCAATGGTGTTGAACGATCGTGTCCAGTTCTGGATCGATCTGTTCACGGGCAGAGAGCGTGATGTGTTTGCGCGTTACCTGTCGCGCCAGGGCATCTACGAGGACATGATCAACGAACGGCTCGCGGAACGAGGCATGCCGCGCGAGCTGCTTTACCTTGCCCTGATCGAGAGCGGTTTCTCGCCCGTCGCTCGTTCGAGAGCCAGTGCGATCGGCCTGTGGCAGTTCATGGCCGGGACAGCCCGGGCCGAGGGGCTCGAGGTGAGTGAATTCGTCGATGAACGCAGGAACCCCGACCGCGCAACCGACGCCGCCCTGAATCACCTCGAGGGTCTCTATGATCAATTCGGCAGCTGGTACCTCGCCGCGGCCGCGTATAACAGCGGGTCCGGTCGCGTCTCGCGGGCGCTGCGCCAACGCGCAGGCGGCGAACGCGGTGACGATGAGCTATTCTGGCGAATCCATTCGGCCCTGCCTTCCGAGACGCGCAATTATGTCCCGAAGCTGATCGCCGCAACACTCATTGCGAGGAACCGGGAACGGTTCGGGTTCGAAGACGTCATCGTGCTGCGCCCCACGTCGGTCGATACCGTCGTCGTTCCCGATGCGACTGACCTTGCTGTTATTGCGGAAGCCGCAAGCGTTGCGAAGGAAGCGATCGTCGAGTTGAACCCGCACCTGTACCGTGGTGTTACGCCGCCCCGCCGCCAGACAGCCGTTCTTGTGCCGGACGGTCTCGCGGAGCCATTCGAAGTCGCGTTCGCCCAGATTCCGCCCGAGAAACGGCTGCGTTTCCGTGACCATTACGTGCGCCGGGGCGAGACCCTGTCCGGCATCGCCTCGAGATACGGGACGACGGTCCGGGTGTTGCAGGAAGCAAACGGCATCCGTCGAGCGAACCAGATCCGGATTGGCCAGCGCGTCCGCATTCCATCGGCCGGCACCGCGGCCGTGACTCGCGTTGCATCCTCGAGTTCAGCACGTCCCTCCACCTACCGCGTACGGTCCGGCGATTCGATGTGGTCGATCGCTCGTCGCCAGGGCATCTCACTCGGCCAGCTGATGCGTTGGAATCGCCTCACGGAAAACAGTATCATCAGGCCCGGCGATCGACTCATCGTACGCGAACCGTCAGGTCACTTGAACTAGATCACGACGTCGTCGTCAGCGGGTTCCTTCGCTGGCGAATTTGCTGGGTGTGGCTGCCGGCGAATTCACAACAGACTCCGGCATTCGCGGAAAACGCGACATGTCAGCCCTCGAGACCGCCCTGGTGTCGCGTTGACCGCGCTATTCGCGGAAAACGCGACATGTGGGCCGTCGAGACCGCACCGGTGTCGCGTTGACCGCGCTATTCGCGGAAAACGCGACATGTCGGCCGTCGAGACCGCCTTGGTGTCGCGTTGACCGCGCTATTCGCGGAAAACGCGACATGTCGGCCGCCGAGACCGCCCTGGTGTCGCGTTGAC
>JBOHRL010000009.1:0-8708 GCA_050732695.1 Longimicrobiales bacterium | reverse complement strand
AGTGTTACCATTGCTCGTGGCCATTCGCGTGGTGGAGTACGTCCGGGAGGACGGGTCGATACCGTTCAAGGAATGGTTTGACCTGCTCGATCCTGCGGCCGCGGCGAAGGTGGCTGCCGCGCAGGTTCGGCTGAGCCAGGGCAACACCTCCAGCGTGAAGTGGTTCAGCGGGCTGGGCGAATACATGATTGACTGGGGACCCGGCTACCGAATCTATCTCGCGCGCGACGGCGAGGAGCTCATCGTGCTGTTCGGCGGCGGAACGAAGCGCCGCCAACAACGGGACATCGAGAAGGCAGGAGTTGCTCGCCGAGTACAAGGAGCGGAAGGCGAGGCTGAAGAAGAAGGACGAGCAACACCGCAGAAGGAAGGGGTGACGCATGGCACTGACCCGGGATTTCAGGCAGACGGTAGTCGAGCGGGTAGCGCACGATCCTGCGTTCGCTCGCGCTATGCTCGATGAGGCGGGCACGCTCTTCCTGAATGGCGAGCCGGAAACCGCGCGTATGATGCTCCGGGATCTCGTGAACGCCTCCGTCGGCTTCGAGCAGCTCGCGAAGCTGACGGGGAAGCCCGCGAACGGGCCAGAACAGAGCAAGCAGGTGGTCGCGGCTCACCGGTCGCTGACGGCCGACGGCGAGTACAGCCAGGAGCGCCAGGCGCCTCCGCTGAGCCACACGGCCAACGAGCGGGCCCGTCGGGCCTTCGATGGTGGCGCCGCCCAACAGCTTGAGAGAGAACATCTTCGCGCGGATTGACGGAGAGATGATCCGGGTTGATCAACGAATGAACGCTGGCAACGAATATACCGCCATGCCAGTGCCGCAGCAATGCGGCGGGAGTCCCGTGAGCAGACTCGGATTCCTGGATTACGGCACCCAGTCCGCGAGTTGGCAGGTTGAACGCGCGCTCGTGCGCGCTGCACCGGGAGGATTGCAATGATCCCAGTCCCTCAGCGTCGATCTTTTCAATGGTTTGTGCTTGCCGCTGCCACGACCCTGACGATGGCAGCCTGTGATGCCGAGTTACCCTCCGCCCCTGGGTCGGACGGCGATGTCCAACCGGCTTTCACGACGCTGCCGGGAACGGCCGAGTACTACGCGATCCTCGCCGAGCTGCGCCGTGTCACGGCCCGCTACCATGACCTGAACGCCGCGATCGCGGACGGCTTCGTGTTTCGGCACGGTTGCGAGATACGTCCCACGGGAGCTGTGGGAACGGTGTACGTCAAATTTGCCCACGCGCTCGACGGCAAGATCGATCCGTCAAAACCCGATGGTCTCTTGTACGAGCCCGCACAGAATGGTCGTCTGAAACTGACAGGTGTCGAGTTGGCGATTCCGTACGTACTCTGGACCGAGCCGGAGCCTCCCCAGTTCCTGGGTGCGACGTTCCAGCGCGAGGACGAACTCGGCGTCTTCGGTCTGCACGTCTGGATCTGGCGGCACAACCCCGATGGCATGTTGGCGCCGGCGAATTCTCGTGTTTCCTGTGGGGACGCCGACTGATCTGCATCGTGTTCCTGGACAATGACGCCTCCAGGACCTCGAACGCGGGAGGTAACCATGCATTCCGTTGAGAGCGAGCGTACCGCTCGGCGCGGTCGTCCGCGCAGCGTCGCCGCACCGTTTTCCTCGCGCTCATACTGGCGGGCACGTGCGAACTCGAAGAATGCACGGGCCCTGTCGTGCGATGGAACCGGGTGGATGCACCGCCTCCCATGCGACGGCAACAGAATCATCACCGAGAGCCGGAAGAACGAGATCCGGGAGTGGACACGCTGCATTCTGGAACAACGATCGTGAACGGATAGGCATCATGGGGCATGCGTCCGCGACCGGTCGTTGCCACGATGCGAAGGCTGAGCACCCCAAAGGAGCGGCGTTCTCCGCTCGCAGGGATTGGAGCATTCGCGATGAACATGCCAGCGCTATTCCGACATATAGCGACAGCATCCATCACCAGTGTTGCATTGAGCGCATGCGCGGATTTCGATCCCGTGCAGATCGTGGCACCGGCAGCCTCGGTCGTGCACAGCGATCTGGACAGCGAGCTTCGCAGCCACCTCACTGAGCTTGGATTCACCGGCCGTATTGCGACCACGCTGGAGGCGCGCCTGGGCCGCCGCATTGATCGGCAGCTCGCCAACCTCGGCCGCATCCTGTGGTTCGATCCCATCGGCGGTCTGAATGACGACAATTCCTGTGCCGGGTGTCATTCACCCACCAACGGCTTCGGCGACTCGCAGCCGATCGCGATCGGCATTGAGAACAACGGTGTCGTAGGTCCCGGCCGAACGGGGCCGCGCAACCAGCGCCGCTCTCCGTCCATCATCAATACCGCGTTCTATCCCACGCTGATGTGGAATTCGCGCTTCAGCGCACCTTCCGGTGATCCGTTCGACAATAGCGCTGGCTTCGTGTTTCCGGATCCTGAAGGAACTTCGCTCTCCTACCTGCCCCATCTGCTCACGGCACAGGCGTTCATTCCGCCCACGGAGCGCGTAGAAGTTGCCGGCTTTGCTTTTCCCGGCGACAACGATGACATCCGCTCGGAGGTGCTGCGGCGGTTGAACGAGAACAATGATTATCGCCAGCTGTTTGCGCGCGTGTTTCCAGAGATCAAGGCGGGCGGACCCATCACATTCGACCACTTCGGTCACGCCATTGCGGAGTTCGAGTTCACGCAGGTATACACAAATGCTCCCATCGACCGCTACGCACGCGGTAACGCAAATGCCTTGACGACGCAGCAGAAGCTGGGTGCCGTCCTGTTCTTCGGCCGTGCGGGTTGCGTGCAGTGCCATGCGGTTTCCGAACAATCGAATGAGATGTTCTCGGACTTCCAGCAGCACGTGGCGGGTATCCCGCAGGTTGCGCCGACTTTCGGCAATGTCGAATTCGATGGACCTGGCGCCAATGAGGATTTCGGTCTCGAACAGGTGACCGGAGATCCCGCAGACCGCTACGCGTTCCGCACGTCACCATTGAGGAATGTGGGATTGCAGGCCGCGTTCATGCACAATGGCGCGTTCGTCCGGCTGGAGGACGTCATACGCTATCATCTCGATGCGATTGGTCAGGCCGCGAGCTATACGACGGCCTTGTTGCCGCCTGATCTCCAGAGTCCGATCGGTCCCATGGGTCCCGTCCTCGAACGGCTGGACCCGCTACTGCGCACACCGGTGAAACTGACTTCGAACGAATTCGATGCGCTCGTCGACTTCGTGCGAAGCGGCCTGCTGGACTCGGATGCGCGGCCGCAGCGACTGCGCCGGTTCATTCCCGAAAAGCTGCCCAGCGGACGGCCCGAACTGATCTTTGTGTTCTAAGGAGGGAGGACAAGGCCGTGCGACGACCGATCTGCCTTATCCGCAGCGTCGTGTGATGGAGGCGGAGCCGTCGGCGCAGCCCGTTGTCGCCGCTACGATGCACCGCGCGCGGCGATGCGATCGGCCTCGATCTCGAGTGCATCGTCGGGCGCGGCCAGCCTCGGACTCGCCTGCCATGCCTGAAAGGAGTGGCCGTTGCTGCTCGCGCCCGTCGATCGGATCGGTCCGGGACGCTGGTGGGTTCGCGGTAGAGCAGTCTCCCGAGGAGTCCCAATCTCCAGTTCAAGCGCCCGCCCAGGCGCTCAAAACGTTCCTTCCGGTGTGAGGTCGTGCTTCGTCGTTATGCGGCGGATTCTCGTGAACACGCGCAAGCGCGGTCGGTGGCGCGAAGCGAAGATGATGCGGCCTCGTGGGACGTGTCCGGTTGACGGGGCGGATCTGTGCGCACGCTGGCAGCTTCCGCTCATTCCTTGAACGCAAGGAAACGCTCCAGCGCAGGGCACTGGAGACCCGCGAACTCGGACACCTCGCGAAGCAGCGGGAATCCGCCCCACTGCCAGTACGCGGCTCCAGCGCGGAGAGCCGCGTCAAGGAGCTCAACGGTACGATCGCATTCTCCGAGGGCCGCGGTAATGCGCGCCTGCCAGTGCAGGTCGTTTCCGAGCATGTACGGCCGATCGATGGCGCCGAGTTGCTCGATGAATCCTTCGGCGGCGACGCGGTCGCCGCGGCGTGCCGCGTCGATACCGAGGTAGCCGAGCGGCTCGAGATCGTACGCGAAGTAATAATCGTACGAATAACCCGGTGGCATTGGTTCGCGAGCAAGCGCCTCGTACAGGTCGCGCGCTTCGTCCCACTTGCCAAGGTCGTACAGGCTGCCGGCGAGACGAAGCGAGATGTATCGCTTCGATTGTCCGTACTCCTGTGGTCGATCTTCCTTCACGGCGGTGAGGGCCTCGCGATACCAGTGGACGGCGAGTCGGCCGATCTCGTAGGCCGCAGCGGTGTGGCCGTGGAAGCGAAGCTCGGCTGCCGTCTGGCGGAAGTGAAGGCTCGCCGGATTGTTCGACCGAATTCCATCCAACAACGTCCGGAGACTGTCAACTTGCCCGAGCGCGGCGACGGATCGCACGTGGTAACCCCTCATCGGTCTGCCGAATTGCGCCTGCATCGATCGAGCCGTGCGCAGCTCCTGGACAAAATCGCCGCGCACGTGATGGATCATTTGCGCGACATGCCACGTGGGGGTGAACCGTCGATTCGACGGGATCGCGAGTGCGTCCTCGATTCTTTTTTTCGCTTCATCAACGCGGTTGAGGCGAAAGGCGTCGTAGGCCGCTTCGGTGTGTGCGATGCCGCCGCCGATGTCGGTCCAGCGGACGGAGGCGCGGTGTGCGCCCACCAGATCGCCATCGATCCACGCCCTCAGCCAGTCGAGGATGGCGAGATCATACGGGGAGAGGTCGTCTGACTTCCGTTCCACGCGGCCGAGCAGCGAATCGACGCGCGGCAGGTTCGCGTACTGCAACCACTCGGACCACGCGTTCCACAGGAGTGCCGTTGCGGACGTCGGATCCAGCAGCACGGCCTTCGAGAAAAACGGAAGCGACGATCGATCCAGATTCCACTCCAGGAACAACTCGATGCCGGTGGCGAATTCGCGGTAGGCTTCGAGTGACATGGGGAGATCTGCCTGTGCTGCGCCTCGGGCCAGGCCCGCCAGGCGCTCGTCCAGGCGGCCCGAAAGTGTAATCAAGACACGCTCGAGCAGCGTCTGGATGGCGAGGAATTCGTCCGCGGCCGGCACCATCACTCGCTCGATCGGAAACGCGACCACGTTGGTGGCGGCATCCACGATCTGCGGCTGGATGACCAGGGAATCACGGCTCAGGAAGTAGGCGCCCTGAACGATCAGTCCGGCACCGGTTTCTCGGGCGATTGCCCTCAAGTCGGGCGCGGTTCTATCGCGGTCTTGCGCGGCACTCGCCGCCATTACCGAAGCGGTCGGTGCGACATGCACCAGACTGGTTCGCCGGAGCCCGTCGGCCAGCATCATCGCCGCCATCGCACCGAATGCGTCCAGGGAGTCGGCGCCTGTCTGGTTGACGAGCGGGATCACGGCCACGCGCTCGGGATCGATCTTCGGCTCGGGTCGGGCAAATTGCCAGACAGGCGCGGCCAGCCCCGCGGCCAGGATGACGCCTCCAGCCGGAAGGAGCCACCGACTACGCCGGCTCCCGACCCGCGAAACGGGCGCCATCCCGGACGAGACGGTTTCGGGCACGAAGGCCGGTGACTCGACCGGCACCGAACCTTCCGTCCGGGAATTTGCGGATCGTGTATCGCGTTCGAGGCAGGCGATGAGTGCTCGAGTCTCGTCGAGAGGTTGGAGATCGTCCTGCTTCAGGTGACGGGAGTAGGTGTCGTACTGCGCCAGCGCTTCGGCCCGTTCGCCGCATCGAATCAGAAGCTCGATGAGCTGGTGCTCGGCCTCATCGTCGAGCGGGTCGGGCGCAACCCACGCGCGGGCAATCGCGAGTGCCCCCGGCAGGTCGCCTGCCTGTATCCTGTCCCGGACCTGGGCCCGGCTCGCCTGGCGAAAGAGACGAGTGTACTTGAGTCGGCGCGCATCGATCCAGGATTCGAGGCCCGAACTCTCGACCAGGTGCACGCCCGCGAGAAACGGCCCGCAGTACAGATCGACGGCGGTCGCGTACTGTTCCAGTTGGACAGCGCGTTCCAGCTCCAGCACATCCGCCGCAAGGAAAGTTGCTGCCCGGAGTTCCCGTCCGTATGTCTCGATACAGTCTTTACCCAGGACCTGACGCAGCTCGTAAACGGTGTTTCTGAGCCGGTGCGTCGTGCTCCCCGCCCCGACCTCCGGCCACAGCAGGGACTGCAACTGATCCCGGGTCGCGGATCGTTCGACCGCCAGGTAGACCAGAAGTGCTGACGGATGCGATCTCGAGGCGAGCCAGCTCAGATCCCGGCCATCGAGCTGGGCGTGAAGTCCGCCAAGGGTCAGTAAGTGGATGGCCATACGGGCATGGGGGTTGGCGATTCGGCATGCCGGGGGACAGAGGACGACCTCAGGCCCCCACGGCGAATGATGCCGCACCCCTGGGATGGCCGCAAGCAACGTCACACGGACGCACCGCTGACGACGAGCCCCAAGGACGGATGAGCTGCGGACTCCCGACGGACGCATGCGATTCAGTTTCTACAGATGCTGCTTCGTAAGGAGGCTGCCTCGCGGCCCACAGTCAGGCGCGCGACGGCACAATCGCGGAACCCGATGAGAGGAGAAAAACCATGTTGCTATCCCCACACTACCGCCCGATGCACGCCATGGGATCCGGCATGTTCGAGGTTGCGGGGAGAAGGGGTCTCCCTTTGGCTCTCGCCTTCGTGCTGATCGGCGGATGTGAGAGGATTCCGTCCGGTCCTGCCCTGGCCACGAGCCACGACCATGGAGAATTCGCCGCCAACCTGTCCCCACCCGAAATCGCGCAATCTCTCAAAGCACTCCGTGCCCACACGGCCGGCTGGCACAACCCGGACAAGGCAGAGGCAGCGGGCTACACGCTGCCCGTCGGGTGCACGGATGAGCGCACCGAGGGGCTTTCGGCATTCGATGCACGCGGCATGGGCTTCCACACGCTCAATCCAGGACTGATCGATGCACAGAGTAGACTTCTCGATCCGGAACTCATCGTCTACGCGCTGGAGCCTGCGAGTGGCAAGCTGAAGCTCGCCGGCTTCGACTATTTCATCCCGGGTGCTTTCTATCCGGGTCCCGCTTCCGTCGATTATCCCGGGCAGCCGCCCGTCCTCGAAGGTCTCGGCACCCCGCTGTTGTGGAACGACGCACATGCGGGATGGATCGCGCACATCTGGCCGTGGCTCCATAATCCGGACGGCATGTTCGACAACTTCAATTCGAACGTTGCGCTCTGCGAGTGCGAGATCAGTCCGACGACGCCCCTCTGCACACCCTGATCTTCGTAATGCCGACGGTGGGGGCTCCTACGCGAACCCCCACCGTCACCGGCCTGCCGATTCACGACGACTCCTGACCAGCCGAGTCAGTCACAGATCGGGAAAGCGGTTTCCCAACGGCATGCCGCCATCTCACCCGTCGTCATATATGTCACTGCCGCGGCTGGCTCGAGGCGAGTTCACACACGTCCAGCCTGGTTCGCTCGCATGGGTGTCCCCATTCGCACGGGTTTGACGCGTGAAAAATTGTGGTTGATACACTGCTCTTTCGGGGGATGAACGCGTGTAGACCCTCAGTCGGCGCGCAACGCACTCAACGGATCCGTCGTGGCAGCGCGCACGGCGCTCGGGTCAGCCCTCGGATCGCAGAGCTTCGATCGGTTGGATGCGGAGCGCTCGCCGCACGGGCACAATGCAGGCGAATAGACCTGCCGCCACCAGAAACAGCACGCCCGCCGCGAGAAGTGCGGTCCACCTCAGTGACTTGGGAAGTCCGCCCAGAATCAGCAGCAGACCAAGCCCCCAATAGCACCCGCTGCGAGTTGCATGACCGCCCGCGAGAGTACCTCGGTAGCGATGTGCCTCGGGTCGGCACCCAGGGCAATGCGGAACCCGATCTTCGCGCGTGCGTCGCGATACCGTTGGGCCGGGCGCGCCGCAGGAGGGGGCCGGTGCAGTGGACGTCCCGCCCCGCGCGGCCCGCTGATTCCGGCCACCGCATACCCGGCGGCCTGACTCACCCCGCCATTCCAACGCCCCGCCCGCCGGCGCACCCTCAGCGCCATGCACGCGCCGTCGCCTGGTTGCCTTCTCCTGCAAGGGCCGCGGCGTCTGCCCCTCCTGCAATGCGCGCCGCATGGTGGAGGTCGCCGCCCACCTCACGGACCACGTCCTGCCGCCGCTGCCCGTCCGCCAGTGGGTGCTCTCCCTGCCGAAGCGGATCCGCCCCTTCCGCCTAACGACCCTCGCCTCGCCGGCGCCGTGCTTCGCATCCTGCTGCGCGCCATCCGCACCACGCTCGAACGCGCCAGTCCGGACGCACTTCCACTTTCACATCGTTGTCCTCGACGGCGTCTTCGCCGAGGGCGACGGTGGCGCCGTCACCTTCCACGAGGCGACGCATCTCTCTATCGAGCACGTCCACCGCCTCCAGCCCACGCTGCAGCGCCGCGTGCTGCACCTCTTCCAGCGACGCGGCCTCCTCGACGACCACATCGCCGACACGCTCACCTGGCAGGCCAGCGGCGGCTTCAGCCTCGACGCCTCCGTCCGCATCCACGGCTCCGACTCCGCCGGCCGCGAGCGACTGCTCAGATACTGCGCCCGTCCGCCATTCGCCCTCGAGCGCCTGCGCATCGAGCGCCGCGCCGACGGGAGC
>JBOHRL010000008.1:0-4233 GCA_050732695.1 Longimicrobiales bacterium | reverse complement strand
CCTCCTTACAGGATCCAGGCCGACCAAGTCGGATAAGCAGCGAAAACGATCGCGGCCACCGTTGCTACCCAGAGCGTGATCTTCATGCGACGACGAGTCGTGGGATCCGCACACAGCTGGCCGGGCTCGCATGCCCTGCGGTCCTCGCGACGCAGCATGAAGAACCCCGACCCGAGAAACACTCCTGTCCCCGCGAGAAGATAGGGACGCAGGGGCTCGAACGTGCTCGCGAGACCGGCTCCCGACACGCCGAGCGAAACGGCGATGAGCGGTCCGGCGCAGCAGAGCGCGGACGCGAACGCGGCGCTCACGCCGCCAATCGCCGCGAGTACGGTCCTAACCATCAGACTGCTCCTGCAACGCTTCGAGAATCGGGCATTCGTTTGTCGGCTTGCGCGCTTCGCAGGTCGCGGCCAGTCGTTCCAGCGTGCTCCTCATGCGCTGCAGCTCGCCGATCTTCCTTTCCACGATCGCGATCTTCCCCCGCGCCCGTGCCTCGACCGTCGCGCACGCGGACGCATGCTTGACCCGAAGCGCAAGCAGCTCCGCAATTTCCTCGAGCGAGAAGCCCAGACCCTGCGCGCGCCTGATGAAGCGCAATCGATCTGCAGCGCCTTTGCTTCGCTATCCGCCTCCACGTCGGACATGAGAGCGAGGACCGGAATGTCCTTCGTAGGCGAGTATGACCGCAGTACGTGCAACACGTGCCAACCGTCGACGACCGGTAGGTCGAGCTCGGTGACGATCACATCCGGGACGGTTCTCCATCGCCAGCCGAATGGCGTGCTCGCCGCTTGCTGCCGTGACAACCTCGTGGCGGCGGCCAGGGCGTTCCCGAAGATACTGACGGACTCGAAGCAGTCTGCGCCAGCAGCACGCGCATCACAGGGCAGCATCTCCTTCCTCGCCCGTGCGGATGCGACTCCCGCGCTCGACCGGAAGGACGAAGATCTTGCCGTCGTCGCGGCGGCCAGTCCGGGCCGTCTTCTCGATCACCTCCATCACAGTGGACGACTGCTCGTCCGATACGACGATTTCGATCCGTGCGGTTTCCGTGTAATCGGTCAGCTCGGCGTGCCGACTGTCCGGCGGCTCCTCTACCTTTCCGCGTCCGAATCCGCGCGCGTCCGTGACGGTCATTCCGGGAAAGCGCGGGATGTGCTCGAGCGCGCGCGTGACGGAATCCAGTCGATCCGGCCGCAAGAACGCCACGATCATCTTCATGCGTCGCTCCTCCGTGATCGGCGGGAGCGGCCGTTATATGCCGCCCCGCCGTCGTTTTCAGAACCGCACCGGCTCCCGGTGTAGCCAGCCGTACAGAACGGGCAGCACCAGCAGCGTGAGCGCGGTGGAGGTGACGAGCCCACCGACGACGGTCACCGCCAGCGGCCGCTGCACCTCCGATCCGGGTCCGGTGGCGAACAGCAGCGGGATGAGGCCAAGCATAGCGCAGAGTGCCGTCATGAGGACGGGCCGCAGACGAAGCATCGCGCCGCGTTCAACGGCCTCGCGGATCGGGAGCCCCTGCTCCCGGTGGAGTTGATTGAAGTACGTGACCAACACCACACCGTTGAGCACGGCTATGCCGAAGAGCGCGATGAAACCGACGCTCGACGGCACGGACAGGTTCTGCCCCGCGATGAGCAGCGCCGCCAGACCACCCACCAGCGCCAGCGGGATGTTCAGATAGATGAGCAACGCTTCCTTCATCGAGTTGAAGGACGCGAACAGCATTCCGAAGATGAGCAGAAGCGTCATCGGCACGACGATCATGAGCCGCCGGTTTGCAGCCTGCGCCAGCTCGAACTGGCCGCCGTACGTCACCAGGTAGCCCGGCGGCCACACCACGTCCTGATCGATGCGTTGCTGCGCCTCCGCGACGAGGGATCCCATGTCGCGGCCGCGCGCGTTCAGCTGCACGGTGATGAAGCGCTGGTTGTTCTGGCGCGAGATCTGACGGGGTCCGATGAGGGTCTCGACATCGGCCACCTGGCCGAGCGGCACGAGCGAGCCGTCCGCCGCCTGGAGCAGCAGCGCCTCCACGTCCTCGGGCCCCGCCCGGTACGCCTCTTCGAAGCGCACGAAGATCGCCCAGCGCCGTTCTCCTTCGAACAGCTGGCCGGCGGCCGTGCCGCCGATCGCCGCTCGCACGGCTTCCTGCACCTCCTCGACGGGAATGCCGTACCGGGAGAGCGCCGCCCGGTCGAGCGTGATGCGCAACTGCGGCTGTCCGGTGATCTGATCGACCTGAACCTCCGATGCACCTTCGATGCCTCGCAGGATCGCCGCGACTTCCCCCGCCTTCTCGAGCAACACGTCCAGATCGTCGCCGAAGATCTTGATTGCGATCTGCGCCTTCGTGCCGGTCAGCAACTCGTCCACGGCGGCCGCGATCGGCTGCGTGAAATTCAGCTGCACGCCCGGGAACCGGTCGAGGCGTTCCTGCATGGCGATCACGAGTTCTTCTCTGCTGTCCGCGGTCTGCCACTCGGATTCCGGCTTCAGGTCCACGAAGATCTCCGAGTTGTTCACCGGATCCGCGTGTGCCCCGACCTCACCGCGCCCGATGCGCGAAACCACCTGCGTGACCTCGGGGAAGCGCATGAACTCGCGCTCGATCCTCATGATCGTCTCAGTGGCCTGATCGAGCGAGATGGACGGCGCCATGGTCGCGCGGACCAGCATCGTGCCCTCGTTCAGCGTCGGGATGAACTCGCGCCCGAGGAAGGGGAAGATCGCCACGCCCGCCACCAGCAGCGCGGCCGTCGCGCCGAGCACCGCACGGCGATTGTCCAGCGACCACAGCAGCATCGGCCGGTATCGATCCTGGACCCATCGAACGAAGCGCGTCTCGTGATGAGGCACCGCTCCATGATCACCGGCGCCACCAACCGATCCAGTTCCGTCTGGAGCGTCCGCTGGAGGAATGCCGCCCGGAATCAGCGTGAAGAAGCGAGGCGCGAGGTCAGAGGATCCGGGAACGAGCCGCCGCAGCCATGCACCGACCCGCCCCGGCGCTCGAGTCGTCGGATCGGGTCGCTTCAGTAAGAGCGATGCGAGCACCGGCGCAGCAGTCAGCGAGAAGATGAGCGAGCCCAGCATCGCGATTGCGATCGTGTAGGCCAGCGGCCGGAACATCGTCCCTTCCACGCCCTGGAGCGTGAAGAGCGGCAGGAAGACGAGGATGATGATCGTGATGCCGAAGAACACCGGCCGAGCGACCTCGCGGGCGGCGCGTGATACGAGGTGGATCCGCGGTTCTTCCTGGTCCGGGTTCTCGGTCAACCATCGGAAGATGTTCTCGATCATGACCACGCCGGCATCGACCATCATGCCGATCCCGATCGCGAGGCCGCCGAGCGACATCAGATTGGCGCTGATGCCGAAGTACAGCATGAGCAGGAACGTGAAGAGGATGGCGAAGGGCAGCGAAAGCGCGACGATCAGCGACGAACGGAAGTTGCCCAGAAACAATGCCAGCACGAGCATCACGAGGATCAGGCCTTCGTAGAGCGCCTTCGTCACAGTGTGCGTCGCACGATCGACGAGCCCCGCCTGCTCGTAGTACGGCACGATCCGCACACCTTCGGGAAGCGCGCGCTGGATCTCCCCGAGCCGGTCCTGAATCCGCTCGATCACGGTGGACGTGTTGGTGCCCAACAGCTTGAGCACGAACCCCACCACTACCTCGCCTTCTCCGTTGCGCGTGACCAGACCCCGGCGGATCTCACCCCCCAACCGCAGTTCGGCGACATCGCGTACGCGCACGGGCGTGCCCTGCCGCGTCTGGATGGTGATGTTGCCGATGTCCTCGAGGCTGTGCACGAGCCCGACGGAACGGACGATGTACTCCTCGTTCGCGACGTCGAGGTAGCTCGCGCCGGCGTTGAGATTGTTCGACTCGATCGCCTCGAGCACCTGGTGCAGCGAAAGATCGAACTGGCGCAGCCGGGTCGGGTCCACCACGACCTGGTACTGCCGGACGTACCCACCGATCGACAGCACCTCCGTCACGCCCGGCACCGTCTGGAGATTACGCTTGACGATCCAGTCTTCGATCGTTCGCAGCTCCAGGAGCGAGTACCGTTCGGGATCCGCATCCAGGTAGTAGAAGAGAACCTGTCCGAGGCCGCTCGAGATCGGCCCCATCGTCGGGTCGCCCAAACCTTCCGGAATTTCCTCCCTCGCCTGCTGCAGCCGCTCGTTGACCAGCTGCCGCGCGAAGTAGATGTC
>JBOHRL010000007.1:0-26709 GCA_050732695.1 Longimicrobiales bacterium | reverse complement strand
GAACCGATGGACGACGATGCCATGACCGCGCTCATCGAGGAGCAGGCACACGTCCAGGAGCAGATCGATGCGCTCGGCGCATGGGACCTCGACCGCAAGATCGAGATCGCCATGGACGCGCTGCGCTTGCCGCCACCCGATGCCGATGTCACGAACCTGTCCGGCGGCGAACGGCGCCGCGTCGCGCTCTGCCGCGTCCTCCTCGAGGAACCCGATCTCCTCCTGCTCGACGAGCCGACCAACCACCTCGATGCCGAGTCCGTCGCATGGCTCGAACATCACCTCGCCGAATTCAAAGGTACGATCGTCGCCATCACGCACGATCGTTACTTCCTCGATAACGTCGCAGAATGGATCCTCGAACTCGACCGCGGCGAAGGCATCCCGTGGAAGGGCAACTACTCGTCGTGGCTCGAACAGAAGCGCCAACGCCTCGCGCACGAAGAGAAACAGGAATCCGCACGGCAGCGCACCCTCCAGCGCGAACTCGACTGGGTGCGCATGGCGCCGCGCGCCCGCCACGCCAGGAGCAAGGCACGAATCTCCGCCTACGAAGATCTGCTCAATCAGGATGCGAAGGAGTCCCTGAATCGCGCCGAAATCGTGATTCCCGCAGGCCCTCGCCTCGGCGATGAAGTCGTCAACGCCGACCGGCTCGAAAAAGGGTTCGGCGATCGCCTCCTCTTCGAAGACCTCACCTTCCGCCTCCCGCCCGGCGGCATCGTCGGCGTCATCGGCGCCAACGGCGCAGGCAAGACCACTCTCTTCCGCATGATCGTCGGCCACGAGACGCCCGATGGCGGCAGCCTCGACATCGGTTCAACTGTGCAACTCGCTTACATCGACCAGTCCCGTGATGCGCTGAGCCCCGAAAAATCCGTATGGGAAGAGATCTCCGACAAACAGGACGACATCGAACTCGGCCGCGGAACCCGCGTCAACTCGCGCGCCTATTGCTCATGGTTCGGCTTCAAGGGCGGTGAACAGCAGAAGAAAGTCGGCGTCCTGTCCGGCGGTGAACGCAATCGCGTTCACCTCGCCAAACTCCTCCGTAGCGGCGGCAACCTCATCCTGCTCGATGAGCCCACCAACGATCTCGACGTCGACACCCTGCGCGCGCTCGAAGAGGCCCTCCTTTCCTTCGCCGGCTGCGCCGTCATCATTTCCCACGATCGCTGGTTCCTCGATCGCATCGCCACTCATATTCTCGCGTTCGAAGGCGACAGCCAGGCATTCTGGTTCGAAGGCAACTACCAGGAGTACGAAGCCGATCGCAAGCGGCGCCTCGGGCACGTCGCCGAGCAACCGCATCGCATCCGTTACAGGCCCCTCGTGCGATGACGATGCGCGCGGGGGCGGAGCCGTCCTGGTGGGCGGAGCGGTCTTCAAAACCGTCTTGGCCCGGGGTCATGCCCGGGCCGGTGGGTTCGATTCCCACACGCTCCCGCCAGCTTCGACCATCACCCCTCCTCCCGCCTGCATGACCACCGGTCCCGACACCCGAAACACCGCAACCGCCGTACACTCCTTCTTGACGATTCAACGGCGCCCTCGCCATCCTGCAACCCTAGCTTATCTAGAGGAGTCTGAACGAATGCCAGAAGCACGATCCGGCGACCTGATCAAGGGCACGCTCGATCTGCTGATCCTCCAGACGCTCGAGCGCGGGCCGATGCACGGGTGGGGGATCACGGAGCTGATCGAGCAACGATCCGAGAACGTGCTGAGCGTGAACCAGGGGTCGCTGTACCCTGCGCTGTACCGGCTGGTGCGCCGGCGTTGGATCCGCTCGGCGTGGGGTGTGACGGAGAACGGCCGGCGTGCGCGATACTACGAGTTGACGGCAAAAGGGGAAGCGCAACTGAGCGCGGAGCGAGCGCATTGGGAGCGGTTGTCGCGGGGTGTGAATCTGATTCTGTCTGAAGGGAAGGGATGATTCCGATGCGCACAGGGAAGTGGTGGTCGCGGTTGAGGTCGAAATGGAGGGGATCGGTGAGCGACGCGGACGTGGAGGAGGAGCTTCGCTTCCATGTCGACAGCGCGGCAGAGCGAAATCTTGCGCGAGGTATGAGGCCTGATGTGGCGAGGCGTGAAGCGCTGGTGCGATTGGGGGGTGTAGATCGGACGCTCGAGTCGACGCGCGACGTGATGCGCTGGCGTTGGCTGGAGGATGCGTGGCAGGACGGCCGGCAGGCGCTGCGTCAGTTGCGACGGAATCCGGCCTTTGCGATTGCGGCGGTGTGTACGCTGGCGCTGGGCATTGGCGCGAACACTGCGATCTTCAGTGTTCTGGATGCAGTGCTCTTGCGTCCGCTGCCGTACGCCGAGCCGGAGGAGCTGGTCACGTACCAACCGGGCCGCTACGAGAATTACCGGGGATGGACGGAGGGCGTGCGGTCGCTTCAGGCGAGTGGTGCGTACACGTATTCAGTGGCGAACGTGACGGGTGGGGATGAGCCCGTGCGTGTCTGGACGCTTGCGGTCACATCATCGCTCCTGCCCGCATTGGGCAGGCCGCCGCTGCTGGGCCGTAACTTCACGGAGGAAGATGACGTGCCGGGTGCGCCGAGACGGGTGCTGCTGCGGCACGGCTTCTGGCGGGCGTACTTCGCAGGTGATCCGGGTCTGGTAGGTCGAACGATCGAAGTGAACGACGCTGCGCACGAAGTCATCGGGATACTGCCGCCGGATCTCACGTTTCCGCCACCGGCCCGGCGCAGTGATGGATCGATGCCGACTCAGGCAGACGTCTGGACGGGTGTTGGCTGGTTATCGGACCTTTACGAGCGTGGCGGGTTCCTCGCCATCGGTCGCCTGTCGGATGGTGCGTCGGCGGAAGTCTCGGCGACGGAACTGACGGCTGCGGCGAACACGTTGCGCGCGGCGGGCGAGGACCCGTTGCGCGTGGTCGTCCAGAATGTGAGTGAAGCCGTGATTGCGCCGCTCCGCCCAGCCGTGCTGACGTTCGCGGGTGGCGTGATGCTGGTGCTGTTGATCGGGTGCGCGAACCTTGGCAATCTGCTGCTTGCGCGGTTGGCGGGGCGGCAACGGGAGCTGGCGCTTCGGGTGTCGTTGGGGGCGAGGCCTGGCCGCGTCGTTCGACAGATCCTGACCGAGGGGGCGGTGCTTGCTGGCGGCGGTGCGGTGCTCGGCGCAGGCGTCGGCTGGCTCCTGTTGCGAACTCTCCTCTGGCTGGCACCGCAGGAGCTGGCACGCATTCAGAATGCTGCGTTGAACGGACGCGTGCTCGCGTTCACACTCGTGGTTTCGATCGTTGCGGCAGCGGTCATCGGCGTGTTGCCAGCGTGGCGTGCGCAACGGCGCGACCCGCGCGAGGCCCTCTCATCGACCCGCGGCTCCGCAGGAGATCGTAATGCAGGTCGTGTTCAGGGTGTGGTCGTCGCGTGTGAGATCGCGCTGGCCGTGGTGTTGCTGATTGGCGGGAGTCTCCTGCTGCGCAGCTTCGCGGCCCTGGCGAATGTGAATCCGGGCTTTGACACGGATGGCCTTGTGACCGCCGATCTGCTGATCCCGTCCGAGCGCTACGAGTCGCGGGCCACGGTCCTCCAGTTCTTCGATCGACTGGAAGATCGGTTCGAAGCCCATCCAGGTATCCGTTCCGCGAGCGCGATCGACCGTCTGCCGTATGGTCCTTCGTGGAGTCAGATCAGCTTCAATATCGCGGGTCGGCCCTCGCTCGCAGGATCTGGCCGCATGTTCGGGTACAATACCGCCGCGCGGCCGGACTATTTCCGAACGATCGGTATTCTCATCGTGGAAGGTCGCGAATTCGCCTCGACTGACGGCACCGATGCGCCACCGGTCGTCATCATCGGCAACGCATTGGCCGACCAGTACTGGCCCGGTACGAGTCCGCTCGGCGAACGGATCGAGGTCTTCGGCGTGATGCGGGAGATCGTTGGCGTCGCGGGCGATGTGCGTCACCTGGGCCCGAGTACGCCGGTCGACCCCTTGATCTACTTGCCTCAGGCACAGGACGTTACGACGAGGCGGATGATGACGATCGTTCTGCGAACGAATCCGGCCTCACCCATCTCGATTGGCGAGGTGCGTGCCGGAATCCATGCGCTGGATGACCGATTGGCAATCTCCAACCTGCGCAATTTCGACGCGCTCCGTTCGCAGCGCACGGCGGGCCAGCGCTTCAATGCGCTTCTGGTCGCAAGCTTTGCGATGCTCGCAGCGCTGCTGGCCGCGGTCGGGATCCATGGTGTGATGAGCTTCGTGGTCGCGCAACGCACGCGTGAAATCGGCATCCGCATGGCGCTCGGTGCGACGCGCATGACCGTACTTGGCACATTTCTGGGCAACGCCATGCGCGCCGTTCTCGCGGGCACCGTTGCCGGCGTCGCGGTTGCACTGCCGCTGACGCGTCTCGTGCAGAGCATGCTCTTCGGCATCACGGCGACGGATGCGATCGCGTACCTTGGCGTCGTGCTGTTCGTGATGGTGCTCGCCCTTGTGGCCGCGTTCGTGCCGGCGAGACGAGCGGCCAGCGTGGCGCCGAGCACGGCCCTGGCCAACTGACCGGGACTCGACGCCGCGATGATCGAACCGGTGCCGGAACCCGGGCCGCTGGGCGCCGTCAGCATCGTGCTCAACCCGGCGGCGGGTCGAGGTGGGGCGAGGCAAGCGCGGATCCGGCTGGAAGACGAGTTGAGCAGGCGCGGTATCCGTTTCGCGTTGCATGTGACGAGTGCGTCCGGTGACGCAGTCTCGCTCGCCGAGCGTGAGGCGCTGGCCGGCACGGCGGTCATCGTGGCGTGTGGCGGCGACGGTACCGTCAACGAAGTCGCGACCGGACTGCTGCGCGCGCGGGAACGCGATGCGTCGGTGCGCGCCGCTCTTGCCGTTGTTCCGGTCGGAACCGGCAACGACTTCGCGAAACTTCTCGGTACGACGGGATCGTTCGACGCGGCAGTCGAGGCAATCGTGAACGGGCCGGTCCGTCTGTTCGACAGTGGCATTGCCGAATGGGTTGGCGGTGAAGCGAGGTTCGTGAACGCATTCGGGACCGGCATCGACGTCGAGGTTGTGCGGCAGATTCGCCAGCAATCACTGCCAGGTACGCTTACGTATTTCGTCGGCCTCGCGCGCGCTCTGGTGCGATACCGTGCGATTCCGATCCGGCTGCGTACGAACGAACGTACGATCGAATCGCGCGTGATGATGATTGCCATTGCCAACGGACGGTACGTCGGCGGCTCGTTCAACATCTGTCCGGCCGCGCTTCCCGATGACGGTGCATTCGATGTCTGTGTGATCCGCGAAGTATCTCTGGCTGCGACGCCGCGGCTGGCCGCGAGGATCGTTCGTGGCACACATGCGGGCCATCCGGCCGTCGAGTTCCTGCGCACGTCGGCCGCCGAAGTGGAAGTGACAGGCGGCGCACCGCTCTTCTTTCAGGCTGACGGCGAACTGTATGAGCCGCCGGAGGCGCGCTCGGTCCGGGTGCGGCTGCTGCCAGCGACGCTTCCCGTGCGCGTGGCACCGCGGAACCGCGGACAGCCGGCCGAGTAGCAAGCAGCGCATGAAGAGAACGGTCCGAAGTACGTTCACGATCGCCGCGGTGATTGCATCGCTCGCTGCCCTGACCGATGAGGCGGCGGCGCAGGTTGTGACGGCCGATACGATCGCGGCAGCCGATTCCGTCCCGCCTCCCGCGCGATCCGGACCCTCGCCGCGCGGCGCCATGATCCGGTCGTGGCTCCTGCCCGGCTGGGGCCAGGCCGCCGTGGGCTCATACATGCGCGGCGGATTCTGGTTCGCGATCGAGGGCACGAGCTGGTACATGCTGCTCAAGACGATCGGCAAACTGAACACGGCAAAGGAGTGGGAAGGCCGGTTCGTGCGGATCGCGACGGATTCGTTGAACCAATTGATTGCGACGGACTCGCTGGCCGCCGAACGATTGTCGGACCCCTTCGCGTTCGACGACGCGGTCAACCAGGACTCGGGCGTGATCAGGATTCGCAACCTCGTCAACGCGCGAGCGCAGCAGCGTCAGGACTGGATCACGTACACCCTGTTCTTCACTCTGATCTCCGGTGTTGACGCGTACGTGAACGCACATCTGCGGGACTTCCCGGTCGACATCTCGGCGGTGCCATCAACCGGCGGAACCATGCAGCTCACGGTGAGCGTGCCGCTGGGGTGGGGGCGGACTGCGAAGCCACGGGCCAATTCTTCAATGAAGGCGTACCGGCCGCGTCGATGGTGATGTACGAGAAGTGCGTCAGCCAGTCCCCCGCGTTCAGATAGAATCTGCGCGGCTCGACTTCGATGAGAGCCGGCATGTGCGCGTGTCCGCACACGACCCACGCGATGGCCGGATCGCTTGCGAGTTGGCCTCTCGCCCAGGTCTCAATGAACGCGGCCCTGTCACGAAGTCCTGGGTCCGAGTCGGGCCGCGTTTCCGTGCGTGATGCGGAGTTCGCGATGCGGAGCCCCAGCTCGGGGTGGATCCAGCGGAACAAGCCGATCGTTGCGCGGCTGTGCAGGATGCTCTTGAGGGCGCGGTACCGAAAATCGCCACCGCCCAGACCGTCGCCGTGCGCAACGAGGGCGGGCCGCCCGGCCAACTCCATGCGAAAGGGTCCCGCCTTGAAGTTGAGACCGACCTCATCGGTCAGGAACCGGCCGCCCCACGCATCGTGGTTCCCGCCAGCAAGCGTAACCGGAATGCCTGCATCGACCAGCGATGCGAGAGCGGCAAGGACCCGGAAATGGCGGCCCTCGATGACGCGACCGTATTCGAACCAGAAGTCGAACAGATCGCCGGCGAAGAGGAGGGCGGATCCGTGTGCGCCGACGTGCTCGAGGAAAGCGAGGAACGCCCGCTCCGTCTCCGGACTGACGGCACCGAGATGGATGTCCGATGCGATGAACTCGTAACGTGCCATGGCTGGCGAACCTAGACGGACGCCGAAGCGCCGCACAAGAGTACAGGCGGGCGTGGCGGGCGCACGAAGGCCGGCTTATTCTTAGCCACATGACGTCACCACGCTGGTCCAGCCCCGCACTCACTGCTCACATCGTCCGGCCCGAAACCGCGGGGCCCGGTGAAGTCATCTCGACTGCCCTGCCGCGAAACCCCGGCTTGCCTTTCGATCCGGATCTGATCCACGCTCTTCAGGTGAACCGCAGCGCTGCGGAACGGCGCGCGGCGACGATCAGCAGCCGTCGCACCGTGAAGCAGGAATGGCAGGCGGCGTGGCTGCTTCGTGCCCTGACGCTCATCGACCTTACGACGCTTTCCGGCGCTGACACACCTGGCAACGTCCAGCGCCTGTGCGCGAAAGCGAAACAGCCGGTGCGCGAGGATCTGCTGGAGGCCATGGGCGCAACCATGCTGCCCATCCGCGTGGGCGCTGTCTGCGTTTACCACGCATGGGTCCGGACGGCAGTCGAGGCGCTGCGTGGCACGGGCATTCCCGTCGCAGCCGTGTCCACCGGCTTCCCGGCCGGCCTGAGTCCGTTCGCGCAGAGACTCGCCGAGATCCGCGCATCGGTCGATGCCGGTGCATCCGAGATCGACATCGTGATCACACGTGCGCATGTCCTGCGCGGAGACTGGCAGGCGCTCTACGATGAGGTGCGCGCGTTTCGCCAGGCCAGTGGGGACGCGCTTCTCAAGACAATCCTCGCGACAGGTGAACTCGCGACGCTGCGGAACGTGGCGCGCGCCAGCATGGTCTGCATGTTGGCCGGTGCCGATTTCATCAAGACGTCCACTGGCAAGGAGTCTGTGAACGCGACATTACCGGTCGGGCTGGTCATGGCGAGAACGATTCGCACGTATCACGAAATGTTCGGCCAGAGAGTTGGCCTCAAGGCGGCCGGCGGCATCGGCATGGCGAAACAGGCGCTCGACTGGATGCTGCTCATGAAGGAGGAACTCGGCACGCAATGGCTCGTACCGTCGCTGTTCCGCTTCGGTGCCAGCTCATTGCTGGGCGATATCGAGCGGCAGCTCGAACACCACGTTACCGGCCGCTACTCGGCGGCTCACCGCCATCCACTCGCCTGATTGCCATGGCGAAGGTCGCCGACGTCTTCCGCACGCTCGAATACGGACCTGCTCCGGAGAGTTCAACTCTTGTCAGGAAGTGGCTCGACGCACGCCGCGACGGAACGAAGCTGTTCATCGGCGGGCAATGGGTCGAACCGGAGAGCGGTGAACGGTTCGCCACGCACGACCCTGCCACGGGCGCCGTGCTTCTCCGTCTTGCCGCGGCGGGTGAGGCGGACGTCAATGCCGCGGTCGCGGCCGCGAAGGCCGCGCTGCCCGCATGGCGGGACGGTCCGGCGAATGACCGCGCGCGCTTCCTGTACGCCATCGCGCGGCACTTGCAGAAGCACGCCCGCTTCTTCGCTGTGCTCGAGTCGCTCGACAACGGCAAGCCGATCCGTGAATCACGCGACATCGACATCCCGCTGGTTGCCCGCCACTTCTATCACCACGCCGGCTGGGCGCAGCTCGTCGACAACGAGTTCCCGGAGATGGAAAGCGTGGGTGTGGTCGCACAGATCATCCCATGGAACTTTCCACTGCTGATGCTGGCCTGGAAGATCGCGCCGGCGTTGGCAGCCGGAAACACGGTTGTGCTCAAGCCTGCGGAGTTCACCTCACTCACTGCGCTCCGCTTTGCAGAGCTGTGCGCCGACATTGGACTGCCTGCGGGTGTCGTGAACGTCGTAACAGGTGATGGCCGCACCGGCGAACTGCTGGTGCGGCACCCGGACGTCGACAAGATCGCGTTCACCGGTTCAACCGACGTCGGACGCCTGATTCGCGACGCAACAGCCGGCACCGGCAAGAAACTTTCGCTCGAACTGGGAGGCAAGTCGCCGTTCCTCGTGTACGAGGATACCGATCTCGATGGTGTCGTCGAAGGTGTCGTCGATGCGATCTGGTTCAATCAGGGCCAGGTCTGCTGTGCGGGTTCGCGCATTCTCGTGCAGGAAGGCATTGCCGATCGGCTGATCGCCAAGCTGAAGGCAAGGATGGAGACATTACGCGCCGGCGACCCCCTCGACAAAGGCATCGATATCGGCGCCATCGTTGCACCCATCCAGCTCGAGAGGATCCGGACCCTCGTTTCGGCGGGCGAGGCCGAAGGTGCGGAGATCTGGCAGCCGTCGTGGAGTGTGCCGAAAGAGGGCTGGTTCTACCCGCCGACTCTGTGCACGAACGTGGGTCCCGCTTCGACCATTGCGCAGGTCGAAATCTTCGGGCCCGTGGTTGTGCTCCTGACGTTTCGCACACCTGCGGAATCGGTTGCACTCGCGAACAACACGCGTTACGGTCTGGCCGCGAGCCTGTGGACCGAGAACATCAACCTCGCACTCGATATCGCGCCGCAACTGAAGGCCGGTACCGTCTGGATCAACTGCACCAACGTATTCGATGCGGCCGCTGGCTTCGGCGGCTACCGCGAAAGCGGCTTTGGCCGGGAGGGCGGCAAGGAAGGACTGTTCGAGTATCTGCGGCCGCGCTGGGAGAAGCGCGCCGCCGCAGCGGCGCGGGCTCCGGAAACGCAACCTGCGGTGTCGGTCGAAAGCCGGTCCGAACAGCGGCCGGCTGGTGCAGAAGTAATTGTCGATCGCACGGCGAAACTCTACATCGGCGGCCGCCAGACACGACCTGACCAGGGGTACAGCATTGCGGTTCACGATCGCGAGGGCGCGATCATGGGCGAGGTCGGGCGGGGCAACCGGAAAGACATCCGGAATGCCGTCGAGGCAGCGCACCGGGCGGCCTCGTGGGCGAATGCGACGGCTCACCTGCGTGCTCAGATCCTCTATTTCCTGGCCGAGAACATGGCCATCCGGCGGCACGAGTTTGCCGGACGTCTGAATGCGATGCCTGGCGCCCATGGCGCCCTCGAAGTCGATGCCGCCATCGATCGTCTCTTCACCTGGGCGGCGTGGGCGGACAAGTATGACGGCAACGTGCATCCGACGCCGTACCGCAACGTGACACTGGCCATGCCGGAGCCGATTGGCGTGCTTGGCATTGTGTGCACCGATCACGCGCCACTGCTCGGTTTCGTCTCAGCGTTCGCTCCGGCCATTGCGATGGGTAACACGACGGTAGTCGTTCCATCCGAGCTGGCCCCGCTTGCGGCAACGGACTTCTACCAGGTCCTGGATACATCCGATGTGCCGGCCGGTGTCGTGAACATCGTTACCGGTGAGCGGTCTGAACTCGGTGCTGTGCTGGCCGCTCACGATGACGTCGATGGCCTGTGGCATTTTGCGACGGAGGGCGTGAAAGAAGCCGAATCGCTTTCGGCCGGGAACATGAAGCGGACCTGGTGCGCCCACGGGCGTGAACGGGATTGGTTCGACGCCGAGCAGGGCCAGGGCCGGGAGTTCCTGCGCGAGGCAACGCAGGTCAAGAATATCTGGATCCCGTACGGCGAGTGAGCCATCGCCCCGAGCCGGTGGAGCCGGTCCGTCGAGTGAGTCCTCGCCGCGACACCATGGGCCGGTCCATCCGGTGAATCCTCGCCACGAGACCGTCTCCGAGATCCGGGTTCGCTGTGCGGAAACGGACCAGATGGGAGTCGTGTACCACACGCACTATCTCGTCTGGCGCGAAGTCGGGCGGACGGATTGCACTGGATGCGACGGGCGCACCGCGAACGTTGCCTTCTCACCTGCTTCAAAGGTTTCGTGAAGAAGCCGACGCGAACCTGGTCTGACGTTTCGGCCGTCCTGCTCCTGCTGGCCGCAGGCTGCTCGTCATCCGGATCGGCACCAGTCGTGCCGGTCCAGCCCGTCGCGCCGCCCGATACAACGTTCGTTCTGCCCGGCCCACGTATCCTCACGGCCGAAGAGACGACGGCGCTGGCCGCACTGTTGAAGCTGGAAGACCGGCGCAGCGCGGATCTCGGGTTGCTCGAGACGTACGCGAACGACGCCAGCGATGAGGTGCGCCGGCGAGCGGTGCTTGCCGCCGGCCGCATCGGCAACCGTCTCGCCGCGCCGATGCTGCGGGCAGCACTCGAGGACACGATGGCGCTCGTCGCCGCAAGCGCTGCCTTCGCGCTGGGTGAACTCGGCGATACCACGACGGCAACCATCGAAGCGCTCGAAAACCTTCTCGCACGAACATGGAACGAGCGGGACCCGCGTGGCATCGAGGCAGCCGGAGCGCTCGGTAAGCTCACCTGCGCCGCATCGTTCATGGTGATGCAACGCATTCTCGAACGATACGTTTCCACTGATTCGGTTCCGGCCGCGCGCAGCGGCGGCCAGACCTTGCAGGAAGCGTTGCTGGCCGTCTGGCACTTTCCGGATGCGCGCGCGTTGAGCCACCTGGTCAGTCCCCACTTGAAGGCTGCGGACACGGACATTCGCTGGCGCGCGACATACGCACTCATGCGGATGGCCGCGCCAGCTGCTGTGCCCTTGCTGATCGAGCAGCTCGAAGACGACGATGCGTCGATCCGGTCGCTTGCGGCGCGCGGGCTGCGCGCTCCAACAGCGGACTCGGCCGGCGAGCGCGAGAACGCACACGATGCGTTGGTGCGTGCTCTCGGCGATCGGCATCCGCACGTTCGCATCAACGCGCTCGGCGCCCTGGCCACGTTCGGAGCGGACGCATCGTCGGCGATTCTGCCGATCCTCGATGACCGTGATGCGAACGTGCGCCTCGCCGCGGCGCAGGCGCTTGCATCGACGCCGGGGCCGGGCGTCACACTGCGCGTGCGTGCGCTTGCAGAAGACGCGAGCGTCCCGATCGGCGTGCGCGCGGTCGCACTCACGACGCTGGCGCGACTGGACATCGAACAGGCCGTGCAGGAAGCTGCGCGCTGGGCGGACGCAGCAACGTGGCTGGAACGCCTTCTCGCCGTGCGCGCTCTGGGCAATGGCGAGTGGCCGGCGACCCGACCTGTTCTGCGCGATCTCGCCGCCGACCCCGATGCACGCGTCGCGCGTGCTGCGCTTGGCGCAGTCCGCAGGGTTGCGGATACGACCTCTGTCGCGTACGCGTTGTACGTGCAGAGCCTGAAAGCGGCGGACCCGGACGTGCGCGCGACGGCCATAGCCGCGATCGGCCGGCGAGGCAATCCGGCCGACCTTGCAACGCTCATGGACGCGTACGACTCGGCTCAGCGAGACAGCGTGGCCGACGCCGCCATTGCAGCGGTCGACGCTTTGAGTTCACTGGCCCGCGACGGCCTGCCCGTCGAGTCTGCCTTCTTTCTTCGCTTCGATCCGCACCCGGACGCAGCCGTTCGCCGACGCGTCCTGGAACGCTTCACGACCGGCGATCGAACTGCCTGGGCCATCGACACGGCGAGCGTGTCACGGACCGTCCCGGATTCGAGCTATGTGCACGCGGTGCGCACGTGGATCGCGCCGGCACTCGCCGGTGAAAGCAGGCCTCACCTCGAAATCGACACGCCGCGCGGAACAATCGTCATCGAACTCGCGTCCGATGAAGCACCATTGACGGTCGCGAACATGGCGTTTTTGGTCGAGTCCCGATTCTTCGACGCCCGAGGTGACGAGTTCGCTCACCGCTGGCACCGTGTCGTCCCGAATTTCGTATTACAGGATGGCGATCCGCGCGGCGATGGGTCGGGTGGGCCGGAGCATCGCATCCGCGATGAGATCAACACGCTGCGATATCTGCGTGGCACACTTGGAATGGCACTGTCCGGCCCGGACACAGGCGGCAGCCAGTTCTTCATCACCCACTCGCCACAGCCCCACCTCGACGGCGGGTATACCGTGTTCGGTCGCGTGGTGAGCGGCATGGACGCAGCGGACCTCGTTGTGCAGGACGAACCCATTCTCGCGATGCGGATCGTGCGACCATGAGTCAGGCCGAACCCATCCGCGCCGGGGTCCGTGCGGCCATGAAACGTGCCATCATCACGGCTTCTGGTGCACTCACGATCGTCACCCAGGTTTCGGCACAGGCCGTCCCGTTCGGCAAAAACAAGATCCAGTACTTCGACTTCGAGTGGCAGATCCTGTCCGGGCCACACGTGGATGTCTATTACTACCCGGAGGAAGAAGAAGTCGCGCGCTTCGCGCTGGCGTATGCGGAAGAGAGCTACACGGTTCTGGAGCGCAGATTTCAGCATCACCCGTTCCGGCGCGTTCCGCTCGTTGTCTATTCGTCGGACCAGCATTTCGAGCAGACGAACCTGCTGCCCGGCTTCATCCCGGAAGGCGTACTGGGCTTTACCGAGTATCTGAAGCGGCGCGTGGCGATGCCGTTCCGGGGGGACTACGACCAGTTCCGCAAGACGCTGCGCCACGAGCTGGTTCATGCATTCCAGCTTTCGAAACTGGGCGAAGCGCAACTTCGGCAGCCACGCCAGCGTGGCGAATCACCGCAGTACATCCACTGGTGGACGGAAGGCCTGGCCGAGTTCTGGTCGAGCGACCAGACCGTGGAAGACGAGATGTTCGTGCGTGACCTTGTCGTGAACGGCCGGCTTCCTTCGATTCGCCAGTTCACACGCACGTACAGCTTTCTTTCGTACCCGCTCGGGGCCGAACTGCACAAGTACCTGGCCGCGCGGTTCGGTGACGAGTACATCGTCCGGATGTACGAGGAGTATCGATCGCACGACACGTTCGAGGAGGCGCTCGAGGCGGTGCTCGCTGTGGATCTCGATCAGTTGAGCCGCGAATGGCAATACGCGCTCGAGCAGCGGTTCTTCCCGGCCTTCGCGCAACGTCCGCCCCTCGATGTCGCGGCGACACGTCTGATTCACGAAAGCGGCGCGAACTTCAAACCGGCGGTTTTCCGGAGTGCGCCGGACACGACACTGCGGCTGCTCTTCCTGTCGCCGCGCGACGGGTACATGAACCTGTACGCGACGCCGCTGAACGAGGGTGAAGATGGCGTCGATGCGATTCTGCGGGGCGAGCGCACGCCCGAGTTCGAGTCCTTCCATGCTTTCGAGTCGGGCGTTTCCGTGCACGAGTCCGGCCATGTCGCGCTGGTTTCGAAGTTCCTCGAACGCGATGCGTTGCTGGTATGGAGTCTCGAGGACCGGCGTGTCGTCGGCCGGTACCAGTGGGACGATCTGGTCGGCCTGAAGTCGCCGTCCTGGGATCCGACCGGGCGACGGATTGTGTTCGAGGGTCTGTCCACGGCCGGTTTCTCGGATCTCTTCATCATCGATTTCGACAGTGGCCGGCGGCGCGCCCTCACGCACGACCACTATCGAGACCTCGATCCGGACTGGTCGCCGGACGGCCGGACGGTTGTGTTTGCTTCGGATCGGACAGCCTGGGGTCGCGAGGGGTATACCAACCTTGCGGCCATCGATGTCGAAACCGGTGAAATGCGATTCATCACGTACGGTCGCTGGCACGATCAGCAACCGCGCTGGGCACCGGGCGGTACACGGCTCGCCTTCACGTCGGATCGGTCCGGCTCCTACGACCTCTACGAAGTGGCTCTCTCAGGAGATGGCCGGCGCCTCACGGATCTCACCGGCGCTGCGTTCGATGCGGACTGGCTCCCCGATGGCAGGAGTCTTGTGTTCACCGGGTTCCAGAATGGCGGCTTCGCGATTTACCGCGTCGCGGTTCCGGCCGACACGGCGCGGACGGCGGTGATCGCACTGGGCAATGCGCCCGCGCCACCGAACGGAAACGGTGGCAACGGCACGATGGTGGCCGGCTCGAATTCGCCCGCCGGCTGGACATGGCAAGGTGGTGATTCGAAGGCGTTGGCGGCTGCGGTCGAGCAGCCGTATGCGCAATGGGAGACGTTCAGTCTCGATTTTGCGGCTGCCGATGCCATGATCGCACCCGGTTTCGGCGCTGCCCAGGGCGCCCAGTTCCTCGCCACCGACATGCTCGGCGATCATATGCTGTTTGCCGGAATCTCGGCGTCTCAGATCAGTGGGATCGCCGATCTGGTCGACAGCTTCAGCGGCAACGTGATGTATCTGAACCTCAAGAATCGGCTCAACTATGGTGTAGGCGTGTTCCGATTCAAGGGCCGGTTCCGCGATGTCGCATTCGATGTCTACGACGAATCGACGTTCGGGACGTACTTCATTGCCAGTTATCCGTTCTCGAAGTTCCGCCGCATCGAACTGCAACTCGGACTCGAGCGAAGCCATCGCCACGATCTCGAGGACACATTCGAGGGTGGCATCTTTGGCGAGACGACTCGTCCGGACCCACGCGATCTTACGCGCAAGGGGATCCTCGCGACGAACTACGTTTCGTACGTGAAGGACAATACGCTCTGGTTACCGACGGGTCCGATCGATGGCGAGCGGTACAACGTGACGGCTGGACTCGTCAGTTGCTTCGCCTGCACTACGCCGAGCGAGGTGACGGGGGAGCCGGTGAAACGGTCCGCGGCCGGCGAGAATTTCATCATACAGGCGGACTACCGCCGCTATTTCCGGACCTCGCTGTACACCGCGTATGCGTTGCGCGCTTACGCATTCTACAGTGATGGCGCGATCCCCGGGCGCGCGCCTCTGGGCGGCTCGCACATGCTGCGCGGTTATCCGCGCTTCTCGCTTGCCGGGTCCCGTCTGTGGCTGGTCAACCAGGAATGGCGCTTCCCGATGCTGAACGGATTGGCTCTCGCGTTCCCGTTCGGAACCGTGCGCCTGCCGGGCATTCAGGGCGCGGTGTTCGCCGACATCGGCTCGAGCTGGCTCGAAAACCAGGAGGGAGCGGGCGGCGCATGGGGCAGCTACGGCATCGGGTTCCGATCGTCGATCGGGCCACCACTTGTGCTACGGTTGGACATTGGCCGCCGCTTCAAGACGGACGCTCCGCCGCCGGTCATCTTCGGCGGTGGCAACCGCTTCAATGACACGTTCATCGACTTCTTTTTCGGCTTCAACTTTTGACCGGGCACGTTCGGTGCATCCCGATCGTGCGTACGTTGACCGGTGATGCCGTCGCGACTACTTTCGCGAGCGATCGAAGATGAGAATGAACGGATGCTGGTTGGCCGCGTCGGCGGTCGTCATTGCGTGTACGAATGCTGGCGGTGGCGGGCCATCCCCGGCGCCGGCGAACGTGGATCCCGCTGTCGAGGCTGCAGTGGTCGCAGCCACCGGCATCGAGCGGCCTCTCGAGATCGAATTCGACTGGACGTTGCAGGAACAGGAATCGCGCTTCAACGGTAAGGGTCTGGCGCGCATTGCGCCGCCCTACAATGCGCGCGTCGATCTGTTCGGTCCGCGTGGGGAAGCGGTTCTGGCGGCAGCCCTCGTCGAGGACGAGTTGCGCCTGCCTGCCGGCACGGAAGACGCGCCGCTTCCGCCACCAGCATTGTTCTGGACCGTGCTGGGCGTTTTCCGCGCACCGGCCGGCGCTACACTGGCGGGAACGGAAAGTGGTACGAATCGCGTTCTCGAGTATACACTCGATCGCGATGCCTGGACGTTTCGGTTCGAGGGTGACCGGCCCGCGAAGGCGGAGTGGACCGGCGAGTCCGAGGGGCGGCGTACGGTCGAAATTTCCGGCGATGCGTCCCATGGTCTACCCACGACTGCGGTATATCGGGATTGGCCGGCGTTCCGTGAGTTGCGGCTCACTGTCAAACGAGTTCTGGAAGTCGATGGATTTCCGCCTGAAATCTGGTCCCTCGGCGGTCAGTAGGCTCGCCGCGCTGGCGACCCTGTCCGGTTTCGCTGCCTGCTACAGCTTCAGCGGCGGCGGCGGCTTCCCGGACGAGGTCGATACCGTGTTCATCTCGACATTCGAGAATCAGACCGTTCAGTTCGACCTCGAGCAGCAGCTCTTCCGCAAGATGCAGGAAACATTGCCGCGTTCGCTCGGCGTGCGGGTGGGCAGCGAAGAGAGTGCTGACGCCATCGTACGCGGCCGCATCGTGCGCTACGAAGATGCGGCGCAGAGTTATCGTCCCGGAGAACAGGGCAACATCAACGTGGTGCAACACCAGGTGACCATCGTCGTCGCCATCGAAATCGTGCAGGTCTCGGAGAATCTGATACTCTGGGATTCGCAGAGTGTGACGGGCCGTGGCGAGTACCGGCCCGACAGCCAGAGCGATGAAGTCGCGCGCAACCGAGCGCTCGATGCCGTCATCCAGGCGATCATTGATGGCGCTCAATCGCAATGGTGAGGGCGTCCGCAGGAAGCGCTCACCACGCCATGAATCTGTATCCATCAGCGGCCGGCATCACTGGCACCGAATGTTCAAACGTCTGAGGCCGCTGTTTGCTCTGGCGTTAGCACCGATTCTGCTTGGCGCGCTCCAGACTGGCGAGGCCGCGGGCGAGGCGGTGCGGCCGGAGCACCTCTTCCTCGTCATCATCGCAATCCTTGCCTCTTCGAAACTGCTCGGCGAACTCGCCGAACGAATCGGCCAGCCCGCCGTCCTCGGCGAACTGATTGCCGGCGTCTTCCTTGGCGCTTCGATGCTTGGTGTCCTGCCTGTCGACGGGCCGATTCACGAGATCATCGAGATGCTGGCCGAGATCGGCGTTGCGCTGCTCCTGTTCGAGATCGGTCTCGAGACGGATCTCCGCGAGATGGTTCGCGTGGGTGGCTCCGCCACGACGGTCGCGCTGGTTGGCGTGGCCGCGCCGTTCCTGCTCGGCTTTCTCTACTGGGTCATCGTACAACCGGTCATCGGCGCGCATGACCCGGACATCACGAATACGATGGTCGCCATCTTTGTCGGCGCGACCATGACCGCGACCTCCGTCGGCATCACGGCACGCGTGTTGAACGACATCGGCCAGCTCCATACGCCGGAAGCACGCGTCGTCATCGGTGCCGCGGTTGTCGATGATGTCGTGGGCCTGGTCATTCTCGCCATTGTCAGCTCCCTGGCAGCGGGCGCAGCGCTGTCCGTCTTCGGTATCGCCATGACGTTCGTGATCGCTGTCGGTTTCCTCGTCGTAGCCGTGATTGTCGGCAACTTCGTGGCGCCGAAGCTGTTCGAGTTCATCGATCGCCTGCGCGTGCGCGGGATCCTGCTGGTTTCGGCTTTCTGTTTTGCTCTGCTCTTCGCGGCCCTGGCCGGACTCGTCGGCTCCGCGATGATTATTGGCAGCTTTGCAGCCGGCATCGTGCTCAGTTCGACCAATCAGTTCGAGATGATCAGCGATCGGCTGAAACCCGTCGGCGATATTTTCACACCTATCTTCTTCGTGTACGTCGGAACAAGTGTCGACGTCCGTCTCCTCCTGCCCTGGAGCGATCGATTCAGTGTTCCTGTCCTCGCCGTCGGTTTCTCACTGCTCGCAATCGCGATTCTCAGCAAGATCGTGAGCGGCTACGCGGTGGGTTGGGGAAAGCGAAAACTCGACCACCTCGCCATTGGCATCGGCATGATCCCGCGAGGCGAAGTCGGCCTGATCTTCGCTCACCTGGGCCTGTCCCGCGGGATCCTCTCCTCGGAGGCCTTCAGTGCCATCCTGATCATGGTCATCTTTACGACGTTCCTGACGCCGCCGATTCTGAAGCCTGTCTTCCAGCGAGCACAGGCCACAAACCGCGGTGACGCAGAGGACGTGCCGGTGGCAGAAGTCAATTCCATGAGGACGGCAAAAGGACTGCCGGATCCCGAATCAGGGTGGCCGGCAGAGGAGGACGGTTCGCAGCCATGATGGCCGATGTGACTGACCCGCAGACCAAGCTCTTCGACTGCGACGCTCTGCTCGAGCGGTACGCGCGACCACGTACGCAACAGCTGGTTTTTACAAACGGCGTCTTCGATCTGCTTCACCGCGGACACGTTCAGTATCTCTACGCCGCACGAGGCCTGGGTGATATCCTCGTGGTTGGCGTGAACACGGACGCCTCGGTGCGGCGGCTGAAGGGAGAAGACCGCCCTTTCATGGCACAGGCCGATCGTGCGTTTGTGGTCGCGGGCCTCGGTTGTGTCGATGCGGTCACGCTATTCGACGAAGACACTCCGGAGCAGCTCATTGCAAGGTTGCTGCCCGATGTGCTGGTGAAGGGCGGTGACTACAGCCGCGAAACGGTCGCGGGGCGGCACGCCGTGGAGGCGAGCGGTGGCCGCGTCATGATCCTGCCTCTGGTTCCGGGCCGGTCGACCACAGGCATCGTGGATTCGATTCGTAACACATAAGGCACTCCAAGCGCAAAGTCTACGTTGCAACGCGTAGACCGGCCAGGAACGTGCGTGGCCCGCCAAGGCGAACCAGTCCGCTCTGCGCACGGGTGACGGGGTACGCCTCGTCGAGGACGTTCTCGACGGCACCAAAAAGTTCGAGATGATTGCCGAACTGTCGACCGACGCGTGCATCGAGGACAAAGAACGGCCGAAGCTCGAGCGAGTTGAGGTCATCATCGTAACGCTTTCCCACCCAGCGCGCGGAAAGCACGGCATCGATGAGCGTTGGATTGGAGTAGCGAGCGCTGGCACTGACGGCGTACCGGGGTGTCCGTGAGCCCTGCTTGCCCACGAGTTCGGGATTGTCGTCAGCGCTGACAACTTCGGTCGGGTTCCACAGGACGGATGCGGACAATCCGACGTGGCTCGTAGGCCGTGTTTCGACCTCGGCCTCGATGCCGGCAGCCCGATACGCGGGCACGTTGCGCCTCTCCTTGCACACCCCGCCCGCTGGCACAAAGCCGCACGGCGCGATGTTGCGGCCCGCACTGCCGGCCTGTTCGACCGTGGCTTCAACAATCAGATCGTGTATCGTTGTGCGGAAGGCCGTGAACCGGACGAGCGTCGACCCGAGAGAATAGTCCGCACCAATCTCGAACCCGGTCATTCGTTCCGGACGAAGCGAAGGCGTGGACTCGACCACAATGTTGCCGGGCTCACGGAACGGCTTGTATAGCTCGTTGAGCGTGGGCGCGCGAAACGCGCGGTAGACGCTGCTGCGCCACGACAGGCGCTCGGACAATTCGTGACGGATGCCAAGGCTGAAGTTGAACGGCGTGTGCGAGTCCGATGCGTAGGCGGTATCACGAATCGTATTGCCGGAGTCGATCATGTACTCGCGCCGGGAGGCATCACTGGTGCCGGCGTAGTCGATGCGTGCACTGGCCAGCAGGTGCAGGCGATCGAACGGTTCGAACGCGTCCTGCACGAAAACACCGCCCAGCGTCTGCACACCCCCCACAGCGCGCCGGATCCGGTACGCGTCGTTCTGCCAGAAGTACTCTTCGTTGACGTCTCCGTCGATGCGGAGCCAGTCCGTGCCGGCGGTGAGCGTGTGGCGCGCCAGAGAACGGTTCGACCAGACGAGGCTGGCGCCCGCTGACGTGGTCGGAACATCGAACTGGTCGAGCGATGGAATCTCAGTCTGCCGGTCGGCGGACTCGCTCGAGAATCGCATGTGAAACGTCTGGCTGGCGTAGAATGCGGAGACGTCCACATCATTCGCGCCGGTCACAAACCGCGTGCCGATGCGCGCCTGCGTGATGTCGACGCCGTTGTTCCGGTACGGCGTATCGGCGCCGCGATCCTCGTCGAGATGACTTGCATCGGCATAAAGAGTGACTCCATCGTGCGCTATCCAACCGAGCTTCGCGAAGGCGGTGCGATGGCTGGAACCTGACGGGGTGTCGATCGATCCGCGAAGCGCCGGATCCACGAGGATGTATCCGTCCGTCTCGAACAGCGATCCGGTTGCAGCCAACGTCAGGCGATTGCTTCGCCACGTACCCGCGAGATCGGTACGGCGCGTGCCGAAGCTGCCGCCCTGCTGGCTGATCCTGGCCATGCTTGTGGTCGGCGATAACGTGATGATATTGATGACGCCGCCCATCGCGCGACTGCCCCAGATCCCGGAGCCGCCGCCGCGCACGATCTCGATGCGCTCGACAAGTTCGAGCGGTATGCGCGCCCAGTGGACCCAGCCGGCGAACGGGTCCGCAGCCGGCACTCCATCGACGAGTACGAGAACGCGCGTCGCCGAGGTGCCACCGCCCAACCCACGCAGGGTCGGCGCCTGGCGCGTCGGGTGTGAAACCGTACTGCTCTGATAGTCCTTCAGTGTGAAGCCGGGAATGGTGTGCAGCAGATCCGGCAGCGACTGCGCGCTGGTTGCCTCAATGTCGGCTTTGGTCACGACCGTCACATTCGCGGGAACGTCACGCACGGCTGTTGCCGTTCTTGTGACGCTCACGACAATCGCATCGAGCGCAACCACGGCGCTGTCGGGAGTGTTCGGGCGGCGTCGCTCGGTCTGGGCATTGACGGTCCCTGAGGCGCCCACGGTCCACGCGGCGGCGAGTGCGACGGGAACGAGAATCGTTGTCGTCTTCATGGTGTCCTCTTCATCGAGAGACCGTTTCATCGAGCGCACTCCGCCGAATCGCTTCGAGCGGCGCGTTGTCGATGAGTTCGTCCTGCGAAACGAACCGATCGATCAGACCCTCCTCGAGCAGCCATCGCTGGAATCGATCGATCTGGTTGAAATCGATGGTGCCGTCGGTTGCAGCGAATGGCCAGCAGACGGCGCTCAGCGTTTCGACGGGCTGACCGGTGGCGGCGGCGACGCGTTCGAGGTTCTCTGGCGTCGGGCCCTCGGCGAGCAGATTCGCGGCCTCGAGCCAGGCGGCGAGAAATCGGACACCGACAGCAGGCTCGCGGTCGAGCAGGCGTTCCCCGAAATACACCTGAGCGAACTCGATCCCGGGCAGTACATCCTCCACGCCGATCAGGAGTCTGGCCTGGTCCTTCGCCAGAAGATCGCTGAGAAACGGATCGCCACTGAGCGCGGCATCGATGGCCCCGTCGGCAAATGCCGCGGCCTCCGCTGCATGTGGAATCAGAACGGTTTCGAGACTGTCCAGATCGAGACCGAGGCGGGTCAGAGCTGTATGGACGAAGTAGAGCATGGCGCCCTGACGGTTGATCGAGATGCGCCGCACGGGAGGTCGCCCATGCCCAGGCGTCCACTCGTCAAAGAAGGACGGTCCAACGACAATGCCTACGCCGCTACAGCCGGTTGCGGCGTGGTGCTTCTGAGCGACTGCGCGGATGCGCTGACCTCGGGCGATGGCGTTGAGAACCCCGGGTGAAGCGTGGCCGGGCAACACGTCGACGGAGCCACTGAGAAGAAGCGGCAATGCGGGTTCCGGGTCGGGCATGCGTACCAGCTCGATATCGATTCCGCGCTTTGCGAACATGCCCTCGGCCGCAGCCACATGGAGCGGTGCGTAGTTCACGTAGGGCATCAGCACGGCACGAACGCGGACCATGTTCGAGTCGCCAGCGGATCGGATATCGCCGCGACACGACGCAACCGCGAGCGTCGCGACAATGGCCAATGAGAATTTCACGCCGGCGTTCATGCCGGTCCTCCGCCGGCCGGGGAAGCGGGCGCCGCATGCTTCCGCTTCGCATGCAGGGGCAGCAGTTTGCCGCGTGCGCTGAGCCGCGGCGTCTGCCGGCGCACGCGCAGGCTGCCGGCCTGGCTCCAGATGGCGCGCGAGACGTCTGCGCCGCCGCCCGCACGGTGGAGAGCGTCGTGCATCGCATGGACCACTGCACCTTCATCCGCGATGTCGATGCGGGGGTCGATGAACAGAGTGAGCCTCGTGAAGCCGCGTTCGTCCTCTTCTTCGACGAGCTGGTAGTCGAGCGCGGAGCCGCCGAATCGCGATGGCAACTCATCCTCGAGGATGCGCTCCATCTCACCACCGATCAGGGTGACACCTTCACCGGTCAGTTTGCTGAAGCTGCGGATATCGCGCAGGTGTGTCGTCCAGCCGAACTCCTCGAACGGGCAACCGCACGTGCGAGATTCGACCGTACCATAGTCGTCCGTCTCGACGTTCAGCATCAGTTTTGGCGCGGTTGGCAGCAGCGTCGTGTAATAGAAGGCGTCGACCGTAACGCCGAATGCCGGCACGTGGCGGGGCCCGGGAATCATGGCCAGGTGGTCGAGAAGGAGGTGCTGATCATTGGGATCATTCGACTGCGTACAACCGAATCCGATGGGACCCGCTTCCATCAAGAAATACGTCGGCAGAAAGCGCACGCCGGCCGACGTGATCTGGCGGACCTTGGCGACGGTCGGCGGTTCGCCCCCGCCCGTGATCGTGACGCCGGTGAGATCGACGCCCATTTCGTGCGCCGCGACCGCAATGCGCAACGCCTTGCTGACATGCGCGCGGATCACACACGGCCCGCGCGCCTTCAGGGTCTGCTCCGCCCAGCGCACGATGACGTCCGCTCGATCGAGCGGCAGGTATTCCGGTTTCGGGAAGGTCGGATACGCGCGGCGCGCGACATGGACCATCGCACGGGTAGCCCACCGGAAACGGGCGCCGGGGCTGCTCGATCCCGCCCACATCGGCGTGAACCAGCGTTCCGGCACGTGGCCGACGGGCACACCCACGACGGCGGCCTCGAGGCCATGCCCGGGCGGGATTTCCGCCCATTGCACGAGCGGCAGGCCCCTCACGCCATGACACTGCGCAAGCACCAAGGCTCCGGGCAGCCGCGCCCGGAAATGGTCCAGGTCCATCAATACCCGGCGTGGCGCACCCGTACTGCCACCCGTCGTCGTATGGTAATAACGGCGAAACGAGGGGTTGTCGAAGTCAGCAGGCCTCGGCCGGATCGCGACGTTGCTGCGCACGATCGGCCGGTGACCCTTGAATTCCTCAAAGGTCAGGAAGACGCCCGCCTCGCGCAGCGTGTGAAGCGTCGCTTCGACACCCGATTCCCCGAGCAGGCGCTCGATATCTCCCCGCTCGCAGCGCGCTTCACGCAAGAGGGGGAGATACGGACTCCTCGCGTTCCCGAAAACACCACGGTCGAGCGACGACAGCAGGTTCGACGGGCGCTCTGCCATGCGCCGCCGGACAATCGCGGCGGCTTCCTCGAGCGTCATCCGCTTTCGCAGAAACGCCGGGAGGTCCCGGACGAATGCCGCAAACGTCGTCAGCTCTGACCCGATGCTCATGAATCCGCTCTGTCACGATGTGGGGGCGGCCGCCGGTTCGAACCCGGGCACCGCCACCCGCGTGTGACGTCTGCACGCTTCGGCCCCTCGCCCGCCAGTCGCGCCAGCCACCATCGCCCGCAACCCAAGGCGAGCGGAGCATTATGCAGGCCCACCAGTTGACTCGCTTCGACGCCGGGCAGCCGCTCTTCAAATTGCCTTCCATGGCATGACTAAGCCGCAGGGCGGTCGCGAGTTCGAGCCATACGATGTCATTGAAAAAACGTTGCAGGAATGAAACAACGCACGCGCGGCCGCAACATTTCTCCGCAGAAAGCGGGGCATGGCGCAACGTGGAACGCGGACGTCGCCCCGAGCTTGAGCGGAGCGGCCGTGAGGCGTGACAGGGATCGTTGAACCCCTGTCGCGCCGGCCCCGATCGCCCGAAGTTCGGGGCCGGAAAAACCGTCCATCGGGGCGGATTACGTCGGCCGCAGCGAAGGGGGATGCCATGACCGTGCGTGGACGAGGATGATGAACGAGCCGCCGATGCGTGAAACGCGTGCGGTCGACACGCTTCGCGGCGTGACGCTGGAACGCTCCGTGGCGCCATACGCGGAAGGCTCGTGCATGGTGACGTTCGGCGCGACGCGGGTCCTGTGCGCCGCGACCGTGCAGGACGGCGTGCCGGAGTGGCGGCGAGGCGGCCTGGCGGGCTGGGTAACGGGCGAGTACGCGATGCTCCCGCGCAGCACCCACCGCCGCACCGGCCGGGAACGAAACGGCGCTGGAGGCAGGACGCAGGAGATCCAGCGGCTGATCGGCCGCGCGTTGCGTGCGTCCATGGATCTGATGGCTCTCGGTGAACGCACCATTATTCTCGACTGCGACGTGCTGGTCGCCGACGGCGGGACACGCACGGCCGCGATCACCGGTGCCTGCATCGCCCTGCACGACGCGTGTGTGCGGCTGCTGAACGACGGTACCATCGAAGCGCTGCCGATGCGTGAACTCGTCGCGGCCGTGAGCGTCGGCATCATCGGCGGTGAGCATCGCCTCGATCTCGACTACCGGGAGGACGTCGCCGCCGATGTCGATCTGAATCTCGTCGGCCTTCAGTCTGGCCGTCTGGTCGAGGTGCAGGGCACCGCCGAGCGAGCCAGCTTTTCGGAAGACGATCTCGCTACGCTCCTCCGCCTTGGCCGTGCCGGGCTCGATCGCCTCTTCGGCATCCAGCGGGATGCGCTCGGCATCTGAGCGGCGATTCCTGCTCGCAACGCGGAGTGCCGCCAAACTCCGCGAGATCCGCGAGATCCTCCACGGCCCACATGAGGCCGCGATCGTTTCGCTCGTGGACATTGGCCATCAAGAGAGCGCCGCCGAGGCGAACCTCGAGTCGTACCCGACCTTCATCGCGAACGCGCTCGCCAAGGCCGAGTACTTCCTGCGAACCACCGGCATTCCCACCCTCGCCGATGATTCGGGACTCGTCGTCGATGCGCTCAGTGGACGACCTGGCGTGCACTCGAAACGTTTCTCCGGCCGCACCGATCTCAGTGGCGCCGACCTCGACACCGCCAACAACCTCGCACTTCTCGATGCCATGCGTGGAGTCCAGGAAAACGATCGAACGGCGCATTACGTCTGTGCAGCCGCACTCCTGGATCTCGGCCGTCCTCCGGTTTTCGCCGTCGGCACGGTCACGGGTTCGATTCTGACCACTCCTCGCGGGGCGGGCGGCTTCGGTTATGATCCGCTCTTCTTCCTGGCCGAACTCGAGAGGACGTTCGGCGAGGTCGATTCGAGCACGAAACACCGATCGAGTCATCGCGGTCGGGCGTTCCGCGCACTCCTCGACACCACGTTTTCTTCACGTTCGCTCGGCTGACGGCGCGCGAATGGACTCGGGCCGGCGCCCCGGAGCGCAATTGACCCTCGAACCGCCGGCCGGTTAGTTTTCGATCCTTGACGGGGCGTGGCGCAGCCTGGTAGCGCGCCTGCTTTGGGAGCAGGAGGCCCCCGGTTCGAATCCGGGCGCCCCGATACTGTAAGACATGCGATCCCAGACAGTTAACCTGCTGGGATTGCGGCTATTGTGCACGGCGTCTCCGCGGTAGCAAATAGCGCGTTCTTGCGCTGCGTTTTGCTCTCCGCAGACTCCCGAATGCCTCGAGGCGCTGGCACCGCCAGGATCCAAACAGGCGACAACCGACCCCGACGTTGCGGCCCTTCTGATCTCCCAGCGGCTCTGCACTACGAGAAGGTCTGGCGGAGCCTCGAAGTTCTCAGCCTGCGTAAGACCGGTCTGACGGATGCATGACCGCGATTCACGGTTTCGCGCTTCCTCGCCATGCCGGGCCAACCTCATCCGGACCGCCGCGAGATCCAGGCCCGTTCAACGCGGATCTGTCACAAGGCAGGCATAGATTGATGTTCTCGTTGTCTCGGTGTTACGAAGGAGTCCCGAGCGAAAAGCCCCAAAACCCGGATGAGCGGCGAAGCATGAAGAGTCATCGAACGACCGGACAGTACCTGCAAGCTATCCTTCACCTGCCGACATGGATTGGCCGGGTCTACCGCGCACACGAGACCTTCCGTGACGCGGGGTCGCTGGTGGCGGCCTCCTTCACCGGGACTCCTCTGGAGCGGCTGGAGACGAGGGACGGACGGGTTCTCCACCTCACGAGTTGTCCCCTGGACCCGCATACGGCACTGCTCATCTGGTGCGGAGGCGAATACGATCCGTTGCCGGTTTCCGGCACTGTCGTCGATGTGGGGGCCAACTATGGAGCGTTCGCGGTATACGCGGAAAGGCGCGGTCTCC
>JBOHRL010000006.1:0-23621 GCA_050732695.1 Longimicrobiales bacterium | reverse complement strand
CCAGGGCAAGGCCGCCGAACGAAGAGTGGAATGCCGGGCGATCACGTGGCCGCACTGAGTACAGAAGCGAGCGCCGGTCACGAGCCGGGCCTGACATAGCGGGCAGGAGGCTCTGTCCAGCGGCGTGCCACAATTCGAGCAGAATTTCCCGCTCGCTTCCATCCGGCAGTTCGGGCATTTCATTCAATTGCTTCTCTTGGCGCGGCACGGCCGCACCCGTATCTGGACGAAGTGCAGGCGATAGAATACACGTCGCGCCGGAACTCCGTCCAACGGCTGGCTGGTCCCGGCACGCGCCGGGTATCTTGGCGTCAGACCGGGAAAGGGCAGGAATGGCGGGCAAAGCGAATGATGGCCGATCGAGCCAGGCGAATGTCGCGGCGGGCGCGTCGGCCCGCGACAGTGGCGTACGGAGCAGGGGCCCAACCGAAGACGAGCGGCTGCTCGAGCGAAAGGGCGATGAGCGGCCGCCGACGCCGGACTCGTGGCGAGTGTTTCGCATCATGGGCGAATTCGTCGAAGGCTTCGACACGCTCGCCCGGCTCGGGCCCGCCGTCAGCATCTTCGGCAGTTCGCGCACGCTCCCGGATGCACCGGAGTATGCCGCCGCCGAGCGCACGGCCGGACTCCTGGCCGAGCAGGGCTTCGCCATCATTACGGGCGGCGGGCCCGGCATCATGGAAGCGGCCAACAAGGGTGCGTCCGACGCCGGTGGCGAATCCGTCGGCTGCAACATCGAGCTGCCGTTCGAACAGGGTATGAACGCGTACGTCAGGACGGCGATCAACTTTCGCTACTTCTTCGTTCGCAAGACGATGTTCGTGAAGTATGCGGAAGCGTTCATCATCTTTCCCGGCGGCTTCGGGACGATGGACGAGTTGTTCGAGGCGCTGACGCTCGTGCAGACGGGAAAGGTTCGTGATTTTCCCCTGATCCTGTTCGGTTCGGCGTACTGGGCCGGGCTGCGCACGTGGCTGCGCGAGTCAATGCTCGAATCGGGCCGTGTGAGTCCCGCCGACATCGACATTCTCGAGGTCACGGACTCACCCGAGGAAGCCGTCCGCATCGTCGTGGACGCGTACGAGGCGTCGATGGCCAGGCACGCGGCGCTGCGAGTTCAACGGCCGGTGGCCGGCCGTGGCGGGCTTCGCGACCCGGCGAAACGGCGAGCGCTGAAGTGATGAAGTGAACGTCGATCGACTCGACGACCCGACCACGCGAATGTGAGCCAGGATGAACCCGAAGAGCCGGTACCTCTCAGGAAAGCGAATCGCACCACCACCTATCGCTGCGAACATGCAGGCGGCGGACGTGATCGACCAGGCCTTCCTGTCCTACAACGCTGGCCGCCTGCGCGATGGATGCCGGCTGTTCACCGAACGCATGCTCGAAGACGATGTCACGGTGGGCGTCACACTCACCGGCGCTCTCACACCCGCCGGCCTCGGGATGAGCACGCTGATCCCGCTCCTCGAAGCCGGATTCATCGACTGGATCACGACGACGGGTGCAAATCTGTATCACGACACGCACTTCGGGCTGGGTCTCGAGATGCGCCAGGGCAGTCCGTTCGTCTCCGACATCGTGCTCAGGGAAGAAGAAGTCGTGCGCATCTATGACATATTCTTCGATTACTCGGTGCTGCTCGACACGGATGCGTTCTTCCGCCGCATCATCCGTGCGCCCGAGTTCCAGAAGGCGATGTCGACGGCCGAGTTCCACCACCACTGCGGCCGCTACGTAGCGGAGAGGCAGAATGCGCTCGGCCAGAACGGCAAGTCCTTGCTTGCGACGTGCTGGGAATACGATGTGCCCGTCTATACGTCGTCGCCCGGCGATTCTTCCATCGGCATGAACGTGGCCGCGGGTGCGCTCCAGGGAAACGCGCTCGTGTTCGATGTCAGCGCCGATGTCAATGAAACCGCGTCGCTCGTACTGGACGCAAAACGGCGAGGCGGTAAGTCGGCTGTTGTCATCTTCGGCGGCGGCAGTCCCAAGAACTTCGTGTTACAGACGGAGCCGCAGATCCAGGAAGTCCTTGGCATCGAGGAGAAAGGTCACGACTTCTTCCTCCAGTTCACGGATGCGCGCCCCGACACGGGCGGTTTGTCTGGCGCAACGCCGGGCGAGGCCGTGAGCTGGGGCAAAGTGGACCCGGAGCGCCTGCCCGATGCGGTGGTCTGCTATACGGACTCGACCATCGCGATGCCGTTGCTTGCCGCGTATGCACTGACGAGGCACGAACGGCGTGAGCCGAAGCGATTGTTCCAGCGCAGGGCGGAAATGCTGGATCGGCTGATCACCGAGTACGAGCAGTCTGAACGCAACGAAGCCGCGCGCAGCGGAGCCGAATCCGGCTGACATCCTGCGCAGCGGTCATGGACAGGTCCGTGGCGGGTCATCGTTCGGGAGTCCCATGCGATTCGTCATCACCGGCTCATCGGGTCTCATCGGCAGTGCTCTCCGAGAAGAACTGAAACGGCGAGGCCACGAGTACACGCGCGTCGTGCGTGGGCGTGCGGGGGCTGGCCAGGTCGCGTCGGACATTGCACGCGGCACCATCGATGCGGCCGGTCTTGAGGAGCATGATGTGGCCGTGCACCTGGCGGGCGAGCCGATCGCCGGCGTGTGGACCGCGGCGAAGAAACGCGGGATCCTCGACAGCCGGATCAACGGGACCCGCCTGTTCGCTCGCGCTCTGGCCGGCCTCGCCCGCCCGCCCCACACGCTCATCTCGATGTCCGGCGTCAACATCTATGGCAGCCGCCCGGCCAGCGAACCGGTGACCGAAGAAAGTGCGACAGGCGATGGCTTCCTGGCGGAGGTCTGCGTGGCCTGGGAAGCGGCGACGGTCGATGCGGAACGCGCGGGCATCCGCGTTGTGCGTGCGCGAACCGCGCCCGTGCTCTCGCCCGATGGCGGAGCGCTCGCGATTCAGCTCCCGATTTTCAGGCTTGGTCTGGGCGCGACGTTCGGCAGCGGCGAACAGCCGTGGCCATGGATCGCTCTCGAGGACCTGATCCACGCGCAGCTCTTCGTTGCGGAGCGCAAGGACCTCGCCGGACCCGTGAACTTCGCCGCACCGGGTGCAGTCACCAACGCCGAGGCGACGAAGGCCATTGCCGCTGCCGTGCATCGCCCGGCGATCTTCGCGATTCCGGCGTTCATTGCGAAGCTCGCACCTGGCGGTATGGCCGAGGAGATCCTGCTCGATGGAGCGCGCGTCGTTCCAGCCAGGTTGCAGGCGGCCGGCTACGAGTTCCGGCATCCAAGGTTGGCGGAGGCACTGTACTCGATGCTGCGTGGGAATGATCGCCGATGAACTCCGGTTCCGTTTCTACGTCGTCCGAGGCGTGGGAAGTCCCGGAACTCAAGGACCCTGAGTTGTGACGCGTTCACGCAGTTCATGAAACGAAGGACTGGCCGTGCCCCGGGTCCGCTGGTGTCCACGTTGGACTCCATTAAAAGACAGGCGCCTCACTGCGTCAGGCTGACAATCGGGAAGGTGCTTCCGCTCCGTTGCATCGGTGGCGGAGGCGGGAGGCGGTGGCGGAGGCGGGAGGCGGTGAGCCGCGCGGCGCGGTGATGGCCGCGCGAACAACTGCGGTCGACTCTCCACGCGCCGTGAGCTCGACGCCGGCCCGTCGGGAATCAGCCGCGAATAGCGCGGTCAAACCCCCACGCGCCATGAGCTCGACACCGGCCGTCGGGAATCTGCCGCGAATAGCGCGGTCAATCCCCAACGCGCCGTGAGTTCGACACCGGCCATGGCGGGTCTGCCGCGAATAGCGCGGTCAAACCCCAACGCGGCGTGAGTTCGACACCGGCCATGGCGGGTCTGCCGCGAAACGCGCGGCCAATCGTGTTTGAACGCGACCCAACTGGCTGGTGCAACCATGCCGTGGCGAAACCGTGACGCCGCAGCCAGAATCGGCCACGGTCGAAACGTCGCAAGGGCCCGATCCGCATTCGAGGAGGTGTGGCAGGACCGCGTACGGATCGCTTTCGGACGGTTGCAGGTGTGCCCGGCTGGGCCGAGGACGACTACCGCGTGCGTTGTGTGCAGGCGCAGAGAGTGCATTGACGCACCGAGCGAGAATCGATCAGAAACGCGTTGAACTGCACACACCAACGGAGAGGTACGTCGGTTCATCGCCCTCCCGTTCTGGCTACGCCACGCCATTCGGTCGGGATGTCCAGGGCCGGATTCCGATCGAAGAAGTTGAACGGCACCAACTGGAACTCGTGCCATGCGCTCGCCATGATCGGAAAGTCCTCGGTGCGCGGGACGTGGTGGAATCCCGCTGTGTACCAGAGCACGATGTCGGTGTTTTCGATCGGACGATTCGCTGCGGTCCACGCCGGCAGTCCGAGCCCACCCTTGCTCTGGTTCACGTACAAGCCGGCCGCGTACCGCTCGTCCGCACTCTGCGGTGTCACCCACAACTGATGGCGAATGAAGCCGGCGCGCTGCTGTGCCATGTCGCCGGCATTGAGCATGCTGTGGGCGACGCTGTTCTCCGGACGCAGCACGTATCCCGGTGCATGTCCCAGCGGCCCGGTGGCGTTGGGGTTGACGATGCGCCAGTGTGCGGGCCGCGACGGATCGTAGTCCAGTTGCGCCTCCCGCTCGGTCCGAGGCACGCGCGGTTCAAGCATCCACCCGCTGCGCGGACCTTCGAAGTCCCTGCGCGTCAACTGATCGACCGAAAGGCTGTTGTCGCTTCCGTCGACATCGACGTCGAGCCTCATGCTGAAGAAGTGGTCGTGATTCGTGGCCACCAGCCCGGGGGCTACGAGCGTGCCGTAAGCAGTCTCGGCGCTGGCACTCGGATCGTTCATGGACTGCGCGCGCACGCCCTTGAGTCCGTCGTAACCGGATGCGCCGATGCGCGTCCGGATGCGACCGTCCTGCGTGAAAGCCCAGTCGAGGTAGTAATCGTAGTTGCCGAGCGTGGCGATCATGCGCAGTACCAGCTCGACCGCACGGCGGCCCTCGAATCCCGTGCCCAGAATGTTGTCGAAGTGCCGCCACGCGGGGTCGCCGGCGTTGCGCTCGAAGATGCAGATGGCGTCCGGCACGGCGACGGCAACACCCATGTCGTCGGGGACGAGTGCATCCAATCGTACGCCCGTGTCAGGGCAATCGACCCCCGGCGCGAGTGGCGTCGCATTCGCGCCGAAGCCGTATTCGCCCACGTCCATGAACGTGCGCGAGAACCAGTTGCCGTTCGGATCCATATACGGGACGAAGATCTCCGACAGTGCGCCCTGGTAGAGGACGCGCCGCTGCCGGTCGCCATCGCGATAACTCACGGTGGACACCACGAGACCCGACCGCTTTTCCATGCGATAATGGAGTGTCCAGTTATCCCATTCCAGCACGTGGCCCCGAATCGTGAAGTTCGATCCGTTGGGCTGATGGAGAAGGACCGGCTCGAGCTGCGCGCGCTGTGATGCAATCGATGCCCCGTCGATCGCAGCGGGCGCACCGGAGACCGGAATCACGGCCTCGTCCACCATCTCCGCGACTTCTCGCGTGTTGATATCCACCACCGCCCAGAGGCCTTCAATCGGGCGATTGAACGGACTCACATCGCCCACAACGAAGCATGACGTCTTGATCAACCGCCGGCCTCGATGCGCCGGAATGTCGTAGTTGCCGGACGTGAACGGTGCGCAGAAGAGCTGATCGATCGAGAAGCCGCGCGCGGTGAGCGCCGCGACGAATGCATCGTTCGCCGCCAGGATCTCGACAACGGACACCATCTCTTCAACCAGCAGGCCGGGCTGCACACCTGCGATCTCCCTCCAGGACGCGACAGAAGCATTCGAGAGGTCGATGACCGCCTCGAACGTTTGCGCTCCCTGCTTGACGATCGCGAAGGCCGCCCGCCCGAATTCGCCGCCCGGCCGCCACGCGAGAACGCTCGCCTTGTCGGGGTCGCGCAGCTCGATGCTCGCGAAACGAGTCGCGTCGTTCACGTGGCCGGCCGCGCGCAGGAGCTGTACGGCCTGCACGTACTCGTCCGCAGTGAGGGGGTCGAGCGGGTGCCGGACCGGCGAGTCGGGCTGCTGTGCGCTCGCCTGAGTCACGCTGCCGCCCAGCAGCGCCATGGCCAGGCCTGCAACCCCGACACCGAGAAAGGCGCGAGCATGCGTTGGTCTTCTCATGGGTATCGCTCCACTTGAATCAACCGGGCGGCCATCGGCGCCCTGGGATGCCTTGCGCCTGGAGCAACGCCGTCGTTCTGTGCGCAGGGGTGTGACGTGAGACAGGAGACGCCTCATACCTACCGCGCGGGCCGGATCGCGGCAAGCATTTCGGCGATCCGCCCGGGTCGCGGCAAGCAGCTCAGCGTTTGACCGATTGGTCGCTCCAGCGAGTGCCGTGATCGTGGGTACGGTTGGAGTGCGTTCAACCCGCCAACTCGAGCCGGGAGTGTCGCCCGGTCATACACGGACGGACCAGCAGTCCGGGCGCCACCTGCCCGCGTTGCCGCCGTCCGCCGCGGTCCGTTAGCTTGGGACCGGAGACGAGGCGGATTGTCCGGGGTCACGAGAACGGGGACAAGTGCTTTGAAGTCAAGAGGTTGGGCACCGAGCGGGAAGGACACGGGGGTGGTCCGGTCGAAGGGTACGGCTCGTCTGCCGATCCTGGACGGCGAAGCCATGCCCGTCACGGCACGGAAGCCGGAGTGGCTGAAGGTCCGGTCGCCGGGCGGGCCGAACTACCTGCGCCTCAAGCAGTTGATGCGAAAGCAGCGCCTGCACTCGGTCTGTGAGGAGGCGGGCTGTCCGAACATTGGCGAGTGCTGGGAAGCCGGGACGGCGACGTTCCTGATCCTTGGTGATGTCTGTACGCGCGCGTGCAAGTACTGCGCGATCGCGCACGGCCTGCCGACGGAGCTGGACTGGGACGAGCCGAGGCGGGTCGCGGAAGCGGTGTCCGATCTCGAGCTGGAGCATGTCGTCATCACGAGCGTGAACCGGGACGAACTCGCGGACGGCGGTTCGGCGATTTTCGCGGAGACGATCCGGCTGTGCCGGGAGGCGAGGCCGGGGATGACGATCGAGGTCCTGATCCCCGACTTCAAGGGAGACGAGCCGGCCCTCGAGGCAGTGGTCCGTGCGAGGCCGGACATCCTGAACCACAATCTCGAGACGGTCGAGCGGCTGCACCCGTGGGCGAGGCCTGGTGCGCGGTACTGGCGCAGCATCTCGCTGCTCGGTGCGGCGAAACGGATGGACCCGACGCTGCTGACCAAATCGGGGCTCATTCTCGGGATGGGCGAGGCGCGCGACGAGATCCGGCAGGCACTGATCGATCTCCGGAAGGCGGGCGTGGACATCGTCACACTGGGCCAGTATCTCCGGCCCTCGGTTCACCACGCGCCGGTCGCGCGGTGGGTCACGCCGGCGGAATTTGCCGAGTGGAAGGTGGTTGGTGAGCGCGAGCTGCGGTTCGAGCATGTCGAGAGCGGGCCGCTCGTACGTTCGAGTTACCACGCCGAGAAGCAGGCGCGCACGGTCCATGCGGGCGCAACGGGTGAGATCCGCGAGATTCTCGAGGCGGACGTCCCCGCGCCGGGCGAGCGATCGGAGCTGACGCCCATGCCGACACCGGATCGATCGAGATTTTCGGGGCCGGAACCGTCGCTCGTACGGATTGAAGCGAAACGCGCGGCCGGCTGAAGCAGCAAGGATCGCAGCGAGACGCTGCGCCGGCTGGAGCAGGAATGACGCGAGGCAGGACCGCCGGCCGAGGCAGGGTGGGCGAGCGGCGCAACCGCACCACGGTAGGCGAGCGCCGCATCCGCATCACGGTCCGCCTCCAACCGAACCGGAGGCAGAATAATGCATCGTCGCGAAGTCATCCGCTCGTTGACGGCCGCCCTTGCGCTTCCCTTCCTTCGCACGGCGGAGGAAGCGGCCGCAATCGGCGATGCGGTCCACCGCGGGCTGGGCCAGCAACCGGGCTACCGCACGCTCGATCCAGCGCAGCAACGCCTCGTCGAGACGCTGGCGGACCGCATCCTCCCGGCAACGGACTCGCCGGGCGCGCTCGATGTCCAGGTTCCGGCGTTCATCGACCGGCTGTTAACAGAGTGGTACGAGCCTGTCGATGCGGAGTCGTTCCTCGAGGGTCTGAGTGCGATCGACGCGCGCGCTCGCGAGGCCGGCGGCGCCCCCTTCGCAGAGCAATCCGAAGCCAGCCAGCTCGAACTGATGGGCATGCTCGATGCCGGGACGGAAGACACATCGGCCCGGCGAGGGTTCCAGCAGGTCAAAGCGCTCACCGTGTACGGGTACTTCACGTCGGAGCGGGTGACGAAGGAGGTACTGCGCACGCAGATCATATTCCCGCAGTACGACGGCTGTGCGCCGGTGACTGCCTGAGCGGAGGATCCTGACGATGCAGACGACGCGATACGACGCGATCGTGGTGGGCTCCGGGATCTCCGGCGGGTGGGCCGCAATGGAGCTGAGCCGGAAGGGGCTGCGCACGCTGTGTCTCGAGGCGGGCCGGCCCATTGTACCGGAGACGGACTACGTCGAGCACGTGCAACCGTGGGAGCTGCATTTCCGGGGGCGCGGCGATCGCCGGAAGATCGCCAGAGAACAGCCGGAACAGCGCCACTGTTATGCGTGCGACGAGTGGTCGGGCAAGTTCTTCGTGAGCGACCTCGACAATCCGTACACCTATCCGGAAGACCGGCCGTTCCGCTGGATTCGCGGCAGGCAGGTGGGCGGGCGGTCGATCATGTGGGGCCGCCAGGTCTACCGGTGGAGCGATCTCGATTTCGAGGCCAATGCGCGGGACGGCCATGGCACGGACTGGCCGATCCGCTACGCCGACATAGCACCGTGGTACGACCACGTCGAGCGGTTCGTGGGCGTGTCGGGCCAGACGGAAGGCCTTGCGCAACTTCCGGATGGCCAGTTCCAGCCGCCCATGGCCATGACGTGCGTGGAGAACCACGTGCGTGACCGTATCATGTCGGCATTCGGCGGCGAGCGCGTGTTGACGATCGGGCGAGCCGCCATCCTCACGCGCGGCCACAACGGCCGGGCGGCGTGCCACTACTGCGGCCACTGCGAAGCGGGCTGCATAACGCGTTCGTATTTCTCGTCCCTCAATGCGACGCTGCCGGTGGCCCTCGAGACCGGCAATCTCACACTGCGTCCGTTCAGTGTCGTCGAGAGCGTGATCTGGGATGCGAACACGGGCCGGGCGCGGGGCGTTCGCGTGATCGACGCGAACACCGACGATGCGATCGAGTTCGAGGGACGGGTCGTGTTCCTCTGCGCGTCCGCGCTCGAGAGCGTGCGCATTCTACTCAATTCGCGCAGCACGCATTGGCCCGATGGCCTCGCCAATTCGAGCGGCACGCTGGGCCGGTACGTCATGGACCACACGATGGGCGCCGGTGCGGACGGCCGCGTGGACGGATTCGAGGACCGGAAAGAGAGCGGGCGCCGGCCGAACGGCATCTACCTCGTGCGGTTCCGTAACGTCAAGGACACACGCGAGGATTTCGTGCGCGGGTATGCCTACCAGGGCGGCGCGCACCGGAGCGGCTGGCAGCGCGGCCAGTCCATGGCCGGGTTCGGCGCGGACTTCAAGCACACACTGATCGAGACGTTCGGGCCGTGGACGATGAGTCTGTACGGCTTCGGCGAGTGCCTGCCGCGCGCCGACAACCATGTGTCACTCGATCCGCAGGTGAAGGATCGCTGGGGCATCCCGGCGCTGCACATCGATGTCACATACGGCCCGAACGAGCAGGCGCAGCTTGCGGACATGAAGATTGCGGCCGCGGAGATGCTCGAGGCCGCTGGCGTCAGGGACATCAACCCGTTCCAGCAGGCGAACGTGCAGCCCGGTCTGGTCATCCATGAGATGGGCGGCGCGCGCATGGCGAAGACGGCGAGTGAGGGCGTGCTGAACGGCTGGAACCAGGCGTGGGACGTGCCCAACCTCTTCGTTACCGATGGCGCGTGCATGGCATCGAGCGCGAACCAGAACCCGTCGATCACGTACATGGCGCTCACGGCCCGGGCCGTCGATTACGCGGTCAACGCGATGAATCGGGGAGAACTCTGATGCCGATCTCGCGGCGGGACGCATTGAAGCGTCTGGCCGGTGCGCTGGCGGCCGGGTCGGTGGCGCCGGAATCGGCGAGAATCGAGGCGAGCAGTCGGCTCGACCGTATCGGACTCCAGCTGTACACGGTTCGGACCGAGATGCAGAAGAGCGTCGAGGCGACACTCGCGCGGGTTGCGGAGATCGGCTACCTCGAAGTCGAGTTTGCCGGATACTACGACCGTACGCCGGCGCAGATCGCCGCGCTGCTGAACCAGACCGGCCTCACCTCGCCGGCCGCGCATATCGGCTTCGACGTCATGCGGAGCGCATGGGATCGTGCGCTGGACGGTGCACTCGCGATCGGCCACCGCTACGTCGTCGTCCCATCGATCCCGCCGGCCGAACGGCGCTCGGCAGAGGCGTACCGCCGCATCGCGGATGCGTTCAACCGCGCAGGCGAGGCGGCGAGGGCGAAGGGTCTCGCGTTCGCGTATCACAACCACGATTTCGAGTTCGAAGCGATGGACGGGACGACCGGCTACGACATACTGATCGAGGCGTGCGATCCGGCCGTCGTCCGGATGGAACTCGATCTGTACTGGATCAGCCGAGCGGGCAAGGATCCGGTCACGTACGTGCGGTCGCAGCCCGGCCGGTTCCCGCTGGTGCACGTGAAGGACATGACGGCGGACCGGTCAATGGCCGATGTCGGTGCGGGCACGATCGATTTCGCGGGCATCTTCGCGGCTGCGGCAGGCAGCATCCGGCACTATTTCGTGGAACACGATCGTCCCGCGGATCCGTTCGCGTCGATCACATCCTCGTACGGGTACCTCTCGAGACTCCGCTGAAGGCCGCGGCTACGCCCGGTGCGTTCGATTGCCCGAGGTGTCGGCCCGGCGTTAGCTTCCCTGTTCCGAAGGCCCGATCTGCACGGTTGCGAAACGCGCATCCCGTTTTCACGGAACCACTTCCCACTGTGCAGGACACGGCCTGGCGAAGGATCAGGAGGACATGCAATGGCGAAAACCGCGGCGGCCCGGAAACGGACCGCGCCGGACACGAACGGTCGGAAGAAGGCCATGAGCGGCCTGACCCGCGATCAGTTGCACGGCCTGCTCTACGACATGCTGCACGGTCGCCGGTTCGAGGAGAAGGCGGCGGAGGCGTACGCGGTCGGCAAGATCGGCGGCTTCTGCCACCTCTACATCGGGCAGGAGGCCGTTGCGGTCGGCGCGATCTCGGCACTCCGGTCCGAAGACTACGTCGTGACTGCGTACCGCGAACACGTGCAGGCGCTGGCGAAGGGCCTGCGCGCACGCTCGGTCATGGCCGAACTCTTCGGCCGTGCCGAGGGCTGTAGCGGCGGCAAGGGCGGCTCGATGCACCTGTACAGTGCCGAGCACAACTTCCTTGGCGGCTGGGGAATCGTCGGCGGGCAGGTGCCGCTTGCGGCGGGCGTCGCCTGGGCCATCCGCTACCGCGAGGCAGACCGCGTCTGCCTCTGCTTCATGGGCGAAGCGGCGGTGAACCAGGGCGCGTTCCACGAGTCTCTGAACATGGCCGCGCTCTGGAAACTGCCCGTCGTGTTCATCGTCGAGAACAACTTCTTCGGCATGGGTACGGCGTGGGACCGCGCCGCGGCGGACATCGACATTGCCGAGAAAGCGATCCCGTACGACATGCCGGCTGCGCTGGCCGATGGCATGGACGTGCTCGACATGCGCGAGACGATCGTCGAGGCCGTCGCACGCGCTCGCACTGGCGGCGGCCCAACGCTCGTCGAAGCGCGCTGCTACCGCTACATGGGCCACTCGATGTCCGACCCCGTACACGGCGTGTATCGCACAAAGGAAGAAGTCGAGGAGGCGAAGGCGCGCGATCCGATCCGCGCGTTCATCGCGACCTTGAAGGATGCCGGGTTGCTGACGGATGACGAGCTCGAGGCCATGGACGCGCGCGCGCACGCGGACGTCGATGATGCGCACGCGTTCGCAGAGGCGGCAGCGGAACCGGGCCCCGAGGCTCTGTACCAGCACGTGTACGCGGATGACGATGTGCACGGCAGATTATTCTTCGACCGGCGCAACTCGCCGGACGGCGACTGACGGAACGACAGGCAATGGCCACGATCACATACCGCGAAGCGCTGAACCAGGCGCTGGCGGAAGAAATGGAACGCGACGAGAACGTCTTCCTGATGGGCGAGGAGGTCGGGCAGTACAACGGCGCGTACAAGGTCTCGAAAGGTCTGCTCGAGAAGTTCGGCGACAGACGCATCGTCGACACACCGATCGCAGAACTCGGCTTTGCCGGCATCGGCGTTGGCGCGGCCATGGTCGGGCTGCGGCCCGTCATCGAGTTCATGACCTTCAATTTTGCGATCCTCGCGATGGACCAGGTCTTCAACAATGCAGCCAAGATGCTGTACATGACGAATGGCCAGTTCGGCTGTCCGATCGTGTTCCGCGGCCCGACCGGCGCGGCGCTGCAACTCTCGGCGCAGCACTCGCAATCACTCGAATCCACGTACGTCCACTTCCCCGGCCTCAAGGTGTGCACGCCGGCGACACCCGCCGATGCGAAGGGACTCCTCAAGGCTGCTATTCGCGACAACGACCCCGTCGTGTTCATGGAAGGCGAGCTGTTGTACGCATTGAAGGGCGATGTACCTGACGATGACGATTACGTCATTCCGCTCGGCGTGGCCGATGTCAAACGCGCCGGCAAACACGTCTCGATCATCACACACGGAAAGATGGTGCACATCGCGTTACAGGCCGCGAAGCAGATGGAGAAGGACGGCATCGATGCGGAAGTCGTGGACCTGCGCACGCTCCGGCCGCTCGATGTCGAAGCCATTCTCAGGAGCGTGCACAGGACCAACCGGGCCGTCTATCTGGAAGAGGGTTGGCCCTATGCGTCGATCGGCGCGCAGATCGTCGAACTGATTCAGACCGAAGCATTCGATTATCTCGATGCTCCGGTCGTGAGAGTCGGCCAGGCAGACGTTCCGATGCCGTACAGCAAGAATCTCGAGAAGCGGGCAAAGCCGGATGCCGAGAAAGTCGTGGTGGCGTGTTCGAAGGTGCTGTACAGATGAACCGGGATTAGAGGGGCGGTGACGTTCATGGCGACCAAGGTTCATATGGAGGCGCTCTCTCCGACCATGGAGGAGGGGCAGCTCGTTCGCTGGTTGAAGGGGGAGGGCGATGAGGTCGCGGAGGGTGACGTTCTGGCGGAGATCGAGACCGACAAGGCGACCATGGAACTGGTCGCGCGCGGCTCCGGTGTGCTGCGGCGAATCGGGTTGGGAGAAGGGGAGACGGCGCCGGTCGGGCAGGTGATCGGCGTCATAGCCGGGGCGGACGAAGACATTGCCGGACTGGTTGCGGAGTTTGGCGGGAACGGCGGGAAACCGCCGGCGAGCACAGCACCGCGATCGGAATCGGAGGGTGAAGCGGCGGCCACCGCTGTCGCGGATGAGCCGGATGAGGGCGAGGCTGACGAGACGAAGGCGGAAGAAGCAGAGGGTGGCGAGGCGAAGGGTGCTGCGAGGAAGGGATCTGGTTCGGCACAGGCGAGGCCGGATGGACGGATCAAGGCATCGCCGCTGGCGAAGCGATTGGCCTCGGAAGCGGGGATCGAGCTGGCAGCGGTCGAGGGGAGCGGGCCGGGCGGACGGATCGTGAAGCGGGATATCGAGGCGGCGGCAAAGGCGCCGGCGGCGCCCGCGAAGGTCGCGGCTAGGCGGATCGCGGCCGAGGTCGAGGAGGCAGAGGAAGTGCCGCTCTCGCAGATGCGGAAGACGATCGCGAAGCGGCTGGCGCTGTCGATCGGGCCGATTCCTACGTTCTATCTCACAACCGATATCGATATGACGCGGATGCTCTCGGCGAGGGAATCCGCGAATGCGCAGCTCGAGAAGGATGGCGTCAAGGCCTCGATCAACGATTTCCTGATCAAGGCGCTGGCGGTCGCGCTGTCGCGCCATCCGGAAGTCAATGCGGAGTGGGGTGACAAGGCGATCACGCGTCACCATCGCGTGCACATCGGTGTTGCGGTCGCGATCGACGACGGCCTCATCACGCCGGTGGTCCGCGATGCGGACGGCAAGGGTGTCGCAGAGATCGCTGTCGAGGTGAAAGAACTCGCGACACGTGCGCGCGAGAAGAAGCTCAAGCCCGACGAGTATACGGGCGCGACCTTCTCCATCTCGAACCTCGGCATGTTCGGTATCGACGAGTTCACGGCGATCATCAATCCGCCGGAATCGGGAATCCTTGCGGTCGGCCAGGTCACGGAACGCGTTGTGGTCGAGAACGGCGAGATGGTCGTCCGCCCGCGCATGCGCATGACCATGAGCTGCGATCATCGCGTGGTCGATGGCGCGACCGGCGCGCGGTTCCTTCAGACGCTGAGGAAGTTCATCGAGGAGCCAGTGATGATGGTCATCTGACAAAGGGACGGCGTTTCTGGGGCTGGTTTCTGGGGCTGGTTTCTGGGAACGGAAGAACGGGAACGGCTTAACGGGAACGGCTTCTAAAAAAGAAACCAGCTCCAGATAACGGATCAACGGATTCTAACGGACCAGACTTGAGGTGAGGTGTGGCGGACAACGGGTTCGATCTCATCGTGGTGGGAAGTGGGCCGGGGGGATATGTGGCGGCGATCAGGGCGGCGCAGCTGGAGATGAAGGTGGCGTGCGTCGAGGCGGATAAGCTGGGCGGGGTGTGCAACAACGTCGGGTGCATCCCGACGAAAGCGTTGCTGGAGAGCGCGAAGTATGCGAAGAAGGTTTCGAGCCTGAGCGAGTTCGGCATCGAGGTGGGCGAGGTCAGGCTGGACGTGGCTGTGGCGGGCAAGCGCGCGAAGAAAGTGGCAGACATGGGTGCGCGCGGTGTGGGCTCGCTCTTCAAGAAGAACAGGATCGAGAGTGTGACGGGCTGGGGCCGGCTGGCCGGCAATGGCAAGGTCGAGGTCGAGGGCAAGGACGGGAAACGCACGATTACGGGGAAGCACATCATCCTGGCAACGGGGTCGCGGCCGAAATCGCTGCCCATGCTGAAGATCGACGACGACCGCGTGTGGAGTTCCGATACTGCTGTGTTCCCGAGCGCGTTACCGGAGACGCTCGCGATCATTGGCGCGGGCGCGATCGGCATGGAGTTCGCCGACGTGTACAGCGCGTTCGGCTCGAAAGTCACGATCATCGAAGCGCTCGACCAGGTGCTGCCACTGGAAGATGCGGACAGTGCTGCGGCGGTCGACAAGTCGTACCGCAAGCGCGGCATGGAGATCATGACCGGCGCAAAGCTGGAGAAGGCGCAGGTCGGCAAGAGCGGTGTGAAGTTGACCGTCGTTGCAAAAGACGGCAAGTCGGTAACACTCGATGTCGAGCGCGTCCTTGTCGCGGTCGGCCGGGCGCCCATTGTCGATGACATCGGTCTCGACAAGGCCGGCGTGCAGGTCGAGAAGGGCTTCATAAAGGTCGATGACAAGCTTCAGACAACGGCCAGGAACGTGTACGCGATCGGCGACTGCGCGAAGCCGCCGCTGCTCGCGCACAAGGCATCGCATGAAGGCATTGCCGTAGTCGAGGCGATTGCGGGCGTTGGCCACGGTATGATCGACTACAACAACATCCCCAACGTGACGTACTGCCATCCCGAAGTCGCGTCGGTCGGGTTGACGGAGCAGCAGGCGAAAGAGAAGGGCCTCGACATCGAGGTCGGCAGTTTCCCGTTCATGGCGAACGGCCGCGCCCGGACCGCGGGTGAGACCGAGGGCTTCGTCAAGATCATCCGCGACAGGAAGTACAGCGAGCTGCTTGGCGCGCACATCGTCGGCTCACAGGCGAGTGAACTCATCGCCGAATTCGTTGTTGGCCGTCATCTCGAGACAACGGTCGAGGAGATGGAGAAGGCGATCCATCCGCACCCGACCCTGAGCGAAGCGGTGGGCGAGGCGGCGCTCGCGGCGCTGGGCAGGGTCATCCATATCTAAAGGGGGACGGCGTTTCTGGGGCTGGTTTCTGGGGCTGGTTTCTGGGGGTGGGCGGGCGAATCTGCTGACGTTTCCGCCGCCGCGTTCCGGGGTTCCTGACGTTCCATTTCGATGTGGCCGGTGCGGTCCGTGATCTCGCCGATCCGGACGGCCGCCGGGCTGCGTGCCGGCGCAAGGATGTGCGCCCACGTGCTGGGCAGTGGAGGGCGATAGCCATGGTTACATTGTCGGCGTCAAGACAGTCCCAATCGTCAGGATAGGGGGAGGCACGGACGAGGTGCCGAGCCGGCGATAACAACCCAACGTGGTCCGAAGCGACCCGTCGAATCCACGGGCGGCCCGTCGCCCGTGACGGATTCCTGTACGCTGTGACTCTCGACGATCTGGACGTGCCGTATATCGTGAAGGCCAGGATCGTCAAGCCGTTCCGGCAGACGGTCGGGTTAGCATCCTGCATGGCATCCTCTGGGGAACGGCCTACGCGCCTGGTCAAGAGAGCGGTTCAATCTACGCGACCCATTCTTATGCCCATTGGGCCATCACGGAGATTCGCGACCACTCTGGCATCTGGCCCGTTCCGTGCCCGAATTGTTGGGGAGGGATTCCATAGCTGTGACGTGACATGCAGCAAGGGTGGCAACATGAGAGCCGCGCAATTCGTTTCCATGAGGATCATATGGACACGGGTGAGAGCATGTGCCCTTACCATGGCCGTGGTCAGCGGGATTGTCGCGAACGGGTGCGACCTGACGACTGATCCGGCTTCGGCGCTTCCGGGCACCTACATTCTAGTAAGTATTCAGGGTCGGGACCTGCCTGTCGTGGTAGATAGCCCCATAGTCGTTGTGAGTGATACACTGATTCTTGCAGGATCAGGTAGTTTCACTGAGTCGATCCGTGTACAGGGTCCCGATGGTGACGATGGTGACGTGGCGGTGGTCACGCTCATGGGCAGTTGGTACGTCAGTGGACAGGCCCTGATTCTTGAGTCGAGAGATGGCCGTTACAGGCACGAGCTCGATATGAACGACTCGCAGTCGCTCACTACAGTGTCCCGTTCCCATGTCCCGGGAACCGGTATCTTGCGGATATATGTCTATGAGAAGATAACGTGAAGTGTAGCACGGCAGTCGTCCGCTCAGCGCATGGGAGCCAAGGCAGCGTCACAGGCCACCGCCGCCGAGAGTCGCCAGAAGAGACTCGACTCGACTCAACTGACTCGGAATAGCAACACGGAGGTTGCTAACGCTTGATTTCGATGTGGCCGGTGCGGTCCGAGATCTCGCCGATCCGGACGGCCGCCGGGGTGCGTGCGCGTGCAAGCGCATCGAGGAGGGTGCTGGCGCGCTCGGCGGGGATGGCAATGAGCAGGCCGCCCGACGTCTGTGCATCGCCGATTACGATGCGCTGCGACTCGGTTATGGCACTGTCCCAGTCCGCGACGGCCTCGACATCGGCGAGGTTGCGGCGAGTGCCGCCGGGGATGAAGCCGCGTTCGGCAAGTTCGAGGACGTGCGGAAGCAAGGGAATCGCGGACGCATGGATGCGCGCGCCGGCGCCGCTCGCGCGCAGCATGTTATGAAGGTGACCGAGCAGGCCGAACCCGGTGATATCGGTGGCCGCGTTCGCACCGGTCTCGAGCATCGCGTCGGACGCGCTGCGATTGAGCGTCGTCATGCTGGTGACGGCGGCGGTCACGGCATCGACAGGCGCGGCATCGTTCTTGATCGCGGTCGCGATGACGCCTGTGCCGATGGGCTTTGTGAGGATCAGTGCATCGCCGGGTCTCGCGGTCGAGTTGCGCACGATCCGTTCGGGGTGCACTTCGCCGATGGCGCACATACCGTACTTCGGCTCGGGATCGTCCAGGGAGTGGCCGCCGACCACGGCAATACCGGCTTCGCGTGCGATCTCGCTGCCGCCGCGCAGGATCTCGCCGAGCAGATCCTCATCGAGCCGATCGCGGGGGAACGCGACGATGTTCAGGGCAAAGAGCGGCCGCGCGCCCATGGCGTAGAGATCCGAGAGCGCGTTGGCCGCGGCAATGCGACCGAAATCGAACGGATCGTCGACAATGGGCGTGAAGAAGTCGACGGTCGCCACGAGTGCCCGGTCCGGTGCGATCCGGTACACGGCAGCGTCGTCGACCGTGCTCGCATCGACGAGCACGTTCGCATCGGCAAAGGGAACCAGTCGGCGCAGGACCTGCGCCAGCTCGGCAGAGCCGAGTTTACAGGCTCAACCCGCGCCGTGCGAAAGCTGCGACAGGCGCAGTCTCGGCCTCTGGTCCTTCGGTTCGGTCTTCGACATGCGGTCAATGTAGGCGGACTCCGGGCGCCGGACGATGCCGGGGCCGCGGCGTGCGCGGGCGCGTGGCGGGCGCGTCGATCGTATACGGGACTCGTTCAGAGAATCGCGCGCAGGCCGATCCACGCGTTGTGGCGGGTTCGCCCGTTCTCGAATCGTTCGCCGGCGAGGTCGAGGATGATGCGGAGGTGAGGGGTGAACGCGGCCGTCGTACGAAGCTCTGCGCCGAGACTCCGGCCCTCGAACTCGGGCGCGAGCAGGTTCTCGGGCCCGCGATCGCGGATGTACGCGCGCGCGTCCGCGATCACGCGCGCGTCCGCCAGATCCGCGCGCACGCCGAGCGCCGCTTCCGTGCCTTCGCCCCCCGATGCGTGGCCGAGCAGGACGCCGCGGTCGGTCCAGCCTTCGGCGAGGGCGCCGTGCCTGTACCAGGGCGGGTGGCCGCAGCAGTGTGGCGTGAAGCGTGTGATCTCGGCCGAAGCGGCGAGTGATGGCAGGCCGGGCACGCGCGCGAGCGTGGCACCGAGCGTGAGCGCGGGAACGCGGATGAACGCGCCGCCCGCATCGTCGAATGCATACTCGCCGAATACGGTCCATGCGCTCGTGCCCGGGTGCCAGCGCACATCGAACGAGACGACCTGATTCTCGAAGTCGCTGTCCTTGCTGCCAATGTCGGTCTGGCCGAGCAGCATCCAGAAGGCGCGCTCGAGCGTCACGCCCTGGTTGCCTTCGCCGCCGAACAGGGCCGCGCGGTTGAGCCCGATGGCGAGCGATGGCGAGGGCGAGATGAGCACGCGTGTGGCGAGGAACCAGGGGTGTTCGATCGGGCCGCTGCGATGCATGCGCGCGAATGTCTGCGACAGTCGAACCGGGCCGAGCGCGCGCAGGAAGCCGGGCAGATGGAAGCCGGCCGGCAGTTCGACACCGAAGCCGTCGAGGCGCGTCTCATCGCCGAGTACGATGCCGCCGCGGCCAGCCGGCCCGAACGCGAGTGGCCGGCGGCCGGCCCAGAGATCGAGTGATTCCGTGCCGTAGAGGATGTACAGGGCGGTCGTGCGGCCGCGCACCTCGTCCCGCTCACCGCGCGCGGCAGCGATGGTGAACCGGGACAGGCTGAGTGAAATGGATTGCGATGCATCGACGGCGCGACGGGCCGGCCGTTCGACCGTGCCCGTGTAATCGAAGTCGCCGCCGGCGCGGGGAACGAGGCGGCCGGCGATGCGCTCACCGGCTCGTGTGCGGAAGCCGGCATCGACGGTCGCGGCAAGCGTCACGCCGCCCCCGGCGCCGGATTCCTCCTCGAGTCGCGCGATCCAGCCGGCGACCCGGTCCCGCGCACCGGGGTCGGCTGCCGACACGCGATTCAGCGCTTCTTCGAAGAGCGAGAGAGCCCGGGTCTGCCGCACCGGCCAGACCAGCACATCGCCAGCGTCCAGCAACCCGTCCGCGATCAGCCGCTCGAGCGCGCCGCGGCTCCAGTGACCCATGTCCAGGAGATGGCCCGCCCGGCTCGCGGGCTGTGCGGAGAGCGGGAGCGCTGCGGAGGCGAACAGAAGCGCCAGCAAACCGATCGCGATCCGCCGCGGCTTCCGGGCGTGTCCCTTCACCGGGTGACGATTGACGCTGCCGGTGTGCAGCGAGTCACTGTGAGAGGTCCTGCTCCTACAATTCGATCGCGATCCGGCTCTGCCAGGAACCCATCCCGATCGATCCCTGATCGGGTACGCTGTCTGCGTCGGGATCCAGATCGAGCGCCGGCCAGCCAACCTTGTAGCCGAGTTTGCGCAATGCCTCAATGATCGGCGCCGGGTCCGTCGTCCCCAGCTGAACGATCGCGATCGAATAGTCGTCCTGCACCACCGGCGGCACGACCAGCCCGACAATGTTCACCTTGTGCTCGATGCCGATCACGCGCACGACACGCGCGAGCTCGCCCGCCCGGTTCGGCATCTGAACCTCGATCCGGGTTGCCGGCTGGTGTGCCCCGAACAACTCGACCAGCGCCCGCAGCAGGTCCGTCTCCGTCAGGATCCCGACCAGCGCTCCGCCCTCGAGAATGGGAAGGCAGCCGATCCGGTTCTCCCACAGGATCCTTGCCGCTTCCTCGACCGGCGTGTCCGGGGACGCCGTGATCACCCGCTTCGCCATGATCTCGCCGACCTTCTTCGTCTCGAGCGCTTGCAGCAGTTCCTCCCGCTGTTCGCTCCAGACCGGCGGCGCCGCAAGCCGGAGGTCCCGCTCCGATACGATCCCCACCACTTGACCGTCCTCGACGACAGGCAGGTGCCGGATCCGGTTCGTGCGCGCCATGCGGATCGCTTCACCAATCGACGTCGCCGGCGTCACGATATGGACTTGCGGAGTCATGCGCGATCGGATCAACATGGCGACTCCACTTGCAAAGGGGACCGGGGGGAAAGGCGAGCTTCGATCGCAAGCTAAATCAGCAAACGAACGCACGTCAAGCCGGTTCTGCCTGCATTATGCCCGCCGCCCCTCCAACCACGATGGACCTCAAGGCGCATACCGTTGTCGGACCTGCTGTTGCGGCGTCCCACCCGATTCCGCGCGGCCGGTCCGCAGTCCCGGCCGGAGCGAGCCGGCAGGCCGATGATACTTCGATGATAGTGTGCCTTTAGCGTGGCCGGTGCGCAGGACGGACACTCACAGGATGGGAGGGTTCGATGGGTCCACGGGCCGCGGAGACGTACTGGCTGCAGGCGTTTCTTCCACCTTACGATCGGTTCGGCAACAGTGTCGACGAACTCCTGGCCGGTTGCACGGTCGTGCCCGGCGGTGCGTTGATCTGGTGGCTGGTCGATGGCCGCCGGCAGGAGGACGAACTCGAGCGGCTGCGCGCGCGGCCGTACGGTGTCCCGCTGATCGTGCTGCTCCCCTCAGCGCACGAGATTCACCGCACGCTTCCGCTTCTCAACTCGGTGACGTCGCTACAGCCGCGGTCCGTTCTCCCGGCCGTCCACCTCGGCTCACCGGAGCATCTCCGGGCGGTGCTCTCCACGCCGCCTCGTTCGATCCCGGAAGCGGCGTGCCGGTACCTCACTCGCCGGGGCGTATTGCGTTCGTTAGCCGAGCAACGGGAGGTGCACCGCATCTTCGAACTCGCTCCCGAGACCCCGAGCGTCTCGAAACTCGCGAGGCGAATGTACGCGTCGCGCCGCACCATCGGCCGTCACTTCGCCTCCGCGAGTCTGCCGGTGCCCTCGCACTGGCTCCAGTTCGCACGCCTGCTGCACGTGTGCGTCCAGCTTCAGACCGATGAAGCTGCAATCTTCCGGATCGCCACTCGTCTGGGCTACCCGGACGGTTTCACGATGAGCAATCAGATGAAGCGGATGATTGGCTACCGGCCGAGCGAGGTCCGAGAGTATCTCGGCTGGGAGTGGATCGTGGAAGCGTGGCTTCGGCGGGAGGCCTCCGCTGGGAGGGTCGAGTTGTAGCCACGTGACAGTGAATGAACGCCTATACCAGATGCGGCAATTGGCATCGAATCATCCAAACGCGCCTGCGATCGCCGTAGCGCGATTATGGATGAGTATCGCGCCAACTGTCTGTGCCTGTACACTCACATCATGGGCAATCCGCCAACCAAGGTCCGGATCGCCATGACCAACAACGCCCGACAGCTCCAAGCGCAAGCGCCAGGTTGCCAATTTGTCCCCATCCTTGGTATGCGCAATGGCAGACCTCAGACCTGACGCAGCAAGAGGAGCATCACCGATTGCGACTCGGTATCGCGCCAAGAACATATGTGCGTATGATGGGTCACCCAAGATGTCACCGTCAGCAGGCACAAGCTCAACCAACCGATCGTACGAAACCCTTGCCTTCTCAGCCCCGTGCTTACGAAGGTCTAAGATACCGCGGAACGCAGTGGCCGCGATGCTTACGCTGTGCGCTTGAGTTGCCACAACGGCTCCCACTAGCTCATCAACCACGCTTTCCAGCCGCGCCCAGTTCTCCGACCAAAAATACACCGTCGCAAGATTGGCCAAAGCTATCGTCGCATCTTGTCTCGTGGCCACTCTCACGTATTCAGCCAGAATGTCACGAGCGCGGTTAGCATGACCCTGCTCGAGCAAAACGATGGCATAGTCATTTGTCACCAAGCGTCGAAGCTGATCTAGCTCTTCGGACTCGATCAATTCTAGGGCCCGTTCGAAGTTCTGAGCTGCAAGAGCCAAACGGCCGGCTGTTAGGGCCGTTACGCCCGCCGCAGCTAAAGCGAGAACGCGATGACCGGCATACTCCGATTTCTCTGCTGCGATAAGAGCCGCGTCGCTCGCTCTTTCCGCACCCGAAAGTTTCCCGCAACAACAGTATAATCGCGCCGCCGTACAAAGAAGCTCAGCGTGCCACGATGGATCGTCTATCGTCTCCACACGTTCCTCTAGCACCAACAGTACGTCGTTCACCAGCTCGCGTCGTCCCGTCGCATTCGCGGCTGCCGCCAAGGAAGCAACAGCCGCAATCAAACGGTCGAGTCGTCCGAGCCGCTGAGCAGACGCCACCAGTGCAGAGGCCTGCTGAGCCACCGTGGATGCATCGTATATCCCACATGCCCATGCGGCCTCGAGCTCGGCTTGAGCAAGCATCATGAGGCCCAGCTCGTTCCCGTCTTGCTTGAGCACCGATTCGTAACGCCGCAGAATCGGTAGCGCCTCCGCCGGCTTGCGCATCTCTAGGAGAATCGATGCACGAAGGCACGCCGCTTCAGCTAGGTCCGCGGCAACACTAGCGACCGATGTGGCAAGGCGTGCGTAGTAGTCGGCGTCAACGTAGCTGTGTACTTCGTGATTTGCGCGGGCCGCCCGCATGGCATATGCAAACGCTCTCGACTCCTGAAACGAAAGGCTAAAATGAAGCGCTATGACGCCGGGCGTGAAGGACTCCTGTTCGAGCAGCTCGGCAACGAGGCCGTGAAGTTGTCGGCAGCGAGGTGAATGGATTGAACGATATACGCGTTCCCGGACAATCTCATGAACGAAGCAGACAGCAGCGCCAGATGCAATAATCAGACCGCGATCAATCAAGCGGTCAACAGCGTCAAACTCTGTCCCGGGATCAAGACCGGCAACAGGAAGCAAGCGCGCTAGCGTTGCTGCTCTTCCCAATACGGCCAAGGCAGTCAAAATCGACGTTTCAGGTTCGTCCAAGTCGGCGAGCAATCGCAAGCACCACAACTCAAGAGCACCTGCTG
>JBOHRL010000005.1:0-94416 GCA_050732695.1 Longimicrobiales bacterium | reverse complement strand
TGTGGGAGCAGACGGTCTTCATCGAAATACCAAGACGCGTAGCGATCTCTGCATAGCTCAATCCGAGTGCTCGAGCCTGGATCACGGCTCGGCATCTCGGCGGGAGATGCCGCAGGCGTCAGCGACGACGCTGCATGATGGCCAATGCGAAGGCTCGCCCATGCGACGCCAGTTCATCATTGAATCACGACAGCTTCGTCCAACGCCCGCTGGAAGATCGCACATTCTCCACCAGCCGCTTCCCCCGCGGCCACAGAATCGCTCGATGGCAGTTACGTCGACCCGGGCGCGCTGGTCAAGCGACTTGCGACGGCTGTTGAACGCAGCCACTCCGCTGGCGCAAACGCCCCGCGCATCACTACCATGCTGATCGCGACCCGCCTGCGCATCTCCCTCGTCGCGAGCGGAGGGAATACGATGCCCCCGCGAGCCGGGTCCGCAAGGCGGACGTGGTGGCGAGTAACGACGGCTGTAACTTGCACAATGGTCGAACATACGTGGTCCAGTAGGGATCTCGCCCCGTCTTCGTACTTGAATGGATGGCGTAGCCGGCATCGCCGGACACGATAACCGATACGGCATGATGAGGCGGGGATGCGGTGGCGATCATGAACCGGCACTGGAGGCTCGTATGATGACTCGCTCGCTGTCGTACGTGAGGATGACGCTTCTCGGCCTGATTGTTGCTTCAGTTGGCGTCGGAGCCGGCTTACTGGCCGCCGGCGCAATTACACCATCGAACCTGGCTGCGGTACAAGCTTGCGAGGACGATGAGTGCGATACCGTGTGCGGGTGGTTCTCATGCAGCCGGATCTGCGTCGATAATCCAGGTGGTAACACGACATGCACGGTCGATCATGGAGTGTGCAGCACGAAGGGGTGCGGCCCCGAGTGAGGTGGCCGCGTGCGTCCCTGCCATCATTGTTTCGTTCGTTGTCGCGGACTGCGATGACCGTTCGCTGTCGCCCGCACCGTCGCCGTTTGGCCTTCGATGATCCAGTAGCGCATGGACGACGGCTGTCAGCCTTGGGTAACGCATTGCGGGCAGCCGTTGTCCCTTCGTTACTGGCTGTTGCTGGCACGTCGGCCTGTGATACGGCCACAGATCGGAATACGCACCCGCGTCTGGGCAGCGGGGACTTTGCGTTGTGGGTGGCCCCGGGCGATGCAGAGAGCCGGACCGCGACGTCTGGTGAGGCCAAGCGTCTTATCGCTATGCGGGAACGGATCGCACGAGCGAGCCCCATTGGAATGATCGGCACGCTTGACGGCGCTGAACCGACTGTATTCGGGCGTATCCAGGATCTGGCGATCGATGTCGGCGGGGACATTCGAGTACTCGACTCCTACGCCAATGAAATTCGGCGGTTCACAATGGCGGGACAATTCCGCGGCAAGTTCGGTGGTCGTGGAAGTGGACCGACAGAGTTCCAGAATCCAGTGGCAGTCGCTGTCACGGACAGCGGCCGGATCGTTGTGGCATCTCGTGGCAGCCTCAAGGTCTTCGACGATCGAGGCTCGGAGATCTCGATGCTCGCACAGATCCCGCTCGGCATGATACCGTCACCGCGTGACATGTGCGTCGTCGGGGACGATCTGGTCGTCCGCGGCTGGCGCACCGATGATCAAACGATTGTCCACGTCGTGACCTCAAGCGGACGCCTCATGAGATCGTTTGGTGAAGGCTATCGCCACGGTGGTACGATCGTGAGACAGCAGTTGTCGCAAGGCCCGATCGCTTGCTCCAATGACCCGCCGGGCGTCGTAGTGGCTTTCCATAACATGCCGATCATCCAGGCGTACGACATGCTGGGGCAGCTTCGCTGGACAGCACGTTTGCCAGATTTCCTTCCGACCCCCGTGGTCGAGTCCGTTGCTGCTGACGGCGCTCCTCTTGTCGAAACCGATGGGTCGCACGACGCGGATCGTCTGATTTCGTTGACCGTCATTGCCGACAGCACTGTCATGGCGCAGGTTGCCCGCCTCGGTCCGGTCGACCCGGCCATGAATTATGCTCAACCTGTCCAAGGGATCCGCGCCTTCCTCTTGTCGGTTGCGGATGGCTCAGGCACGCGGTTGGTGGATGGCCTCGCAGTAATCCTCGCGGCCACCGAAGATCATCTCGTTGGGATCGACGAGGATTCCGTGCTGGCCTACACCCGCGTCGTGATCTACGATCTTCCTGGAGGTGCGCCGTGAAGGCCTTCACGAGAGGTTGGAGCGTATCACTCACCATTTTCGTCGCTGCATTCGCCGCTGCGATGATTGCCGGCTGGACTGGCAGTACAACGGCATGATGAGCAGGGATGAGGTGGTTGGCGATCATGAACCGGCACTGGAGGTTCGTATGATGACGCGCTCGCTGTCGTACGTGAGGACGACGCTTCTCGGCCGCATTGTCGTACCTGAAGCGAGTCCAGATCGTGCGCGGCGTCGCCGTCCTCTGGCAGGTGTCGTGATTGCCGCGGCAGGCTTCCTTGCCGGCGCCAGAGAGGGGGGCTCCGCTCAGGAGCAAGCGGCTGTTCACTTCCGACTCGTCGAAGTCAGACACTACGGTGTCGAAGATGACGCATCCCGCACGCAATCCCGCGAATCGGCCCCGGCCTGGGGGAGCGATGCTGTCCGACATTGCTGCAATCGCGCTGCATGGACCCGACGATCTGTACGTTCTGGACGCCGACTACCGCAAGATTGCAGTCTTTGATTCGGCAGGCAATTTGCGCCGAGTCATATTGGGTGGTTCCGGAGAAGGACCCGGTGAGTTCCACAATCCCGGTTCGTTGTCCGTCGCGCTTGACGGACGGATCTTTGTACTGGACGAAAGCCAGAGAGTGTCGGTGTTCTCACCGGAAGGCGAGTTCATGCGCTCATTCCTCCCATCGGACGGTCCTTTCAAGACAGTCGTGATCGGCGCCGACGGAAGGCTATGGCTGGGGCGAAGGATCGCTTCCAGCAACTACGCAGCCGTCGTCTATGACACGTTGGGACGACCTGGTGATCAGGCGTTCCCGGTGAACCCGAACTGCGGCCATTCATGGGTCAAACCGCGTCCGGGCCGATTCGGGTAAGTCCGACAGGAACGCGGACCGCCGTCCCGCTCGGACACGATCGCCTGGGAATCCTCTATCATCGTGCCACGTGGGAACGGGACCGCATCACCGATGTCGTGCACTATCTGGACGTCTTTACAAACGACGGGCAGTATCTCGGTTCAGCAATCGTCCCCGTCGAAGAAAAAGTACGAGGGGTTGCCGCAACAGTAGATGGGAAGCACGTCTTTGTTTCCACACCGTTTCCATTCCCGCGCGTTGTCAAGTTCAGGTTGGTAGAACGTTGAACTCGGCGGACTCATACCGTGCGAGCCTGCAACTTGCGAGACCTACGATGACTGCGGCCGCGCGTCGCCCGCCTTGTGACGGTATACGATCCGGCCACGCGAAAGATCGTACGGAGACATGTGCAGGGTGACCCGGTCGCCTACAAGGACCCGGATCTTGAACTTCGACATCTTGCCCGCCGCGTACGCGAGCACGATGTGGCCATTGTCCAGCAGCACTCGATAGTTGCGATCCGGAAGAACCTCCTTGACCACACCTTCCATCTCGATCGCTTCCTGCTTCGCCATTCTTCCTCACGCGACTGTTGGCTGATCCGGAAATCGAATGCCCGCAGCGAGCACATCGGAATGCGCGCCACGGGCGAACACACGGGCCGAGGGACATCCCCCTCGAAGAACGCACCAATTTAGCGCATCCGCACGAGGTTTCCCAATCTTCTCGCCTCTCCCGTCGCGAAACCCTGTGCCGGCACGCATCGCGTGAGCGGTCCCGGGCCGCCGTCGCGGTCATGACCTGGCCGGCGCGATGGGCGCCGGGGGCTCCGTGAAGGGCTGTCTGGCTCGATAGAGTAACTCATTATCGTATAACATCTTAAGAACGATAAGCGAACGACTCGAATGGATTGGCCCGGTCCGTGCTCATGAAATGTTTCAGCTCGTCGAGGCGCGCGAGAGGCGTGTGTTCACCGCGTGGCCATCAGGCGAGGTGAGGTATGCGACGAACTCATCCCGCTCCGTCGCAGCCGGACGTACCGAGGAACAGGACGCGCGAGCCGAGGGAAAGGCCCGCGCCAGGGAAATCAGACTCAAACCGGGGTGGACGCATGCCGAGATTGACACCGGAGCGCGCGGAGGCCAGGCGGCAGCAGATCCTGGCCGCGGCCGCGCGATGTTTTTCAGATCGGGGATTCCATGCGACGACGATGCGCACGATCTGTCGAGAGGCGGGCCTGAGCGCGGGCGCAGTGTATACGTGGTTCCCATCGAAGGAAGCGATCATCGAAGCGTTGGGTCAGCTCGGTCTCGAGCGGCATCGCCGGGCTGAAGCGGCGATCCATAACGGATCGGACCCGCGTGCTGCGATCGACGCGTATCTGGCCAGTCAACAGGCGGTGATCGACGATCCGGCAAGGGTCTCGATCCAGGCGCATCTGTTGTCGGAAGCGGCGCGCGGAACGGACGCGGGTGAGACGCTCCGTCGTTCGGTGGACGAGGGTGCGGAACTTCTCGGTGGTGCGATGCGCGCACTGGCGCCGGAAGATCCGGGTGCGCACGACCGGGCGCGACTGCTTCAGGCAGTGGCACTTGGGTCCATGGTGCAGAAGGTTCTGCAACCCGAGCTGCCGAGTGCGTCCCTCTCACTGGCTGAGCGCCTGCTGGTGGGTCGCGATGGGCGCAATGGCCACGAGAGTCATGAAGTCCGCAGCCGGCGCGAAGACGAGGATGGGCGGGAGAGCGCGGCCAGCTTCTCGGCGCGGCAGGATCTCCGGTAAGCTGGACGCGCGTGGGTCATCTGGCAGAGCGACGGGCCGCATGACACCTTGAGGTCATGACGGCCCGCTGCTCTGTAACGCGAAATCGATGACCCGCAGTATGCACTCGGCCACGGATACCCGGATTACCCGTGGTTACGATCAGGTCATCGCGATCGAGACGCCCGAGCAGGTTGTCTTCTCGTATACGGTCGCGGGCATCGGTTCGCGAGCCGCAGCGGCGCTCATCGATCATACGTTCATCACGGCGGCGATCCTCTCGCTGTTCCTGATCTACTCGTTCCTGCTTGCACCTGTGCTGGGCGCACCGGCCGGCGTGGCCTCGCTGTTCGCGCGCCACTCCGGCGCGTGGGCTCTGGCCGTGATCCTGCTCCTGCAATTCATCATTCAGTGGGGCTATTACGTTCTCTTCGAAGCGATGTGGGATGGACAGACGCCCGGCAAACGGTGGCTGGGACTGCGCGTGGTCCAGGACGGTGGCTACTCGGTCTCGTTCGCTGCATCGGCAGCGCGCAACATTGCGCGCATTCTCGACATGCAGCCGGGCATCCTGTACCTCGTTGGTATCGTAGCCGTTGCTGTCTCGAAGGCAGGCAAGCGCGCGGGTGACCATGTGGCTGGCACGTTCGTCGTGCGCGAGCGAGTGGTCTCCCGCCCGCGCGTTCCCATCGCGACTCCAGAATCGGGGCATGCCGCGCCGGCTCCACTTGCCGCCTCCTTGCGGGACGATGAGTTCGAGATTCTCGAGCGATTCCTTTCGCGCGTCGATTCACTCGAACCGTCGCGGAGCAGAGTCCTGGCCGAACAGTTGACGCGCCGGTTCCGCGCGCATCTACAGGAGGATGCCGATGCCGTTGCCGCGCTGCGCGGTCTTTACGAGCAGGAACAGGCAACACGTTCGAGAGGCATAGCCGGTCGCGATGTCACGGGCGCGGCGAGAGAACATCATGCGATCCTGGCCGAAGGCGAAGAACGCTGGAGCAGGTTTGCCGCCCGGCTCACCGGCGCGCAGAAACGTGGCTTACGGTCCATGTCGGGCGAAGAGGTCGCGTCATTCGTGGCGGACTACCGTGAAGTGGCGACGGATCTGGCACGCCTCGCCACCGCCACACGCGGGCGCGAAACGGATGCCGTATTCCGTCTGAGCCGGCTCGTCGCCGGCGGCCACAACCTGCTGTACCGGCAGAAGCGTGTCGCAGTGCGTGTAATCGGGCAGTACCTGCTGGTAACCGTGCCCGCCGAAGTACGGAGGTCGGCCTGGCCGATCCTTGCGGCCGCCGTCCTCCTCTTCGGGAGCGGAGCTGCCGCCTTCCTCGCCGTCGTGCGCGAGCCCGTGACGGCCGAGCTGCTCCTGCCGGCCGGCATGATCGATCGTGCCGAAGCAGACGCCGCGCGAGCCCGTTCCGGCAACGCGTCCTACATCGATGTCGATGCGTACGCCCGGCCATTGATCGCGACCAGCGTCATGCGGAATAACGTGCAGGTCACGTTCCTCGCATTCGCGTCCGGCCTGACCGCAGGCACGGTGACGGTCCTGTTGCTGGTACTGAACGGCATCGGCATTGGCGCCGCGATCGGATTGTTCGCGACGAAGGGCGTGGCCCGGTTGATTGTCGACTTCATCACCGCGCACGGCCCCTTCGAGCTGACCGCCATCTGCATTGCTGCCGGCGGCGGCTTCCTCATCGCCGCAGGCATGCTTCTGCCCGGCCCATTCACGCGGCGTGAAGCGCTCGTGCTCCAGGGCAGGCGCGCACTCCGCCTGCTCGCGGCTGCCGCGCTGTTCCTCGTCTTCGCCGGTCTCATCGAGGGCCTCATCTCGCCGCGCAACGATCTCGGCTACTCGTTCAAGGTCGTCGTGGCGATCGTGAGCACGCTCGCCATGGCAGCGTATCTGTCCCTTGGTACGCGTAATGTCGAGGTTTCTGCGGAGAATTTCGCGTATACCGGGGCGTCGACTTCATCAACTTGAGTTCGTACGGTGACGATGTCGACGGCCGCCTACAGCGAAGACCGCGCCTTGATGGCGAGATAGCGATTGATGACCGCGGCCGTCATGACGCGCGGTGCGACGTCGAGCACCGCTGCGCCGGCCCGGCGCATGCGGGCCAGCGCCTCTTCTCGCTCGAGAAGCAGCTCTTCTGCCGCCGCGCTCTCGAAGAGGGCGTCTTCTCCATCTTCGCGAGGCAGAGCGGCCACCATCAAAGCCTCGTTCTGGAGTGCGACAACCAGTGGCAGATGGCGCATTGCACTTCGAATCGTGTGTGCGATGAGCGCCCGCGACGCACGCGGATCGACGACGTCCGTGAACAGCACGATCAGGCAGCGCTTGCGAAGCCGCGCAGCGAGCGTCCTGAAGGCGCCGGCGTAATCCGGCTCGGTGAGCGTAGCCTCGAGCGGCGCCATTGCATCGCGAATGCGATTCACCGCAAACGCACCCCTGGCTGGTGCGACATAAGCCCGAATCTCGTCGTTGAACACGAGCAGGCCAACGCGATCGCCGGAACGGGTGGCCACGTCGGCGAGAACGGTCGCCGCCCCGAGCGCGTGCTCGAAACGTGGAACGCCCTCCGACAACTGCGTCATCATGCGGCCGGCATCGATGGCGATCATGATCGTCTGGCCCTGCTCCACCGAGTACTCCCGTGTGATCAACTTGCCTCGCCTCGCCGTTGCCTTCCAATCGACGTGTCGAGGGTCGTCGCCTTCCACGTACTCGCGCAGATTCGCGAAGCTGCTGCCTTCGCCTCGCCGTCGAATCGCGCGAATGCCGATCTCGCGGAGCCGGTGCTCGAGTGCCAGCAACCGGAATCGCTCGATGCCCGCAATCGACGGGACGACAGCAATACGATCGTCGAAATCGTAGACCAGCGTTCGCTGCGCGAGACCGAGCGGGCCGCGCACGCGCAGCGCAATCCGGCCGAGCGCATGAACACCACGTGTCTGGCCGACGATCGAGAACCTGAGAAACGCTGCGGGCTCCGTCACCTGCATCGCAGGGCGCTGGCCACGACGGGAGGCGCCGACCCGAATCGAGCCGACGTACCACGGCGTTCGGGCAGGTCGCACGCTTGCATGCAGAACGCCCGGCGCGAGTGCGTCATGAACCTCGATCGCAAGCGGCAGCGGCCACGCCGATCGGATCTCGATTCCGGCTTCGGCGGTCTGCCGCAGGCCGATGGTCTCGGGCACCCGGCGGCCCACGCCGATGTGCGCTTCACCAGGAATCGCGAGGGCGTCGCCGATAAGCAGCAGCAGCACGACCGCAGTGCAAGCGCTCGCCACGGCGAACCCCGCAGGCATCGACGACACCAGCCAGACTGGCGCTGTCAGCGCCGCCACCAACGCCGCGCGACGAGTCGGCAGGTAGCGTAACAGGGCGCGAAGCATCAATGCACTCTCAGGCCGCGACGTATTCCAATGGAGACGTCACGCACGATGGTTCATTGCGGCGCGGGGACGCGTTGCAGCAGAGCCTGCAACACGTCGTCCGCGCTGCGGCCCTCGACTTCCAGTTCGGGCGCGACCAGGATGCGATGGCGAAGCACTGCCGGCGCGTGGTCCTTGACATCGTCCGGCGTCGCGAACTCGCGGCCGGCAAGCAGCGCCGCCGCACGCGCAGCGCGGAACAGCGCTACGGACGCCCGCGGCGAGCCGCCCAGCGTGAGCGCCGTGTCCTCGCGCGTCGCGCGCACGATGTTGGCGATGTACTCGCGCACCTCCGGCTCGACACGCACGGCATCGACGGCATGGCGCAACTGCTGGCACCCTTCGTTCGTAAGCAGCGGTTCGGGCAGTACCGCGTCTGGCCGCTCCGCGTCGAAACCCCGATCGTAATTCGCCAGTATACGCAGCTCCGACTCGCGCGAAGGATAATCGACGCGGATCTTGAGCAGAAAGCGATCGAGTTGTGCTTCCGGCAACGGGTAGGTGCCTTCGTACTCGATGGGATTCTGCGTCGCGAATACGGTGAACAGTGCGTCGAGTGGCCGGCTCGTGCCGTCTGTCGTGACCTGCCGTTCCTGCATCGCCTCGAGCAGCGCAGCCTGTGTCTTGGCGGGCGCGCGATTGATCTCGTCGGCGAGGAGCAGGTCCGTGAAAACAGGACCGGCGCGAAACTCGAGCGTTCGGCCGCCTTCATGCAGAATGGTCGTGCCCGTGATGTCTGCTGGCATGAGATCGGGCGTGAACTGAATGCGCCCGAAGCGGGCGTCCAGTGCGCTGGCCAGCACACGGATCAGAAGCGTCTTCGCGGTGCCAGGCACACCTTCGAGCAGTGCATGGCCGCGTGCGAGGAACACGATCAATGCCTGATCGATGACGGGCTCCTGGCCGACAACGCGTTCGGCCACAGCCGCGCGCACCTGGCCGAGTGTCTCTGCAATAACGTCAGGTTTCATGTTTTCAGGGCTTGTTCGATGCGGACGAGGGCAGCGCTCAACTCCGAGGCTGTGGCCGCTTCCTTGTCGTCGAAGACTCGGGCCACGCGCTCGACAGCCTCACCGATGGTCGGATCCTGCCGGGCGAGAGCGCTCAGGAATGCCTGTTCGCCGGTTCCCGCGCGAGTGCCCGGATGACGGCGATGCAGACCACGTACGAGCAGGCGCGTTGCGAGCGGCGTAGCGCGCACGGCTGCGTAGGCGCGGGCGAGAGCGCTCACATGTTCAAGCGGCGAGCGCCGCTCGATGCTTACCCTTGGCTGTGGCCGTATCGGCCGGACAGCCAGAGCAAGCAGGAGCAGCAGCCCGGCACCTGCGATCTGGAGAACGACGCGCCCGGCCGCACTGTCGATCAGCGCACGGCGGGCCTCGCGCAGTACACCGGCGTGTGTGCCGTAGCCATGGTGGTACTCATCGAATACGATCGGTACACGATGCCCGTCGGTCAGCCATTCGACGAAGCGTACGATGCGAACGGACCCATCGTCTTCACGTACTGTCGAGTTACGAAACAGGTCCGGCTCGGCGGCGATTACGACTCGTCCCTGCCCGTACGGCAGGCCGACGACCATCGGTTCGGGCCCCCGCCTCGTGTCGAGGGAGAGCAGCGTCACGGCAGCGGACGGCGGCACGTACGTGGGCGCACTGTCCTCATCCTCCGTTCCTGCGCCTCGCAGTACCCAGCGCACCCAGCCGACTCCGAACGCCTGCGCTGGACCGGTACGTGGAACGACTCGGCCGTTCGCGGCCACGCCATTCTCGTGCACCACAGCCACGCGACGGACTTCGAGCGAATCCGCGAGCCGGCTCTCGGCCGCAGGCAGCGCGAGCAATCGTGCCCCGTCGCGAACGGCTTCGAGCAGGCGATGCACCTCCGACACGGTCATGGGGATCGCCGGCTCGAGTACGACGTAGAGCGCGTCAGGGTCGAGCGTGTCACGCATCGCCTCGAGCCGTCGTTCGACGGGCTGGCCGAGCCGGTCGAGGATCTCGTAGAACCCGCGCGCGCCGGCTGGCGTCGCATCGTACGAACTGAGCGCTGTGGAATCCTGCTCGGTCGGCCATGGCGCAACCACGAGCGTGATCGTCAACACAACCGCAATGAGCAGAAAGATGCGGCGAGGTGCGAGCAATGAGTCGAGACCGCGACGCTCAGCCACTGGCCTCGTTCACGCGCCGGGCAAGGCCATGCAACTGCTCGTACCGGTCGCGGTCGCAGAAGCCGAGCCCGTAGATAACGGTCTCGTAGGTTTGTGCAAAGTCTCGGAAGCCCGGAAGCCGACCGGACGATCGGGCGCGCAGGTCCCGGACGTAGTCACCGATCGTCTTCGAATCGTGGAGTTCGATCTCGCCGCGTCCGGCAATGAGTCGCAGCAGCGCAGCGTAGAGCGCATGAGCCGCCGCCGTGAAGTCGCCGCGCGCAGCAAGCTCGCGCGCGAGACGCCACGCATCGCCGGTTTCCTGCCTGCCCGGACCGGTGCGCAACCGATGCGGGCCGCCGCTGCGCATGAGCCGGGCACCGTACAGGGCTCGACCAAGTAACAGTAACACGATGATACCGATCAGTGCGATAACGGACCAGAACAGCAACGGGGACGCACGCGTTGGCCCGATGCCCACGAGGATCGCCTGCAATACATCGAGCAGCCACGCGCCCACGCGATCGAGGAGGGACGTCCGGTTGAAGTCAGGATCCCCGAAGACGGCCGCAGCCGTGTCCCTGATCGCGGCGGCCGGAATCTGCACGTTGGTCACGCGGGCGGCGAAGCGGAGGGATGGGCGTACAACGGGTCTCTCGAGGGCTCCAGCTCGGCGGCCATCCTCTCGATGTCGAACCCTTCCTTGCGAATACGCGCATCGTAGTAGAGCAATGTCGCGATGACGGCAATGATCGGATATGCGATGATCGTAACAACCTGTTCGGCAAGGAAGCCGACGAGGCGGGGCCCGGGCAGAAACTGCGCGATTCCCGCCACGGTCAGCTGGAACACCATGAACAGCAGCATCGGAATGCCGAGCGCACCCAGAATGCGGCGCCTGATGCCACGCGACAGGACGCGTGACCGGCGAAGTCCCGCACCGACGCCCACACCTTCGAGGATGACCGTGGCCGGAACCGCGAAGAAGCTGGCGAAGAAGAACAGCCCGACGGGAATCGCGATGGCGAACACGCCGATCATGAGAATGGCCGCGAGCAGGCCAGCGCCGGCTCCCGCAGTCCCCGCGCCCACGGCAATGAGCGCGCTCGTGAACCCGCCCACCATGATGGCGGCCATGAAACCGAGTGCGATCAGGAACCACTTCGCGCTGACGGAGAACAGGACAGCGCCGAGGCGAGCGAAGGTGCGCCGCAGGGCCTCGGGAACGTCCGGCTTGCCGTGCAGGTAACTGTTCGACACGCCGACGACGACGGCCGCTTCCATGATCGAGCCGATGACCCACCCGAAAACGAGCACGACGGATGCCGTCATCGCGCCGGCCACCGTCGGTTCGACCGGATCGCCACCGGTCAGGAGCAGCTGGACCACGATGTAGGGGACGAACGCGAGCGCGGACAGGCTCACCAGCTCGGCGAAATGGCGACGATAGAGCTGAAACGCGGCATCCACGATCTCGGTGGCGAGACGCGGTCGAAGCTCCAGACTGGTCACGATGACTCCGGTGGCTCGGGTGGCCGCGGCGACGGTCAGCATAGTTGCGACAAGCCGGTCATCGCAAGAAGTTTCCTTCAGGGATCGGCTGGCCGACGGGCCTGCCGCTGAGCAACCATGGAGGCAAGGCATGCCGCCGTTTCTGCCTTTTGCTCTGCTATCGCTCGTTTTCTGGGTCGTCGTGATCGGTGGTGGCATCGCGCTCGCCGTCCGGTTCCTTCGCGCCTACGAGAAACGAGGAAACGATCGCGGTGAGATTGCCGATCTGCGCGAGAAGCTCACCCGGCTCGAGGAATCCATCGAGGGCGTGACCAGCCAGGTCCAGCGAGTCGCCGAGGCACAACAGTTCACGACGCGGCTCCTGACCGAACGAACAGAGTTGCAGCGCGGCACACAGCCATCGACCTCCAGCCAACCCGGCGATGGCGACAAGACGACCGGGTGAAGGCAGGGCCGCACAGCCTGGGCGAGAACCGCAACAGCGCGAGCGCCCGGCCACACAGGTGGCGCGCGGCATGACGCGCTCCGGAGAGCCAACGGTCGGCCAGCAGCTTCCAGCCATGCTGCTGCTCTTCATCGGCAGCGGCTGTGCCGCGCTCATCTACGAGATCGTCTGGTTCCAGATGGTCCAGCTCGTCATCGGCTCATCGGGCGTTTCGATCGGTGTTCTACTCGGAACCTTCATGGGCGGGATGTGCCTCGGCAGCTTTGTTCTGCCACGATTCATTCCAGCGCGCCATCACCCGCTGCGTGTCTATGCTGTCCTCGAGGCCGGCATCGGCGTGTTCGGCCTGCTGCTTTTCGTTGCAATTCCGCTTGTCGGCAGTGCGTACAGCAGTATTACCGGGCACGGCTTCGCCGGCATCCTGCTGCGCGGCGTATTGTGCGTTCTCCTGCTCCTGCCGCCCACCATCCTGATGGGCGCAACGCTGCCAGCCATCTCGCGCTGGATCGAGACCACACCGCGCGGCGTCTCGTGGATGGGCTTCTTCTACGCCGGCAACATCACCGGTGCCGTGATGGGTTCCGTGCTGGCGGGCTTCTACCTCCTGCGCGTGTACGACACACTGATCGCAACGTTCGCGGCGTTTCTCATCAATGCGGCTGTTGCGGGCATCGCCTATTTCCTGTCGGGTGTCACCGTACACCGTTCGCCGCCCGCAGACGAGGCACCTGTGGCGACGTTCATGCCGGGCTCGCGCCTGGTCTACCTCGTCATCGCGCTCTCCGGTCTCACCGCGCTCGGCGCGCAGGTCGTCTGGACTCGCCTGCTCTCGCTCCTGCTCGGCGCCACCGTCTACACCTTTTCCATCATCCTCGCCGTATTCCTGACCGGCCTCGGCATCGGCAGCGGCGTCGGCTCGTTCGCCGCCCGTATGGTGAAACAACCGCGCTTCGCTCTCGGGCTGTGCCAGATCCTGATTGCGCTGGGCCTTGCGTGGACCGCCACGATGCTCGCGCGCTCGCTGCCCTACTGGCCCGTCAATCCATCGATCACGGCGAATCCCTGGTTCCTCTTCCAGATCGATGTCGTGCGCACACTCTGGGCGATCCTGCCCGCGACGGTCCTGTGGGGTGCGAGCTTCCCGCTTGCTGTCGCCGCAACCGCCTCACCCGGCCAGGATCCGGCCCGACTCGTCGGTGGTGTATACGCTGCCAATACGGTAGGCGCGATCGCCGGCGCCGTCGGCTTCGGCATGCTCGTGATTCCGTCGCTCGGCACGCAAGGCGCGCAGCAGATCCTGATCCTTCTCGCGGCGGCATCGGCGCTCCTGATGTTCGTACCGATCGCATTCGCGCCCGACTCGGCTGCGCGTGCGACGCGTGGCTTTGGGCGCCTGGGCTGGGCCGCCGCGTCCGGCCTCGCCGCACTCGTGCTCGTCGGCACCGTCGCCGAAGTGCCGCCTGTTCTCATCGCGTACGGCCGCTACGCACCCACGTACGATCCGCCCACCGCGCTCTACGTGGGCGAGGGGATGAACGCATCCGTGGCGGTGACGGTGCTCGAGGATGGCACGCGCAACTTCCACGTGAGCGGCAAGATCGAGGCATCGACCGAGCCGCAGGACATGCGGCTCCAACGCATGCTCGGCCACATCTCGGCGCTGCTTCATCCATCACCCCGGACTGTGCTCGTCGTCGGCTTGGGCGCGGGCGTCACTGCTGGTTCGTTCGTGCTGCACCCGAGCGTAGAGCGCATCGTCATCTGCGAGATCGAACCGCTCATTCCGCAAGTCGTCGCCCGCCACTTCGGGGATGCCAACTACGAAGTCCTGAAGGACCCGCGCGTCGAGGTCGTCCATGATGACGCCCGTCACTACATCCTGACATCGAAGGAGAAGTTCGACGTCATCACGTCCGACCCCATCCACCCGTGGGTCAAGGGCGCAGCGACCTTGTACACAAGGGAATATTTCGAGCTCGCCAAGCGACACCTCAACCCGGGCGGCGTCATCACACAGTGGGTGCCGCTCTACGAAAGCAATGCCGCCGTCGTCAAGAGCGAGCTGGCCACGTTCTTCGAGGCGTTCCCGAACGGTACGGTATGGAGCAATGACATCGATGGGCGCGGCTACGACGTGGTACTTGCCGGAGGCGACGCGTCGGCCAGCATCGATCTCGATGCACTCGATGCCCGATTGTCACGTACCGATCATGCCTGGGTCCAGCAGTCGCTGAGCGAGGTGGGCTTCCCTTCGATCTTCGATCTGCTGGCTACCTATGCAGGTCGCGCACCCGATCTCGCCCCGTGGCTGGCCGATGCCGAGATCAATCACGATCGGAACCTCCGGCTCATGTACATTGCCGGCATGGGCGCGAACCTGTATCAGCAGGAGTTCATCTACAGCTCGCTGCTGGGCTATCGGCGGTTCCCTCGCGATCTGTTTACGGGGAGCGCTCAGCGCGTCGGTGTATTGCGCGCGCTCATCGCCCCTTGAGCGGCCTCCTACCGTTCGAGTGTTGAGGTGCATCGCCATGTGATCAGGTCGGTAGATCGCTGTGTCAGCACCGAACGATCTCACGAGACGCCCATCAAGTGTAGCCATGATCGATCGGCTCGGGAGGTTCAGACGTCGCTTCCTGTCAGGGTCAGGAACAAACGTGCAGTGGCAAGCGCGCATCGCGGGGCAACTCGGGCAATGCGAGCGCGCGGTGGATAGGGTTGCACTTCGGCGATGATGCCGAGACGCTTGTAACGTTGTGCTACCTCGGCATTGCGAATGACCTGGGAGTGGATGATGCGCCAGCGGCGCTCCTTCGGGCCGTTCACGCGCGTCACCTTCTCCATGATGGTGAGCACGCTGTCGATGGCGAAGTCGCCGATGGCGTGCACGTTGGCCCACCAGCCGGCGGAGTCGAGACCGAAAAGCAACCGTTCCATGTTGCCGGGCGGGTTCATCCCCGAGCCGGGTCCATCGGTCGCCGCGGTGTTCGTGCTGTCGCGCCATTCACCCACGCTTCCGGAGTGAAGCTGCGGCTCGTAGAAACGCGCCGTGGAGTTTCCCTGAATGCCATCGACCCTTGAGCGCGCGAATGCGGATCCAGTCGTCACCGAAGCCGGGGGGAATGCCTGCGTACCTGAGTTCGTTCCACTTGTCGAGCGTTGGGCGTGCGAAAATCCGCATGGTCAGCTCACCGCGTCGCTTTAGCTCCGTGTATACGGGGAGTTGTGTGGGTGGTGTGTTGTCGTGAATGGTCGTGACGCCGAGTTCGGCAAGTGCTGCAACGCGGCCCTGGCCTCACGCAGCCGCTGGTCGAACGTCTTGGGAGCGATGGATGCGCGCACGCGGCCCAGGGCGGCGCCGTTCGCGAGGCAGGCGCTCCGATCCCAGCGGTTCAGCAGGGCCGGTGTGTTCGCCGTTACCGAGTCGATGATCGAGCGATCCGGTGAGAAGCGCGTCGTCGGCCGATTTGCCGGTGCGCCCGTGCGCACGATGAGGTCCGCCTCCTGGGCCTGGAGCGCGATCTCCGGCAGCGCCAGCACAGCACAGACCGTGACCGCGAGGACGCTCGAAGAAGAGGATGATGGAAGTGGCATGAGGTCGCGGGCTCTGGCCGCGGAAGCCGCGAAAATCATCGGCTGCTTGCCGCAGGCGTGTGAACGTTGTCCGCCGCATGGCAATCTGACGTTGTGTCCGCCTTGCACAAGCTTGCCCTGAGCGTCGCATGCGACACCGTGAACGTCGCCCTTCTTCAGGGCGTCTCGCCAAGCGCTTCGACGTCCGCGAGATCCTTGAGTCGTCCCACGGCGCGCTTGTTCGCGATCAGTGCCTGGCGTCCGAGAAACGGAATCGGGTGGTTGTCGATTTCGTGCTCAACCCGATCCCTCCAAGCCACCTCGAAATCAGGGACTCCGGTGATCCCGGTCAGGATATCGATACGATTCGGCGGGAGGCCGAGCTGAATCACCGTGCCTGGCCGGGACGAAGTCGGCGACGGTGGTTCCGAGTTCTCCGAGCGGTGCACCGAAATCGACCAGCGCATCCCACACCCGTCCGGCATTTTCCTCGCTGGACTCGATCCAGACGTCCAGGTCCTGAGTCGCGCGCGGCACTCCATGGACCGCCATTGCATGCGCGCCGACCACGAGGAACCGTGCGTCAGCGCCGAGGAGTGCAACGAGCACGTCGAACCAGTCATCGGTCATTTCAATGTCGTGACGACAACCGGCATTTGACTCCGCGGAATGCGCGGAACCCGTTTCCCGCCTAGTGCCCAAGCACGTTCCGATAGCCGACGCAGAAGCCGAATGCGCTCCTGCGCGGTCATGGATTCGCGCAAGTCGTCGCGTGGTTCTTCACCGAGGCGGAGGACCCGGATCGTGTACCTTGTGTTATCCATTCTCTCGATGGTCATGGAACGCAATCTACGACGATATCGCGGCGCCGTAAACGGGATTCGCGGCGCTACACGCGCAGCTTCAGATCGGGGCGTCGCAAGGCATCCAGCACGAGGTTGAGGACCTCGGCGTCATCATCGAATCCGGAGACAGACTCCAGGTCCCCAGCCTCATCCTCCGGATCTACGTAGTAATCGCAAGTGACCTGGACGAGACGGCGCTGATCTTCGGATAGCTCGGACCAGTGTTCGCGAAGCAATCTTCGGCAGGCTTGCAGGATAGCCTCCGCGAGGTTGACATCGAGGTCAGGTCGGCGCCGCGCGGAATCGTCAATCCGACGCGTGTAGGCGTCGAGTTCGCCGAGCAATTGCTCACGGGTCGAGACCGGCCGACTCAGCAAACCTTCGATCGACGCCCTGAGGTGGGATGGAAAGCTCGATACGAGATCTTCGATCATGACCGTTTCATCCACAACTTCCGTGGGTTCGAGTCCGGACAGGCCGCACGCTGACTCCGCGCCGAGCGCCGACCGGCTGCGGGCGGGCCAAAGGATGGCCAGGAGACCCGTGCACGGCAAGATCGCCGGCCGGTCGCGCAGATTGGCGGAGCGACCACGCGCGGCGAGGGCGATCAGCCGGAGAACCACAGCAAATCCCGAGTCGGTGACAGCGACGTTCGGGTTCTGTGGGCCTGGGTTGCATCGGTTGCCCGGGTATCCGCATGCGGTATCTTTTTTCGCTCCAGGCGCCGCTCCTCGACTCGAAGAGCGGTCCTCGGCCGCGCTACGCGATGCTGATGCGGTCGCGGGCCGTGCGGTCGCGGTGGTGGCGGCGGGCGAGGTGACGTGGAGGCACGCCTGCGGGGCCGCCCCAGGAGAGCATGCCCTCGTGCGAGTCGGGCTACACGTATCCCGAGCCGAACAACCATCGCTTCGTGTGGGGCACGTGCTACGCAGCGCACGTGGCGACGTACGATGAGATCAGCGGAACGCGGAGATCGTGCGTCCCTGGCAGCACACGCTCGACAGCGATCCGGTTGGCCTCGAGTACCGGTGTCAGTGGTCGCCACCGCTCGCCATCGACTGGTTCGACAACTCCGTGTGCGGCGGTTCGCACAATCGCGCCCAGAGTTCGCACTTCTGCGCTTGCACTCGCGATCGGTTTGCTCGAACGTGGAGCACCGAGCACCGCAGTTTCGAGAGTACCAAAGGGTGCACCTGCGGGAATGTGAGTGAGACGCTCAATGCAGTCGACCCACATTTGGATCCGGTTCTCGTCTTACTTCTTGTGCGCATCCGTTTTCAGCGTTGCGCCTGCCTCCGCGACGCAGGACTCCACGCTGCTGATCACCGACAGAATCGTCTGCCCCGGTTGTTTTTTTGATCTGATTTCTGTGGCTGCGATCGGCGATACCAGCGGTCCTGGAGGTCTCGCCGGCGAACCCAAGTTCCTGTTGCGACTGCCGGACGGACGCTACGTGACGGCGGAGTACCCGGTTGCAACGCGCCTCGTGGTCTTTCGACCCGACGGGGCGTTTGAACGCGTGATAGGCAGAATGGGAGAAGGGCCGGGTGCGTTTCGCGATATCTCTGCGGCCTACATTACGGCTGCCGGTCATCTTCATGTCTTCGATAGATCGCTGCGACGTGAGACCGAATTCGACGCACGGCTCAATCTCATGGGCATTACGCCGATGCCAGATCTCGATACGCACCAAATCAGCATCGGCCCCGATCGCCGCGTGTACTACAATGCGGATGTAGGAACGGCCGACCATATCGCGCTACCAATCCACTTGGTAGATGGCGGTCGAATCGTCCGGTCGTTCGGATCCCAGAACCCCGTTCACGACGCGAGCCGGGGCGGCGTCAGCCGACCAGGCGACGTGTCCATGGGCCGAACGCCGTGCTGCGTCGCAAGTTTAGGACGCTGGTTCGGCCCATGGCAAGCAGCGCCGCAGGCGCTGCGACGCGTGAAATGGCGTGTTAGAGAGGATGCACGGCTGTTTGCACGGCTCGCATGCCTCGGTCCGCGGTTACCCTTCGGTCACGTCCGCGATTGGTGCGCTCGTAGGCGAAGGGGCTCTCGGCGGCAGAGTTGCGCCGCCGAACATCTCGTTATACGGAAAGTTCGCCATCCGCGCCGAGGACGAGGTAGCCATATGGGGCCAGCCTTGGCGATCGGGCCACCGCACGGAGGCTCAGGCGTGGCGGCCGGCCGGCCGATTTGCCGTATTTCCTGCACCTGTCCAGTCATGGACACGATCCGATAGGTGGCCTGTGGCCGCGAAAGCTACACGCTCACACGCAGGAGAACTCGTCTGGTAACCGTACCGACGTGACAACGTCCATCATTCACTCGGATATTGGATTGTGTCCATGGTGCGTACCCGGTCGCCCTAACCTCGATGTCGTATTCACCGGCCCGCTCGTATGCAAGGGCCACTTCGGTGACAGGATCCGGACGAACGTTGGTGAATTGTACGCTATCGGCGTATGCCCCATCTCGCGCCACAACTACCACTGAATCCGCCGATACAGGCCCCTCCGTCAGCGAGTCCAACACTGTGAGCACAATCCCAGCCTTTTTGCTTGAGTCACACGGCGCCATGATCGAATTGCAACCACACACGGCCGCGGCGATGGTCAAAACTCCGAGTTGTCGCAACATTTCATCCCTCCTTGCTGCTTCCGCTGTCGTTTCCCGCGATTCACTCACATAACGGCGGACCTGGAACGACCGTAACGCCAATGCTCGCGTAACCCGTGCGGCCGAAAAAATCCGTCACGGCCAGATAGAGTGTGCCTGACGAGTAGATAGGACCTGCTACGGCACCACTCGACCCGCTGAGCAGGCCAGACCATGAGTACGTGTAGGGCGGGATCCCGTTGGTAACATTCGACTGCCAAGTACACTGGATGCCCATCCCGGGTGCCTCTGTCGGGCCCTCGATCGAGGCCGACGGGGCCCCTCGGTCGTAGTACGTCACATGGCCAAGGTCGATCGCAATTTGGCCAAGATTGGATATGTACGCATCACTCGTCACCGGGTCGTGACCGATGTCGATTCCTCGCAACTGGACGTTTGTACCCGACACGACGGAGAACGCCGGGCCGCCGCTGTCGCCAGGTTCCGAGTTCAGGTCGATCCGATCGGAGCACTTCGTCTCGTCATCGAACGGATACACAGGCCACGCAAAGTCCACACAGGTTGCCTCAACGGCTCCATATGTCCATCCGGACGTTTGACCGATCTTGTGAATCGTCTCATTGCTGACGACATAGCTGAGTGTGCTAGTGATCGTGAGCGCGGAATCAACATCTAGTGAACTGTGGCAAGACTCGCAATCCACTGAGTCTGCCGTGCGGACGATCTTGCCGAAGCGAATTGGATAGGTTGCCGTGAACATGGCGGCATCCGAGTCCCGACATTCACTGAGTCCAAAATTGCAGGAAGCCGCAGCAGGATCGAGTATCTCCGTTCCGATTGCGGTCGACGTTACATCGGGCTGCCGAGCGCTCGAACCGTCGTAGCCCCATTTCGTGGGTGTGCAATGCGACACAGTGATGAAGACGGAATCACCGTCTGTACCCCGAATGCCTGTCGGCCCGAGGGTACATTGACCACCAGATGGAATGGATACTCGCCAGCCCGCCTCCACAACGACGCTACCGTAGGCGCTACTGGTGGATCCGGTGATCTGAACATCGGGCTGTGCGAATCCTGCCTCCCTGAAGGCGAGAGCCAGAGCCGGAATACCCAGACTGTCCGCCAGAGCACGGACACTCGCCTCGGCAGTTGGATCAGCGAGTCCTATCTCTACACGGTTGAGCACCTCATTTGCATCGATGGTAGCCACGCCTCGAATCGCCAGAATCCTACGGAGTACAGTCTTGTAACGTGCGAGTTCGAGAAAAGAATACTGTACCAGTCTTGCGTCGAACGCGACGCTGCGGGAATCCCGGCGCCCTGCCCGGGTCTCGTGAATTCCGAGCCGGGGTCGAATTGCCTCCTGGGCTGCCGCGAACCTGCTGACGTCGGTCAGTGCAATCGTGAGCCTGCCGTTGTCACTGAAATACATTCCGCCGAATGCCGGAACCGCGCGTGCGATTTCGATGAACTCGGGAACATCGCTGATCGAATCATCTGGCAGGGTCGTTAGAAGGTCGAAAGTGGGACGGTTGAGGCTCGGCGTCGCCGGATCCTCATCGAAGCATCCGGCAATGACGACAGCGCCGATAATCCCAAGCGCACTGAGCCATCGAACCGATGACCGGGGACGCCTGTAACGAGATTCATTTCTTTGCTGCGGGTTGCTTCCCGATGGGATGGAATGGCGGATCACGTCGCTCCTCCGAAGCCGGGTGTGAGGACGACTTTGGTCACGAACACCGTGTGCGCAGCATGCAAGGTGGCCAACACCCAACGCAAATGCAAGCATTCTCGCTGTTCTGGGTGGCTGATCCCCCAGTTGGAGGCCACGGTCCCGACGGCGAGCTGCTTGGCCGGCCTTCCTTGAAGGCGCCGATCCAAGGCGTGAGCGCGGAGCGCACCGTCCACCGTGGAGAACACTCTAGCCCTCAAGCAAGCGTGAATCGTTATAAGGACCTATCAAAAGGAACCGGAAAGGCTTACCTTTGCTGGAGTTAGAAGATTCTGCCAGGAATCATTTCTCCAACACAGAAAGCCTTTCCGGTGAAGAGAATATCGCACACTCAGAGCCGAAAGAACATGATCCCGCGCAAGCGGAAGGTGAAGGCCAGACACGCGCGAGCGGGGCATTGGAAGGCAACGCCGGATCAGATGTTCAGTTCGAGCAGGTTGCACTATGAGATCGGCGCGAACACGGACGCGATGAGCTACGGCGGCATCGGGGCGTGCATCGACTGGTCACGAAGCTCGGGCTCGCCGAAGCGATCGACGAACGGTTGTAGCTTCTGAAGGTGCATTGGCCGTATCACGAGTCGGATCACGTGCTCAATCTGGCGTACAACGTGCTGTGCGGCGGCACGCGGCTGGAGGACATCGAGCGGCTGCGCCACGACACGGCGTACATGAATGCGCTGGGCGCGGAGCCTCCCTGATCCGACTACGGCCGGAGACTTCTGCCGGCGGCTCGCCGAAGCGGACGTCGTCGAGCTGATGGAGTGCATCAACGCGGTGCGGCCGCGGCTGTGGCGAGGCCGCGGGCGCGACCTGCTGGGGCCGCGCAACGAGTTCGCGGTACAGATACGTGATTCGGCCGAGGCCAGCATCGAACACGGCAATCGTGTCGCTTGAATGGAGGAAGATATCCTTGACACGCCTGTACTCCCCGGACCCTTCACCCAGACGGCGATGGTGCGGACGTATCGCCCCGAGACGTCATACACCTCGATCTCGCCCGCTTGCTCTTCATTGGCAATGAAAAGCGTACTCGGTTCTCATATACCCGGCACAAGGCTCTCGTCCCTTGTCATTGCGATCAAGGCCGGGCTCATTGTGATTTCGCGTGATCTTCGGGATTCACTGGAACTGAACTCTTACCCAATGGTCTGGGGCCCACTCCATATGGTACGAGTTTCTGCGTGCATGGTTGCCGTACCTCATGTCTGGACATGGGTGTGCGACCGCAAGCGTTTGGGGAACGCGCGAACGGTTATCCTTCAGCACGTTGGAGTATTGAGCATGATCAACTCGCGAGCCCCTTTCTGATGGCGCTTCGACCCGAGCACCCCGGCATCACTGGTATCAAAAACGTACTCGACTTGCGGAGTTCTCGCAACTGTGCAGTGGTGTTGCTGTCATGCTTCGAGCAGAAAGATACGCACGCGTGTGACGCCGGTCTGGATCATGTCAAGGACTTCGGCCGCGGCGCGGGAAAGATCGATGATGCGATCGCCGGTGAAGGGTCCGCGATCGTTGATGCGCACATCCACAGTCCGGTCATTCGCCAGGTTCTGGACGCGGATGCGTGCACCGAATGGCAGGCTGCGGTGCGCCGCCGTGAAAGCGCCGGGATCGAAGATCTCGCCGTTGGCGGTGGGCCGGCCCTCAAACCCGGGCCCGTACCAGGAGGCGATACCCTCCTGATACGGTGCTGGTGCGGGCGCTGACGACCGGAACGGACCGCAGCCGCTTGTTACGGCAAGAACTGCGACTGCGGCGACTGCCGCACGCCTGCAACGTCCGGGACGACCAGCGTACCGCACAGCAGTCATCGCACGCGACGAGTGAATCAGGACGCTGCCTCCGCCGTGTCAGCCTCCATCGTTGGACAGACTGGCCGATCGGATCGGCAAGCGTCGCACGCGTGTCCCCGTGAGTGCGAAGAGGGCATTCGCGATAGCGGGCGCAGTTGGCGGCAAGGCCGGCTCGCCCGCGCCGCCCGGCTCTTCTTCACTCTCGACGAGCACGACTTCGACCTCCGGCATCTCGTCGATGCGAAGCATCGGATAGTCGTGGAAATTGCTCTGCTTGACGCGGCCGGTCTCGATCGTGATCTCGCCGTACAGCACGGCAGACAAACCGCCCACGATGGAGCCGACGACCTGCGCTTCGACGATGCCGGGATGGATGACGCGGCCGCAATCCATCGCACACGTCACCTTGTGTACACGGACGCGCCCGGCACCGAGGGAGACCTCGGCGACCTGCGCGACAATGCCACCTTTGTCGATCACGAGTGCGACGCCCCGGCCGCGACCTGCGGGCGGCGGCGAGCCCCAGCCGGCCCGTTCGCTCGCGACCTCGAGCACGTGGCGGAGCCGGGGCGTGCCATCCAGCATCACGCGCCGGAACTCGACGGGATCCTGGCCTGCCGCATGCGCCAGCTCATCGATGAAGCTCTCGAGGAAGAAGCAGTTCTGTGAAGGGCCGACCGAGCGCCAGTAACTCACGGGTACCGCGACATCCGGTCGCACGTACGTGACGCGCAGGTTCGTAATGTCGTACGGCTGGTTCACGAGACCAGCGACGGCGTTCCGGTCCACGCCACCGCGGCCGCCGCCGAATGGCGGCGCGACGACGTGTATGTTGAGAGCTTGCACCCTGCCGGCGCCGTCGACACCACCCTCCATGCGCACGTGTGCGGCCGGCCGGTAGAAGTCGTGCTGCATGTCCTCTTCGCGCGACCAGAGGAGTTGTACGGGCGCGCCCGCCTGCTTCGATGTCTCGACCGCGTCCTGCACGAAGTCGGTCCGACTGCGGCGGCCCCAGCCGCAGCCGAGATATTGCACGTGTACGGTTACGGCCTCGATCGGCAGGCCGGTCAGCTCTGCTGCGGCGCTCTGCGTCCCCTGAGGACTCTGTGTCGGCGCCCAGATCTCGCAGCGATCGGCTCGCACATCGGCCGTGCAGTTCATGGGCTCCATGGTCGCGTGCGCGAGATACGGCGCTTCATACGTTGCTGTTATGCGATGCACAGCCGTGCCGAGCGCGCCGGCAACATCGCCCTCCGCTGCGGCCTCGCTGCCATGCTGCTCCGCAACTTCGCGGAAGTGGCGGAAGATCTCGTCACTGTTCATGGCGAAGCCGCCGCGAGCGTATGTGATGTCGAGCGCCTTCGCGCCCTGGAACGCGGCCCACGTGTTCGTCGCGGTGACGGCCACGCCCTGCGTGAGCTGGAACACGTCGCGAACGCCTGGCACGGCGCGCGCCCGGGTGGCATCGAACGAGGCGACCGTATCACCGAATACGGGCGGATGAACGGCGGTCGCGTACAGCATGCCGGGCACGCGCACGTCGGTACCGAAGCCTGCCTGACCGGTGACCTTCGCGTGCGTGTCGACCAGCGGAATCCGCTTGCCGATCAGTCGGAATGCCCCCGGGCTCTTGAGCTGTGGCTGAGCAGGAACCGGCAGTGCGGCAGCGGCCTCGCTGAGCTCGCCGTACGTCGCAGACCGGCCCGTCCCATCGTGCAGGACCCGTCCATTCTCGGTGCGCAGATCCATCGCGCCCACGCCCCAGCGGGCGGCGGCCGCGGCCAGCAGCATCTCGCGCGCGGCCGCGCCCGCTTCTCGCAACGGTGTCCATGCGCCGTTGCGGACGCTCGAGCTGCCAACAGTCGTCATGCGGCCGTAACGGTCCGGATGTGCGTCCGCCTGGAGGATGCGGATACGGCTCCAGTCGGCGTCCATCTCATCGGCCACGATCATGGGCAGCGATGTGCGGACACCCTGCCCCATCTCCGCCTTTGCCACCCATATCGTTACGGTATCATCCGGATCGATGCGTACGAACGCGTTAGGCGCGAACGTTGCGGCTTTTCCCTGCGCGCTCGCGCGAGCGTCAGGGACGTACACACCGAGGAAGAGACCACCGCCCGCGACCGCACCCAGCTTCAGGAAGTCGCGCCGATCCAGCTTCGCGATCGTGGTCATATCAGCCCTCCTGCCCCGCGCGGTGGATGGCCCGCCGGATGCGGTCGTACGTCCCGCAGCGGCAGATGTTGCCCGCCATGGCGCGATCGATGTCCGCATCGGACGGGCTCGCCGTACCCGCCAACAACGCAGCGGCCGACATGATCTGGCCCGACTGGCAGTAGCCGCATTGCGGGACATCTTCGGCGATCCACGCCTTCTGGAGCGGATGTTCGCCGTTCGGCGAGAGGCCTTCGATGGTCGTGATGGCACGATCCGCCACGGCCGAGACCGGCGTCGAGCACGAGCGCACGGCCTCGCCGGCGAGGTGCACGGTGCACGCGCCGCACTGGGCAATACCACAGCCGTATTTCGTTCCGGTCAGGTCCAGCACATCGCGGAGGACCCAGAGGAGTGGCGTGTCCGGCTCGACTTCGACTCGCTCGGTTCGGCCGTTCACGCGCAGCGTGATCTCTGCCATGGCTTATCTCTCGGCATGAGACGATGGAGGGACCCGCACCCGGCACACCCGCCCTGCGAATGATCGTCACCTGCACGGTAGCACGTTCCGCACGCCAGCTCAAGCAGGCGCCCGGGTGTGGCGGGGACCCGCCGGCGACCCGGCGAGGAGCCGGGGCCGCCGAACCGGGGTTCGGGATCTCAGCCCTGGACCTTCTGACGTCGCCGTCGCAACAGGCCGTCAAGGCTGAATGCCCCCGCGCCTGCAAACGCGAAGAACAGAAACACGAAGCAGAACGCCGCCACGACTTCGCCGCGATTGTCCCACGGCCAGAAGCCACCATTCGGCATGTGCTGCGTGAAGTAGGCGACGGCCATCTCGCCGGAGACGAGAAAGGCGACTGGCTGTGTCAGGAGTCCGAGGATCAGCAGCAGTCCACCGAAGAACTCGATGATGCCGGCGGCACCGAAGATCGTGCCGAGGTCGGCGGTACCGCCATCCGGCCCGAATCCGCCAAACCAGCCCATGAGCTTCTGCGCTCCGTGCGACCAGTACAGGAACGCGACGACGATGCGCATGATTCCCTGGACGATGGGCCGGTATCGTTCTGATGCCTCGAACATTCGCATCCTCCTCGAGATCGGAGCGTCGCCGTAGCAACATGGCACGCAGTCGCCAAAGTGGCCAGCTCAGGAGTCGCCGACACACACATGGTGGCGTGCCACGGTTGAAACGTAACGACGCCTGTGGACGTCGAAGGGATACCGAGGAGAATGCCAATGACTTCGATCCGCTCGTTCTCGCTGCGCCGCCTGAGAGGCGCCATCGCAGTCGCGCTGCCGTTCGCGGGGTGTAGCGATGCCCCGCGTAGCCCGGCTGGCGCCATCACGACAGTCGACACAATCGCGGGCATCGTACACATACGGAGCGCGGGCAGTCCTGCACGATGGCAGGCCATCGAGCTATTGACTCTTGGATCTGCCGGCCTGGAGAGCACCGAGGACGCACAGGCGTTCGCGCGCATCACTGGCGTTCTCGGCGATGCGGCGGGCCGCATCTACGTCGCCGATGGACGTGCACTCGAGATTCGCGTGTTCGATGCGGACGGTACTGTGCTCGACCGATTCGGGGCCGAAGGCGCAGGACCCGGCGAGTTCGGTGGCCTCCAATCGATTGCGTGGCTGGGAGACACGCTGCTCGCGCTCGATCCCGGCAACGCCCGGCTCGGCATGTTCTCGCCCGACGGGGCATGGCTGGATCACAGGCCGTACATGGCACTGACCGGATCGTCGATCCGTCTGTTCAGTGCCGGACCGCGCGACGTCTACATGCCGTTCTACGGCCGCATCGGCGAACAGCGAGGCCTTGTGTTCGTGCGACAGCGTCCGGGCGGCGCGGCAGACACGTTGAGCGGCGACATCGGCCGCCCCGGTGCGAGTGCAACAAGCGACATGCGCGATCGGATCCGCGAACTGACTGTGCGGTGCACGCACTCTGCCGGGCAGGGCATCAGCACCTATTCTGCCGATCTCGCACCCGAACCCGTTCTCGTGCCCGCGCCGGACGGCCTGCGCGCCGCCGCCTGGGGCGCCACCTACCGCATCGCATTCCTCAACGCAGTTGGCGATACCGTCCGGATTGTCGAACGCGATGTTGCCGGAGACCCACTCGGCGACGAGGAATGGCGCGCCGAGGAGCGTCGCTTCGAGGAGTTCCTCGACCGTTTCTCCGATGAGACGTGCGAACCGAGATCACTGCCAAGGCCGCCCGAACGGCGTCTCCTGCTCGGTATCTTCTTCGATCAGGTGGGGCGCATGTGGGTCGAACGGGAGAACGCGACCACACGCGCGTTCGACATCTTCCATCCCGATGGCACATTGCTCGCCACGCTCGATTATTCACCACCCCGCCTCGAGCGCGTACCACCACACATCCGGGAGGATCGATTCTACATCGTTGTGACCGATTCGCTCGATATCGAGTATGTGAAAGTATTTCGGATCGACACCGGCGACCGGTAGGTGCCATGCAGGTCAGACCATTCACCGCCAGAGGATCCGCGTCGCAAGCGCCTCCAGCCGATCCGGGGACCCGCTGAACAGACCCTGCGGGAATGAGCGATGTGCGATCATCTCGCGGTAGATCGCGTCCTGCTCGTAAAGGTTGACACCCAGTCCGGCGAGGTACTGGAGGCGGAGGTTGCGGTCGCGGTTGATCTGCGCGTCCGCAAGCCACTGTGAAAGCATTGGCCCTTGCGCGGCAAACGTCGAGAACAGGTCGATCACGGAATAGAAGCCGATCTCCTGGAGCGAGATCGCGACCGGCGCATACTCGGGCCGGGCCAGCTTCGCATCGATGGCCTCGAGATCGATCGGACCAGCATCGAGCTGGCCGAGCAGAACCACGTCATAACCCTGGCCATCGTTCGTGTTGCCGAATACGACACCATCGGGGAAGGCCTCGAGGAACGTCGCGACCTCGCTTTTCACGGCCTCGACATTGCTTTCGTACAACTGCACAAAAACCGTGATCACACCGCCCGGGTTGAGATGGCGTTTGGCCAACTCGAAGAACTCGCGCGTGTACAGCGTGGCTGCGCCTTTGACCCACGGATCGAATGGGTCCGATGTGATGGCATCGAACTTCTCATCCGTGGTCACGAGATAGTGACGCGCGTCATCGATCTCGATCCGAACCTTCGGATTGGCAATCACATTGAAGTTGTGCTCTGCGAAATACCGTGATACGACGGCAGGCACGAGTGGTTCGATCTCCGCAATCGTCACGCGCTGGACACTCGGGTCGATGCTGACTGCACCGGCCGTCACGCCGGCGCCGCAACCGATCACCAGCACGGAGGCAGCGTTCGCGGGCACCAGCGTCGTCAGATGGCCGAGCATGCGTTGAAGTCGCATGTCCTGCGGTTCGCTCGACGCCTGTACTTTCCCCGCATTGTGGTAGTTGAGCACACCATTCGACAGTTGCGATACCGCCATCGACGAGTTCATCCCCTCGCCCACGTAGATGATATCGCCGTGATCGTAATAACGGGTCGCCATGAAGCGCCCGTACGCAACGAGGAGGCCCGGTGGCGCCGCCACGGTCGCACCCAGTACGATCGCGACCACCGGAATGACCGCGGCCCATGCCGCACTGCGCGCGTTGAAGGCAAAGCGGCGAGTACCATCCTTGATGACGGGAACCAGCAGCATCGCGGAAGACAGGGCAGCCAGCGCGATGAGGATACGTTGCGCGGCCTGAGTGCCCAGCCATGCGATGATCAGCAGCGAACCGAAGAGTGCCCCGATGATCGCGCCGACCGTGTTTGCGGCGTAGACGATGCCCACCAGCCGGCCCGTGTCCTGGCCCTTGCGCGCGATCGCCGCAAGGGCCAGAGGGAAACTCGCGCCCCAGAGGATCGCGGCCGGGAGTACCGTCCAGAGGGCGCGCACGAAGTCGATCTGGAACGTGAAGCGTGGCTGTGTCGAGAGCCACGGATTAACCGGCCAGTATGGCAGCGTCCGCGTCAGCGACCACGCGGCCCAGGCCAGACCGCCAACAAGCAGAAGCTGACACACGCCGAGCGCGCGGCGTGCATCGCCTGTGGTTCGCGCAAGAAAGGAACCCGCACCACTGCCCACGCCGATACCGGTCAGGAATGCCGCAAGAATGAGCGAGAACGTATATACGGTCCCGCCCAGTAGCAGCGTCAGCAATCGTGACCAGACCGCTTCCGCCGCGAGCGCGGTCATCCCCGAGAGTGCGATGGCTACGAGCACGGGCGTCGAGCCAGGCGGAAACGCGACGGGTTCGCGTTCGTGCGAGCTGTCCACCGCTGCCTCGTGCGACGCCCCGCGCGAGAGCACGTACGCGATCGCCGCGACGCACAGGTTGATCGCCACCGCCACGAACGTTGCAATCGTCATGTCGTGCACACGCAACAGATAGAACCCGGCAAGCAGGCAACCCAGCACCGCGCCCGCCGTATTGCCACCGTAGAAGAAGCCGAGCCACGACACACCCCGTGGCGTCGCCTCGACCCAGCGCGCGATCGCCGGCAGCGTCGCACCCATCAGTATCGTCGGCGGCAGAAGACAGATCGCGCACAGAAAGCCTCGGAACAGGAGACCGCTGATGCCCGATCCGCCGATCGCCGTGTACAGACCGCCGATATACGGGAGCACGAACAGAACAATGAGCCCCAGCACTCCGATTCCGAGCTCCAGCACCGCATAAACACGCAGCGGGTGTTCGCGCGCGGAGACGACCCGCGCCAGACCGAGGCTGCCGATACACATGCCGCCCATGAACGTCGCCAGCAGCACTCCCATCGAGATCGCCGACGAGCCCACGATCAGCGACAGCAGCTGAAACCACACGATCTCGTAGATGAGTGCTGCACACCCGCTGCCAACAAAAAGCAGCAGGAACGGACCGGGTTCCATTGTCCAGAGTTTGCCCATTCCCCTATCCTTCGAACGAACCTTCACCGGCCTCGACCCGGGCCGGGGACGCCGGCCTGTCTGAGCGTGACAGCGCCATGTCCTGTTGCGCCGAGGATTGGGTAAGGAGTCAACTTTGGAACCCGGTCCGCCCGAGTCGGGCGAGGATCTGCTGAATGCCGCCGCTGGCCATGGTTTCCGGCCCTTGCGAAGTGCCGTTCGGGGAAAACGGCTGGCGCGCGAGGGCCACACGCACGCGGCCGTCGTCGCCCGTGTAGCGCTGTGCATCGGGCGCGACGGCAAGGAGTGCGGCGATGAGACAGGAAACGCGCACGGTTTCAGTGGCCATGCGAATGCGGCGCGTTGCGGTAATGTTCGCGCAACAGGTCGCGACCGAAATCCCCTTCGAAGTCCCGCCATACGCTGTGGATGTGATTCGCATTGCCCTGTGTGTTGTCGAACTCGATGAGGAACGTGGGTCCCTGTACGCGATAGTAGTGAGGCTGTCCGGGTTCGGTCGATCCGGCCCACGCGAATGTGACCCGGCCGAAGTCGGTGGTTTCGAGACGTGCGCGTCGCGTCGCGGCGAGATCGTCCGCCGTGCGGGCGAGGTATTCGTCGATGAGGCGGACGAACATGGCGCGCTGATTGTCATCGAGGCGGTCGATTCCCAGACCGGCCGGGGCGAGCGGATCCACCTGCGCAGCGTTGCCCGTGATGATGTCGCGCGGCGCTTCAATCTCGAGTATGGCGGTCGTGCGCTGTTCCGGTGTGAGCGAGCGCACGAGTTCACGCGCGAGATCCTCTTCGGCCCCCAACGCTCGCAGGCCCTCGCGCGAGCCGCTCGGGACACGCGCCGGATTCGCGCCGAAGAATGATGGCGACGTGGCGACCAGCGTTCCCTGCACAACCGTGAAGTTGAGCGAAAGGTGATGCCCTTCCGCGCGCCAGCCCCACGGCTGTTCGGTGGAGGGTGTGCCGAAGACGGAGAAGAAATACAGCTCGGGATCGCGCGTCGCAGGGTTGCCGCCCAGTTCGCGCAACACGGTCTCCAGCTCCATCACAGTGCTGGCCTTGAGATAGCCGCGCTGGCCAAGGCCGGCCTCGAGAAGTGCCCGCGCATGCGCCCTCTGTGCTTCCGACATTTCCTTGAGCGGTAAACCTCGCCGCTCGCGCGGGATGAAATGCCAGTTCAATCGTTCCGCGTCCTCGAAATCAAAAACCGCCTTCGAACGCTGATCGGCGTTGAGGCTTTCGAGGAATGTCGTGGTCGCGCGCATCATTGCGGCCGAGGATGGTGCAGTGGCGCCGCTCTCGCGCGCGGGCAGTGCACCCACGATCAGAGCGGCGAGTACGACGGAGCGGGTGAGTCCGGGCGCGGATCGCATCTAACCCCTCCCCGGTTGGACGGGCCTCGCGCATGACGCGCGTGCCCGCGATTGGCAGGCCAATCAGAGGCACCGTTTTCTCAATCTGCATTGCGCAGCCCCCGGCGAGCAACTACCCGGCATCGCGCCCAGGATCCCGAGCGCGCCCCGGCGCGCCGGACCAGGATGCAGGTCCGACCGTTTTAACGCCCTCGGCCGAGTGTTGAGGGCTGTTCGGCGCAGCGAGCACGCTCGGCACTCGGCGCGCCGCCGGCCGTGTAGCGCGACCGTGCCACAGCCCGTCCGGAGGGTACTGCGTTTTCGCCTGCCACCCGGCGTTCCGGACGGCAGGCGAATACGATGTTTCGCCCCGCGGGGACCGGCGGTCTTTTCGTGCGCAGCAGACTCCTGCCCCCGCGCTCCAGGACCCGGCGCTCGCATGGCCGGATCGCAAGGTCGCGCGGAGGGCTCAATGCGCTGGCGCGCGCTCATGCATGCGCCCGCCCGTCCCTGCTCCACGTGCAGTTCAACGCATTGCGACCTCCCCGTGCAGGTCAACGCATTGCGACTCGCTCCGTCACACGCAGGTTCAGTTCGCTCCCTTCGGGCAGTGCGCTCTGGACGTCACCCGTTCCGAGGGAAATGATTGTGCCCGCGCCGGCGCCCAACGCGCCGCCGACGAGGATGTCCTTCAGCTGACCACCCACGATCGCGCCGACGACAGCACCGGCAGCCGCACCGACGCCTGCCTTCTTCTGGAGATCTTCGACATTCGCACGATCCGTCACGCTGACGTCGACGTTCGTGACATCAGCGGATAGCGCGTGCTCGGTTCCATTCACGTTGATGCTTTCGAACACCACGCGTATGGCGGCTTGATCGCCGATCTTCTCCGATTCATCGATGCCCGTGATGCGACCCGTTACCTTCGATCCCGCCGGCACGATGACGTCGGCGTCGCCACGAATGTCCTCTGTCACCGTTGCAGTGAACGCGTCACCGGCGTCGTTGTCCTTCGCGCTGATCGTCTGATCGAGTTCCGCGCTGAACTCCGTGCCGACCGGCACGATCTCACCGGCGGCACCCGCGGGTGGCGTCGATACCTCGTTCGCGCTCTCGAGCTGCGCCGTGCTGCACGCCGCAATCACCATCAGCGCAGCTGCGCCCGCCATCATCCTGCTGCTCATCTGTCCTCCTTGACTCGTTCCGTAGTGCTCCCAGTTGAGGACCTCCATTGCAAGTGACAGACCGTTCACACACAAACATCCGGTGCATGCCGTCCCAAACACTCGGTACGCTGGCGATTAGAGCAGTTCTGGCCGAGCATGGGCGACGCCATGCAGCGCAAACGGATCTGTCGTTCGCGGAAAGACGATCGTGTGCGCGTGACGCATGCCATCCCCACCGCCGGGCGATGGGACTCGCCCGCACGCGTGGCCCGTTCGCCCTCACGTTTGCGTTTCATCCTGTGTCGGGCACAACGAAACAGCCCGGCGGCTGAAGCGGGCAACGCTTCCGCACTCGACAGGAACAGCGTTCGGCTCCCGCCTCCGCGGGACGGACAGATGCAGGAAACTGGAGGGAGTGATGAAGCGCATCCTCACCTCGATCGTGATCATGGCCTCGGCCGCTGTGGCCGGTGCGTGCACGGAGGAATCAGATAACGCGGGCGACATCCTCGGCGTCGAACCGGTCGAGTCCGCGTTCCAGGTCAGAATCGCGGGGCCGGCCGTCATCCGCGAGTCTGGCAGCTACACGTGGCATGCCGAGCTGCACGGCAATGACGGTGGCGCGGACTTCGTCTGGGAGATCCTGCCGTACGGCGGCGGCGTGAATGCTCAGCGACGCGTCGTTGCAGCGCCGTTCCTCGAAGAGTATGTCGACCTCAGCGAGTGGTCGTCCTTCGAGATCGTGCTGACGGCTCGTTCGGCCGACCAGCAGGCAATCGACCGGATTCTCATCACCATCTGTCCGTTCAACGAGGAACCTGTTGACGAATGCACGGCCAAACTGGCTCTGGCCGGGCGTGCCTTTCCGATCCCGACATCGAGCCTGAGACACAGGTTCGAACGCTGAAATCTCGAACCCGAACACAGACTCGAACACTCGAGTTCACGAACAAGCATCGAAGCTGAACACAAACTCAAACGATGAAGATCACGGAGGACTTTCGATGAAACGCCTCGTAGCTGCATTCCTGACGATCGCCGCGGGCTTCGCCAGCGGCTGCACCGAAGACAACACCGGAAACGATGTCCTGGGGGCGCCGTTGCCCAGCGCGGACCAACTCGATGTCCGTATCGTCGGTCCGACTCTGCTTCAGGAGGATGGCCAATACCGTTGGACTGCCGAACTCGTGAACGTCGATGCGGAAGTCACCGAGTACCGCTGGGATATCCAATGGCCCGGTGCGGTTGAGCTCAATCAGTCTGTGATCGGTCCGACGCTGGACCTCCTTGTTGACGCCGACAGGCAGATGACGATCGAGCTGTACCTCACAGCCCAGGCGGGCGATCGGATCGGTTCGACCTCGACCCTGGTCACGATCTGCCCCGTAGCACCGCCTGAAGCTGTGGACTTCTGTGGCGAAAGCGAACTGTTCGACGCCGCGCACTGAGTCCAACCCGCACAGCGGGGCCGGCTGCTCCAGCCGGCCCCGCTCCGTTCAAACACAACGGCGCACCCCGTCGGGCGGGCAACTCCTCCGCTATCCACTCAACCGCACTCGCTGTATCCGCATGCCAGGCACTTCATGCAACCTTCCATATACTGGAGATCGGCCTTGCAGTCGGGGCATGTGCCGATAAACGTCGCGCCGGGGTCGTAGCCGAGATCGAAACCCGGCTGCGCCGCCGTATCGGTCGCATTCGCCTTGCCCGCTGTCACCGGCGATGCGGCCGGGATCGACAACTCCTGCTGAACGCCTTCCTTCTCCATCTCGTGCTGGGCGAGGGCCTGCGCGATCGCGTCCGGCATCGACAGCACCTTGTTGGGGCCGAAGCCGACCGCGCGGTCGCACGAAATCCCGCGCAGCTGCTTGATGACGTCGGAGAACGCGATGCCGGATCGGAGCGCGAGCGAGATGAGCCGGCCGATCGCCTCCGCATCGGCCATTGCTGCGCCACCCGCCTTGCCCAGCGTCGCGAAGACCTCGAACGCACGGCCGCTCTCGTCCTCGTTGACCGTGACATACAGATCGCCCAGCGGACTCGGCATGCGGCGAGTCGTACCGCGCAGAACGGACGGCCTCTGCCGCTTGGTGCGCCGGCGCTGATTGCTCGCCTGCTCCTCGACCAGCTCGATGTGCTTTTCCTCGAGTGCGTGCTCGAGCCGGTGAATGCGCTCGCGCGCGTCCGCCAGCTCCGCCTCGAGGTCGGCTGTTGCCTGCGCGCTCGCGCCACTCACTTCCTTCGCCGTCTTGCCGGTAGACAGCACCTGCTGCGGGCGGGACGCGTCACGGTACACGGTCACGCCCTTGCAGCCGAGATCGAACGCTTTCACGTAAATGTCGCGAACCTGCTGCTCCGTCGCCTCACGCGGGAAATTGCACGTCTTCGAGATCGCGCTGTCGACAAACTCCTGGAACGCGGCCTGCGTCCGGATGTGCCATTCCGGCGTCACGTCATGCGCCGTTACGAACGCGCGCTGTACGTCTGCCGGGACTTCGTCGAAATGGATATGTCCTTCTTCCGCGATGCGCGTCACCAGGGCATCACTGTGCCAGCCCTGCGCTTTCGCCAGCGCAATGAAGTCCTTGTTCACGTCCGGCATGAGCGCGCCTGCCTGGTTGCGCATGAACGCCACCGCGAACAGCGGCTCGATGCCGCCCGAACAATCCGCAAAGATCGAGATCGTTCCCGTAGGCGCGACCGTCGTCACGTTGCAGTTGCGCAGCCTGCGCATTGGCCGGATGCGCCCGCCGGCCGCATCCCGGGCACATGTCTCGTCCGGCCCCCAGATGCTCTGCTCCCATTCGGGGAACGTCCCGCGCAATTCCGCCAACCGCTCCGAGGCCCGCTTCGATTCCTCATCCACGAACCGCATGACCGTGCGCGCAACATCGATGGCGTCTTCGCTGTTGTACGGCACGCCGATCCGCACCAGCAGGTCCGCGTATCCCATCACACCCAGACCCACCCGGCGGATCCGCTGCGCGAGATCCGTGATCTCCTCGAGCGGGTAGTTGTTCGCGTCGATCACGTTGTCGAGGAAATGCGTCGATAGATGCACCACCTGGCGGAACGCATTCCAGTCAACCTTCTCGTGCCAGTTCGCGTCCACGGGCGCGTCTTCGCGCACGAACAACCCCACGTTCACGCTGCCCAGATTGCACACATCGTACGGCAGGAGCGGCTGCTCGCCACATGGATTCGTTGCCTCGTACGAACCAAGGTGCGGGACCGGATTGTATTCATTGGCGCGATCGATGAAGAACACACCAGGCTCGCCCGTCGCCCACGCCCCGTGCACGATCAGATCGAAAATCTCGCGCGCGTCTTCCTGACCCACGACTTCCTTCCCGCGCGGACTCACCAGATCGTACTTCGTCCCCGCCTTGACCGCCGCCATGAACGCGTCCGTGACCGCGACCGAAATGTTGAAGTTCGTGACCTGCGTCACATCCAGCTTGCACGTGATGAACTCACGAATGTCGGGATGGTCGACGCGCAGTATGCCCATGTTCGCGCCGCGCCGTGTACCACCCTGCTTCACAACTTCGGTCGATGCGTCATACAGCTTCATGAACGAGACCGGCCCGCTCGCCACACCCATCGTCGATCGCACAAAATCGCCCGACGGCCGCAACCGGCTGAACCCGAATCCCGTACCACCACCCGACTGGTGCACCAGCGCCATTGCCTTCAGCGTGTCGTAAATGCCATTCCGCCCGTTCGAAATCGCATCCTCGACCGGCAACACGAAACACGCCGACAGCTGGCCCAGCGGCCGGCCCGCATTCATCAGCGTCGGCGAGTTCGGCTCGAAATAACGCTGCGTCATGAGCCGGAAAAACTCTCGCGCCAGCGTCTCGACACCGCCCTCACTCGCACCGTACTTCGCATCCTCTTCCGCGATCACGTGCGCGACCCGCCAGAACATGTGCTCGGGCTCCTCCGTCGGCCGACCCCGCTCATCCTTCTTCAGATAACGGCGAGCCAGCACGATGCGCGCATTCTCCGACAGATCCGCCTGCGGCAGATCGTCCGGCAACGTCGTGCGGCGACGGATCACTTCGGCAGGTACGGTCGCGATTCCCTTGCTCATCAGCGCCTCGGCTCGAACATAAAACAGAGTAGAATGTCGCGGGCGGTCGCTCACCGCCCTGTCCGGTTTCTTCGTTTTTGGTCTTGAAGATCTCGCCCGTGACCCAACATCTAGCGGGGTTGGAACATTACATCTTCGATATCTTGTGGTCAAGAGGTTTCTTCACCACTTCTTCTACCCCGGTTGCGCCGCCCCGTGACGGACCGCCGCCAGGCCCCTGAAACCGGCGGTCCGACGCCATTTTCGATCTACCGTCCGGGTCGGGAATGCACCATTCTTCACAAGCACGCCGAACGCGTGACCGCCGCCGATTGCACAGACCGGCCGTGACCGATACAGAAATCACGGCGAGGCCGCCGCCGCAAGAAGCGTTGGGCGCGTGGCGGTTCTGACGACTCTGGGACGCGCCGATTCTGATGTCAGGTTGGTGCGCAGTGAAGCGAACGGGCCGGTTTCGCAGCGCCGTAATTGTCGAGGGCCGTAATTGTCGAGGATGGAAGGGACGCGCGATGGCGACGATTTTCGTGAGTTATCGACGCGATGATTCCGCGGGATACGCGGGCCGGCTGCGGTCATCGCTGGAAGCGCGGTTTGGCGAGGGCTTCGTGTTCCGGGATGTCGATGCGATCGAGCCGGGGCAGGATTTCGTGGCAGCGATCGAATCGAAGGCCGGCAGCGGAACTGCTTCGTGTGGAGCTGGTGCTTGACCTTGCACCGCGGCCCGCTCGTGGCAGCGACGGACGATGCGACGACGACGGCACGCGACGTCGGCTACGAGATGCACTACACACCAGCTGCAACGCTGCTCGAGACGGACGGCCTACTCGAGCCTCACGCGCGTTACGGTCCGGCAGTTCGCCAACAAGAACCGCATCAGGTTTGCAATACGGCTCGAGAACCGGGGCGCCTACGCGAGCTACGTCGGCTCGAGTTCGTTCCGGCTCGCTGTCGAGGACGGCACTGTCATCGCGCCGGTATCGAGCGATGACGAAGTCATTCAAGCTCACGCATCGCAATCGATCTGGACGGTCTTCGAGGTTCCGGCCACCACGTTGAACGAGGTCCTGCGCACACTGTACGCGGACACCTCGGCGGAACTCCCCATCCAGCTGCGCGCGGTTCCTCACGCGCGTTGACGCGCGACTGCCCGTTTTTCGCGGCGCAAGAGTCGTGGAATCAGCCCTCGCCGCGGGACCACGTCACATCGCGTTCGAAGCTCCGGCCGCAGATGGTTCCCTCGACGTGACGGGAGTGCGTCTCGGGGTTCCGGGTCGTGGTCACGGAGAACGCGCATGATCCGCTCTCGCCGTTGCTTCGCGTCCAGGTGAATTCGCCGTTCTTCGTGGTTGTCTGAATACCAACGAATTCGCCGTTGAGACGACTGCGATGGGCTTCGACGGAGAACGAACCGTCGATGGTCAGTTTGCGTTCGCCGCGGGAACGAGCGCATTCGATCCACTCGCCTGTGGCGGTCACGGTGAACTCAGCGACGCCGGACGCGGAGATGGTCCGTTCGGCGGTGCCATTGAGACTGACGGAGCCGCCAGCGGGACAGTCCCGGGTGCGTGAGAACGAGCGCTCGTCGCTGCTGTTGACGCTCGGTTCGGCGCCTGCGCCAATGACGAACAGGCCGATCTGCGTGAGGATGATGTCGGCCACGAGCGCATCGGTATCGATGGCGACGGCGGCTGCGTCGTCGGTCTCGAAGGCGGCGTCAGGCGCGAGAGAATCGCTGCACGCGGCCTGAGCAACGGCGCACAGCAGCACCAGCAGTCTACCTGTCGATCGCATCGTCCCATCTCCGTTGGCTGATCCGGACACCGTGGCCTCATCGCCACGCGAGCAAGACTGTGGAAATGGAGGCGCGAGCGGGGCCGTTCGTTAAAAGCGAGGAGGCTCGGGCCAGACGGTGCCCTCGGCGAAGACGGCGCTTGGCACGGTGTGCTCCGCCGCGGGGTGGGCAGTGTTGGCGCACGCGGCTCGTTCAGCCAGGAGCCGGCGCCGGAGCGTCTCGAGTTCGGACTCCGCATTCTCGAGCCGGGCGTCGATCGAGGCGAAGTCGTGCGTGTTGCCGGCCTGTTCCAGTGCGCGACACGCAGAGGCGAACCGGGTACCGCCCAGATTCAGGGCGCTGCCCTTGAGGGTGTGTGCTTCGTGCTCGAGCACGGCCGCATCGCGTGACAGGATCGCGGATCGTACGCGGACCATACGTTCGTCGCTGTCCGCGACGAATGTGTCGACGAACGAAGACACGAGATCGCTGCCGCATTCGAGACACAGCTCTTCGAGGCGATCGCGCACGGTCGTTTCCGTCGATGCGCCTGTGGCGATGGAGTCGCTGGAGCGGGCCGTCGCGAGGCTGGGCTCGGATTCGCCCGCCGCGCGCAATGCGGCGCCGACATCGAGATGCCCACGCCCGACGACCGGCTCGCCGCCTACTGGCCCGCGTGGAAACTCGCGCGGCATCCACCTGGTGAGCATGGCAGCAAGGTCTTCGTGCCGGACTGGCTTCGAAAGGTAGTCGTCAAGGCCGGCGTCGAGGCACTTCTCCCGCTCGCTCTGGAACACGCTTGCCGTTACCGCGATGACCGGCGTGTGCTGGCTCGAACCTTCGCGCGCGCGCAGCCGTGCCGTTGCCGTATAGCCGTCGAGCACGGGCATCTGGAGGTCCATGAGCACGAGTGCATACGATGAGCGCGCCAAGGCCGCAAGCGCCTGCTCGCCGTCCGCAACGATATCGGCACGGTAGCCAAGCCGCGTGACCTGCGCTATCAGGACTTTCTGGTTCACCGGATTGTCTTCTGCAATGAGAATGCGCAGCGGCATTCTGGCGGCAGCCTCGGCGAGAGAGTGTCGCGTGACGAGGCGATGCTCGTCTGTGGCCGGGCTCTGCTCGCGGACGACCGCCAGCAGACACTGCTCGAGTTCACCCTGACGCACGGGTTTGACGAGATACGCGGCAATGCCGGCATCGCGGGCATCGCTGGCGTGGCCACGCTTGCCGAAGGAAGGCATGAGGACGAGACGCACGTCCGAGATCTGGCGATCGGCCTTGACCGCGCGCGCCAGCTCGAAGCCCGTCATGCCCGGCATCGTGAGATCGAGAATCGCGATGTCATACGGCTGCCCGTCGAGCGATGCCTCGCGGAGCGCACGAAGCGCGTCCTCCGCGCTGAACGCTTCGTCAGGAATCATGCCCCATGCCGCAACGTAATGCACGAGTACGGAGCGATTCGTTGCATTGTCATCGACAATCAGCACTCGCCGGTTGCGCAGCTCGATTTCGTTGCCACCCGCCTTTACCGCGGCAGGCGGCTGCTTCTCGAAACGGGCCGTGAAGAAGAACGTCGAACCGCGGCCGGGCGCGCTGTCCACGCCGATCGCACCCTCCATGTGCTCGACGAGCTTCTTCGAGATGGCGAGGCCGAGGCCGGTGCCGCCAAATTGACGGCTGGTCGAGCCGTCTGCCTGCACAAACGGCTGGAACAGGCGGGCGCGGACCTCCGGTCGGATGCCGATGCCGGTATCGTTGATGGCGAAACGAACGAGGACTGCCGTGTCCGTCTCCTGTTCGCGTGTTACGCGAACCGTGACCTCGCCCGTGGACGTGAACTTCATTGCATTGCCGACCAGGTTGGTCAGGACCTGGCGCAGCCGGCCAGGATCACCGCACAGACCGTCCGGCACATCGCTGAATACGAGAGTCGCCAATTCGATGCGTTTGCGCTTCGCCGCTTCAGCGAACAGCTCGACGGTCGTTTCGACGAGACTGCGCAGGTTGAAATCGAGCTTCTCGAATACGAGCGCACCGGCTTCGATCTTCGAGAAGTCGAGGATGTCATTCACCACGGTCAGGAGGACGTCGGCGCTGGCGCGGATGGTCTCGGCGTATTCACGCTGTTCCTCGGACAGGTCGGTTTCGAGCAGGACATCGCTCATACCGAGCACGCCATTCATGGGCGTGCGGATCTCGTGGCTCATGTTGGCGAGAAACTCGGCTTTGAGCCGTGCGGATTCGAGCGCTTCATCACGGGCACGCTCGAGTTCGGCTTCGGTCCTCTTGAGGATGGTGATGTCTGCGCCGTGGCCGAGGACCCAGTTCCCGGCCGCACGGTCCTCCTGAAGCACGTTGCTGAACGACCACACCCGCGTCTCACCGGAGCGCGTGAGCACGTGCATCGACCCGGTGAGCGGCGATGCGCGGCGCACGAGTTCGAGATACTTGGGTACGCCCTGCCGTTCGTCTTCGACGAGCAGATCGGCAATGGAACGACCGACCAGATCGCGGGGCTCGAAGCCGAGCGCACGGGCGGTCGCCGGGTTCACGGACAGGAGCCGGCCGTCGAGATCGTGTGTCCAGATCAGACCCTGGCTGCGGTCCACCATCAGACGATGCTGCGTCTCACTCGCGCGCAACGCATCCATTGCATGTGCCAGCACCTCGAGGTCCCGGCGCAGGAGGTCCTCGACGTGGGCGGCGGCGCGGGCACGCACGCTTGCGCTCCACCAGGAACGAAACATCACGGCCGCCAGGAGCGACAGGAGGATGCCGGCCGGCGGCACAGCCATGACGGCCATGGACCGGGCCGCGTTCTCCATGCCGAGGAGGTTCTGCCAGAAGAACACAGTCAGGGCTGTTCCCGCGCTGGTCACGAGCACGCACGGCCAGATGCATGCGCCCGGAGCCGATGCCCGATCGGGCTCGACCCAGCCGAAGAACTGGAGCATCACACCGAGGACAACGAGCGACATTGCACCGTGTGCCGGCATGGACGCGAATCCGGTCCACGCGTCGGTCGGCGGTTCGCCCGCGAGAAGGATGGCGAGGGCGATCGCGCCGATCCCGGCGACAATCGCACCCGGTGCGACCACATTGAGCACCGCATGACGGGTCAGCAGTGCAACCGTCGCAGCACTCCGGTCAGCCGTCTGGCGAGTGCGCTGTGCAGTCGCCGCAATCAGCGCGGCAGCGGCGAACACGAACGCGACTGCGGTTCCGATCCCCGTACGCACGTTGGAAGGAAGCCCGCGCTGTTCCGTCTGCAACCACATGTCGAGCGACGGATCGATGACGCCCGCGGCCTGCGCGAGCAACGTGCTGGCGAGTCCGGCCAGAAGTACGCTCGCGACCTGCGCGACCCGCGCGCGCTTTGCAGCGACGGCCAGGATCGCGACTCCGGCCAGAAGCAGGGCGAGCGCATCCGTGACGGCGAGCGGCGACCACACGGGCGCGAAGCGCAGCATCGTTTCATGACCTGCGATCCAGCCGCCGGTCACGACGAAACCTGCGGCCGCCAGCGCGACGCCTGCTGCGCTGCCGAAAACGCGAGTCAGGTCTCGGACGGGCGCGTCGCGCACGTCCTGTACGCTTACAGATTCGGAATGACGGTTCGTCTCTTCCACTGTGCACCCCTCCACATCAACGGGTGGCGGCCGGTGTGGCCGACTCGATCGGGCTGCTTCTGCCCGCGCCACGGGCTGCCCCTGAACCGGGCCGCACGCGTGCTGGCGGATTCGTTTGTGATTCCTGCCACGAACCCTTTCGCAGCATGTCGCCCCATGGGACCTCACGGCCCAGCAGCCACTGCACGAAACCGCGCAGGCGCCACCATGCCATAATCTGGCGATATCCAAGGTTCTCGACGAGTGAGACAGCCATCAGCACGAGCACCTGGCGCTGGCGCGGGTAGGTATGGAAGACGGACTCCTCGAGCAGCAGCGCGGTGAGGCTCAACGCAGTGCCCAGAGCGACGGCGACGAGCGTGATGGCAAGGAATCCATGCCACGAGATCCAGCCGAGTGCGAAGCCGGCCAGAATCGCGAGGAAGCCGAGGACCTCGAGGAGCGGGCCAAGGCCTTCGAACAGAAAGAGGAACGGCAGTGCCACGTGTCCAAGCCAGCCCGCCTTTCGATGGAACAGCAGCTCGGAATGCAGCGACATGCATTGCAGCAGGCCGCGCTGCCAGCGCATGCGCTGATTGCGAAGCGTGCGCATGTCCTCGGGCGCTTCGGTCCAGCAGACGGGATCGGCAATGAACGTCAACCGATAGGGCCTTCCGGCCAGCCGGAAATGGCGATGGATGCGCAGCACCAGATCCATGTCTTCCGCCACGCAATCCTTGCTGTACCCGCCCAGTGCGATGATCGTCTCCTTGTGGAACAGGCCGAACGCGCCGGAAATGAGCGGCAGCGCATCGAGCGAGTTCCAACCGACACGGCCGTACAGGAACGCACGCAAGTACTCGAGCACCTGGAACAGGGCGAGCGGCCGGCGAGGCAGGTCGACCGCACCGAGAAAGCCGCCCGACACCCGGCAGCCATTGGCGATGCGGACGATGCCGCCGGTGCCGACCGTGCGCGGATCCTCGAGGAACGGCTGCACCAGCAGGCGAATACTGTCTCGTTGCAGAACCGTGTCTGCATCGAGTGGACAGACGAGCGGATAACGCGCGGCGTTCAGGCCAGTGTTGATCGCGTCAGCCTTGCACCCGCCGTTTTCCTTGTCCACCACGCGGAGCTGCGGGTGGCTGCGCGACCGGTAGATGCCGCGCACACGCGCATGGCGCAGCCGGCTGCGGAACGCTTCCGGAAACAGGACAAGATCGAACTCGGCGATCAGCACCTCGAGCGTGCGATCCCGCGAGCCATCATTCACAACCACGATCTCGAATTCCGGATACTCGATCTGGAGCAGCGAGCGGATCGAACTGACTGCGACCGCTTCCTCGTTGTAAGCGGCAACGATCAACGAGACGGGCGGCTCGAAACTCGTATACGTGCGCGGCAGATTCGACAACACCCGCCGCTTCATGTACGTGGGCAGCGACACGAACGTCAACAGGTTCAACCCTATGTAGCCGAGGTTGAGGCCCGCGAAGTAGAGCAGGAAGACCCACTGGGCCGCTTCGAAGAAATGCGCGGTCACCATGCGATCTCCCGCTCCGCAATGACCTGGGCCAGCATATCGCGCGCAAATGGATCGGGATGGGCGAGCGCAAGCTCGTGCAGGTCACGCGCAGCCACGGATGGCAGTTGCGCGAGTGCGTGCGCGGAACGATAGCGCACCCACCAGTCTGCATCGGCCAGCGTCCGCGTCAGCAATGCCCGGTCATCCTCCGTGCCCAGCCGGCCGAGCGTGATCGCGGCATTCAGGCGAACCGGCAGGCGAGGATCGTCCAGCAGACCGCGCACGACATCGAGGTCCGCGGGCGCCGCAAAGACGCGCAGGCACGATGCGACCACATCCGGATGGTCGGACTTCTGGATCATGCGCCGGACGACCGGGACCGCTACCTCGCTGTGCGCGAGTTCCAGAAAGCGAATGATGCGCGGTGCCCGGTCCGGCGCGGCCGCTGCAACCGCATCGGCCAGAGGCTTCGAGATGACGTCCGCACCCGCCTCCTCAAGCATGGATGCGACCAGCGCGCGCGGCCAGTCGTCCCGCGTCAGCATCATCGGCACCAGCATGTGCGCCGCACGCGGCGCATCGATCCGGAACAGAGCCTTCGCTGCCGCCATCGAGATGGCAGGATCGCGATCCAGTGAGAGCGCCAGCAGATCGTCCCACATGCTCTCATCGCGCAGATGACCAAGCGCGGTCAGACCGATCAGCCGTTCGCGAACATCTCCCTCGTGCGCGAGCCGCCGCGCCATCGCGTCCATGCCGACTCGCCGCGCCACCTCGTTCAACCGATTCTTCGCTTCCGCCCGGACCGACTCCTGGAGATGCGTCCACAGCAGCAGGAATGCGCCGGCATCCTCTGCACTCACCGCGGGCAGCTCCACCGGCACATCGTCGATCGCCCGCGCCAGCAGCGTCCGCCACGTTTCACGCAGCCCATCATGTCGCTGCTGGACGGCCGCATTCCGGCCGCGCAGATTCAGGATCCACATCACGAGAATGGCGATGAGCACGAGCATCACGACGCTCATCCACCACGCCACCCGGGCCACCAACGCGTCGCCAGATCCCGCGATCATGACTCAACCCACGAACCGGCGAACCCGAGCAATCAGTTCTTCCGGTTTGAACGGTTTGACGATGTAGTCGCTCGCACCCGCGTCCAGAGCCCGGACCACATCGCGCTCCTGCGCCTTCGCCGTCAGCATGATCACCGGCACGCGCGACCACGGGTCACTCTCCCGGATCCGCTTGATCAGCTCGAAACCATCGATGTACGGCAGCATGACGTCGAGCAGAACCAGGCTCGGCGGATCGACCTCGTCGATGATCGAGAGCGCCTCCCGACCATCCGCCGCCGTCCGCACGCGGTAGCCTCGCCGAACCAGCATGTGGTCCAGCAACGTGAGGATGATCCGGTCGTCCTCGACGACCAGCACCCACTTGCTCGTGTCGTTCGAACCCTGCATTCCCCAGCCTCGCGGTCGCGGCAGTCCGTTGCAGCGGGCAGCGCCCGCCCCTTACACGCGCGCGCATGGCGCGTGCAGGCCGCTGGCAATCAGTATCGGGTCGTGCGGGAAGGAACTTGGGCAAAGAAAGGCGTTTCTGGGGCTGGTTTCTGGGGCTGGTTTCTGGGGGAACGGATGAACGGCGTGCGGGGACGGGGCTGGGGACGGGGGGGTTACTCGGTCCGGAGGGCCTCTACGGGGTCGATCCGCGATGCGCGCCAGGCGGGCAACCATGCGGCGAGAACGGCGGTCGCGACGAGAAGGGCGGAGACCGCGGCGAGCGTGGCTGGATCGGCGGGGTCGACCTGGAACAGGAGCGCACCCAGCAGGGGCGCCAGCAGCAGGGCTGACGCCACACCGAGTACGATCCCGAGCATCGCCAGCCGGAGCGCCTGCCAGACGACCTGCGTGCCGACCTGCGTGGTGCGTGCGCCGAGCGCCATGCGGACGCCGATCTCCGAGCGGCGCTGGCCCACCACGTAGGAGATCACGCCAAAGAGGCCGACCGCGCCCAGCACGAGCGCGATCGCCGCCGCAATGCCGAGAAGCAGCATCGAAAACGTTGTCCGATGCATCGAACGCTGTACAATGGCTTCCATGGTGCGCGCATTGCCAACGGGGATTTCCGAATCGATGTCCGCAAGCACACGGCGGACCGAGGACAGCAGCGACATCGGATCGGGACCGCTCGTACGGATCGTGATGTACGCCTGGCGTGCGAACGGCGCAGGTTGGCCGGCCATGGGCACGATCGGGAACCATGCGAGGTCGCCGGGCGGCTGGTCCAGACCGTCGGACAGTACGTCATCCGCGACGCCGATAACACGATAGTACGGCGGTCCGCTGGTGAACGGCTTCAAGCCCTTGCCGAGCGCATCCTGGCCCGGCCAGAAGCGGTCCGCGAGCGTGCGGTTGACGATCGCCACGCCGGCCCGGTTCTGGAAATCGGCCATCTCGAAGGTGCGACCCTGTACGCGGATGCCCATGGCCTCGAAGTAGCCGGGCATGGCGAAGGCGGTCGGGATGCAGGGCGGCTGCGCGCCGGCCGCGGCCGTCTCGAGCGTGAGCGCGTAGCAGCCGGCCTGACCGTCGAGCGGGATCGTGTTGCTGCCGCCGACCGCCACGACACCGGGCAGGTCTGCGACGTCGCGGATGAGGCGATCATAGAGCGTCCATGCCGCATCGTTATTGAAATAGGACGCAGCCGGCAGCGTAAGGTCGAAGGCGAGGACGCCACGGGGATCGAAGCCCGGTTCGACGGCGCGGAGCCGTTGCATGCTGCGCCACAGGAGGCCCGCGCCGGACAGCAGGACGAGCGCCATCGCGACCTGTGCGACGACCATCGCGCTGCGCGTCGCGTTGCGCGCGCGCCCGGGCGTCATACCGCGCCCACTCTCCTTCACGACTTCGAACGCGGGATCGGCACGGTAGCGAAGCAGCGCGACGAGCCCGAACACGGTTCCAGCGAGCAACGCTGTCACACCCGCGAAGACGATGGTCGTGCCATCGAGGTCGATCTCGCTCAGCCGAGGAATACCGGTGGGTGCGAGGGTGACGAGGATGCGGATTGCGCCCCACGCGAGCGCGAGGCCTGCGGCACTGGCCAGTACGGACAGCAACACGGTCTCGGTCAATAACAAACGCGCAATGGACGCGCGGCCGGCTCCCAGCGCAGCACGAACCGCCAGCTCGCGGCGCCGTGCCTCACCACGAACCAGGAACAGGTTCGCGACGTTCGCACATGCGATGAGCAGCACCAGACCCACGGCACCCAGCAGGATCCGCAGCAGACGTGACACATCGCCCAGCACCAGCTCACGCAATGGCGCGACCTGCGTGCTGAAACGGGATTCGCGCATGAATCCCTGCGAGTACGCGTTCGGGAACAGCTCCGAAAAACGATTCATCTCACCCATCAGATCCTGTTGCGCTGCCGCCGGCGTAACGCCGGCCCGGAGTCGCCCGACACTCGCCAGGAAATGACTGTTCTGCGGCGGCGCCGCCGGATCCATCTGCCACGCGATCCACAGATCGACCCGCGTCGCCGGCAGTTGAAACCCCTCGCCCGACACGCCCACGACCTCGTACGCATTGCCGTTCAACCGCAACACCCGCCCGACCACAGCCGCATCACCGCCGTATCGCGTCTGCCAGAGCGCATAACTCAGCATTGCTACCAGCGGCGCGCCCGGCTCATCGTCCGCTTCCGTGAACACACGGCCTGCCGCCGGCTGCGCGCCCAGGACCTCCAATAACGATGTCGTTACGATCGCCGCCGGTAACCGCTCCGCTTCCTCGCCCTCCTCCGCAAGGTTCACTCCATCGGTCCGGTAAACGCCAACATTCTCCAGCGTCCGATTGTTGTTCCGGAAATGAAAGTAGCCCGCCTGCGACAACGGCCAGTTCGCGCCGTCGTAGAGTCCCGGTGCCGGATGCGAGATCGTCACGAGAGCCGAGGGCTGCGGGTACGCGAGCGGCTCCAGCACAACCGCATCGACGACGGTGAACAACGCCGACGTCGTTCCGATGCCGAGCGCCAGCGTGATCAGCGCAATCACCGTGAATCCCGGCGTCCGCAACAGCGATCGCACCGAAATCCGCACCTCCCTCATCGTGCACCCCACTCGTGTCAGGACACCGTCCGATACATGGGTGGACGCGATTCCGCAAGGGGGACACGCGGCTGGCATGGATTGTTCCCCGAGGAACCGAATGGGAGGTTGCCGGTCGGGAGGCCAGCGCAGAGATTCGGCGGTCATGTCAGGACCGGAGGCAGGGACGGGCGGACGCGAAGGCGATCCGGCGCGAGCGGAACTGACGCGCGCGATCCGGCTGCCGCACGCGGTTGCGATGGTGGTGGGTACGATCATTGGCGCGTCGATCTTCGTGCAGCCATCGGAGATCAGCGGGCACGTGCCGACGGTTTCGGGTGTGTTCCTTGTGTGGGCGGTTTCGGGTATCCTGACGTTATTCGGCGCGCTGGTGTGCGCCGAGCTGGCGAGCATGTATCCGCGCAGCGGCGGAGTGTACGTGTTTCTGCGTGAATCGTTCGGTCCGTGGCTTGGCTTCTTGTGGGGTTGGGCGATGTTCTGGACGATGCACAGCGGGATCATAGCAGCGATTGCGACGGTGTTCGCGCGCTACACCGCGTACTTCGCACCGATGAGCGATACGGGGCTGCGGGTTGTGGCGATCGGTCTGATCCTCGTGCTCTCCGTCGTGAACTGGCTGGGTGTGCGTCAGGGCAGCCGTGTACAGACACTTTTCACGGCCGGCAAGCTGATCGCGATCGCCGCCATGATCGTTCTCGGATTCACGCTGGGCGGCGGCGCGCGTGTGGCGGATCCTGTGGTCGCGGGTGCAGCGCCAGGCGGGGCTCCGGCGTACGGGGTTGGCGACTTCGCCCTTGCACTGGTAGCCGGTCTGTTCGCGTACGGCGGCTGGCACATGGTCACCTACAGTGCGGACGAAACGGTGGATGCGGCGAGGACGATTCCGCGTTCGCTTGGGATTGGAGTGGTCATTGTAACTGGCTGTTACATTCTGTTGAACGCAGTGTACCTGTACGTGTTGCCGGTGTCTGTCGTCGCTTCGTCGGAGAGGATCGCGGCGGACGCGGCCGACGCAGTTGTGGGGGGTGGCGGTGGTGCGCTGATGGCCGGGCTCGTGATGTTCTCGACGTTCGGCGGGCTGGCAGGCATCGTGCTGGCCGGACCGCGTGTGTACTATGCGATGGCGCGCGACGGCCTGATCTTTCGCTGGATGGGTGGCATCCATCCGCGCTACCGGACGCCGCACCGCGCGATCGCGCTCCAGGCCATCTGGTCGTCCGTCCTCGTGGCGACCGGTTCCTACCGCGAGCTGTTCACGCGTGTCATCTACACCGAGTGGATCTTCTTCGGGCTCATGGCTTTGGGTCTGCTCTTGCTGCGGCGGCGGGGAATGCGCGGTCCGTACCGGGTTGCGTCTGGTGCAATTCTGCCAGCGGTCTTCGCATTCAGTGCATTCGCGATTGTGGCCAACCAGATCATCCGTTCGCCGGGACAGAGTGTTCTCGGGCTGGCGATGGTGGTGGCGGGCCTGCCAATCTATCTCGTGTGGGGCCGCGGCCGGATTCGTGTCGCAGACGTATCCTAGCGGACACAGCCGATTCGGGCTCGGCCGCGGTGATTCTTCGATCGTGGCCGGATGCTCGCGAATCCTGCGCGTATTGAGCGGTCTTCAGATTCGAGCGCGAACCGTTTCATGGGATGAGGGGAGATGCAAGTCATCGATTTCCACAATCATTTCTATCCTCCTGAGTATCTGGCGGCATTGCGGGCGGGGCGGAGCAGCGTGCGCGTAACGGAGGATGCGGAAGGCAATCCGGTGTTGCACTACCCGGGCGATTACAACGTTGCGGTGCCGGGGCATCGTGACATTGCGTACCGCCAGAGTGTTCTGGATCGGGCGGGTGTCGACCTTCAGGTGCTCACGCTCACGTCGCCGGGGACGCACGTGGAAACGCCGGCCGTCGCGGTGTCGCTCGCCCAGGGCGTGAATGATTCGTTTGCGGAGATCGTCGCGGAACGCGGTAACCGGTTCACGGCCCTTGCGACGCTGCCGCTGTGCGATGCAGCGGCATCCGCCCGCGAATTCGAGCGCGCAACGGGTGAACTCGGGCTGCCGGGTGCAATGCTGTTCAGCAACGTGAACGGCACAGGCCTGTCCGACGAACGGTTCTGGCCGCTGTACGAGCGCGCGTCGGACCGTGAAGCCGTGCTCTACATCCACCCGATCCATCCGGTCGGTGTCGAAGCAATGACGGAGTGGTGGCTGATGCCGTTGGTCGGGTTCCTGTTCGACACGACGCTGGCGGCGTCAAAGCTGGTATTCAGCGGCGTGGTCGAGCGCTTCCCGGGGATCCGCTGGGTCCTGGCGCACCTGGGCGGCGCGATCCCCTACATCGCCGAGCGCCTCGACCGCGGCTATGAAGCCTTCGACGAGTGTCGCGAGAACATCACGCGGCCGCCCAGCACGTTCTTGCGTGAGATGTACTACGACACCGTGAACTTCGACCGGAAGGCACTCGAACTTGCGATCGCGTTCGCCGGCGTGGACCAGGTCCTCGCAGGCAGCGACTACCCCCACGCGATCGGCAGCCTCACGAAGATGCTTCATTCGTTGATCTCTCTCGACCTGTCCGCCTCCGACCGCGACGCGATCCTTGGCGGGAATGCAGCACGATTGCTGGGGATCGAGGAGACCGTGGACGTCGTACCTCCGGAATAGCGCACCATGCCTTCGCGACGGCCACGCTCCCCGCGCTAGGCGCCGCAGAGCAGCACGTCGCAGTCAACGGAGGACCGCCGATGGGAATCCGACCCAGCGAGGCGGAATCGCGATTCTACCAACCAGAAACCAGCCCCAGAAACGAGTTCCGAATCAGAAATCCAGCATCGAGTCGTCAAGCAGCGATGGATCATCCTCACGGCCCATGCGGCGGGCGAGGTCGGCGGTGACGGGCCGGCGGCCGGCGAAGCCGCCATCGACTTCGTGCCACGCCGTGATGTTGCGTTCGCCGCGACGCCAGCACAGGTAGACCCAGCGGCCGCGGAAGGTGGTGGGGAAATCGAGGAGGCCCTGTTCGAGGCCGCCGGACGGGAAGCGGATGCCGCGGCCGGCGATCTCGCCCTGGATGATGCGTTCAATGTCATGGAAGACGTCGCGTATCGCGGCGTTATGGCCGACGTACTCGCCGTGATCGGGATTGTGCGGGTCCTGTACGGCATCGCCCCACATCACGTCGAGGATCTTCACGCGATCGGTCTCGGAGCGGACCTTCTCGAGGGACTCGCGGAGCTGCTGGAAGACGCGCTCCATGCGCGGGATGAGGGCGTTTGCCTCCTCGATCGTGAACGCTTTCCTTGGCATGCGGCGGTTCTGCGCTCCTGGTGCGGCGAGCGGCTGGGGTTGGCCTAGAAGTTGGGGCCCAGTACCAGGTAGAATCTGGCGGATTCGGCGGGGCCGCGCACGGGTGCAGCGAAGCCGGCGCGGAGGCGAGCCGGGAAGATGCCGGCAAAGCCGATGTCGAGGATCAGCTCGGCGCCGGCGGCCAGCAAGGGCGATGGCGCCGACGCGGCGCGTTCGCAGCCCTGGAACACCTCGGCGGCGGCAGCGCTGCACTCTGCATCGCCCGCATCAAGGAACGCGGCCGCCGCGATGCGGTCGAAGTAGACCGGGCTGAGCGTTGGTCTCCGGCCGATGAGGGCGATGGGCAGACGGTACTCGAGGCTGGCGGTCCACGCGCGTGTTCCGATGAGAACGCCGCGATCGAAGCCGCGGATGGGCAACAACCGTGAAGCCGACCCGACGTTGTAGCCCAGGAACCTCGCCGCGCCACCGGACTCGCCGCCGATGCTCGCCGGGCTGGCGCCCTCGCCGCTGCGCACGAGCGCACTGAACCGACCCGCCAGAACGTGGTGGGCAAAGGATGGCAAGGCCAGGCTCTTGTACGCGGCCGAGAAGAGTTCGACTTCCGTGTAGTCGCGGGGCCTTTCCTCATCTTCGCTTTCGAACGTCGTACGCGCTTCGAGCGCGAAGGCGATGCCGTCTTCGCGGCTGATCGCATAGGCCGGGACCTGTGCGTTCGCGTAGGTCGTCCGGCCGACGAGATTCCACAAGCCGTCGCGATCGTCCGTGAACCGGTAGCGCGGCGTGCCGAGGATGAACGCGCGCGTCCATTCCCGTTCGACGCCGACGGAGAGCGTGGCGTTGCTGCGCCAGCGACGTCGCACGAGGGTCGCAAAACCGGCGACTACATCCTCGCGCTCGATGGCGACGCGGATGGTCGAATCGGGCGCGCGCAGCGAACCAAGGCGGTCCCAGTCGCGATCCGCCTCGATCGAGAAGATCGGGTTGCCCAATCCGGCGAAGTCATACTCGAAGTTGCCGATCCATCGGCCGGACCCGTCGAGATCGACTGCGCCGAACAACGACCACGCGTGCCGGCCGACCAGGTCGCGCCCGGAACTCGATGCTCCGAGGAACGTCCCGACGTCCGAGATCTCGCCGCCGGCCGGCGCCCAGTACGTGGGCAGCAGCGAACGGAACGCCGGGTAGCCCCGCACCTCGGCCACGGCGCTCGCGCTCGCTGCTGCGCTTGCGGCGGCAGGACCCGCGACCAGCCGGTTGGGCGCCGGATCGCGCCAGGACGAAGGATCGAACGGCATTCGTTCGATCGAGAAGCCGTCCGCATGGTATGCTGCGAAGTAGATCCAGCGGCCGTCAGCCGAAATATCGGGCTGGTACGCGCCCGTCAGGACGTTCGTGACCTGGCGTAACACGGGGTTCGCGGGATCGCTCGGATCGGCGGCGTAGAGGTTGGCAATGCCGCTCCGATCCGAGGAGAAGATGACCCAGCGGCCATCGGGCGACCATGCCGGTGACGCGTCGATGGCGGCATCGCGCGTCAACCGGGCAAGCTCCTCGCCATCGGTCGCGAGCACGACAATGTCGTAGGTGCCGTCATTGCCGGCCCGGCTCACGGCAATGCGCGAGCCATCCGGCGAGAAGCGCGGAAACGCCCAGTGTACATCGGGCGCGAAATCGGTAACCGCCTCGACCTCGTCCGTCGCCATGCGCACGATCACGATGCGATTCGTGCCATCGCCGTTCTGGATTGTAACAATGCGTTCGCCATCGGCCGCCACATCGGGGTGCTCGACGCGAGCCTCGTGCGTCAACGTCTGTTCGTCCTCGCCGATGCGCTCGAGGTCGCGCACGATGCGGTAGGGTCCGTCGTACTCGAAACCGGAGCGCACAATGGCCGAGCCGTCGGGCGTCCAGTCGAATGGACCAGAACCGTTGGCACGCCACGCGGCTACGGTGTTGCCGGTTGTGACGTTGACGACGCGTGTTTCCGAGACATTGCGCCCGGTTTCGGCGGCGTAGGCAACGGTGGCGCCGTCGGGCGAGACACGAGGGAAGAGGGCCCATCGCCCGTGCGTCGTGATTCGTTCGGACGCAGTCAATCCCGCGGCGCGCAGCGAGTCGGCGAGGCGCCCGTACTTCGCTTCCAGGTCGGCCCGCCACTGCGCGTATGCTTCGTCGAAGTTCGCTCCGAACGTGCGCTGCGCGACCTGATCGAAGAACAGGACCGGTGGCAGGAACGCGCTCGCGGTACGGTCCACGAGTTCCGCGTTCGTGCCCTCGCCGTATCGCTCCTCGATCCAGTCGAGGAAGAGCGAGCCATAGATGTAGGCGCGCTGATTGCCCGGCCAGATGGGCGACGACTCGTTGAGCCGGTCCATGCGATCGACGCGATCTTCGAGGATCGCGGTTCGGACGATCATCTCGTGATAGCTGCCACGCACCCGGCCGTACCCTGTGAACGCGGACTCGATGGTGACGGCCAGGCCCTCGATGTTCCAGCCGGGCGTTCCGACGGCCGGGAACAGCGGCCAGAGCAGCGGCAGCCGGCCGAACACAGCGCGCAGACCGCGGCCGACGGCACCGGCCCGATCGAGATGGAACGAGTGAGCCATCTCGTGCGCGATGACGAGTTCGAGCCACGCACCGTTGTACGACAGGGCCTCGTCATCCACGGGAGGCCGTGCGTAGACCACAATGCGGTTGGACGGAAACGGTGTCGCGAATCCGTTCGAAAAATCGACATTGTCCGTGAGCACGATGTCGATGCGGCCTTCGGGCGGCCGCGTGAGCGAGGCGCGCAGCACGGCATGCGCGCGTTCCGCCACATCGAGTGCACGGCGCGCGAGCGGATCGAGGCCGGGGCTGAACGTGATCCGCGTGTGCTCGCCGGCGATCGACTGCCAGCGCACGTTCGGTGGGACCTGCGCCACGACCGATTGTGCACGCCCGATGATGAGCAGTGCGAGCAGGACGAGGCCGATCCTGTGCGGCCGAGAGGAGAGCTGGAGGGCGCTGGCCGACCGGTCGGCCGGAAGTACCCGGTTCAGCGCGCGTCGCGGCATGCGATGGTCCATGACCCTGGTCCTTCAGCGACCCGACTGTGCGGCGCGCTCGCGGAGGAACGCCTCGAGTGCGTTGACGTGCGCTTGCGCGATTCGTTCCTGCACGCGCACATCGCGCAATGCGGCCTCCTGCTGGGGCAGCATCATGAAGAGCGTCTCGGACAGAATCGAGGGCATCCAGCTGGGCCGGGCCAGTGCGAGATCGGCCCGGCCAATGCCAATGTCCCGCGTGCCCAGCTCGTCGAGCAGTGCGCGCAAGGTGTGTTTCGCCAGATCGACGGACTGCGGCTGGAAGTAGTAGACGCTCGAGCCGTTGTTCAGGAACGGATTGACGCCGTCCGGGAACGCGTTGTTATGCAGCGAGATCAGAACGTGCGCGTTCCATTCGGTCGCCATGCGCGGCCGGGAGCCAAGCTCGACCGGACCCGGGCCGGTGCGTGTCATGAGTACCGTCGCGCCCGCGCTCACGAGCATGCGCTGAAGCGCGGTTGCAACACCGAGGTTGGCTTCGGCCTCCGTGAGGCCGGTCGGACCCGTGCCGCCTGCGGGCGGATGGCCAGCATCGACGGCAACGCGGAGTCCCTCGAGCGGGCGCTCCGGATCGACGATCGGCGGCCGCCGAATCCGCACGATGAGGGCGCCCGCCTCGTCGAAGAACGGAAGCCAGCCCCACACCGGCTCGGTCAGTTCGATGTGGACGCGGAACTGGCCATCCGCGGGCTGGCTCCACATCGCTCGATCGATCAGCGGATCGAGCGAACCATACTGAAAGAAGTTCACTCCGCTCGTCGCCGAGTACACGGTGATGTCGAGAGAACTCGCATCCGCATCGATGCGGAACGGCAACATCAGCGGCATCGCGATGCGGACGTCGACATGGCCGGAATCGGGCAGGAATCGGACACCTGTGATCATGGCATCTGGCGCGGGTGTGCCCTCCGGATTCAAGCGGACATCGGAGCGACTCACCCACGTCGAGACGCCCGCAGCAAGACGCACGCGGTAGAGGCCGTTGCGCTCCCCACTGATGGCGAGTTGTGTACCGGGCGGGAAGAACCAGTGAAACGGTCCGGCCAGGCCCGGCCGGCCGCGCGCAGTCCAATCATGAGCCGCGCCGTCTGGTGGCTGCGCGAACCCGCTCACCGGCCCGCCCACGTCGAGTGTGCGCATGTTGATACGCAGTGCCGCCCTCGCCGTGTCGGCTCCCACCGCAAGTTCCAGAATGGGCGTGCGCAGGTTGATGAATGGGTATCGGTCCGCAAAACGCATCAGAGAGTCCGCCACCGATGCGAACCGGCTCATGAGTGCGGCAACGGAATCGTGTTGCGCCGCGCTCGGCAGCGCCAGCCCTGCCTCACGCGCGAGCCGCTCGCGGAGCGTGTCTGCGCGATTCATCTCGACAAAACCGACAGGACCTGAAAACTCGAGCGTTCTCCCGATCGACGGTCGAGCAACTGTCGTATCACTGGAAACCCAATCGCCGGCTGGCACGCGGCCAACGTACCTGGACACGCCGTTCACGCTCGAACTGGCCGGCAGCGTCGCGCTGAAGTTGGCGACGTCCGTACTCGCGCCGCTGATCAGCGGCTGCTCGACGAACGAGATGCGCTCGCCGTCGGGCAGATGCAATGTCGCCTGTCCGCCACCCGTGCCGAGGAAACTGACTTCGATGGTCTCGCCCTCCGGCAGCGCGAACGCGCCGGCGGGCTCGATGGTTTCGGCAAGGATCGTCGCACCGGAACCGGGCACGGCGGGCGGCAGCGTGACGCGCACGGCATACTCGCGTGTTACCCTGGCCTCGCCCTTGACGGCTTCAAAGCGGTACACGCCATCTTCGGGGACCGGCAGGAAGGCGAGGTATGCGCCATTCGGCGAGACCTGGACGCGCGCCCCGTTGATCGCCAGGACGGCCTCACCGCTGCCGGTCGAGCCGAAGATGAAATTCGAATCGACGGGCGGGAGCAGGGCGTCCGGCAGCGGATACACGATGGTGATACGAAGCGGCCCATCGACGGATGGGATGTCGGGCAGATCGATGGGGCGGGGCGCAGGCCGAGTCGGGACGCGCGGCGCGACGGAAGAACCGCACGCGGCGAGTGCCGCGCCGAGCAGCATGACGGCCACGCTCGTGGCAAGGCTGGCGAAAGGTCGATGTGCGCGGCACACCAGACGTGCGATCATGGTTCGGGAACCAGCATCCGGTGGAAACGGGTCATGGCGAGCGATTGGATCGGATTGCAGCCGAATCCGTCGCGGTAGAATCCGCCGCAGTCGAGTCCGCACTCGCGGCTGTGGAGTCCGGCGCGGGCTCGTCAGGCGGCGTGATGTGATCGGACAGAATCCAGCCGGGTCCGCAGGGCAGAATCGACGCGGTCGCGGCCGCTGTCGGATCGGCGTCCGGGATGGACTCGGCGTTGTCGCGGACGCCGAGCATGGCAGTCCCGTCGAGTGGCGACTGGTAGACGAGACAGAACGCGTTGGGCCGCGCAACGATGGCGGGGCCGAGGTACGCCTGCGAGAGGCCATCGAGATGATCGAGCACGATGTATCGTGCGCCAGCATCGCGCGCCGCTGCAATCAGTGAATCGGGTCGGGGCGACATCGGGTAATTGCGACTCTGGTGTCCCGAGATCGCCCAGAACAGCGTGGGCTTCCGAGCGAGCGCGGTCGATCCTGCTGGCAGCTCTCTCTGCGCCCATTCGGCCAGGAGAAAGAAGTCACGCCACGCGGGCGGATGGCATGCGTAACGATTGCCGGTCCGATACTCGATCATGCACCGGCCGCTTTCCGAGATTCTCACGGCGAGCACCGGTACTGCGAGTACGAGGACGAATGCCGTCGCGAACGCGCCTGCGGCGAAGTCTCTTGGCCGGGCAACAAGGCGAGTCAGACGCATGAGTCCATCGCCCGCAAAGAAGAGAATGAGCGGCAATGCCGGCAACAGGAATCGTTCGCCGGACCAGACCGCAGGCCAGATGAGAAGCAGCCCGATGTAGAGCGGCAGAAACAACTCGGCTACGCCGGGCCGTCGCACTCGCCGGAGCCAACCATGAATACCGGTCGCAAGCACCGCCACGCTGAGCACAATGGGCAGGGCACCGCCCGTGCCAGTCAGCAGAATGGGCAGATGGATGGTTGTGTATTTCGAAGTATTCTCGAGCATGCGATCGATGAGATCCGTGGCGCCGATGCGACCCAGTTCGGGTTGGTACGGATTCACGAACCAGAACTGGCTGACGTAGTCGATGCCGCCGTACTGTTGCGCGCGGAACCACCACAGCAACGCGAGCGGGACGAGGACGCCCGTGAACACGGCAAGCTGAGGCCAGCGCCGGCGCCAGCCGAGCCATGCCGCGATCGCAATGGCGAGCGGGAGGCCCGCCGAGCGCGTGAAGTACGCGAGGACAGCCGCAACAACGGCCAGTGCATAGCGCGTGCGCAGCGCAGGTCCGATTCGCTCGAATCCCCACAGCGCGATCATTGTGAACGTCCAGAACGGCACATCGGAGAGAATCCAGTGGCCCTGCTCGAGCACACCCGGACTCAATGCAACAATGGCGGTGACGGCAATCGCGATAGCCGGGCGCCGCCGCCGATGCAGCCACAGCCACGTGAACGCGACCGCGACAGCCGAAAAAACGGACAGCACAACCTTGAGCTGAGCCCATGGTTCGAGACCTGCCGCCATCGATCCCGCCAGGATGCCGGGGAACACAGGCGGATACTGTGTGTGTGGCGGTGTCGCCGGATCGTAAAGCGTGAGGTACTCGCCGCGTTCGATGAGGGATCGTCCGAGTGAGATGTACGCAGCGTTGTCGCCGCCGCTGTGTGGCTGCGGCTGGAACGTGAGGAGCGAGAGAATCAGGTGCAGCGCGCCGAGGATGACCGCCATGAGGACGGGCCGCGCACCCACCAGTCGGGCGAACCGCGTGCCCGCGCGGTCCCGCAGTCGTCTGGCGGCTCGACGGTAACCGTGCCGCCGGCCGCGACGGCTCCCGTACGAATCTTCAATGCGCTGGATCTGCGTCAACCGGCTCACTCCGCTTGGCTGGTCGGGTCCGCCACCGGACGGTCGGTCATGCAGCGGGCGGCGGCGCACTCTCATCAGCGAGGAATCTCGCCGCCGCGCGTTGCATGACGGCTTCACCACCCCACGCCACCACCACGTTCGGTGCCGCGAACTCCGCGGCCAGCCGCGGATGCCCGAACAGGAGCACCGTGCAATCCGGCCGGCTCTTCACAATCGACGCGATTCGTGCCTTCGCATCGACGGACAGTCCGGGCCGGCCCTTCCATGCCCGGATATCGGCATAGACCGCAACGAGTACCGGCCGGCTTGCCGATGCACCCTGATCCGATTCACGTGGATCCAGGCCTGCGTCCCGCAACGCGCGTGGGAACACGTCGCGCGATGGGGCAGGAAACGGGCCGCCGAGATCGTCATCGAGGGTGACCATGTCAAAGGAACGCTCGACGGGCACCCGGCCGTGCAGCAGTTTCACGCAGCGGGCGGCGAGGCTGTTGGCCCATGCGAGGTCGGTCGCGCGGCCGACCATGCCATCGCCGTGCTCGGCGCCGACGCGGGCGGCCGCGCTGTTGAGCCGGCCGATCGAACGGGCGACCCGAGCGCGCGGCAGAGCGGCGCCCAGTGCTGCCTCGAGCGCATCCGCCATGGTCGCGATGTCCGGAGGATAGAGCAGCAGATCGCAACCCGCGGCAATCGCCGCGACGCCCGCCTCGCCCTCGGTCCGATCGCCATCGAGAACGCCGCGCATGTTGAACGCGTCGGTCGCGACGAGGCCGTCGAAGCCAATCTCGTTGCGCAGCAGGCCATCGACGATGGGCTGCGAGAGAGTGGCCGGCGCATTCGACGGGTCGATGGCCGGGAACGCGACGTGTGCGGTCATCACGGCATCGGTCCCGGCCAGGACAGCGGCCCGAAACGGTGTGAGGTCACGCTCGAGTTCCTTGCGTGACGCGGTCACGGCCGGAAGCACCGCATGCGAGTCTGTGGTCGTGCGGCCGTGGCCCGGAAAATGTTTTGCACAGCACAGCGCGCCCTCCGACTGACAGCCTTCGATCCATGCGGTCACGTGTGCGGCGACACGAACGGGATCCGCGCCGAACGAACGTGTTCCGATGATCGGATTGTCGGGCTCGAGGTCGAGGTCCGAATCGGGACCGAGCACCCAGTTCACACCGAGCGCGAGGGCCTCGCGCGCCGTCAGGGCTGCGGCCTGACGCGTGGTCGCAAGATCATCGAGTGCGCCGAGTGCCGCCAGTGGCGGAAGCCCAGTGGCGCCGCGGAACTGCTGGCCCGCACCGCGCTCGAGATCTGCCGCGATGAGCAATGGATGCGCGCACCGCGTGCGAAGCGATTCCGTCAGCTCATACACCGCACCCGCCTCACCACCGAACAACACGAAGCCGCCGACCCCACGCGCGATCGCGATGTCCATGCGCGGCCTCTCATGGTCGAATCCCGTCCGCTCATCCCAGCGCAGCGCGGGCAGCAACAATCGCGCGGCCTGCATTCAGCGCCCCTGCACGGCGGCCGTCGCAAACGGATCCGGCAGCAGCGTCGCAGCGAACGCGGCGCGCACGACATCGTATGCGATCCGTGGACCCGCCGACATTTCGGTGCGGCCGGGAACGACGTTGGCCGCGACTTCGGGCGTGACGCCTCTTTTCAGCACTGCGATTCAGGCGGGCGTCAGTGCACCGAGCAGGCGCGGCCCGTGCGCGCCCGTCGCTTCCGGCACGTTACCCGGCAGTTTCATCACGTGTGCCCATGCAAGGGCTGCAAATGCAATCGCTTCCTTGGCGTCCACTTCGATTCCGACATCGCGGCCACTGCGCACTGGGACGGGATTCAGGTCCCCGGCGAGCAACCGCATCAGGTGCGGATTGCTGGCGCCGCCACCGGTGATGATGACTTCATCGACGCCGCGTGGCGCGACCCAGCGGCGGATCGCGTCCGCAATCGAACGAGCCACGAACGTCGTGACGGTCGCGATCAGATCGTTCCACTGTGACTCCGTCCTCGGCTGCACGCGCGCAAGGAGTTCGTTCACGAAAGGGCGGCCGAACTGCTCGCGCCCGGTCGAGCGCGGCGGCGCGAGGTCGAGAAACGGGTGTCGCAGCAGCTCATCGAGCAAGCCAGGATCGACCGTACCGGCGGCCGCGCGGGCGCCGCCGGCATCGAACGTCTGGCGCCCGTCCGTCGCTTCACTGACGACGCCATCGATGGGTGCGTTGCCGGGTCCGGTGTCGAATGCGAGCAGGGCATCGCCCGAACCTCGTCGCGGCACACGTGACAGGTTGGCCATGCCGCCCACGTTCACGAGAACCCGATCGCGATCGGGCGCCGCGAACAGCATGCGGTCTGCCCATGGCACGAGCGGCGCACCGTGCCCGCCGGCCGCGACATCGCGTGAACGGAAATCGCTCACAACGGCAATGCGCGTGCGTTCCGCGATAGTGGCCGCGCAGCCGAGCTGAAGTGTGGCGCCGCGCTGGCCGGGCGAGGGCGGTTCATGCCAGATGGTCTGTCCATGCGAGCCGATCAGAGCAATGTCGCGTGCATCGATGCCGGCCACGCGGCAGACGTCGAGTGCCGCGCTCGCGAACCATTCGCCCAACCTCGCATTCAGCCGGCAGATCGAGGCCGCACCGCCGCGCAGAATCGCATGATCGATCTCGTCCCTCTGGCTTTCCGTGTAGGGCGTGCTCCGGAACGCGACAAGCGACCAGTCCGGGTCCGTCGAGCCGGGTTCGAAGCGCACGATGGCCGCATCGATTCCGTCCAGTGAGGTACCCGACATGAGGCCGATGACGAGCATGTCAGACTCCGGGATCGCCGACCACGAGGGCGACGCGGCCACCCGCTTCTTCGAGTCGGAGCTTCGCCTGCTCGAACCCCACGTTCAGCCTGCCCATCACGATCGCCGCTTTGACGTGACCGTGCGCGCGACGCAACAGATCGGCGGCTTCCTCGCGCGGTACGCCAAGCACCTCGATCAGGATGCGTTCGCCGCGATCGCGCAGTTTCTCCGCGGTCACTTGCAGATCGACCATGAGGTTGCCGTAGACCTTGCCGAGTTCGACCATCGCGGTGGTCGAGATCGTATTCAGCACGAGCTTGGTCGCGGTACCGGCTTTCATCCGGGTCGAGCCGGTGATGATTTCCGGTCCGACCAGTGGCGCAATCACGACGTCGTACTTCTCGATGAGGTCCTCGGACGGGTACGTGCAGAGCAGAAAACCCGTGCGTGCGCCACGAGCCCGAGCGTGGTCGAGGGCCGCCCGCACATACGGCGTCGTGCCGGACGCGGCGATGCCGAGAACGAAATCGTTGGGGCCGACCGCGCGCGCATCGATGTCGGCCCTTGCCTGATCGGGTCGATCCTCGGCCCCTTCCTGGGCCTGGAGCAGCGCGGCCGGTCCGCCCGCGATGATCCCCTGGATCCGCTCCGGCTCGAGCCGGTACGTGGGCGGCATCTCGGCGGCATCGAGCATTCCGAGCCGGCCCGACGTGCCCGCGCCGACGTAGATGAGGCGGCCGCCGCGGCGCAGACTCTCGACGACGAACTCGATGGCGCGCGCGATGGACAGACGCTCATCCGCGACTGCCGCGGCGACTGCGCGGTCTTCCGCATTGATGAGATCGACGATCTCGAGTGTCGACAGCCGATCGATCCGGGCACTGCGCGGGTTGCGCTGCTCGGTCAGTCGCGGGTCCGTTGAAGGCTCCGCGTTCATGGTCTCCTGTGCTTGCCCGTCTCGGAAGTTGGCGTAGATTGCGCGCTTAACTTACCTCGACGATCCGCCTTCGACCACCCTCGGCAGCGCATGACGATCACATTGCACAACTTCAGGGCAGGTTCCCGCGTGCGGCGCATGGGCGCGATCGCGGCCCTCGGGCTCGCCGCTTCGGTTGCGCCAGTGAGCGCACAGCCGTTGATCGCGCCTCGCGTCTGGTTCAGCGGATGGGCCGGTCGATTCACCAACCTCGGTGGCTTCTCCGATGGCGGCAGCAACGTCTTCTACCGCTTCGATGATGCGACCGCCTTCGGCGCCGGTGTCCACATCGCCGCGAGTTCGGGAATGGTCGCTGGCGTCGATGTGCTGTATGCGGCGCCGTCCTACGAGCGATTCGACCGTGATACCGGCGCCCCGCAAGGCGATGGCGACGCCAGAGCCGCGTCCGCGCTGGCGTCGGTCCGGCTCGCCGGCGGCGGCGGAATCCTCGGCCTCTACCTCTCCGCCGGGGCCGGCGTCTTCGCATGGGATGTCGATGACCCCGAGCTGGACGATGGCTGGGACCTCGATCCTGCGCTCCAGGTCGCCGCCGGCCTCGAGTATTCGGTGCTGCCTCGGACCCGGCTCTTCGCCGAGTACGGCCGATCGTGGGTCTACCACCAGAAGGACGAGGCGGTCTCGAGCAACACGGCCAACCACACCCTGCTCCGCCTCGGCGTGAGGGTCGGCCTGTGATGCGGCTCGCCCTGCGGGTTGCGCTGTTGGGAGCTGCGGCATGCACTGCCACAACCGGCGGGAACCTCGTCGACCACCCCGATGTCGGTCCTGCCGGCTTCCATGAACGGCACAGCCGGATCGCCGCCGAAATGGAACGCGGCGGCGGCAAGGCACGCGGGACCCGTTCCGATCGGTCCTCGCCGTAAGGCGATTCGCCTGTGCTACTCTGAACGCGCTCGGCGCCTCACAAAGTAGGTTGCAGAGGGATAACTGTGGGGCCGGGCGGCCTCGCACTCCACGTCTACGAGCTGACCGTGCGCCCCATCGATTGCCTCGGTTACCACGTCCGTGCTGAGGCCGACCATTCGGATCGGAGTGAGCCCAAGACGACGATGCAGCACCTTTCGGTGGACACCGAGTGAACGGAGCAGCAGCCATAGCCGTGCGCGGGCCTGCACGCGGTGAACCCATGGGATCGATGTTGGAATCTGCGCGACGAGAATCCCATCGCTCCTGAGAATGCGTAGAAACTCGCGCAGGTAATGAATGATCGCAGCGCGGCTGGGTATGTGCTGAAGCACGCGAGCGGTATAAATGAAATCGATCGAGGCGTCCTCCAGAACATCCAGAGCAGAGCCTGTCTGCACGAAGCGAAGATTCGGAACATGCGCGTTCAGTAGCCTCGCCCGGTCCAGCATCGCGGGCGAAACGTCCGCCCCGATGCACAGTTCGAAGCGCGACGCAAGCGCACGGCTCAGCCGACCCACTCCACAGCCAAAGTCCAGCGCTCGGCCATGACCGAGGGCGATGCCCTTCCCAGCGCAACGTGCCAGAACGTGGCTGACCTCCTTCTCGCCTTCCAGGAAGAACTCCTCCTCAGTCCAGTCCCCGGCCTCGTCGAACCGCGCGAGAATGCTGTCGAAGGGATTCAGCCAGGCGAGGTCGTCCCAATCCCTTCGTTGGACTCCGGACAGACGATTCAGGCGCACCTCTACCATGTTTCGACCGAACGCGCGCAACACGGAAACTCACCTCCGGTCCTGCCGTCATGTCTCGACCCGGCAAGCATGACGAACACGATCCACGTCTCATCCGGTCATCCGGGATCCCGGACGCCATCAAACCTGCATCCCATGAATGCTGCCGAGCCACAGTCTGCCGAGCCACAGCTCCCGAGCCACAGATGGCGAGCCACAGCTGCCGAGGCACAGCTGCCGAGCCGCGCCGACGAGCCGCGCCGACGAGCCGCGCACGAACGATCTTACGCCTGCCCGGATCGAGGCGCATATGCGTGACGTCGTGGCGAGCTTGTTTGCTCGAGATCGAGCGAGTGTCCGCTCTGCTCCTTTGCGACGCGCAGACCCCCGTTGCCGCACGCAGAGCGGCGAAGATCCCGCGACTCTGAATACCCGGCGACGCCGATGCGCGAGCCATCGAACTCTCTTCGACCAGCCCGGCCTCCGCCCAGCCGCGGACATCGATCTCGTCGTCGAGCGCTCCGGATTCCAGGAGGCCGAAGCACTGGCCCGGGCAGGTTACCGGCTCGTCAAGCGTCACCACGATCCTCGTAAGTCCGATTGGGCGCCGCCCGGCTCGCCCGCTGCGCTTCGCTCGCTCGACTTCACGCACGAGGACAACCCCTTCACCCTCGAGATGCTGGATCGCGAATTCCATGGAGTCCGAATTCTCCGATTCGGTGTCAACGCAGGTCCGCCCGGACGCTTATGCAGCGACCGAATCGAACCGTCCGGGCAAGCCGGGCGAAGCACGGCACAGGCGCTCCACGCACATCATGATCTACTTCTTTCATGACCTGCGTGGCACGCGCGGAAAACACGCGCTGCGTGAACTACGCGAGGCGGCGACGTCCCGTCACGTCGGCGGTTCCGTCCGCTGGAGGACCGAGTGTCAGGGTGGGGCCGGGCCCTTGATTCGCGGGAAAAACCCCGCGGGCGGCGGCTCGTCTGAATCGGTTGGGATTTAGCCGCGCTATTCGCGGGAAAAACCCCACCGGGCGGCAGCTCGTCTGAATCGGTTGGGATTTAGCCGCGCTATTCGCGGGAAAAACCCCGCGGGCGGCATCGCGCTTACGCTGCGATGCTCAGCGTGCTGGCTTCATCGGTGGGACGATCTTCTCTTCTGTCCTCAGCGTTGCCGAGGGCCGTCGAAGCTTCGACCAGTAGTCGCTTCAACGATCCGTCGCATCGGGAGCCTGGCAGGTCTGCTTCTCGGAGGGCTTGCCGTCTCTGAAGGACTCCTCGGGTCTGGCCTCACGATCCTCGGGATAATCAAAGGGGCGTCGACGCTATTGGGCGCGGGCTCCGCCGCCGGGACGCTTGTCATTGCCAGGGCGGACAGCCGGGCGTTGCGCAAGGAGCGAAGACGTCGAACACGCGGGACTGAAGACGAAGTGCGCGAGCTACTCGGGAACGCGAAGCGAGAGTCGTCCCTCCCTCTTGAGCCAGGCGGAACGCGGTGTCGTCCGAAGATCATGATCGATGCCGGAACTACCGAACTCCGTGCCTCCGGACCACCACCTGCATTCTTCCCAGCATAAGCGGCGGAGCAGACATCGCCAACGGACGATCTCGTAGATAGGCAGCGGCTTGCGCCATCGCCCTCGCAGTGGCTTGTCCTTGAATTGAATCAAGCCGTACAATGGATATGGATATAAGGCAGGCGTCATGTGGTTGCCGGCCCGCGACTCCTTCGACGACGCAATGCGGGCTGTCGAAAGCTGTCGCGCCGCGCGTCATCAATTGGTGCGAGGTGGAACCGCAGAAAGTCGCTGCGGACTCGACTTCTCGTGGAACGCGATTTCCTCGGCAGCCGACATCCCATCGCTCTCGCATTGATTCTGCATCCTTTGCGTGAAGAACGACCCAGAGCCTCCGGTCGACGTCTTCCCAGATCGCATGAACGGTGCTGGGAGGCTCAACCACAGTCGCTGGCCCCTCATAGTGCTCCCACGGCTGGAACCGCTCGACAGGACGCTAGCGGCCGCGGCGTGAGCGCGTAGTTAGCCGCAGTACGGCCGTAGCCATGTCGGTTCATGCCACCAGAGAACTCTGCATGGACGCTTCGATTCGATTATGCACCGTACGTTCTTCCAGGGCGTCTACCCGTCCTGGCCGAATGCCCATCTCCATCGTTGCCGTGGATTGCTGAAGCGGACGGACAGTGGCTCAAAAGCTTCAGGCTTGAAGTCGCCACCAGCCCACTCGACCAGGTCAGGATCGCCGGCCAGCAGATCTTCATAGCCCGGAACACCGCCGCAATCCTCCGGCGGACAAGCACGCTCTCCGCCGAGGCAAGTAGGGTACCGCACTCCTTTGGCGACTGGCAGAATCGCTTCGAGCTTGAGCAGGTGCTCCCAATCATCTCCAAAATCGTACGAATACCGTGCCTGATCACCGGGCTCGCGGAAGTAATCGCGGATCCGGTGCTCCCAGTCGACCAGAATTGGGCGCGCACTCCAACCCTCGTCATCGGGAAGCGAGAACGAGACTGTTTCGCCGGTCTCAGGGCTCTTCACGTCGAACTGGTGGAGGTGGGTATCCAGCCAACCCATGACGTCCTGAACGGCCACGTGCAAGTCCCAGAACGTGTACTGGCCGGGGACTTGGAAGCGGCGCCATATCGCCGGATGGACATCTTCCAACTGAACGTAAAACTGCATCACGTTCGCGTACGCTCGAGGCATTGCAGATGTCAACCTTGTCTAAAGTGAGGCATAACGTCTCGGTTGTTCACGAAGCCCCGGAGCCGGGCGAAGCACGGCGCAGGGGTCTCCACGCCCTTCACGTCTACTCCTTTCATGGCCTGCGGGCAAGCGTGCGCCAGCGCGCGCTGCGTGAAATGGCCGTGTTATCTGCGGGGGCTCCGCCCGGGAGCCCAGCGATTCCTTCGGCGACGGGCCATACGATCGCACGGTACTGACCACGGACGACGCAATATGATTCCTTGCGACCAACCCGCGCATCACGGCGCAAACATCTCAGCCAAAACGTCAAGCACGCGATCTTGCACTTTCTTTCCCAGGCGCCCGAGGCGCTTCACCAGCCTTACCTTGTCGACCGTCCGAATCTGGTCCAATACCACTTGGCCATCCTTTTTCTCGAAACGACATGACACGCGCGTTGGATAGGGGCGGCCGCGTGTGGTCATGGGAGCCACGATCACCGTTCGGATGAAACGATTCATCTCGTCCGGACTGATGACCAGACAGGGCCGAATCTTCTGGATTTCGTGGCCCAGCGTGGGGTCCAGATTCACGAGATACACCTCGAAACGCTTCACCACTCCCATTCCACCTCGTCCCAAACCGACAACACCGGTGCCTCCGCGTCCAACAGCTCATCGTCCCGTTGCTCGGCCATGCGCTCGAACGCTTCCACCCAGCCTTCCCGCGGCTTGGTGCCGGGCCGGATCACAATGGTGTTGTCCTCGACGGCCAGCTCCACCTCCTCCGGCAAGCGGCACTGTTCCAGCAGCGGCTTGGGAATCCGGATACCCCGGGAATTGCCAATACGAACGATTCGCGTCTTCATGCGCGTTCCTCCATTAGTAAGCACAATGTAAGCACGTCGATTCCGCCTGGCAAGGTCTCGAGCTCTTGGGGGGTGTGCCTGCTACTCGAAACAAGGCGGAACCCATTGCCCGATGTTCGACAAAGCGCGCTGTGGCCGTTGACCGAACACTGTCGTACGAATCTGGCAAGCCGGCCCGATCGTCACAACCGCCGTGATGCATCCTGGGGCGGTAATGCCGCGACATCGGAGGCATTGTCGACCGAAGAGGCGCAACGCCGCGCCCTTCTCACGATCCTCGCCGCAGATCGGACGGTGTGCGGCCGCTCAGGGCGTGCACAGGGAACATCTGGACGCACGGAGTCGCCGCCCTCCGGCTACTCATCGCCGCGCCAGCCACGTGCACAGGGAACATCTGGACTCGCGAAGGCTGAAGGGTGCTGGTACTCGAGCACCAGTCTTGCCGCCGGCACCGGCCGGCACAGCGAAGCGCCGTGTGGCCCTGAGGCGAGTAGTGGTGACAACGAGTTATTGAGCGGGCGCGACGAGAAGCTCGCGTTACTCGCGGATGACGACCTCGAGCGGCTGGTCGGTCCGGATCACCATCAGCGAGCCCGCCTTCAGAACGGCGTCCACATCCGCGGTGCCGAGCGCGATGGCCGTGCCCGCGGCTGCGCCGACGACGGCGCCCTTCACGGCGTCACGGTTCTTGCCGCCAATGACGCGACCGAGGATTGCACCGGCCGCGGCGCCGGCGGCGACCTTGCCGATCTGCTCGGCGGTGCTCGACCGGGAGACGCGCTCCGGGTTGGCCTGCACGACGGTCGCTTCGAGCGGGTACCTCGAGTCTCCCCATGAAACCGCTTCGAATGCGACGTTGAGCAGGGCGGTTTCACCGACGTGCCCGCTCTTCTGTACGTGCGTCACGCGCCCGCGAACGGCGGCGCCGGTCGGGATCAGGACCGTGCCGTCCGCATCGTAGACGGGCTGCTGTAGCGTCGCAGAAAAAGCATCGCCCGCCCTGCTCGTCTCGGTCGACAACTGCTCATCGAGCGTGAGACTCATGGTTGTGCCGATCGGAACGATCGCGGTCAGGACGCGCGGTTCGGGCTCGCGCACGATGACGGTGGGCGGATCTTCCTCCGACCGTTCCGGCGCAGTGCGTACGGGTCGAGGTTCGGGTCGACGAGGTGCCGGTTCAGCCGATCCTGTCTGTCTCGGCGGCGAGGCAGTGACGGGGGGCGGCGGCTGTTCGGCCTGAACGGCCTCGTCCCGAGCCGCGATGCTCGTGTCCTCGAAAACGGCCGGTCCCGTGTCCCCCTGGAGGGCCAGCTTCAGCTCCTGTTCCAGCTCATCGCCGGTGTCCGCCTGGCCGCCATCCTCCCTGCCACAGCCCGTTGCTCCCACCCACAGAAGCGCCGCAAGCGCCATGAACGGCCATGCTTTATCCCTTCGCATCCTCATCTCCTGCCTCTGCCACACGCCTTGAACGTCCCTCGTTCGCCGGGTAAACTTCGCCCGAGTGACCGGTCGAGTCCCGGTGGTTCTGGGGGGCAACCGGCATGCCATGGTCGGGGCGGGGTGCAGCATCGACGGGCATCGCTGACCCCGCATGGTTACGGTCTTCGCGAACTCTCGCGGGCAACTGCATGACGCACCTTCGGCGCGCACTGCCGTACGCGCGCCCGTATCGCTGGCCGATCGGGTTCGGGCTTGTCCTCGTTGCATTCAGCAACGTTGCGGGCATTCTGTTGCCGTGGTTGCTGGGCCGCGCGATCGATGCCATGGCAAGCGAAGGCGTTTCGCTCGCCCTGATTCTCGAACAGGCCGCTCTCATCGTCGGTACCGCGATCTTCAGCGGCTTTGCGCGGTTCGGCATGCGGCAACTGCTCAATGGCGTGTCTCGCCGCATCGAGATCGATCTGCGCGACGACGTCTTCCGCCACATGCTCCACCTCGACGCCTCCTTCTATGGCCGCATGCACACCGGCGAACTGATGAGCCGCCTGACCAACGATACCCAGGCGGTGCGCATGGCCATCGGCCCCGGCGTCATGTATCTGATGAATACGGCGGTCACGACGGTGCTCGCGCTCAGCATAATGATCGCGTACAACGCCCGCCTCACCGTGATTTCCATCCTGCCCATGTTGCTGTTGCCGCCCGTCATGATCTACTTCGGGCGCGTGATTCACCGGAAGTTCGAGCGCATCCAGCAACATTTCGGCGTCCTCTCGACCATGGTCCAGGAGAACCTGAGCGGTGTGCGCATCGTGCGCGCATACAGTCAGGAGACCGCACAGGAGGCAGAATTCGAAGCCCTCAACCAGGAATACTTCCAGCGCAACATGGCGCTCGCGAAGACGTCGGCGCTGTTCCATCCTCTGCTCGCGGTTCTTACAGGGCTGGGCATCCTGACCGTTCTCTGGTTCGGTGGCATCGACGTCATGACGGGCCGGAATACACCGGGTGAGTTCGTCGCCTTCTTCTTCTACCTCGGACAGCTCGCGTGGCCGATGATCGCGATCGGCTGGGTCATCAACCTGTTCCAGCGCGGCGCCGCATCGATGGGCCGCATCATTCAGGTTCTCGACGCAGAGCCGGCCGTGCGTGAACATGCCCAGCCCACGGTGGTCGCAAGGCCGCGCGGCGATGTCGAGTTTCGCGATGTCTGGTTCCGCTACCCCGGCACGGAGCGCGATGTCCTGCGGGGCGTGTCCTTCCACATACCGGCCGGCGAGACGGCCGCGCTCGTCGGCCCGACCGGTTCCGGGAAATCGACGATCGTGTCTCTCATCACGCGGCGACACGATCCGACCCGCGGCATGGTCCTCCTCGATGGCGTGCCGCTCGATCGTATCCCATTGGATCAGCTGCGCACGATGATCGCCCTCGTACCACAGGATGCGTTCGTGTTCTCGGATACGATCGCCGAGAACATCGCGCTCGGCCTGCCACCCGGTGTCGAACGGGACGGCCGCATCGAGCAGGCCGCTGACATCGCTCGTCTCAGCGAGACCATTGCCGCGTTCCCCGACGGCTTCGAAACCCGGCTCGGCGAGCGTGGCGTCAATCTGTCCGGCGGGCAGCGCCAGCGAGCCACACTCGCGCGCGCGATTGCCCGCGATGCGCGCGTCCTCATCCTCGACGATTCGCTCAGTGCCGTGGATACGCAGACAGAAACCGAGATCCTGCGCGGGCTCTCGGACGTGATCGCGCGTCGGACTGCCATCATCGTCAGTCATCGGGTGAGCGCAGTCATGAACGCGGACCGCATTTTCGTGCTCGACGATGGGGCGATTGTCGAACGCGGAACGCACTCTCAGCTGATCGAGCAGGCCGGTCTGTACGCGTCCCTGCTGCGGCGCCAGCTCCTGACCGAAACGCTCGATGTCGGCTGACTGACTTACGAGCCGGGGCCTGCGTACCTCGCCGCGTCCTCCGGCCGGCCCCACGCAGTGTACAACGCATGGAGGAACCCCACGGCTCGCTTCGTCTCGCTGTGCGCGTCGCCAACCAGCTTCACCAGGCCCTCGTGTGCGGCCAGCAACTCGCGTTCGGCTTCCTCGAAGCGGCCTACCTTGCTCAGACAATCGCCATGGAATCCCTGCGTACGAAGGGACAGTCCATGTCCCTCGCCAAGACCCCGTCGCCACAGCGGTAACGCTTCTCCAAACAACGGCAGCGCTTCGGCGAAACGACCCCGCTCGTGGTACAGCAGGGCGATCGATGACAGCGACAGCGCGACATCGAGATGCTGCGGGCCGAGCAGCCGCCGGCGCATCTCGAGGGCCGTCATGTAGCGCGCAATCGCTTCATCATCCCGGTGCAGATCCTTGTAGAGCGCGCCAAGGTTGTGAATCGCGGCTGCCACCTGAGGGTGCTCATCGCCGAGCAGGGCCCGGCGCATCTCGAGCGACTCGAGCAGCAACGGCTCTGCCTCGGCGGGCCGCTTCGCGATCATGAGCGCGGTCGCGACATTGTTCATGCCGATGGCGATGAGCATGTGCGGCGAGGTCAGATTGCGGCGCCGGATGGCGAGTGCACGCTGCGTCAGATCGACAGCCTCGTCGGGCCGGCCGAGATCCTGGCGGATGAGCCCGAGCACGTCGAGCGAACTCGCCAGTTGTGTGGTCTCGGTCGTGCCGGCGGAATCGTAGAGCGCGATGGCCTCTGTCTCGAGCGAATCCGCGCGCTCGAGGTTGCGCTGCCGCCAGTTCGTGACCGCAAGATTATGCAGGCTGCTCGCCGCCGACGTCAGCAGCGCGCTGTCGGGAACAGCGCCGGTGAGGCCGGCCCGCCGGATCGCAACAGCCTCTTCGGCGTATGTGCCCGCATCCGCGATCTGGCCGAGATCGAGCAGAACGCCCGTCAGGTTGTCGAGCGCCTCGGCGACATCGGGGTGCTGCGCATCGAGCACGGCGCGCCGTGTCTCGAGCGCGGCTTCGGCGTACCGCCTCGCATCCTCGTAGCGACCGAGTTTCTCATGGAGATCGGAGATCGTGACCAGTGCGCTCGCCATGACCTCCGGCTGGTCTGCGAGTTCTTCGCGCAGTCGCTCCGCGCCCCGCTCGAGCACGGGCAGCAGCCGAAGCGTATCGGTTCGCACATCGCCCTCGCCCGCAACCTCGAACAGGTCGGTCAGGAACGTTGCGATACGGCTCGCCTTCTCGGCTTCCAGCCGCGCCAGATCGCGTTGCTCGGCCGCAAGCCTCGCCTGCTCGCGAGCCCGCCCCATCTGCCACGTCGTACCGAGGATGCCGGCTGCGAGCGTGAATGCAACGAGGATGGCGGCCGCCACGATCACGCGGTGGCGCCGCACGAATCGCGAGGCGCGGTATCGCACGGTGCCGCGGCGGGCGAGGACCGGACGGCCGTCGAGGTGGCGGCGCACATCCTCCGCCAGCTCCGTCGCCGAACCGTAGCGCTGTTCCGGTTCCTTGCGCAGCGCCCTGAGTACGATGTGGTCGAGGTCACCGGCGAGCTGGCGGCCAAGACGCGCTGCCGTCGTACTGCGCGCCTTCGCCAGCGAGTCCGTATCGGCCTGTTCGTCATCGGCTCCGTTCGCCGCTGCGATCGTGATCGCGTTCGACGGGCGCAGCGGATCCGCACTCAGGATGGCGAGTTCGATCGCACTCGGTGTGTGGCCACGCACACGATACGGCCGGCGGCCGGTCAGCAGCTGGAACGCGAGCAGGCCCAGTTGGTACACGTCGCTCGGCGTACCCACACGCTCACCGCGGACCTGCTCCGGCGATGCGTACTCCGGTGTCATGAGTCGCATGCCGGTCCCGGTCGCCTCGTTCGGCCACGCAGGATCCGGGTCGAGCAGTTTCGCGATGCCGAAGTCGAGCAGCTTTACGACACCATCGCCCGTGACCAGGATGTTACCCGGTTTGAGATCACGGTGGACGATGAGTTTGCGGTGTGCGTATTCGACAGCCGCACACACATCGAGAAACAGGCGGAGGCGTTTCTCGAGATTGAGCCGGTGAACGTCGCAGTACTCGAGGACAGGCAGACCCTCGACGTACTCCATGACCAGATATGGCGAGCCGCTTTCCGTGACGTTGCCATCGAGCAGCCACGCGATGTTCTTGTGGACCAGCTGGGCAAGGATCTGGCGCTCGGTCAGGAACCGGCGCCGCCACGTTTCGCCGGCACGGTCGCTGCGCAGGATCTTGAGTGCTACGCGATGCTCGAACTGGCCGTCCGCCCGCTCGGCGAGATAGACCGTCCCCATCCCACCCCGCCCGAGCAGCCGGACCACGCGGTACGGCCCGATCGTCGCGGGTACCGCCTCGGCTGCGGCTTCCGACACGCGATCGACGAGGGTATCGAGGCGGCTCGGGCGCTCGTGTGAGGACAGCAGTCCGAGGACCGCGTCCGCCAGCGCCGGCTCGCCGGCCGCCTCGCGGACGAACGATGCCCGCTCTTCCATCGGCCGGTCGAGAGCCGCTGAAAACAGGTCCTGGATCTGCTGCCAGTTCGTGTTCGCCATATCTCTCGGACAGGCGAGTTCCGGCCACTCGGAAGCTCAACCGGTCGCGCCGGCCGATCCCCCGGGTCGAGCGGTCCGGACGTTCGCTGCAATGGCACCGAACGGCCTCGCCGCCAGGCCATCGCCTCGGTGGTCAGGCGCATGCCCGGCACGTGGGCGCGCTTGACGTCAGCTCCGCCGCCAGGCCATCGCCTCGGTGGTCAGCCGGTGGCCCCTGCCTCGAGTGACTGATTGAGCCACGCCCGGGCGAATGCCCAGTCCCGCTTCACCGTCGCCGCCGAGATGCCCAGCGCCCTCGCCGTGTCTTCGACCTCGAGGCCGCCGAACACGCGGCACTCGACGACCCGGCACGCGCGTTCCGAGATGGATTCGAGACGCTCGAGTGCTTCACCCAACGCCAGCCATTCGAGAGCATCGCTGCCACTGGCCGCCACGTCATCGTCCAACGTGACGCGCACCACTTCACCACCCCGCTTGTGGCGCGACTTCGCGCGCGCGTGATCGATCAGTACCCGCCGCATCGCGCGCGATGCCATGGCATGGAAGTGGGCCCGGTCCTGCCAGTCCACGCGCTGGATCTCGACCAGGCGGAGATATGCCTCGTGGACGAGTCCGGTCGGGCTCAGCGTATGGTCCGTTCGCTCGCCTCGCAGATGTCGCTTCGCCAGTTGCTTCAGCTCACCGTACACGAGTGGCATCAGGTCGCCGAGTGCCTCCGATCGGCCTCCCGCCAACTCGTGGAGCAGCTCCGTCACGGTCCGGCCAGTACCGCCTTCGACTTCGTTCATGGTCCCTGCCTGCGATGCCGCCTCTCGGCGTGGCCATCGGCCCTTTGTTGAATAACGCAGCTCACGGCGTGAAATTCGCGCCCGTCCCTGGCTGATCCTTCCCTGCGCCGTGGACGCGCAGAAACCGCGACATGGCGGACGTTCCGGCGAGGCCGACGCGGGACCGGATGGCCTGCGGCGGCCAATCCCGAACGGCCGGTTGCCTGATCGGCTGCCGACGGAATAGCTTCCACCGACGATCATGAACAGAAATCCCGCGACGATTCTTCTCGTCGAGGACGAAGCCGTGCTGCGGCGAGTCTTCCGCACGCTGTTGGAGGCGTCAGGCTACCGGGTCCGCGAGGCCGGAACGGCGGATGAGGCGCTGGTGGCCATCGCGGCGCAGAAGCCCTCCCTCGTCCTTCTCGATCTCGGCCTGCCGGACGGTTCCGGTCTGGACGTCGCTCGCATCCTGCGCGCGGACGCCGGGACCGCCGACATCCGGATTGTCGCGATGACGGGCCGGTCCGGGCCCGAAACGAAGCGGTCCGTCCTCGAGATCGGGTGCCTCGGCCTTCTCGTCAAGCCGATCGAGCCCGGCGAACTGCTTCGCCAGATCGGCACGTGGCTCGATGGCCCGACCAGCCCTCCTACAAACGGTCGAGCAGAAACGCCGGCGTGAACCGCGCAAAGAAGGCCGACAGCGCGGTGAACGTACCGGTCACGAGAAGCAGGCCAACGGCAACGAGCAGCGCGCCGGATGCCCGCTCGATGACCGGGATCATGCCGCGCAATCGTTGCGAGGCGCCAAGGAACGAACTCGTCGCGGCCGCGGCGATCAGAAACGGGACGGCCAGACCCATCGAGTAGCCGCCCAGCAGGAGCATCGCATCCCACATCGTGTCCCGGACGATGGCCCACGTCAGCAACGTCCCGAGGACCGGGCCGATGCACGGTGTCCAGCCTGCACCGAACGCGACACCGGCGAGCGTCGCGCCGAAGTACCCTTTCGGCGTTGATGCCAGATGAAGCCGTTTTTCGCGCAGCAGCGGCGTCACGCGGAATACACCCAGCAGGTGCAGCCCGAACAGGATGACGATGACGCCGCCAATGCGCGCAATCCAGTCCTGGTAAACCTGGAATATGCTGCCGATCATCGTTGCACTCGCGCCGAGCAGCAGAAAGACCAGACTGAAGCCGAGCACGAAGAACGCCGACGGCACGAGCACCGCTTTCCGGGATGGCGACTCGCGCAGATCGTCGAGTGACATGCCCGTCACCAGGCCGAGATAAGCGGGTACGAGCGGCAGCACGCACGGCGACAGAAACGACAGAAACCCTGCGAGGAAGGCTACGGCGAAGGATATATCCATGTCGTTCCGTGTCCGATTCCGGCGGCTGCGTAGTGCGCTCCTCCGCCTCTACTATCGAATCAAGTACTTCCCGTTCGTACGAGAACGGCGTCAACGCGCCCGCGATGACCGCCGTGGCTTCATTGTCATTCAGATCGATGCACTGAGTCACGATGATCTGATGCGCGCCGTGCGGCAAGGCTTCGCACCCAACATCCGGCGCCTGCTCGAGCGCCACGGCTGGGAACTGCGCAGGTATCCCGCCGGCCTGCCCAGTGCAACACCCGCCGCGCAAGCCGCCATCTTCTTCGGCACCAAGGACGGCATTCCCGCATTCCGTTTCTACGAGAAGAAGGAACGCCGCACCATTGTCTGCTCGCGGGCCGCTGACGTTCAGTTCGTCCGCGACCGCCTGCCCGATCACGGCATCCTCGCCAACGGCTCGAGTTATACCAACATCTTCGATGGCGGTGCCGACCGGGCTGCCTTTACGTTTGCCGCCCGCGAGCCACAGCCCTTCTTTCAGAAGATGGGCGGCGGGCGGGTTCTCATGCTCTCGATGCTGCACCCGTTCCGCATGGTCCGCATGGTGCTGGCCAGCCTGTGGGAATACCTGCTCGAGGAGTGGAACCGCCTCGTCAGCCAGTTGCGTGGCCATTCGACACACTACTGGTGGTACATCCCCTTGCTGCACATCGGCACGAACGTCGTGTTACGCGAACTCCAGACACTCGCCGTCCTGCTCGACATCTACGTCGGCTCACCGGCCATCTACACGACGTATAATTCATACGATGAATACGCGCACCACTTCGGCCCGCGCTCGCGGCCGGCACTGGCCAGTGTGCGCGCCCTCGATCGCCGCGTCGCCGACATCCTCAAGATGGTGCGCCGCCTGCCCGGCCGGCCGTATGACGTGTGGATTCTGTCCGATCACGGCCAGACCCCGTCCGTGCCATACCGCGTCGAATTCGGCGAGACCATCGGCGACACCATTGTCGGTGCCGTGCGTCACGGTGCGCTGGTCATGGCCGAGACCGGCCGCTTTGCCGGCGATGCACAGGACTCTCTGGCTTTCCTCGTCCGCGAACTCGAGGAAGTCGCAGAAAAATCGGTGCACCCGACTCGCCGCGTCGGCCTGCGCATCGCGCGCTGGCTGCGCAGCCAGTACGGCCTCTTTCCACTCGTCGCCGAAGTTGTGCGCGAAGCCAGCGATGTCCAGATGGTCGTCACGTACTCGTCATCGCTCGCACACGTCTACTGGACCGATCCAGCCGAACCCCTCACGCTCGACGAGGTCCGCGCCGATCCCGAACACCGCGCCCTCTACTACTTCCTCGTGGCACACCGCGGCATCGGCGCCGTCATCACTCGCCTTGTCGATGGCGCCCACGTCGAATCCATGCGCGGCCGTGCCCTGATCACACCCGCCGGCGATCTCGAGATCCTCGAGGGCGAGAATCCGCTCGCACCCTATGCCGTCGAACCCCGCGAATGCGCCGAGATCGCCCGCCTCGCACAGCTTCGCAACGCCGGCGACCTCATCCTGTTCGGCAAGTTCGACCCCGATCGCAACCTCTGCATCTGCTTCGATGACCAGGTCGGCGCCCACGGCGCTCTCGGCGGCGCTCAATACTGGCCGTTCCTGCTGTCCGCGCCCGGCCTCGTCCCCGCCGGCCACGTCATCGATGATCCTCTTGATCTGCACCAGTTGTTCAGGCGGTATCACTGAGGGGGGCGTTTCTGGGGCTGGTTTCTGGGGCTGGTTTCTGGCAACGGATTACTGCGGGAGGGACATGCTGCGGAAGCGGCTGAATCTGAAACCTTGCAGCGGTCCGCAGGATCCACCGTCGTTGCCGCTCGCTCGCCGCTCGCTCGCCGCTCGCTCGCCGCGCGCTCGCCGCGCGCCCGACGCAGACACGGATTGCACGCCAACGTAGGTATCGTTACGCAATACTCCGTTACTCCGTTCCAACAAGAAACCAGCCCCAGAAACCAGCCCCAGAAACGTTTCTAGTTCTGTTTATGGTCCGCCCTGTATCCAATCATCTTATACACCAGTTTCGCCACCAGAAAATCGGGTGCGGCGAGGCCGGCGATGGGTGCGAGTTCGACGACGTCGGCGGCGACGACGCGGCGCTCGCGGAAGACGCGGCGCAGCAGTTTCAGGACGGGATACCACTGGAGGCCGCCGGGCTCGGGTGTCCCGGTCGAGGGAACGAGGGACGGGTCGAAGCCATCGACATCGAACGTGATGTACACCACCTCACCGAGTGTCGCCATCACATCATCGATCCAGGCCTCGCCCGTGTGTATGTCATCGGCAAGGAAGATGTGGATGTTGTCGGCTGTCCGCGCGAGTTCGCGCTCGTCGCGAGTGAGAGCGCGAATGCCGACGGCCGTGATGTCGACGCGATCCATCGTGCGAGCCATGACGGACGCGTGCGAGTACGCGCTGCCTTCGTATTCGAGGCGAAGGTCGGTGTGCGCGTCGATCTGGAGAACGGACAGACGTTGTGGAGCAATGCGATCGGCCCAGGCAAGGACCGGTGCGCTCGTGATGGAGTGCTCGCCGCCCAGCATCACGATGAAGCGATCGCCCGTATCGAGCAGAGCGTCATACGCCGTGCGCAGCTCGGCGATGGCGTGCGCCGCGCCAGCGCCGGTCAATGATAACGCTGGCAGAGTTGCAATGCCGATCTCGTACGGTTCACAATCGAGTTCCTGATCGTAGAGTTCGATATAGCGTGAAGCGGCCAGGATGGCGGCCGGGCCACCGCCGGTGCCACCGCCGTAGCTCGTCGTGGATTCGTACGGTACGGGCAGGATCACGGCTCGCGCAGTCGCGAAATCGCTCGCGGCTTCATCGAGGCCGAGGAAGTTGTGAGGCAGCTCCCACGCCAGTTGCTGGAGTTCGTCCGGCACACCCATTCGTCCTCCCGCCGGGCTGTTTCGTTCGAGGGGCCCGCGTCCTGCCGCTGCCGCGTCGCGCCGGTTCGGCGTCACCGTGTCTCCATTCGAACAGTACGCCGGCCCGCCGGCGCGGGCCTCGCCTTCGTTTGTCTCGCCTGGTGTCGACTCACGGAGTGCGCTCGTCAACAGCCACCGCTCGAGAGCCACCGCGCCGGCGGCGCGCGGAATGTGAATCGCGCCCGCCACTTCCGCCAGAGCCCGGACGGCCCCAACTTGTTCGGCCCATCTGACACATGTCGGCCTGACGGCAGGAGCGAATGCGCTGGACGATCGAGGATTCGAAGGAACTGTACAACATCGAAGGATGGGGCATCGGTTACTTCGGTGTGAATGCACGGGGTCACGTGACCGTGCATCCCACCAAGGACCCCGACCGTGGCCTGGACCTGTTCGAACTCGCCATGGACCTCGAGGCCCAGGGCGTCGGACTGCCGCTCCTGCTGCGCTTCTCCGACATCCTGAGGACACGCATCCACACGCTCGCCGAGAAGTTTCGCTCCGCCATCGCCGAATTCGGATATACCGGCAACTACACGACGGTGTACCCGATCAAGGTCAACCAGCAGCGCCACATCATCGAAGAGATCGTGCAGTACGGCAACGAGCACGGCGTTGGCCTCGAAGTCGGCAGCAAGCCGGAGCTCCAGGCGGTCCTCGCGCTTACCGAACGGACCGACCACGTCATTGTCTGCAACGGCTACAAGGACGAGGAGTACGTGCGGCTGGCGCTCATGGGCCAGAAGCTCGGACACCGTGTCCTGATCGTGCTCGAGAAGATCAGCGAAGTCGATACACTGTTGCGCGTATCGCGCCAGATGGACGTGACGCCGACGGCCGGCGTCCGCGTCAAGCTCACGTCGGCCGGCGCAGGCCGCTGGTCCGAGACAGCCGGCGAGAAGAGCAAGTTCGGCCTCACCGCGTCCGAGCTGATGCGCGTTCTCGACAAACTGCGCGCCGCCGGCCGCGTCGATATCCTGCGCATGGTCCACTTCCACCTCGGGTCACAGATCCCCGAGATCCGCTCCATCAAGCAGGCCATGACCGAAGTCGCACGCTACTACGTCGAGCTGCGTGAACTCGGCGTCGATATCGAGTACGTCGATGTCGGCGGCGGCCTCGGTGTCGATTACGATGGCACCCGCTCGACCAGCAGCGCGAGCGTGAACTACTCGATTCAGGAGTACGCCAACGACATCGTGTACCTCCTCGCTGAGGCGTGTCGCGAGAACGACATGCCCATGCCCCATATCATCAGCGAGTCAGGTCGCGCCCTCACCGCGCATCACGCACTCCTCCTCATCAACGTCATCGACCTCGAAACCCAGATCGCCGAAGCGCCCGATTCCGTGCCCGAAGATGCACACCCCGTCGTGCACGACCTCGCTGCGACCTACCGCGAAATCGATGGCCGCAGCCTCCGTGAAGCGTACCACGACACCGCCTTTGCCAAGGAACAGCTTCAACAACACTTCAACAGTGGTGTTCTTTCCCTGCGCGAACGCGCCATTGCCGAACGTCTATACCTCGCCATTATGAACCGCATTCGACATCTGGCAAGCGGTGAGGCGGACGAGTTCGAGGACATCCTGCCCGAAGTCGAGACCATCCTTATCGACCGATACTTCTGCAATTTCTCCGTCTTCCAGTCCCTGCCAGACTCGTGGGCCATCGACCAGCTCTTCCCGATCATGCCCATTCACCGTCTCACCGAGGAGCCCGCCCGCCGCGGTACGCTCCAGGATGTGACCTGCGATTCCGATGGCAAGATCGATCTGTTCGTGGGCTGGAGAAAACCAAAGACCAGCCTCGAACTGCACGCCTTCGATCACAGCGAACCGTACATCCTCGGCATCTTCCTGACCGGCGCCTACCAGGAGATCCTCGGCGACCTGCACAACCTGTTCGGCGACACGAATGCCGTTCATATCCGCGTGACGGACCACGGCTACGAGATCGGCGACCTCGTGCACGGCGACACGATTACCGAAGTCCTGAACTACGTCCAGTTCAATCCGCAGGACCTCGTCGCCACGTTCCGTCGCAAGATCCAGGCTGCCAACGACATCACCCGCGCCGAAGCCAACGCGTTCATCGCGGATTACATCGAGGGACTGGCAGGCTATACTTATTTGGAGGGGGGAAAAGAATAGAAACGTTTCTGGGGCTGGTTGCTGGGGCTGGTTTCTTGTTGGGTCAGGTGGAGACTTTGCACCCGGGCAACCACCCCGAGAAACGCCTTCTTCCGTTTCAACCAGAAACCGCCCGACAAACCAGCCCCAGAAACGCCTGTTCCGTTCCAACCAGAAACCAGCCCCAGAAACCAGCCCCAGAAACGCCTCTTCTGTTCTCTGACCGCGCTCGTTCTAGCGCGGCCGTCTCGTCCAGATCAGGATCACCCCACAGGGGTGCTTGAACTTGATGGGCGTGGCGGCGCCGACGTACACTTCGACACCGTCGATGAACGGGAGCGGGATCTCGTGCAAGCGGTCGAAGCCGATATTCATGGGAACGCCGTCGTAGTAGACGGCGGGCTCGCAGCCGCGGGCCATGTCGCTGACGTTGCCGGTCATGGTCGTCACGCGGCGGAAGCGGACTTCGAGTTTGCCGACGCCATCGCTCACGATGGAAACACCCGGTAGATCGCGGAGCAGCTCGGTGAACTGAGCGGGTGAGCGCCGCTCGATGTCCGCGCGCGTGATGAAATGGCCGGCAAGGCCGGAGACGCGGCGGTCGTAGAAGCCATTGCTGTCGAGCCAGCGAGAACGGATCGTCACGCGGATCGGATCGAGGACAATCGGCTGTGTGGCGAGGCCGAACGTGGCCTCGACGATTTCACCCGGCGTGATGACGATCCTTTCCGTGCGCGTCGCGTAGCCGATCATCTCGGCGTGCAGGACGATCTGGCCCGCTGGGATGTCGGTGATCGCGAACCGGCCATCCGGTTCCGTCAGCACGGACCGATCGATGTCCGGCAGCCGGATCGCAACCCCGGCAATCGGCCGGCCGGTTCCGAAGTCCGTGACTCGACCGGCGAGCATGCCCAGCTCGCCTGTCCTGATGCCGACACGAATCAGACTGTCGACACGCGTTGTCGAGCGCAGACCCATCTCGTTCAGGAACGTGCGCACACTGTCCAGCGTCGTCATGCGTGGCGGTGACTCGACGGCACCGGCCGTGCCGCGCGATGGGTGAACGGTCAACGTGACATCGGTTGCCTGATTCGACGCGACCCATACGTCACGCGCGTTCGATGGGTCGCCCTGCCCCACGGTCACGCCCAACTGGAACCGGCCCGGCGGCAGCTCCGGGATGTAGAACCGGCCATCCTCGTTCGTCGTGGCCTCGTACTCGGTCCCGGTGAGCGAAAGCGTTGCACCCCGCACCGGTGAACCGCCTGCGCTGTCCGTCACCGTCCCGATCAGTGCCGCACGATGCACGACGGGCACGATCGCGCCGTTCAGGTGCATGACACGGATCACCTCGGCACCCTCCTCCCGCGAACCCTGCGCAGCGCCCGGTGCGGGCGTCCGGACGAACCAGCGGCTCAACGTCCAGTGGCCAGCCGGAAGATGCGTGAAATCGAGGCCGCCGCCCGGCCCTTCCCGTCCCTCGACGTCCAGACCCGTGTACCGAAACTCGATCTTCTGTAACTCTGCCGTCCGTGCATCGAACCACATCACGCCTTCGATGTCCACGACGCTTCGGTCCGGTAGCACCGCGAAGGCGAGCCCTACTCGACCGTGATCGCCTGTCGCGATCCGGAAACAATGCGTTGAAGTGAATGCGTCCGACAGCAGAACATCGCCATCCGGCGCGTACAGGATATCGCCGCGCGGCGTGCTCTCTGCATAACCTTCGCGCAGGACAAGCTCCCACGGCCGGCCGCGCGACGGGCTGTCCACGATGCCGTCCACAAGCCGGCCACGCTCCCGCTCGATCCGCTGCTCCGCGTTCAACACGCGATCGTACTGGAATACATCGTAACTGAACACACGCTCCGCACGGCCCCAGGCTTCGACTTCGAGAGCCTTCTTCGCCTCCGCCCACAGACGGCCCGCGCTGCCTGCCGAATTCGCTGCCACACACTTCGCCGCATCGCCCGCGCGCGACAATGCCGTAACGTCGACTGACACGTCCGCAATCACCAGCCGAACCACACTGTCCGTTACCGCCGACGTCGTCTCCGGCCGGCCCGTAACCCGTACCCGCACCTCGAACGGCCCGTCACCGGACGAAGGAAGCCGGAACCTTCCCGCTCCATCCGTCAGCGTCCGCGCGACGACCCGGCCTCCTGCCACGAGCACGACTGGCCCACCCGCAACCGGCCGGCCCGTTCCCTCCATCACGACTTCGCCGCGCACCAGCGACTGCTGCATCGCCCGCCAATGCACACCAGAATGATTCCGTTCATTCGAATTCGTCCGCGCCGGTGAGATCGCGCGCACGTCCGTCACCATCAGCGTCAGAACCGCTGCCATTAAGACCAGGCCCGGGCGGGCCACGGCTCGAAAGTTCACGGGTCGGTCCACGCGCCCCCACATCGCCGCTTGCAGGAGGAACGCTCAACATCGAAGAACGAGCACGACACGACGGTCGTGACCCGCGGGCGCTGCACCGCCCTCTATTCCCGCTTCGGTTTCACATCGTCTCGATCGGACAGGTCAGTCCCTCCCACTTCAGCTCCGCTCCCGCTGCCTGACATGCAGCGCACAACCCATAAATCTGCAACCGGTATCGCGCCGGCAGAAATCCGTATCGCCTCGCCTCTTCCTCCTGCACCCGCACCAGCTCCAAACTGTGGATCTCGGCAACCTTCCCGCACTCCGTGCACACCAGATGCTCGCGCACCGGCTTCTGCCCGAACAGATGTTCGTACCGCTTGAAGCCCTCGCCGAAATCATGTTCCTCGACGAGTCCACTCTTCACCAGCATCTCGAGCGTTCGGTAGATCGTTGCCTTCCCGATCCGCTCGCCCGCTTCTCGCAGCCGTCCTTCGATCTCCTCGACCGACTGCTGCCCCGATGCGCCGAACACGACCTCCGCTATGGCTTCCCGTTGTTGCGTCACCGGCAAGCCCTGATCCCTCAGATAGCGTCGGAACAGGTGAACGAACGTCACACACGCCTCCCGCTTTCGATATCAATTATTGATAGCGGGCACCGGCCTGCCTCGCAACTTGCCAACCGGCGAGCCGGTGCGCGAGGGCCGTGACGTGAACCACTGGAATCGCGGTGCGGCCGGCGTTTCAGCCGTCGTCAGTCGCGCTGGCCGTCTCGGCGTCGAGGAGGGCGGCGAGGCGACGGGTCGGTTCCTCGGGGCTGGCGAGCCGGGTGAGGAGTTCGTCCCAGCGGAGTGGATCGCCCTCGATGCGGGCCAGGCGAGGAGGCGAGGCGGCCTCGTGCTCGAGGCGGTGCAGGACGCCATCGATGATGCGCGGAACGGCATCCGGTGGAGCGGATGCATACTCCTGGATCCTTTCCGTGACGGTCGCGGCGCCCTTGCGGTCGCGTGTGACGAGGAAATGGACGGTCCCGACGCGACGCCGTGTGCGGTCTTCGTCGAAGACGGAGAGTGCGATGACGGTGCTCTCGGCGCTGGCCGCGCGGCGAGTGGGAAAGATCCAGATGGAATCGAGTGATGCGGGTGGGATGCGTTCGGCGATGCGGCGCAGCAGAGCAGGCAGTGCTCCGGCATCATCGATGTTCGCCCACTTGGACCGGATCATGGAGTCCCCGGGATCGTAGCGGCGGCGCTGTGTTGCGCGACTTCGTTCTCGAGGAAGAAGCGCAGGACGTGCAGGAAATCCTGTGCATTCGTGATGACGCCAAAGGCCTGGTGCGTGCCGCGGTCCTTGAGCTTGCTGACGACGAATTCGGAGGAATCGACGGCAATGGTCGCAAGCGGGCGAAGCGAGCCGTCCGCCTCTTCGACGTACGAAGGCAGCATGTTGCCGAATCCGATCGAGTGGAGCGCGGTCGCGATCATGATGGCCATGGTCGCCTTGCGAGCGTGTTCACGCATCCGTTCCTGTGCGCGCACGATGTCGGTGACGGTGTCGGGAAGCGGCCCGTCATCGCGGATCGAGCCGGCGAGGACGAAGGGAACGCCGTGCTGTACGCAGGCGTGCATGATGCCTTCGCGCAGGATTCCGGCCTCGACCGCATTCGCGATGGAACCGGCGCGCGCGACCTGATTGATGGCGCGCATGTGGAAGCCGTGGCCACCGGAAACGGGACGGCCCTGACTGTCCATGCCGAGAGTCGTGCCGAGCAACGCCTGTTCGATGTCGTGCACGCCAATCGCATTGCCACCAAGGAGCGCGTGGACGAAGCCGTTCCGGACGAACCACGTGACGAGGTCGCGGCCGCGTGAGTGCAGCACTGCGGGACCGAGCACCCAGACGATGTGCCCGCCGCGATCCCGTTCGATGCGCATGAGCCTCGCCATCTCCGGATAATCGACTGGTTTCTCGCGGCTGACTTCCGACCGCATGAACGCGAATTCTTCGCCCTCCTCGTCGAGGAAGCCGTGCGTGTTCACGTAAATGCCTTGCGATCCGTCCTCCGCGAAGCCGACCGCGACCGGATCACCCGCGCGGATGTAGCGACCTTCCACAACGTCGAGTGACGCGTCTTCCCTCAGCACGATGCCCGAGTCCATGCGCGGGTGCCGCGGCAGCGTCCAGATGCCACGCACCCTGACGTACGTCGGCAGATTCGTTGTCGAGAAGAAATCGTCAGGCAGGACGCCATTCGCCGGAGCGGGCACGAACCGCGCGTCCGGCGAAGCAGCGAATTCGGCCGCAGCAAAATCGGGGGTGCGATAGCTCTGCATTCGCCGAAGAAGATAATCGCGGTCCCGCCGATGGGAAGCCGGCCGCCTGCCCTGCTCGCGTGCGTGCGCGATGACCGCCGGTCCGATTCGTTCTCAGCCCGCGAGACCGTCCTGTTGAAGCGCCCGCCTCATCTCGTCGAGGACCTTCGGCACGATCTCGTCGAGCCGGCCGCCGACGAGTGCGCCGGATGCCTTTCGATGCCCGCCTCCGCCGAACAGCCTCGCCACCCGATTCACGTTCGCCTTGCCGCTCGAGCGAAACGAGATCTTGGTCGAGCCGTCGGCCGTCTCGCGAAACAGAATCGCGACCTCCGTCCCTTCCACGCTCCTCGCCTGTTCGACAATGCCGTCCAGATCGTCGCTCGCCGTGCCCGTCTCTTCCATCGCCGCGCGGTCGAGTGTGATCCATGTGATCGGGAAGTGCGGATCGACTTCGAGTCGAGCCAGCGCACGTTCCATGAGCCGGAGCCGCCGCAGCGGGACGGAGGCGTAGACGGCTCGGTAGACGGCCTCCGGATCGACGCCCTGTGTGATGAGATCGGCGGCGATCCAGTGCGCACGGGCCGTCGTGTTCGAGTAACGGAACGACCCGGTATCGGTCAGGATCGCCGTGTAGACGCCGCGCGCGACCAGCGCCGGCCACGGTCTTTCGAGTCCGGCAAGATTCAGCAGATCGAAGACGAGTTCGCCCGTCGCACAGGCGCGCTCGTCCTGGGCAACGAGTCCTGTGATCGGCTCTTCGGATGGCAGGTGATGATCGATGACGGCGACCGTGCGATTCTCGAGTGCCGGCGCAATACGGCCGATGCGGCTCTTCTCGCTCGTGTCGAGAACCAGCAACAGGTCCGCGTCCTGCCATGCCGCATGCGTTCGCGCCGTGCCCGGCTCGACAATCTGTTCCTGATCTTCGATGAGGTGCCGGTAGAGTGGTGGAAATGGTGTCGGGTTGGTGATGACGATGCGTTTGCCCGCGCGTGACAACCATGCGGCGAGCGCGGCCTCACATCCTGAACCATCGCCATCCGCGTTCACGTGCGTGGTCAGGGCGATCTTCTTCGCTTCGCCGATCGCCTCGAGGACCCGCCCGAGTGCTTCGCTTCGCTCGACCGGGATTGCGGCCGGCGAGGTTGCGCTGTTCGAGATCATCGTCCTTCATGCGGAGCGGGCCGGCTGCCGGCTGCGTGGCGCGTCATGACAGGCCGCTCCCCGGGCGAGCGCGAGCTTCGCCAGCCGTTGGTACCGCGCGTGTACGAATCTCGCGCCACACGTCGAGCGCTTGACGTTCGAGCGCCTCGAGCGAACCGGTGTTGTCGATCACGAAATCAGAATGCTCCCTCTTGAGCGAGCCCGGCATCTGGGCATCAATCATCGAGCGTGCGTCAGCTTCGCTCAGGCCACGCGTTCGCACAAGGCGGTCGAACCGAACCGATTCCGGCGCATCGACGAGTACGATGGCATCGCCCAGTCGTTCAAGACCAACTTCGAAGAGGAGCGGGACCACGTGCACGACGATTGTTTCGCCCGCCGCCTCGAGCCGCGTCTCTTCCGCGACGCGCAACCGCGCGATCTCCGGGTGCAATACGCGTTCCAGTGCTCGCCGCCGCACGGCATCGCCAAACACGATGTCGCGTACGGCCCCGCGGTCCAGACTGCCATCATCGCCGATCACGCCTGCACCGAACAGGTCCGCGACGCGACGCAGGCCCGGCGTCCCGGGAGCGACCGCAAGGCGCGCGAGTGCATCGGCATCGATGATCGGCACACCCGTGCGCGCCCACACGTCCGCGACTGCGGACTTGCCGCTCGCAATGTTTCCGGTCAGGGCAACACGATACACGAGATCCGCGATGGCTACAACACGGCGAGGCCGAGCACGACCGCAAGGATGTTGAACAGGATGTTACCGCTCAGGGTGATGAGCCCCGTGCGCACGACGCCGTACCCGAGCACACCCGCGGGAATCACGAGAATCTCGTTCGGCAGCGGCATGAAGCCGGCCCAGAGAAAGAGAATGAGCGGCGCGAGTTGTGGACGCCTGGCGACTGCTCGAGCCAGCCATTGCGCGACGCGGCCCAGCGAGTCCGAGAACGCGGACCGGCCGCTCGATCCGATGAAGTAGCCGACACCGTCGGCCAGCGTCGCGCCCGTCGCGCCGCACAACACGAGCAGCCACGGATTCAGCCCGGCGTTCAGGAGCGGCGCAGTGAAGATGAGGTGCGTCGTCGGCACGAACACGTTGATCCCGGCAATCGAGGCGGCAATGAAGTAGCCGATGTAGCCGTAGCGCGTGACGAACCCGCCGAGTGCGCCGTCGAACTCGATGGTCGCGAGCCAGATCGCGAACGCAACGAACGCGAGGACGAAGGCGACGAACGCGACGCGTTTCAGAAGACGATGCTTCGGCCTGGCGGGCGGCGCCGGCGTCGGGGAGTCACGCTGAATGGTTGCCATGCTCCTCGGCGCCTGCGGCGCGAACGATCAGAATGGAATCGTCAGGCGAATATCGTCCTCGGTGCCCGATTTGCCGTCGGGTCCGATCGAGCCCGCCGTGAGCGAGCCGCTTCTTGGCCGGATCAGAAAATAGCGATTGCCCCAGGCGTCCTTGCCCTGGTTCTTGGTCAACACGCGCTTGGACAGCCAGACGTGGAAGGATTTCGCGTCCGGGATCTCCTTGCCTTCCGTTCGCGCCAGCACGATCTGGTCGAGGATGAAGTCGAGTTCCTGTTTTGTCGAGTACCGTTGAACGGGCCGGATGATCCAACGGCCGACGGGACCCAGCATCACGAGTGCCGGCTCGAGACGATACACGATGTGCGAGCGCGTGGGCGGATAGCCCCACGCGAACCCGAGCAGAACGACAACGATCAGAATCGCTTTCAGCATACGCGTGCTCCCTTATCGCTTCACGCGGCGCATCCAGTTGGCCCAGCCGAGATATCGTTCGATCTCGTCTGCGTCCGGAACCTGGTCCGTCTCGCCGTATGCGGTCTCGAGTCGCCACGCCACGTATTCCGGTGGCGGCAGCGGCACGAACGGCGCTCGCCGGTACCATCCGTTTGACCGGAACCGCCACGCCGCACGCGCCAGCCACACCAGCGTGCGCGGCCGGCGCAGCGCGAGACGCACCATGCGAAGGAGGATCTCTCCGTATCTCATTATCGGTTGGCCCGGTCACGATCTTTGCCCGGCGGGGGAAGGTAGTCGGCGTGCGCTTGGCGTGTAAACCGATCGCCGGTATACTACGGGGGTTCCGGCCGGGCTCTCAGCAGGCCGGGCCGATCCGCCGAATCCATTGTCGGCAACGGATTTCCTCGATCTCCCGAAGGCATGGCAACGAAAGCGGGAAACGCGAGAAAGTCGCGCGTCGAGTCGCGCCCCGATGACGACCGGCTGATCGGTTTCTACCGGACCATGGTCACGGCGCGCGGCCTCGATGACCAGGAGATCCTGCTCAAACGCCAGAACAGGATCTTCTTCCAGATCTCCGGCGCCGGTCACGAGGCCGTACAGGTCGGCCTTGCCCCGCACCTGCGACCCGCACGCGACTGGTGTTACCTCTACTATCGCGACCGCGCCCTCTCGCTCGCACTCGGCATGACGCCGCTCGAGCATCTGCTCCAGGCGGTCGGCGCCGAGAAGGATCCTGCCAGCGGCGGCCGCCAGATGCCCGCGCACTTCGGCCACCGCGCTCTCCGCATCGCCAGCACCAGCTCGCCGACCGGAACACAGTTTCTACAGGCCGTCGGTTGCGCCGAGGCCGGCATGCGCGCAGCGCGATCCGATGAGATGCGCGCGGCCATCGAGCCGTTCGATGACGATGAAATCGTCCTGTGCGCTTCCGGTGAGGGCCAGACGTCCGAGGGCGAGTTCTGGGAGGCGCTGAACACCGCCTGCAACCTCGCTCTGCCCATCCTCTTCCTCATCGAGGACAACGGCTACGCCATCTCGGTGCCCGTCGAGGTCAGCACCGCGGGCGGCAAGATCAGCAAGCTCGTCTCCGGATTCCCGGGCCTCCATATCGAGGAGTTCGATGGGTGCGATGTACTCGCGTCGTACGATGCGGCCGCCCGCGCTGTCGCCTGGCTTCGCGCACGCAGGGGGCCGGCCTTCCTGCACGCGCACGTGATCCGGCCTTACTCGCATTCCGATTCCGACAACGAAAAGCTGTACCGGCCCGATCGCGAGCGCACCACGGAAGCGCAACGCGACCCGATTCCGCGCTTCCGCCGCTACCTCCTCGAGAACGACATCGCGACCGAAGACGTTCTCGATGCGATCGACAAGGAAGTCGGAGCGGAGATCAAGGCTGCCTCTGCCGAGGCACTTCAGGAACCGCAGCCGTCACCCGACACCGCCACACGCCATCTCTTCTCCGCCGATATCGACCCGACGAGCCGCGATTTCGATACCGAGGATGCCCCCGATGATCGCGGCGGCGACAGCACCATGGTCGACCTGATCAACGTGACGTTGCGCGAAGAGATGGAACGCGACCCGCGTATCGTCGTGTTCGGCCAGGACGTTGCCGACGCCAGCCGCGAGGATGTCCTCGAGGATGTCAAGGGCAAGGGCGGCGTCTTCAAGTGCACGTGGGGCCTGCAACGTCGCTTCGGTTCGAATCGCGTATTCAATGCACCGCTTGCCGAAGCCAACATCATCGGCCGTGCCATCGGCATGGCGACGCGCGGTCTCAAACCCGTCGTCGAGATTCAGTTCTTCGATTACATCTGGCCGGCCATGATGCAGCTGCGCGATGAGCTGGCCACCATGCGCTACCGCTCGAACGGCACGTGGAAGGCGCCCGTCGTCGTGCGCGTCGCCTACGGCGGCTACCTCAAGGGCGGCGGCATCTACCACTCGCAGACCGGCGAGACGCTGTTCACGCACACGCCCGGTCTCCGCGTCGTGCTGCCGTCCAATGCAGTCGATGCGAATGGCCTCCTGCGCACCGCCATCCGTTGCGACGACCCCGTCCTCTTCCTCGAGCACAAGCACCTGTATCGCCAGGTGCACAACAAGGGCCGCGATCCCGGTCCCGGCTTCATGATCCCGTTCGGCAAGGCGAAGGTCGTGCGCCCCGGCAAGGACATGACGGTCGTCACGTGCGGCGCGCTCGTGAAGCGCTCGCTCGATGCCGCGCGCATCGCCGCCGAGAACGACATCGATGTCGAAGTCATCGATCTGCGCTCGTTCATCCCGCTCGACATGGCGACCGTCGGCGAGTCCGTACGTAAGACCAGCCGCGTCCTTGTCGCGTACGAGGACTCGCTCTCGTGGGGCATCGGCACCGAAATCGTAGCGCGCATCGCCGATGATCTGTTCCCGTGGCTCGATGCACCCATCCGCCGCGTCGCCTCGCTCGACACGTGGGTCGCCTACGCGCCACAACTCGAAGACGCCATTCTGCCCAACGCCGGCGACGTCTGGCGCGCCATCGCAGACCTCGCGAGCTATTGACGGAGCGCTGACCTGTGGCCCGGCCACACGGGCCAACTTCGAATCAACGTGACCGACCTCTTCTTCGCTCGATCCCAGATGGCCATGTCTCTGGGATTCCACATCATCTTCGCGGTCGCCGGCATGGGCCTGCCCGTCCTCATGGCCATCGCGGAATGGCGCTGGCTGAAGTCGCGCGATCCGGTCGACCTCGACCTCGCGAAGCGCTGGGCGAAGGGGACCGCCATCCTCTTCGCCGTCGGCGCCGCCTCCGGCACCGTCCTCTCGTTCGAACTCGGCCTGCTCTGGCCGCGCTTCATGGAATGGGCCGGCGGCATCATCGGCATGCCCTTCTCGCTCGAGGGCTTCGCCTTCTTCACCGAAGCCATCTTCCTCGGCATCTACCTCTACGGCTGGGACCGCGTTTCGCCGCGCGTGCACTGGGCGGCCGGCGTGATCGTCGCGTTATCCGGCCTCTTCTCCGGCATCTTCGTGGTCACCGCCAACGCGTGGATGAATGCGCCCGCCGGCTTCGATCTCGTGGACGGCCGGCCCGTCAACATCGATCCCATTGCCGCCATGCTGAATCCGGCCAGCGCACAGCAGGTGCTGCACATGGTGCTGGCCGCGTACGTCGCGATCGGCTTCGGCGTCGCCGCCGTGCACGCCTTCTTCCTGCTGCGCGACCGTTCGAGCACGTTCCACCGCCGTGCTCTCGGCATTGCGCTCACTCTCGCCGTCGCCTGCACCCCGCTCCAGATCCTGAGCGGCGATGCCCTCGCACGACTCACCGCCCGCATCCAGCCCGCCAAGTTCGCGGCCATGGAAGCCCACTACCACACGCGCGCCGCAGCGCCCATCGTCATCGCCGGGATCCCTGATGATGATGCGATGCACACTCGCTTCGGCATCGAGATCCCATCCGCGTTGAGCCTGCTCGCTCACCGTGACGCGAGCGCCGTCGTCACCGGCCTCGATGCGTTCCCGCGCGACGAGTGGCCGAACGTGCGCATCGTGCACTGGGCCTTCGATCTCATGATCGCGTGCGGCACGCTGCTCCTCGCCCTTTCTTTCTGGACCCTCGTCACCTGGCTGCGCCGCCGCCGTACCTGGTTGGACAACCGCGCCCTCTTGCGTACCATCGTGTTCGCCGGCCCGCTCGGCTTCCTCGCCATCGAAGCCGGCTGGATCGTCACCGAGGTCGGCCGCCAGCCGTGGATCATCTACGGCATCCTGCGCACCGAGGATGCCGTCACACCCATGCCCGGCCTCATCGTCCCGTTCACGACGTTCACTCTCCTCTACATCATGCTCTCGGCCATTGTCGTGGCCGTCATGCGCCGGCAGTTCCTCGAGACAGCACCGGCGCCGTCAGGCGATCCGTCGCGTCCGTCAGGAGAGCCATCGCGTACGCCGAGCGGAGGGGCGCCTCCGCGCTCCGGTAACACGTCATGACGATCGAGACCGGCCTGGGCGCGGTCATCCTCGCCGCACTCGTGGTTTACGCACTGACCGCCGGCGCGGACTTCGGCGGCGGCGTCTGGGATCTGCTCGCACGCGGACCGCGCGCCCGCGAGCAGCGGGAAGCGATCGAGGAGGCGATCGCCCCGATCTGGGAGGCGAATCACGTCTGGCTGATCCTCGCCGTCGTCCTCGTCTTCTCCGCGTTCCCGCCAGCATTCGCCATCATGATGACGGCGCTCCACATCCCGCTCACGCTCGTACTCATGGGCATCGTGCTGCGCGCCGCGGCGTTCGTATTCCGAAAATATGACCGGTACCGGGATGATGTGCACCGGCGCTGGAGCCTCGTGTTCGGCGTAGCCAGTCTGCTCACCCCGTTCTTCCTGGGAGTTTCGCTGGGTGGACTCGGTTCCGGCGAGATCCGCGCGCAGGGGGGTCAGGTCGTGACGGGTTTCGTGGCCGGCTGGACCGGTCCGTTCGCGATCGCGTGCGGCCTCTTCGCGCAGGGGCTGTTCGCCTTTCTTGCCGCAACGTACCTGACGGTCGAGACCGGGCGCCAACCGGTCCTGCAACAGGACTTCCGCGTGCGCGCGTTGTGCTCCGGTCTTTTGTTGGCACCCGCGGCGTTGCTCGTGTTCCTGCTCGCGCGGCAGGGAGCGCCGTTGATCTACGACGGACTCACGCGCTGGTGGGCGCCACTGCTGCTTGCCGCGACGAGCGTATGCGCCGTTGTTGCACTCTTCGCGTTATACACGCGGCGATTTCGCCTTGCACGCATCAGTGCCGCCGGCCAGGTCACACTCATCCTCCTCGGCTGGGGCATCGCGCAGTATCCGCACCTTGTCGTTCCGGATGTCACGCTGGAAGGCGCTGCCACCGAATCCGCGACGCTGCGCCTCATCACGATTGCGCTGGCGATCGGGACGCTCGTCCTCGTGCCGTCCTTCCTCTACCTGTTCCACGTGTTCAAACCTGTGCAGCGAAATGGCCCGTACGAATAGAACTGTCATCAGAGCGCGTGTGTGCCGCCGTCCACCACCGGTCTGCCACAGGGTCGGACGAGCGATGCTCCGGCGCGGCCGCGTCGTTTGGACCGCCCGGCGCCTGGTCCGCGGAAGCGGTCCACCACTTGGAATGTGACAACCCGCCCCGCGTAGCCGACATCCTCCTTGAACGCATGCGCCGCATCATGCTCGCGCACATCGTCAAGTAGTCGGCTGGGGTCTGCGAACATATCCTGGATCTTGCCTATGATCTTTCACAGTCGTTCGGTACCCGGTAGCGCGTCGACCGCGAGCGCACGATGTCAACTCGGACACCTGCTGAACGCAACGGCCGCAGCAGCGACGGGTCCCCCTTTAGCCGCATCAGGCCGCAGCATTCCCGCCACGGTCTGATGCGATCTTCAGCTATGCAATTACGCTCTCAACACTCAACGCTGCCGGTGTCACCTCCCATGCGATAACCAGATGCTTACACTGCCGAGTGCGGCATGCTCATGCATGAGACGTTTCCTGTTGATCTCTTCATCGAACTGTGGACCAGAGTGCAGGATCATCGGTTGCACAATCTATTGGTGTCTCGTAGCGAGACGTGGAAATTCAGGCAGATCGGCTTCGCCTATTCCGGCCAACGCGAATACCTGAGCGCATAGACTATCGTAATCCCCCTTGCTGATGGGCTGCCAGCCGTGGGCAAGGATGGAGCGATTGCGTGCCGCTAGCGGCGAGTTCTGCTCCGATAAGCCGAGCTCGACGAAGCGCCTCCCCATTGAATCGCCTTTAGCGCTCAAGACGTCGAAGGCATCCTGCAATCCCAGTTTCATCGACTGATTCATTGCTATGCCGACCCACCGATTGCGTAAAGCATCTGGCACCTCGCTGAGCGGTACCGCGGACGTATCAAGTCCGTATTCGTACAGTCGGATCTGGGCGAGCGCTTCGGTCGTTCGGTAGAGCCGGGCGACGGCATCGTCGAACCGTCCCTCACTCGCACGCCGTTTCGCATTGGCAAGCAGGTCCAGGACCAACGAATTTGTCGGCTCCTTGGCTTCCGCAAGATTACGCAGGTGTGCCAGTTGCATATTGACTCTGTCCATGAGCGCGTCGACAGCATCAACGCTCAACACCGCTCGTAAATCGTTCATGAGTGCATCAAGTTGTCGGAAACGTTTCAACGCCTCTTTGTGTCGGAAGCGATCCCAGAGGCTGTATGACTCTACCACTGTCAGCAGCGCCATCAGTTCACGCTTCACGCGCGCGTTGCTGGCCGAATTCCGTGCCCCTTCGAGCAGCTTGGCTGCTCCAACGAAGTCACCGGCGTCGAACGCGGCGGACGCATCTTCGACCGCTTGATAGCCCAAGGTATCCCACGGGTTGTCGACAGACAGAGTGTTTTCGCTGCCGGGGACGACGATGCCCACACCTTCACGGGTTCGCTTCTTGCCTCCCACGTACGCCATCCGACAAGGCCAACGGCGTGCCCAGAGCGCGAGCGAAGCGGACATCGTCTTCGTTCCGCCTGTGTAGTCCGCAACAATCTTGAACCCGGCCCCGCGACTCAGCCA
>JBOHRL010000004.1:0-37811 GCA_050732695.1 Longimicrobiales bacterium | reverse complement strand
GCCGGGCGTCCTCTATGAGCTCGAGGCGGACTCGGGCGGCGATGTGATATGCAACTGCCCGGGCTTCGAGTACCGTGGCGCGTGCAGCCACGCGCGACAGCTCAAAGCGGGCCTGGCCAAAGGCGCCATCCCCCCGGCGTTCCAGGGGGTGGCGTGAGCGCGCACGCGCCGGAGAGGCCGCAGCACCGGCGTCCGGCTACCGCCGCCGCCTGCGTTTCCGCTCGGCTCATCGCATTCACGACACGTTCCAACCTCACGTGCTGAACGATCGAGTCCGGCTTCAATCTCGTTGAAAGTCCAGGGGAAAACTTCGACGCGCTCCGCACGGCGGATCGAGTTCAACCGCCGGTCATGCCACATCATGCGCTGACTTGCGCGGGTAGCACATATGTGCTACCTTCGGGCAGGACTTGACCGAGGAGCTCTCATGGTCCGCAAAGTTACGCTCCGCCAGGTCGGCGGCTCGATCGGCGCGACGCTGCCTAAGGATATGGCAGACCGCCTCCACGTCCAGGCTGGCGACGAAGTCTTCGTGGTGGAGACCGAGCAGGGCATCCTGATCACCCCGTTCGATCCCACGTTCGAGCAGGCTATGGCCGCCTACAAGCGGACGGCCAGCAAGTATCGAAACGCTCTGCGTGAACTTTCCAAGTAGCGCCGGTGGATGAACCGCTCTGGCTCACACGCGCAATGGTCGAGGCCGCTCAGGCCGACCAGGTCCGAGAGCACGGCGGACAGCACGGATTGCGCGATCCTGGCCTGCTCGAGTCAGCCTTGGCCAGGCCACAGCATGTCTGGAGCTACGACACGAATGCTGATCTCGCATCACTCGCTGCCGGGTACGGCTTTGGCCTGGCGAAGAACCACGCTTTTCTCGACGGGAACAAGCGGATCGCTTTCGTTGCTACCAACATCTTCCTGATCCTGAACGGCTGCGAGATTGAGGCCGCCGAGCCCGAAGCTGTGGACGCGATGCTTCGTGTAGCAGACGGGCGGTTGAGCCGCGATCAGTTCGCCGAATGGATTCGCAGCGTGATCGTGCCGTTCACCGGGTGAGCGCAACAAAGTCATGTGCGACCTCAACGCGGGGCCGCGCACCCCGCGTTCGGTTCGGAGCGAGCATCCTGTGTTCGTTCAGACGGTGCTTCCCTCCGGTCAACGGCTGAGCTTGTACCGAACTACATGCTCGATGTCCAGTTCGTCGCGCGTGTGTCCGAGAATGTAGTCGCGTCCGATCTGATGCATCGTCACGCCGGCAGGCGTGACGATGTGGCCCATGAGGCGGCCAGTAGGATCGATGACGATCCAATCGTGCCGCAGGTTCGACTCCGGATCGAACTTCTCAACCCAGACGTGCCCCACTTCGTCCACCAACAGACGGCGGAAGACCGGCATGCTCTCGGGCAGCGGCATGCGCTCGTGGCGGCGCCGGATCGCGGCGGCCTCCTGCGCATCGTCCACCTCTGCCACCAGCGCATCCACCGCCCTGTCGAAGTCCTGGCGCATGACCGGCATGGCCCGCTGAAGCAAGCGGAAAATGCGCCGCAGCGCACCTGTTGAGTCGTAGACGAGCACCTCTGGCAGCTTCCCGGGCGTAACGAAGAGAAATCCTGGCGTAACCGCCGCGCTGGGTGCGACATCGAGCGGAACCGGCGTGAAGGCCAGCGTGAGGCGACCGTCGCCCAGATCGAAACGTGAAAGCAGGAGTTGCTGCCCCTCGAAGAGCGCCACCGTGTCGTGTACCTCGGACTCGAGGTCCACGATCTCATACAGTATGTCGTCGCGCATCATGCCTTCCGGTGTGTCCGGACGGGCCGAGGCGCTGCCATCACGGGTGATGAGTCGTCCTGGTGACATCATGCCGATAGGGCGCGCGATCGCACCACGCGGCGTCCACGAGCGTACGAACGTGCCATCGAGCGCAACGAACGACAGGCGGCGGTTCCGGTCGAAGATATGCAGCGTATCGTACGACGGCCCGGCGAGCAGGAATGGAAACTGGTATTCGCCCGGACCCTCGCCGCTCCCGCCCGTCGCGTCGACGAAGGAACCACGCTCGTCATAGAAGCGAAGCTCCTGCGTACCGCCGTTGAGGACGACGATATTGCCGTCCGGCATGACCCCGGTGCCCGTCACCCGGAATAGCTCGTACGTCGGGTCGCCCTCTACTTGCCCGATGTCCACGGCCGGCACGGTGTCGATTCTCCACTCCAGCGGGAGGGCGGCGGCTTCAGCGTGGTTCTCCACGATCTCCACGCCCGCGCTGTCGCGCCGGACTACCTGGACACCGCGCGCCCCTTCGTCGTCGCCGCAGCCGGTCACCGCAACGGATCCAACAAGAAGCAGTAGGAGGCCCACTGCGCATTTCACCATCACCTCCATCGCCTGCATGATACGCTTCCGCCTTCAACTACGCGACGTGTTCGACGCATCCGTCACCTCGCCTTACTACCATCCGGACGTGGTATGGCGTATAACGTTTCATGGGTTCACGACGTGCCGAAGCCGACCGTCAGGGCCGCGCAGGCGTTTCCGCGCCCTTCCAAGCTACCCCTTTCACCGCCTGCGCGGCCAGCGGCCGAAGGCCGCGCAGCAATCTGGTGTTATCTGCTGGTGGTCCGTGCTCGGGAAGCGCGAGCCGGACGCCATAGCACCTTTCGACATGTAGCTTGGATGAAATGGCCGCCTGGCTCCTCGTTCGCCCGGGCCATGTGTGCTTTGAACGGCTATGGCACGGTCGGTAACCCGATCCGTGGAGCCCGACATTGACCCGCCCTGGTCTCGGCTGGGCATGACCGTCCGTCAGAGTGCAGTTGATCAATTGCGGAACTCCGTACTTGGTACTGCACTCACGTGACCGCCCGTTAGAACGATCCATACATCGAACAAGGCCTCCAGATCCGTCAGTGGATCGCCGTTCACAATGAGGAGATCGGCGACGCGACCAGGCTCAATCGTGCCAACGTGCTGGTCGATCCCAAGCTTCCTCGCGCCGACGACCGTTGCGGCACGCAGCGCCTCATGTGGCATCAGTTCATTGCCGGCGAGGGCGAGAAGCTCCCAGAGCGTGCCGATCCCCTGCGCTTCGCCGTGCGCGCCAATCGTGACGGAGCCACCCGCGGCAAGAATGCGACGTGCACCTTCGGCGATCGTGCGGTAGTGCCACTCGTGATCCGGCACAATCCGGTCGGACCGGCGCGGCTCGAGCTGTCCGGGCGGCAGAAGGCGGCGCAGCTTCGGATCGGCCAGATAATCCGTTGTACTCTGGAACCACTGCGTCGCCGTCGGCCGCAGGTCGCTGCTCACGCTCAAGGTTGGCGTGTAGAACGCTCCACTGCGTGCGACGAACTGGACGACATCGTTATAGATGCGGACGGGGAAATCATGCTCGACCGCGTAGACACCGTCGGTGATGCGCGTGAGCATACCGGGTATGCCGTTGCCATGCGAAACCACTGCGAGGCCGCGCCGGGCGGCCGCATCGATCAACCAGCGTCGATGGTCGCGGCGCTCGATGCCGTACTCCTTAATGACCGGGATCCCGTACGCCGCGTAGCGTTGGACAATCCGCTCCGCGGTCTGGGGTGAATCGATCGGCGGTGTGTATCCGTTCGGGTGATCCAGGATCGGTTCGCCTGTGAGCACGAGCCGTGGTGCGACCAACATACCCGCGTGCTGCAGCTCGGCGAGCGTGAGCGTGTGCAACGTGGCGGGCGAAGATGGAATGAAGAGCGTGGTCGCGCCAAATGCGAGCTGTGCCCGCAGCTGCCAGACGTGTTCGGCGTGCAACTCGCGCTCCGGATCCGGGCTCATGTGATAATGCGTGTCAATCAGGCCGGGAACGATGGTGCGACCGCCGGCATCGATAATCTCGGTACCGGCTGGGATCGCGACGCGCTCAGCCGCGCCGACCGCGCGGATGCGACCATCCTCGATCAAGATCGACCCGTTGTCGATGACTTCGTCGTCGCGCATAGTGATCACACGCGCATTGGTGAAGGCGAGGCGGCCGGATGCAAGTGAACCTCTGATGGGCAGATCGATCGTGATGGAATCCGCATCAGACGGATCGTTCACATTCCGGATGTGGATTGTGTTCGCGAACGACCAGATCAGAGTAGATTCATCGAACCATTGCGGGTCGTTTCCGCCGATATCAGTAAGTTGGTGTCCCGCAGCATCGAAGTCGAGCGAATCTGCGCCGGGATCCGACGGTTCGGGCGTCGGCACGACGACGATGTGGCCCTGATGTTCGAAGACGAGAAACCGGCCATCGGGCGAAGGTAGTGCATCCCGCAGCCAGAAGAACTTCGCGAGGACGTTCCTATCGGAGCCGTCGCGTGCCACGGACACGAGCGCATCGATTCCCGGTGTCCCGGCTGGCTCTGTGAAGAGGATGTGCGATCCGTCGGCAGAAAACGTCGGTACCGTAAAGAGCGTGTACTTGAACGGGCGGAACGGGACGCGCGCCACGGTATGCTGTTCCGGATGACCGACTTCGAGCCACACGACGTCGAACGTATCGCGGGCAGCCAGTCGCTCGGAGCCGCTGCCGCGTACGAACGCGAGCAGCCGTCCATCGGCGGACCATGCGGGTCGTGTGTAGCGGCCGGGCAGATGGCTCAAGCGCTGACGTTCCGAGCCGTCGACGCGCATCGTCCAGACGTGGCCGAGTGCGGAGTCGGACCACGTCGTGAACGCAATAGAGCGGCCGTCCGGTGAGACGACCGGGTAGAACGCGCGCTCGTCCGCCGACGTAAGCGGTGTTGGTGTTCCGCCATCGCGGGGAACGCGCCAGATACGGTCGACGGCCGCGAACATGACTGTGCTTCGATCGCGCGTCATCGTCGGCCATCGGATCGCCTTCGCGCGACGCGGTGCGGCCGGATCGCGCGCAGCCGGACGGACGGCTTCCACCACCTCATGCCGCACATGTGCACGGAACGGAATCCTCTGTCGTGTCCCGTCCGGGATCGAAACGCGCCAGAGGCGGCCGTCGATCGCCATTATGATGGCGGCGCCGTCCGGTGTGAACGCGTACGCGGGCAGTACGTCCTGAGGCGCATACCCCTCGATCGCGTCTTCCGTGATGGGCGACACCAGCTCCCGCTCCTCACCTGTCGCAAGATCACGCAGGATAAGTTCCGTGACGCCACCCTCGCGGCGTGCATACGCGAGTGACCGGCCGTCCGGCGACACGCGCGGCCGCGAGCCACCCGTTTCCATCCGGCCGCGACTCTGCGTGAGGCGCTCCGACGTGCCCGAGTCAAGATCCAGGCGCGCGATCTCCGTCGCGAAACCGGCGTCCGCCGCGTAGTAAATCGAGCGGCCGTCGGCGGCGACTACGGGGCCGCTCGGCATTCCGTCGATCTCGATCGTGGTGATCGCGCCCGTGCGTGCATCAATCGCTACCATACTCCGCCGGCCACTGCCAGATACGCCGCGGATCGCGACGACGCGTGTACCGTCCGGTGTCCACACCGGCACACGGAACGGCGCGGTCGAGTCGTTCGTGATGCGTCGCAGCCGTCCCCCAGATGTGTCGGCCGTCCAGATCGCGAACATGCCGTCGCGATCGCTCGAGAACGCGATCCAGCGACCGTCCGGCGAGAATGTCGGCATCTGATCCCAGCTCGGTCCCTCAATCAGCTGGCGTGCCTCGCCGCCTGCGCTAGAGACCGTGTAGATATCACCGAGCAAGTCGAATAAGATGGTCTGGCCATCCGGTGAGACATCCACGTTCATCCACGTGCCTTCCTCTGTCGTGAACTCGATCGTACGTGTGGGTGACTGAACGGCGGTTTCGCTTCTCGCGGAGACTTGATGGACGTCGGCACGCGCCGGGACGAGAATGACGACCAATACACTCAGAAGCAATGCTGACATTATCCTGTCCGCTCCTGTATTATCGATGTCCGGATCGGTTGTGCGATCAAGTCACCAGGTCGAAAGGACCACTTGCTGATAAACGTTTCATGGGTTCACGACAAGCCGGAGCCGACCGTCAGGGCGGCGCAGGCATGTCCGCGCCCTTCCCAAGCTGCACCTTTCAGTGCCTGCGCGGCAAGCGGCGCGTAGCGCCGCGCCGCGTGAGCCTGGTGTTATCTGATGGCCAGTGCCCGTGCCGCGGTCAGACCAAGTGCTGGGACCGCACCTGGACGCCGTCGCGAAGCCCCTCGATTTCGATCCGGAATCAGTCACCCCGCAACTCCACGCGGTACCATATCTTCTCGTCTACGACCTTCGAAGCGCGGATCGAGACGATCTGCGCGTCATCACGGATAGCGATACAGACGTCTGGGTGAATCGCCGCACGGTCCTCTGCGAGCCACTCGGCTGATTGCGTGATCCGCCCGCCGGCGGCCATGAGGCCGTCGGAGGTGCGCCCCGTTTCTTGGACACGGTTGACTATCTGGCGTTGTGATGCCGTTTCCGTTTGGTTTGTTAATAACCATTCCCTCTGTGGGGTGGTCGAGGGCCGAAGCACCGCGCCACTTACACCTTGTGTCATGCGCAGGACATAGGCGCGGCTGCCCAGCGAACATGCTGCGGCCCGCGCTCACGGCCGCCCTGATCATGGGTGCGGTAGCGAGTTCACCGCCACTACGGATAGCCCGCCCTTGGTGCTACGGTCGAACGATGCGGAAACGAGACACAAAGTGAACGCCATTCTCATCAATGACTACCGCCCACACATGATCTCGACTAAAGGCAGGATGGGGACTCAGCTGCATTTCCGGGGGCGCGTTGACTCTGCCGAGAAAGCGGCCGTCCGGTCGGAACACGTCGAGAATGAGTGGCTCAACCACCCAGCTTCGCGCGTTGCGTAGGCGTAGGGAATCGGGAACAGCCCGGCCGGGCGCGGCGACGGCTACCCAGATCGTGGTATCCGCTCCGGTATGAATCCAGCGAATCGGCGGCTTGAACTCTGGAATCGGTGGACCGTCCCAGCGCCAGCCGGGCACCACGCGGCGGAACCGTGCGGTTACGCGTTCCTCCTCAGCGACGCGTTCCTCTAAACTGACCGGGACCGCGTCGATCTCTCGACTGATGCGCACGACACGACCGTCTCGTCGGTGCACATCAAGCGCGTAGCGAGTGCCTGACATCGTGACCAGCTCGCCATTCGCGGTCACGCTCCACTCTCTCGTAGGTGTAAAGGGAACGAACGTCCCGACCGAGAACCGCTCGGTGCGAACCTCAAGACCGGGCGGGCGGTATTCAGCGTGCGGTATGAGGATCGTGTCTCCAAGTTCACCGGTCTCGCCGACCGCTACGAGAATCTCTTCGCGGGTCGATTCGCCGCCGACGAGTCTCCGATCGTGAAGGAATACACCACCCGAGCCATCGGGGTAGAGAGGCCGTCGATCGGCGACTGCCGGCCGGAGCAGCCAGGTTGTAAGGATCTCGCCGTCCGCGGTATACACGTTATAGCGTGCATTACCGAAGTCGTGAACGACAATGCGACCATCCTCAAGAACTGCCAGCCCGGCCACGTTCTGATACTCACCTGGCCCGGCGCCAGGACCGCCAATCGTCCCGATGTATCGGCCATCCGCACCGTACCGGCGAAGTGCGACTGCCTGAGCATCATAAACAAACACCTCGCCCGCCTCATTTGCGGCCAGCGCAGTGATATCGCCAAACACCTGGTGGTCCGCACCTTCAACGCTGCCGATGCGGAACTCCTCCACCAGATGGGCCTCCCGTGTTTCGGTGCCACCCAGCGTAGTAACGACGATCGTGTCACCCACTGTGTCGATGTCGGCACGCCACCCACCTCGTGCACCTGGCTCTCTGGCTGCATCACCGCATGCCGTCCCAAGAACCAAAGCCAGGACGCGTAGCGTGTAGGTCTTTGCGAACGGTCGATGCCACACCTCTGACCTCCTTGATTCGAACGTTCCGTCAACCTAAAATGGGCTGGTTTCTCCATGGCTGCGCGGCAAGGCCGCGTCAGCGGCCGCTGCGTGAACCCGATGTTATCTGACGTACGTCCCCCGTGTCCTCGAAGTCGCTACGTACCGACACGCTCAAGGGCTTTCAGCACGGTTGTCATGTCCCCGAGCAGGTCATCGATGTCGCCTTCACAGCCGGGCGAAAAATGCGCCGCGTCACGTCCTGCCTTACGTATCCGCGTAGCACACTCGAATTCGTGAGAGGCGAACCACCCGCGCTCAACGCACGCTTGAATCCTGCGTTCAAGGTCAATACGGTCGTCACGTCTGCTTCCGACGGCTTGCTTGACGACTTCATCGGTGATTCGCTCCTGAATGGCAGCGTCGATTGCGGCACGAGCCATCACGGCGGTCTCGGCCTTCATTTCACGAACGTAGCACGAAGTGATCGGGCCGCTCATCGTCACCGAGGCCCCAGAATGACTCAAAGTCGTCCTTGTAATCGGTAATGGCCCACTCCACCGCGTCGTCGAAGGTCATGGACGGGTTGTCAGCGATTAGATCTGCGAACATTCCCAAGCAACTCCTCCCGAACGCCAGGACATTGGATCCCGCCATCGTTGTAGTAGGACGTATGTCAGATATCGTTTCCAGGTGAACGACGTTCCGGAGCCGGGCGCAGTACGGCGCAGGCATGTCCGCGCCTTTCCCAAGCTGTACCTTTCATAGTTTGCGCGGCAAGCGGCGCGGCTGCGCCGCGCTGCGTGAACCTGGTGTTATGCGCCGTACTTCGATGCTGAGCTTCGCGACACTTCATCGAGCCGCAACTCGAGTACCGACGGATACGGTTCATTCGACGCAATCAGCAGGTGGCCGGTCACTGGCGAAACATAGAGCGACCAGCCGAATGGGGCGATGTCCGGCGGGATCGCTACGGCCCCGAGCCTGCGTCCGCCGGAGTCGAACAGAACGAAGCTGTGCTCCACACTCTCCCGGATAGGGAATCCCTCGGCATCCAAGCTCGCCGTATTGTACCACAACAGGACCCGCCCGTCTGCCAGTGAAGCGACCGCCACGGTCCATGCTTCCGGGCTGCCAATCGATGTAACGCGCCCCTCGGTCGTCACCAAGGGAGGAGCGAGCCCGGGAAACAGATACACGCCACGAACCGAGATTTCATCATCCCGCCACACATCCCACAGGCCTGGACCCATGTGCGGGAGAATCAGGCCGCCATCACTGGTGAGGGCAAGATTCACAGGCGATCCGAACGGAATCTCGGATTCCGAGAGAGGCGGTGCTTCTCGAACATGACGACCACCGCGGTCGACTGCAATGGCTCGCGGAGACTCCGAGCCCGGTGTCAGCGCGCGTGTCACCCAGATCTCAGTTCCGGCGGGAAGCAGACGCATAGGCCCGGGCACGTCGATCCTGGCCATGGCGAGGAACCCGCCATTCGGCCGAAAGAAGGAGAGGCGCTGGAGTTCGTAATCCAACACCACGAGGTCACCGTTATCCATCAGCCCGATGTGCACAGGCAGACGCATCTCACCCGGCCCCTCACCGTATCCACCAAGGATTACATCCTTCAACTGTCCATCAGGCTGAAACGCCACAATCTTGTACCAGCTTCGATCGAGGACGTACACGGTCGAATCACTTGCCTGAACAAAGCCACGGATTGCACCAAGGACAGCGGCTCCCGCCCTCCACACATGCTCTTCCATCTTGAGAGAGTCAGACCCGAGGTCCTCCGCTCCATATCGCTGGACAAGGGTGAGGGCATACGCACGTTCAACGGGGTGCACATCTCTGTCGCAGCCCGCAGCTCCTACGGACATGATTGCCACAAACCATGCGGTCAGCCGTCTCACCCAGCAACTCCGGAATGAGTGTATGGCGCATAACGTGTTGTAGGCGAACGTGAGGTCGCGCATCGTTCCAGCACGTGAGTTCATGCGAACCTGTTTTCGCGTCTCGTATGCGGAGACCCACCGCCGCTATCCGGGCAACGTATCCAGGGGACTGCGATTGCGGCGAGCCTCGCCTTGCTGACGTGCGTGTACACCTCCGTCGGCCGGCTGCTCCGGTGGCCGAGGAGCTCCTGAATGTAGCGGAGGCCGGTGCCCGCATCGAGGAGGTGCGTGGCGAAGGAGTGCCGGAGCGTGTGCGGTGTCACGTTCCGGTCGATTCCCGCGCGGATGGCGACTCGCTCGACGATCTTCTGGACGGAGCGCGCGGAGTATGGGCGGTCGCGGCGCGCGCAGGGGAATAGCCAGCGACCGCAGGGAAATGCTTGCACGTGCACGGCGTCGGCGGCACGACTCGAGAGCAAGGTGTAGCGGTCCGAGCCGGGACAGCGGCATCGATGGAGACCAGAAGTACGCTCAGGACGTGCACGCCCCACAGCCACACGACTCCTCGGCCAACTCGGAGAGAGTACGAACCTCGACCGCACTGGATGTAACTCCCGACGAGGAATCAATCGCACAACGTTGAAGATGACGATCCAAGCCGCAACAACTGCGGCACTTGCAACGCCAGCAAGGACAAGTCGAACGACGTTCATGACTCATCGACCCACTGTTGCCATGCAATCCCCGTGTCCTGGCAGCCGCATGCCTCGTCTTCGTAGGTCGCAATCGCTCACCAAGAGTTCGCCCAGCGCCGGCAAGGCCCAACTACATCCACCAAGAGGAAGGATCAGGTGATCACCCCTCCGATCCGGCTCCGGGCTTCGCGTTCTGGAGGATTCTATAGCGAGCAACGCTTGGAACGTCGTATTCATCGACTTCGACGGTCCAGACGTGCGTCGCATCCGCGGCAAGAACTCTGGCGTTCGCAGGCACAAGCAACCGCTTACTCACCTGAAACGCCACGATCCATCGTTCACGATCCGGTGGGCTTAACGTAAGTACTGTCGGTTGTGGGGTCGGATGCGAAAAGGCAGGATTGGTGATCCCTGAGATCGTGGGCGCGGACAACCTCCTCCATTACGGTGAGGGACGACTCTCGAAGTGCGACGGTTGAGTTCCGACTTGTCTGCTGTGTGCGCTGAATCGTGTGTTGAGATCGGGTTGGCACGTTCCTCATGTGCTGGCTATTGCGCTCCAAAGGGCCCTTCCGAGGAGCCACCTTCGGGGCGCAACCAGGTCCGTGCAGAACGTGCGGCTATCGCCGTTCGATGCTGTCGACGTTGCGGTACTCCATCGGTCACCATAGAATCGAGCAGATGGGGAAGAGCTGGACACAGTACTTACACCGCGGACGTGCGCCGAAGGAAGAATCGAGGTCTGTCATGCAACGAAGCCGTTTGGAGAGACGAGCAGTTGATACGACTCAGAAGATACGATGCAGCTTCTGCGGTACGCCGAACGGCGCGCAGAAATTCTTCAAGGGGCCGGGCGTGTACATCTGTGGAGAGTGTGTCACACGGGCACAAGTTGCGCTGCGTGAGGACGTGGAGGGTTCCGGGAATGAACCGGAGATCGGCTTCTGAATCGTATCCGTCCGGCCTGGCCATGTTTCGTCGATGATCGTGTTGTCTGATCCTTCTGGAGTCCGGCAGGTGAAGAGGCGTCCAGGAGGCTACGATTGCGAAGCAGCAGGATGCGGTGGCGCAGGCCGCTGGGCGCCGGTACTGGCGTGAGGAGGATCGCTCGGATCGTAGTGGGAGCGTGGCGGCAGGCAGGGGTCCCCAGGTCGTGCATGAAGCTCACGGCATTCAGCGCGATATCGATACCGCCGGCCTTGGCGGCGACTGCCGCGGCATGCTGCTTCACGGCCTGTTCGTCGAGCGCGTCAATTGCCGTGGCTTCGACGGTTCCACGCGTGGCCGCGATTTCTCGTGTTACCGCGTCGAGTCTGGCCTGCGTTCGTCCCGCGATGAAGACCCTTGCTCCTTCTCTCGCGAAGACACGCGCAACGGCGCCTCGGATCGCACCAGCACCTCCATGGTTCACCGCACTCCAACCTCATTTGTGTCGGCTGATCCGATGCGCTCTCGACCGCACGACCACCGTGCCGGGAGCATGTCCCCTGCCCCCGCCCGCCGATTTCCGGATCGTGCCCCGGCATGTAGATTCCCGGGTCCATTCCATCCGGGAGTCAGAATGCGCAGGGTCTTCGAATTCGCCGTTGTCATGCTGATCCTGATCCCTGGCGAGGCCGCTGCCCAGAGAGGTGGCGGACGGGGGACCGCGATCCGGGCGGGAGAATCGTGCCCTGCGGGAATGACGGAAGTCCGGCCGCTTCGCTGCCAGGCGCCGGAGTTCCCGCCCCCGAGCATCGTGGACTATCGACCGCGCTCGACGCTCATCACGGCAGCGCACCCCGTGCCAAAGGCAAAGTATCCGGCCATCGACTTTCACGGCCACCCACGTGGCCAGCTTGAGTCGGCTGAAGATCTCGCCGCACTGGGAGCGACGCTCGATGGCATCAACGTCCGGATGATCATTGCGGCCAACAGCATGTCGGGGGTCCGACTCCTTAACGCGGTCGCCACCATCGCCGCATCGCCGGAAATGAAGGATCGAGTCCGCGTGCTCGCCGGGATCGACTTCGACGATGTAGGTCCCGGCTGGGCGGAGCGGGCTGTTGCGCAACTCGAAGCGGACGTGGCTGCCGGTGCGGTCGGCGTGGGAGAGATCGGCAAGGGCTTCGGCCTTTCCACCCGCAGGGCGGACGGGACGCGGCTTCATCTCGACGACCCCGATCTCGATCCCATCTGGGAGGCGTGCGCGCGACTCGGGATTCCGGTGTTCATTCATACGGCGGACCCACAGGAGTTCTTCCACGATACGATCGATTACACGAATGAGCGCTGGCTCGAGCTGGGCCTGTTCCCCGGACGTCGCTTCCCACCGGATGAGTACCCGGGTTTCGAGACGCTCATGACCGAACGCGACAACCTGTTTCGCAGGCATCCGAACACGACCTTCGTCGCGGCGCACATGGGCTGGCACGCCAACGATCTGGGCCGTCTTGGCCGCCTGTTGACCGAGCTGCCCAACGTCTACACGGAAGTCGGCGCCGTGCTGTACGACATTGGCCGGCAGCCACGCACCGCGCACGAGTTCTTCATCCGCTTCCAGGATCGAATCCTGTTCGGGAAGGACTCGTTTCAGCCCGAGGAGTATCCGTACTACTGGCGCGTGTTCGAGACCAACGACGACTACTTCGACTACTACCGGGATTATCACGCATTCTGGAAGCTCTACGGAATCGGTCTGCCGGACAGTGTATTGAAGAAAGTCTACTATCAGAACGCGCTGAAGATCATGCCGGCACTGCCGCAGACGGGCTGGCCGCAGTGATCCGCCGTCAGTGACGGAACAGCCGGCGGCCCGTGAACACCATCGCCATGGCGTGCTCATCGGCGGCGGCGATGACTTCCTCGTCGCGGACCGAACCGCCCGGCTGGATGACCGCCGAGACTCCGCTCTTCGCCGCGGCGTCGATGCCATCCCGGAACGGGAAGAACGCATCCGAGGCCAGGACCGCGCCAGTCAGGTCGGTGTTCCGGTCCTGCGCCTTCAACACGGCGATGCGTGATGAATCGACACGACTCATCTGACCTGCGCCGATGCCGACCGTCCGCAGTTCGCGGGCAAGGACGATTGCGTTCGATTTGACGGACGCACTCGCCCGCCACGCAAAGCGCAGATCCGCCAACTCGGATTCCGTCGGTGCACGACGTGTCACAACCTTCCACTCGGTTTCAGGAAAGCGCATCCGCATCCGGCGCTGTACGAGGAACCCGCCGCGCACGCGCTTGTAGTCCAACTCATCCTCATCGGCTGGCGTAGCAGGGAGTTCGATCAGGCGCAGGCTTTTCTTCTTCTGGAGGATTGCCAGGGCCTCGGCAGCGAAGCCCGGCGCAACGACGATCTCGAGAAACATCGAGCTGAGCGATTCGGCGGCTGCGCCATCGACCGTCGCATTGAACGCGACGGTGCCGCCGAACGCGGACACCGGATCGCACGAGAGCGCCCTTGCGTACGCTTCAACCGCCGAGTCTGCCAGCGCCACGCCGCAGGGTGTCGCGTGTTTCACCACGACGCATGCGCTCACACGCTCGCCGTACCACGCCGTGACCGCCGTCAGGGCCGCCTCGACATCGAGCAGATTGTTGAACGAAAGCTCTTTTCCATGAAGCTGGCGAAGGTCGGGCAACGAGCCTGCCGGCGCGCCGGGCTCCGCGTAGAAGGCGGCCGGCTGGTCCGGATTCTCGCCGTAGCGTAGCGACTGTACACGGGAGAGGCCGAGCGCGAGCGAGGCCGGCCACGCGTCCGTCGCCGCCACCTCGGCCCGCTTTCCGGCGCGGAGCGCTTCAGCTGCCCGTACCCGAGACAGAGCCCGCTCCATGTGCGATGCGATCGCCGCGTCGTAATGTGCCGTGTGCGCAAAAACCTTCTGCGCGAGTCCGAGACGGAGCCGCGACGGCCATTCCCGGCCGCGCAGCGCAGCCAGCACGACGTCGTAGTCCGCCGGATCCACGACAACGAGTACGTGCTCGTGATTCTTCGCAGCCGAGCGAAGCATGGCCGGACCGCCGATATCAACCTGTTCCATCGCCTTCAGAATCGGCGCGCCTGCGGCCGCCGCCTCGTGGAACGGGTAGAGGTTGACGCACACGAGGTCGATCAGCCCGTATCCCTCTTGCTCGATGGCGGCGAGGTCATCGGGCCGGTCGCGGCGGGCGAGGATCCCGGCATGGATGGCGGGATGAAGTGTCTTGACGCGGCCTTCCATCATCTCCGGGTGGCCCGTCACGTTGCTCACGTCCTCGACCGGAACCCCGGCATCACGCAACGTCTGTGCGGTGCCGCCGGTCGAGAGGATCGTCCAGTTCAACTCGACGAGGGCGCGTGCGAATTCGGCGATGCCCGTCCTGTCGGAGACGCTCAGCAGCGCCCTGCGTGTCACGAGCCTTCCTCCTCCGGCTCGATCCCCATCAGCTGCCCGAGTTCCGCCCCCGGCGGCATGCCGTTCTCGTCCCACTTGAATGCACCCGAGTCCGCGTCGAACCCCCACGCGCGGGCGCCCCACGCCATCTGCATCATCTCGCTGACATCGCGGCCCGCCGCAATCGCGCGTGCCGCCGTCTCGACCGCCAGTGGATAGAGCACATGTTCGATCTGCAACACGCGCGCAGCCAGCGTCTCGACCGTATCGCCTCGCAGGACCGGGACCGGCCACTGGAGCAACGGCTTCCCCTCATCGTAACGCTCGTCTACGAGGTGCGCGGTTGCACCCGTCACCATGCAACCGCTCTCGAGTACCGCCCGATGCACGTGCCGGCCGTACATCCCTTTCCCGCCGAACGCCGGCAGCAGCGCCGGATGGATGTTCAGGATGCGGCCACGCCAGCGCTCGACGATCTGCCGTGGAACCAGATGGAGGTATCCAGCCAGTGCGATGAGATCGATGCTCGCCTCCTCGAGGACCTCGATCGTCTCGACGGCCACATCCTCCTGCGTGCGCCCGCTGACCGGGATCGTCCTCGCCCTCACGCCCACCTTCCTCGCCCGCGACAACGCACCCGCATCGATCCGGTCGCTCACGACCAGTTCGATTCGCGCTACCCACGACTTCGCTCCGTTCAGCCGCTCCAGTAAACACTGTAAATTCGAACCACCGCCGGACGCGAAGACCGCGACCCGCACACTCACGCGAGACCGCCGCCGTAATTCGGTACGAGGAACGGATTCGTTGCCCGCTCGTGGCCGACCGTCGTCGCCGGGCCATGACCCGAGTACAGCTCCACGTCATCCCCGAGACTGAACACATGCGTCCGGATCCCGCGGATCAACGTCTGGAAATCGCCTCCCCACAGGTCCGTCCGGCCAATCGAGTTCATGAAGATCACGTCACCCACAAACGCGACACCGGCTTCCTCGGCAATCAGGATCACATGCCCTGGCGAGTGCCCCGGTACGTGCTTCACAACGAATCTGATCCCGCCCAACTCGAGCACCTGCTCGTGCTCGAGCCGATGCGTGATCGCCGGCATTTCCTTCACCGTCATCCCGAACATCGCCGCCTGATCCGTCGCGCGCTCATACAACGGTCGATCGCCATCATGCAGATACACGGGCGCGCCCGTTCTCCGTACCAGCTCGGGCACACCTTCCACATGATCGACGTGTGCATGCGTCAGTACGATCGCTTCAAGGCCGAGTCGTTCCGCTTCGAGGCGATCGAGAATGGGCTGTACATCGCCGCCCGGATCGATGGCGATCGCGCTGTCCGCCCGATCCTGCCAAACGAGGTAGGCGTTCTCTCCGAATCCACTTGAAGTGAACGTAGCTATCTTCAGCTGGTACATGAGTTTGTATATTTGTCAACAAGAGTCAACATCGTGCCGATTCAGGCGCAGCCGCAACCGCCCGGCCGGATGCCGGCCTCTTCGAGACGTTGCTCCTCTTCGGAGCCGGCGGTCCAGCCGCCGGACAGATCGAGCATGCGACGGAGAGCGATGTCGGCGCGAGCGCGAATGTCTTCGTCGAGTGTGACTTCGTGTTGCTCGTGGTCGAGACACCAGGCGAGTTTGGCGAGTGTGTTGACTTTCATGTTGCCGCAGATGGCGGCGCGTGAAAGCGGCACGATGGTCTTGTTGGGGTGGATCTGGTGAAGGCGGTCGATGAGCCCGCGCTCGGTACCGATGATCAACTCGTCGTGCTGGTTGGCGAGTTCGACCATGCCCGAGGTGGAGACGACGAAATCGGCCTGTTCGAGGAGATCGCGCCTTGCCTCGGGGTGAATGACGACCTTGGCGTTGGGGTGCGCCCTGCGGGCGGCATCGAGTTCTTCGAGGACGAGGTCATCGTGCACATAGCAGTAGCCTTCCCAGGCGACGATCTCGCCGGCGTCGCCGGACGGCGAGGGATCGGACAATCCGCGAAACGCGCGGCCGGTCCGTTCGGCCGCGTACTTGGCGAGGTTGCGGTCGGGCGTGAAGAGGATGGGCCTGTCACGCGGAATCGATTGAACGATGCGTACGGCGTTCGAGCTGGTGCAGCAGATGTCGGACTCGGCTTTCACATCCGCCGTCGAGTTGACGTATGTGACGACGGCTGCATCGGGCATGGTGGCCTTGACGCGTCGAAGCGAATCGCCCGTGACGAAGTCGGCCATGGGGCAACCGGCCTTGAGATCGGGCATCAGGACGCGCTTGGAAGGCGAGAGGATCTTTGCGGTCTCGGCCATGAAATGGACGCCGCAGAAGACAATGACGTCTGCATGGGTGCTGGCCGCCTGCTGGGAAAGGCCGAGCGAGTCACCGACGAAATCGGAGACTTCCTGGATGTCACTGCGCTGGTAGTTGTGGCCGAGGATGACGGCATTGAGTTCCAGCTTCCGTAGCCGGATCCGATCGGACAACTCGGCGCCCGGAATCCGCGCGTAGTGCAGCGGAGTCTTGGGGCGGCTCGTCATGATCATGGCCAGAAATCGCTTTCCTCGCGTGGGGAATGCGAAGTGGGCCCGCAGGGTTGCCCGCGGGCCCATGGAATCGGTCGGTGCCGCGGGTCGTCAGGCCGTGAACGAGCTGCCGCAGCCGCAGCCGCCGGTCGCGTTCGGGTTCTTGAATGTGAAGCCCGAGCCCATCATGGTGGTGACGTAGTCGATCTCGACGCCATCGAGGTACTGACCGCTGAACGGATCGACGAAGAGGCGGACGCCATTGGACTCGTACACCTCATCGTCCTCCTGCGCCTCATCTTCAATATTGAGACCATATTGGAAACCGGAGCAGCCCCCGGGCAGGACCGCAACGCGGAGACCAGCCGTCCCTGTCGCGCCCTGCTCGCCCATGAAGCGCTGGACCTCGCCAGCGGCAATCGACGTGACCGTGATGTTCATTCGGACTCCCCTGTTTTTGCAGCCGCAGCCGGATATACACCGTCCGGTGCACCCGGGTCCGGGCCAGAATCCGAGGCCCGTCCAAGCGTCCGGGGAACCTTGGAAACGTATTCGCGGCCGGCATTTGCTGTCAACCTGTCGTGCCCTCCGAGCCCACCGCGTGAGTCAGTTTACCATGGCCCTGGCAAGGACGTTCGCGACGGCTGGGATGTCGTCGACGACGCCGATGCCCGGGGGCGCCTTGCTCTCCTGCTCGCGGCCGTAGCCAGTCCGGACGAGGAACCCTATCCCACCGAGGCGCAGGGCCGGCAGAGCGTCGCTCACGCGGTCCCCGATCCAGACGGACCCAGCCAGGTCCAGCTCGAACGTTTCGGCCGCTTCGAGGAACAGGGCTATGCCGGGTTTCCGGCAGTCGCATGGACCGGTGAATGCCGGGTGGTGGGGGCAGAAGTAGACCGCATCGATGCGGATCCCGTCCTCGGCAAGAAGCGATTCGACGGCGTCCTGTACGGCCCAGAATTCCGACTCGCCATAGAGCCCGCGCGCGATGCCGGACTGGTTGGTCACGACGATCAGGGTGAATCCGAGGTCGCGCAGCGCGCGAAGCCCGGCCGTTGCACCGGGGATCAGTTCGACCGCGGCGGGATCGGACAGGTATTCACGTTCGACGATCAGCGTACCGTCCCGATCGAAGAAGGCCGCCCGGCGGCGAGTTCGTTCTTCATCCGTCTCAGCCAAGGACCTTCTCCAGTTGGGCGACGACATCGTCCTCCTCGCCTGGCGCAATCGTGCGCGGATCCAGACAGAAACGGTCATCGACGATTCGCCCGATGACGGGCGGGTCGGTGTTACGCAGACGCTGCTCGATGGTGTGCGCGGCAAGGCCGGCTTCGAGACGTACAAGCCGCGTCGGCAGAGCCGCGCCCGGGAGAGCACCACCACCGACAGCGGACGAGCCACCCGCAGTCGACGCCATGATGCCGCGTTCGCCGAGCGCTTCGACCATACGCCGCGCGCGCGTTTCGAGTTCGGTCAGTGGTACCGCAAGCATGCGCAGTACGGGAATCTCGCGGAGAGCGCGCACTGGATCGAGATAGAGCGCGAGCGTCGCTTCGAGGGCGGCGATCGTGAGCTTGTCCACGCGCATCGCTCTACACAACGGGTTCCTGCGCATCTGATCGACGAGGTCCTCGCGGCCGAGAAGAATGCCAGCCTGCGGGCCGCCGAGCAACTTGTCGCCGCTCATCGTAACGAGATCGGCGCCCTCCGCGAGCACATCCATGGGGGTCGGCTCATAGGGCAACCCGAGCGATGCACTGTCGAGGAGGAGTCCGGAGCCGAGATCATGGAGCAGTGGCACCCCCTTCTCCCGTGCGATGCCTGACAGTGCCGCGACATCGACTTCGGCCGTGAAGCCTTCGACGCGAAAATTCGAACGGTGGACCTTGAGCAGAACTCCTGTCGCGGCCGACACCGCTCGAGCGTAATCCTCCTGGTGTGTGCGATTGGTTGAACCGACTTCGCGCATGCGGGCGCCGCTCCGCTCCATGATGTCTGGAATCCGGAATGCGCCGCCGATCTCGACCAGTTCACCCCGGCTGATCACGGCTTCTCGCCCGGACGCGAGCGTATTGAGGGCGAGGACGAGGGCAGCGGCATTGTTGTTGACGACGAGCGCCGCCTCGGCGCCGGTCAGGCGTTCAATCAAGGCGGTGCAATGCACGTAGCGCGAGCCGCGCGTCCCGGTTTCAAGGTCGTACTCGAGGTTGCTCGCGCCGATCGCGGCGGTGACCATTGCGGCGCGCGCGGACTCGGCGAGCGGGGCCCGTCCGAGATTCGTATGGAGCACGACACCTGTCGCATTGATGACGCGTCTCAGCGAGGGTGCGCGCATGCGCTCGATGGCGCGTTCGGTCTCGCCCGCGAACCATGCGTCATCGACGATGTGTTGCGCGTGACCGCCGTCCTCGAGGCTGGATCGGAGCGTGGTCTGCACGTCCTTGAGTGCGGCCGACACGAGGGCTCGCGGCTCACGGCCGAGGAGCGGCTGGAAGGCCTGACTGGCCAGGAGCCGGTCAACGGATGGGATGGCGCGGCGAGGATCGGACATGAATCGTGTCGCGGCGAATGGCTGTGGTATCGACGCGGGCCCCTGTCGTGTCCCGGGGTGCCGGGCGGTCCGGCACATCGAATGTAGCGGATCCGCTTCCGCCCGAACGACCCGAGATGTTGCGCAGGCCTTCCAGCCTGATGAGGTATCTCTCGCCGTGACGGAGCGAACTGTCCGGCACGATCACGAGATCCTGGTAGGGCAGCGGCAGTTCGGGCGCGGGAATGCCTGCGGGCCGCGGCGGTCCTTCGCGAAGCGGCGGCTCCATTCGCCGGGCGATGGCGGAATCGACACGCAAGGTATCGACGCCTGTCGTATCCACACCCATCGTGTCGGCCCGGGCGGCCGCAGCAGAGTCGCGCGCCCGGATCATGGCATCGAACGAATCCACGGTCATCAGGCGGTATTCACCGGGTACGGAGGTACTGTCCGGCAACGCAAGCATCTCGACTTTGATGGCCGACAGCGGAGCGGACGGGTCGAGGTAGTCGTCCGTTCGCACGCGGACCTGCATCGAATCGCGAGCTTCGGCGCCCTGAACAGTCGGTGACGTCGTGTCCGCAGGTACGACCGAAACGTTGGCGACGAGGACGGTGTCCGACGCACGGTTGATGGGTTGGCTGATTCCGGTGGCGAAGGGCTCGTTCCGGTCGCGCTGCCGGTTCCGGTTCTGGTCGACCCACGCAGTCAGGTCATAGAGTCCGGGACGCAGGTAGCGAAGCGCGAAGAAGGATGAGCTGTCGGCAGCCGCCACCCACGTGGTCGAATCGCCTCGAACGCGAGCCTCGACGAGCGCGTCGGTCGCCGGATTGCCGGTGATTCGATCGGACACGAGCCCGCCAATGACGGCGGCCGGGATCTCCGAGCCGGTCGAGAACGCGAGTTCGATCGGCTCGCGAACCTCGTTCCCGAACAGATCGCGGAAACCCGCAAGCAGAATCACGCGGTAGACCGTGCTGTCGCGCCAGCCGCCCTCCATCTCGACGCGGATTTCATCACTGCCGCGCGACACACGGGCCTCTCCCGTCCGCGGCGAGACCAGCACGATCTCATCGCCGATGCCCTGCTCACTGATGCGTTCCGCAAAGCGGAAAACGACGGCGCCATTGAAGCCGGGGACAACCTCGAGGTGCGCGGGCGTCGTGCTGATGACCCGGGGCGGCTCGCGATCCTCTTCCCCGCCCGGCGGCGGCAGAGCGCGTGCGCACGCGAGCGCGAACACCAGCCCGAAGCAGGACACCGGCCGCGTCATCCGGATGCACTGCACGGCAGAACGGCGCGTCACCCGAGTGCGGCGAGTTTCGTCGAGAGCCGCTCGCGCTGGTCCCGGAAGTTGACCACCTTCTCGCGTTCTCGGTCGACCACCGCGGCCGGTGCTTTCTCCACGAACTGCGCGTTGCCGAGACGAGCTTCGACGGCGAGGACCTGCGCGTCGAGCCGGTCGATTTCGGACTGGAGTCGTTCGCGCTCGCGATCGACATCGATCAGATCCGCCAGCGGCACGAACACTTCCGTACCGCCACGCAGAACGGCGTGTGCGCCGGCACGGTCCGCACCATCGGCGCCAGCTTCGATGCGGTTGACGCGGGCAAGTCGTTCCAGGGCCCGGCGCTCCTTGTCGAGCGCGGCGCGCAGTGCAGTGCTGACATCACGCAAGTGGATGCCGATGGGCGAACCGGGCGGAACATCGTACTCGCCCCGCAGCGATCGGACGCATTCGATCAGTTCGCGCAACGCATCGAGTTCGGCTTCGGCCTCGCCATCGCGCCAGCGAGTCCCGTGCTCTGGCCAACGACCCGTGACGAGCGAAGCTTCGCGCGGCGATCCGGCCGCAGCTGGTAGCCGCAGCCAGAGCGCCTCCGTGATGAACGGCATGATCGGATGAAGCAGCCGCATCGCGCCACCGAACACGGCCACGAGCGTCGCACGCGCGGCAGCGCGGCTGGCTGGCTCCGCATCCGGCTGGAGCCGCGGCTTCACCAGCTCGAGATACCAATCCGCAAGCTCACCACGAAAGAAGTGATACGCGGCCTGCGCCGCTTCGTCGAATCGGAACTCTTCGAGCCGGCGAGTCACGTCCTCTGTCGCCGCATCGAGGCGCGACAGAATCCAACGGTCGGCGAGTTCCAGATCGCGTTCGACCGACTCGACCGATGCGATCTCTTCGCCTTCCACGTTCATCAGCACGAACCGGCCGGCGTTCCAGATCTTGTTCGCAAAGTTCCGGCCCGTCGCAAACGTTTCGTCCAGGTTCTCGGGGTCCATGATGACGTCCGTGCCGAACCCCTGCGCCGCGATGACGGTGTAGCGCAGCGCATCGGCGCCGTAAAGACGAACAACCTCGAGTGGATCGATGCCGTTGCCGAGCGACTTCGACATCCTGCGCCGCTGCATGTCTCGCACGGTGCCGTTCAAGTACACGTCGCTGAACGGCTCCTCGCCCATGAACTCGAGCCCCGCCATGATCATGCGGGCAACCCAGAAGAAGAGAATGTCCTTGTCCGTCACAAGCGTGTGCGTCGGATAGAACACCGCGAGGTCGGCCGTCTGTTCGGGCCAACCGAGGGTCGAGAACGGCCAGAGCCAGGACGAGAACCACGTGTCGAGGACGTCCGGATCCTGTTCGAGTTCCGTTCCGCCACACGCCCTGCACGTCTCCGGCGCCTCGCGCGCTACGATGATCTCCTGGCAGTCCGTGCGCCGGCAGTACCAGACCGGGATTCGATGGCCCCACCAGAGCTGGCGTGAGATGCACCAGTCGCGAATGCCCTCGAGCCAGTTCTCGTAGACAACGCGGTGGCGCTCCGGCGTGAAGCGGACGCGGCCCTCCCTCGAGGCGGCGAGCGCCGGTTCCGCGAGCGGCTTCATGCGCACGAACCACTGAAGCGAGATGCGCGGCTCGACCACGGTGTGGCAGCGATAACAGTGTGGTACGGCAAAACGATGGTCTTCGACGCGGTCGAGCAGACCGCCGGCCTCAAGGGCCTCGACCACGCGGGCCCTCGCCTCGTAACGATCGAGGCCACGGAACGCCGCCGGCGCGTTCTCACTCATGTGCGCGTCGGGCGTCATCACGTCGAGCGCTTCGAGTCCATGGCGCGCCGCGAGCGCGAAATCGTTCGGATCGTGAGCGGGCGTGATCTTGACGGCGCCACTGCCGAACTCCGGATCGACGTACTCGTCCGCGACGATCGGAATGGTGCGGCCGGTGAGCGGCAGGGCGACCGTCGCGCCGGCAAGGCCGTGGTAGCGCTCGTCGGCGGGGTGCACGGCGACTGCCGTATCACCGAGCATTGTTTCGGGGCGCGTCGTCGCCACGACGATGTAGGGCCGCCCGTCGAGCAACCGCGGCAGGCCGGCCGCGGCGGTCGTGACCGGATAGCGCAGGTGGTAGAGTTTACCGTGTGTTTCCTCCGCTTCCGCTTCCTCATCGGAAAGTGCGGTCAAGCAGCGAGGACACCAGTTGATGATGTAGTTGCCGCGGTAGACGAGGTCCTTCTCGTAGAGGCGGACAAAGACTTCGCGGACGGCGAGGGAGAGTGCCGGCTCGAGCGTGAAACGCGTGCGGCTGAAATCACACGAGCAGCCAATCGCCCTGAGTTGTTCAAGGATCGTGCTTCCGGTCGCGTCCACGAAGGCCCAGACACGTTCGACGAAGGCTTCGCGGCCGATGTCATTGCGCGTCTTTCCTTCTTTCGCGATCAATCGTTCGACGACGTTCTGCGTCGCGATTCCGGCATGATCCGTACCGGGCAGGTACAGCGCCTCACGGCCGCGCATTCGCTGCCAGCGGGTAAGCACATCCTGGATGGTGTTGTTCAGGCCATGTCCCATGTGGAGCACGGCCGTGACGTTGGGCGGCGGAATGACGATGACGTAGGGTGCCCGGTTTTCCCGCCGGGCGCGCTCGGGATCCGCGCGGAAGAAGCCGCGCTCTTCCCATGAGCGGAAGAGGGGTGCTTCGATTGTGCTCGGGTCGTACTGCGGCGGGAGTGGCGTCCGCATTCTGGTTCAGGGTTCAGAGTTCGCCGGCGCAGAGTCCGCAACAGGGTTGGCCGGCGGTCAACAAACGCGCGTTCTCCTGCAACCCCTGATTCTCACTGCGGATCCCGGTATTGGAGGATCAGCGTCCGCCGCCGGACCGGCGAGTCGAATCGCGCTTCGCGTCCATGCGCGCGCGAATCGCCCTGACCTGACTCTTGAAGTCGTCACGGACAATGCTGCGCCCGTACTGGATTTCGGACTCCCTCCATGTGCGGTCCCGCGCCGCGTACTCGTCGCGCCTGCCGGGCGGCGGTCCGAAACTGATGGGCAGCGGAAGAGTGAGGGATCCGAGGTGCAGCTTGCCGGGCGAGATGCCCCACTTGTTGCCGTTCGCGTCCGTCCCCGTCCAGTCGGTCGCCTTCGCGGCGGCTTCGGCCGCAATCAGCATTGAGTCGTTCCACGTACCGAGCCGGGCATAAAGGCGGCCGCGCGCCAGTTCGGCATTGCTCGGCACCGGCGGAAGTGCGCGTTCCGGAGGCGATGCCCACAGGCGGGCGTCGGTCTCTCGCCCGCGGATCCGCACCGAGATCGGCGGAACCTCCGTCTCCGTCCTACCCGCTGCCCCGGCCAGTCCCGGCGGCGCCGTGATCGGGGACGTCGTGCCCGGCACCGGCTGCGGCAAGGCGGCAGGCACCGCCCGCGCCGGAGCCGCAGCTTCTGGCGTGATCGTGCCGTCCGTGACCGGCACGATCTGAAGGATCTCCGCACCGACCGGCAGTTCCACGATGACCGGGCGCGCAACCGGTGCGACCTCGTACGTGACGCTGAATCGCAGCAGGTACAGCGCGGCCGCGTGGAATGCCAGGGAAATCGCGAGCGAAACCGGCAGCATCCACTTCGGCTCGCGAAGCCGGGGCGGTATAAAACGCGGCAGCGGGCGGACCGTCACGGTCTCCAGCGGGGGACGTTCGAGCAGCGTCAGACTCATCAATCGGTTCTAACCGATGCGTGCGGCCGGGTTCCGTTTGCGAGCACTCTCCCGAGGCGGATCGCGGCGTCACGCAGTCGATCCGGCGCCTGCGTGAGCGCTGCGCGCAGCCAGCCCTCGCCACCGGCTCCAAGCGCGGCGCCCGGCATTACCACAACACCTTCATCGAGAAGCGCCCGGCGAGCGAAGGCGTGCGAATCACCGCCTGGCGCCGGGAACCACAGGTACATGGTCGCGCGCGGCGAGGTTGCGTTGAAGCCGTTCTGATTGAGTGCGGCCACGAGCGCATCGCGCCGCTCCTGGAACGCGCTCACGTTGGACGGCACCCACTCATCATAGCTTTCGAGTGCGGCGCGGGCAGCCGCCTGGACGGCAAGGAACTGGCCCGTGTCGACGAACGATTTCACGCGTGCAAGCGCCGCAATCGCATCGGCCGAGCCAGCGGCCCACCCGATCCGCCAACCCGTCATGTTGTACGTTTTCGAGAACGAGTGGAACTCGACGGCCACATCGCGCGCACCGTCGATCTCGAGGATGCTGGGTGGACGATACCCGTCGAATGCGATCTCGCTGTAGGCGTTGTCATAGACGAGCACGATGCGCCGTTCGCGACACAACCGAACGACGTCCTCGAGATATGAACGCGGCGCAATCGCGGCGGTCGGGTTGTTCGGATAATTCAGGTACAGGATTCTGGCACCGTCCAGCACGTCGCGTGGAATCGCGTCGAGCGGGATGAGGAAGTCGTGCTCGGCGAGGAGCGCCACGCTGTGAGGCGTGCCGCCGGCCAGGAGCGTACCACCCACGTATGGCTGGTAGCCCGGATCTGGAACGATCGTGACATCACCGGGATCGACGTAGCATGACGCGAGGTGCGCAATGCCTTCCTTCGATCCAACCAGCGGCAGGATCTCACGAAACGGATCGAGACTCACAGCGAAACGCTTCGCCATCCACGTGGCCACAGCTTCGCGGAATGCGGGCAATCCGAGCTGGAACGGATAGCGGCTCATGGGCACGGAAGCGGCCGCGTTCTCGAGCGCACGCACCGCCGCGGGCGGCGGCGCGAGGTCCGCATCGCCTGCGCCGAGGTCGATCACGTCCACGCCCCGAGCCATGAGTTCCCGCTTGATCTGCGGAACGTCGGCGAGCGGGTAGCCCGGAAAATCCTTGAACCGCTGCGCGAGCGGTATCGTCACGGGATCGACGCTGCCGGACACCCGTTTCTCGACCGCGCTCATTGCATCCGTGCGACGGGATTGCGGACTCGGCTCATGCCCGCCAGCTCGACTTCGACCACATCGCCGGCCTGCAATGGCCCGACACCTTCCGGTGTCCCTGTCGCAATCACGTCACCCGGTTCGAGTGTCATGATGTTGCTGATGTAACTGATGATTACGGGGATTCCGAATACCATTTCGCTGGCGGCGCCGTGTTGCCGGGGCTGGCCGTTCACATGGCATGTGACTTCGAGGGACCGCCAGTCGATGCCTTGGGCCGGGACCATGCGGCCAATCGGGCAGAACGTGTCGAAGCCCTTGGCCCGCGTGAATTGTACGTCCAGCTTCTGCAAGTCGCGGGCGGTCACATCGTTCAATGGAACATAACCGGCGATGACGGAAAGCGACTCTGCCTCGGACACGGCTCGGGCGCGCGTGCCGATCACGATGCCGATCTCGCCCTCATGCTCAACCTGTTGCGATTGCAGCGGCAACACGATCGCATCACCATCGGCGATGACGGCCGTCGACGGCTTCAGGAACAGCAGTGGCCGTTCCGGTACATCCTTGCCAAGCTCACGTGCATGCGCTGCGTAGTTGCGGCCCACGCACACGACTTTCCCGGGTTTCTGCCCATTCACGTCGGAACTCGCGGAAGCTGTCAGGACCGGCCCGATGTCGTGGTGAACGCGCTGGAATCTGACGGCACCGTAGAATCCCGCAAGTAGAAGTGGCGAATCTCATCGCGCACGACGGACCACGGGCCAACGTGCACAGGTGCGGGCGGCAATGCCTCGAGCAGGTACCGGCCGTAGCCGCGTTCGCTTGCGCGACGGTCGAGCAGCACGACCGCACCACGGTCCGTCCGTGATCGGATCAGTCGGCCGAAGCCCTGTTTGAGGCGAAGAGCCGCATGCGGAAGCATGTAGTCGATGAAACTGTTGCCGCCCGCCACTTCGATGGCTTCGATCCGGGCCGCGGTCAATGGCTCGGACGGCACCTTGAACGGCAGTCGAGCGATGAGCAGGCCACGCAACGGCTCTCCCGGCACGTCCACACCTTCCCAGAACGACGACACACCCAGCAACAAGCCCCGGCCCGATGCCACGAACCGCTCGAGCAACCGCGCGCGGGCTGATTCGCCCTGGACGAACATCGGCCACCGGCCCTCCGCGCCGCGGCTGCGCAGCAGCGCCGCAACCGTGCGCATCGAGCGGTACGATGTGAACAGCACGAACAGGCCACCATCGCTCAGCCGCGACAGGTCCTCGGTCACAACGGCCGTGGCTTCCTCGAATCGCCCGTCCGAATCCGGAGCAGGCATGTCCGTGACCACGGCTACGGCTGCCTGTTCATCGAAACAGAAGGGCGACGGGTGCATCGATTCGTTGACTCGCAGGCCGCTGGTCAGGCCGAGGCGACCGCGCATGAATGCGAAGCCATCCCGTGTGGCCAGCGTCGCGGAGGTCAGCACCGCCGTGTCGACGTGGTCGAACAGGCCTTCCCGCATCGCCATCCCCGGTTCGACGGGCGCCGCGCGTATCGCGACGTTCGGCTCGCGACCCGTCCCCCGACACTCGAGCCACCGCACCAGCGGCAACACATCGGAACCCGGCTGAAACGCGACGCGAAGCGCGGCCGCCGTTTCCCGCAGGCGCGCGTCCACGCCATGCATCTCGACGAGCGATTCCTCGAGCGATTTCGCCCACCGGTCATCGATCATGATGCGGTCTCGCAGCCGGCCGACATTGCGCGCGAGTTCGTCCACCAGCAGGAGCACCCCCTCGAGCACCGCCGCCGGCCCGTCGATCCAGGCCGCCTCGCCCGTGAAGTCGTCCGGCAGCCGCAACACGCCATCAGGCGAGGATGCGCACAGGCGCTCGAGCATGGAGAACAGATCGGCCGCCTGCTCGCGCGTACGGTCGACACCGGGGCGAAGCACCCGGTCGATCAGGTCCAGCGCATCCTGGCGCAGCAGGTCCCGATCGCCTCGTTCGAGGCGCTGTTCGACCGCGCTCAGCAGGCCGCGTCCCTTGCGATCGAGGCGGCCGAGCAAACGCATCACGCCGCGTCGCGTCAGGTGCGCGCCCAGATGCGACGTCGCGGCCTCTTCCAGGTTGTGCGCCTCGTCCAGAATAACGCGCCGGTACGCGGGCAGAACCGCGGCCGCCGTCCAGTTGTCCTGCACGCTCCGTACAGCCAGATCACTGAAGAGGAGGTGGTGATTGACGACGAGGATGTGCGCCGAGACGGCGTCGCGCCGCGCGCGCTGGTAGAAGCAGGCATCGAAGTGCGGGCAGCGATTGCGCAGGCAGACGTCCGCATCGCTCACGACTTCGTCCCACACCTCCTCGCTCGCCTGGAAGGGCAGATCCTGGAGCGAACCGTCGCGGGACGTCGCCGTCCACTCGAGGATCGCGTCGATCTCACGGCGAGGTGCGTCATCGAAGAGCACGGGCGCCGATTGCGCGGCAAGCCGGGCGCGGCGGATCGAGACGTAGTTGTGACGGCCCTTGACGAGGGCGAACCGGAACGGTGTCGCAAGCGTGCGGCGAACGAACGGCAGATCCTTGCCGACGAGTTGTTCCTGAAGATTGATGGTATTGGTCGAGACGATGGTCCGCTCGCCATTGCGCAGCGCCCACAGTACGGCCGGGATCAGGTACGCGATCGACTTGCCGGTGCCCGTCCCGGCCTCCACGACCGCGATCCCGCCTTCGTTGTAGGCGTGGGCCACGGCCCGTGCCATGTCGCGTTGCGTCGGCCGGTCTTCGTAAAGCGGATGGCTGCGACTGACGGGCCCGTCCGGGCCGAGCAGGTCCTCGAGCTCATCATCCCCGATCGGTTGCAGGGAGCGGGGCAGGCGAGGTTCGACCACGACGTACAGTTCGCGCGCATCGTTGTCCGTGATGGCGAGCCCGATTCCCTCGCCGTATAGCTCGGCTGCAATCCGCAGGTCGGCTTCGGACGGAGTCAGGTCACCGGACGGATGGTTATGGATGACGAGCGAGCCCGGTTCTGCATCGCGCACCGCCGCGAGCACGGCGGTCGCATGGCCGCGCGCCACCACAGTCGCCGCCACGACTCTGCCATCGACCTCGACGTTGGCCATGAAGCAGACTTCATTGCCATGTGCGCGAGCTACTTCAGCGCGAACGAATGCTGCGGTATCGGTGTCGAAGTGAAGGCTGTTCTCGTCGCTCATTCATCAGTTCGTCTTCAACGTCTTCTTCTTCGCGGCGGGGAACAGCACATTATTCAGGATCAGGCGATAGCCGGGCGAGTGCGGGTGCATGCCGAGATCCGTGTGTGCATCGCCGATCTGGTGTTGCGGGTCTTCCGGATCGTGACCACCGAGGAACGTCCATGTGCCTTCACCGAAAATGCCGTGCACGTATTTCACCCACTGTGTTCCTTCTTCATCGGCGAGCACGATGACGCCCGGCTTCAGCCGGTCGCGCCGGAAACTGGTCGTCAGGCCGTAGAAGTCGCCGATCACGGATTCATGGTTCTGCACGAGCATGGATGGGACCGGATCGAATTTTGCCGCGAATTCGAACAGCTCGAAGGCGCCCAGTGGCTGGCGCCACGGCGTGTTCACCTGGTGGCCATCGATGTCACTGAACGCGTTCACGCCCGGGTTCGTCTGGACCTCCGCATCGCGAAACGCGAGCGTCCGGTCCCACTGCATCTTGCGCGTCGCATCCGGGTCGATCCCCGTGCCGTCACTGAAGGCCGCCGCAATGTCGACTCCCATCGCAGCCAGCGCGAGCTCGATCGTCTCCGTTGCCGTACACATGGCGAACAGGAATCCGCCTTCTGCGACGTAGCGGCGTATCTCCTCGGACACGCTCTTCTTGAGTGCCGGAACGTCGGGCTTGCCGAACTCGCTGGCAATCGCCTGGTTCTGGCGCACGGCGTCCTGGAGCCACGGCGCTCCCGCGTAGTTGATGTAGAACTTCGAGTACTGGCCGGTGAAATCTTCGTGGTGCAGGTGCAGCCAGTCGTACTCGGCAAGCCGGCCCTGTAGCACTTCCGGATCCCACACCTTCTCGTACGGAATGTCCGCGTACTCGAGCGCGATCGTGACGGCGTCATCCCACGGGTTCGCGTTGGCCGGCTTGTACACGGCGATCTTGGGCGCCTTCTCGAGGATGATCGACTCCATGTTCGAATCCTCGATGACTGCCCGGATCGCAGCGGCCTCGCCTGCCGTCGTGGGCGTGACCGTAACCCCGCGCAACGCGGCCTCACGACGGATCTCCGGCGTGTCCGGCAGCAGGAACGAGCCGTTCTTGTAGTTGAGGAGCCATTCCGCGCCCGAGCTGTTCTGGATGGTCCAGAACGTGAGACCGTAGGCCTTCAGGTGATTGCCCTGCGAAGCATCCATGGGGACGAGCAGGTGCTGTGCCCGCAGCGGCGATGCGGCGGCCAGGAATACCGTGAAGAACGTGACGATGCGACGCATTCGGGTGTTGCCTCCTCCACGTCTAATCGCGCCAGCCCGGTCCGGCGAGCTGCGCCAGTTCGCGCCTCGCCTGCGGAACGAGTGCGCTTCGAGGATACTCGACGATCATGCGCTCGAGCAACAGTCGGACATCTCCGTCCGGGGCCTGTCGTTCGATCAGGCTGCGCGCCAGCGAAAGGAGCGCATCGGGCGCTTCCGGTGCACGCGGGAACTCGTCGACGATTTCGCGCCGGATCTGCTCCGCTTCCGTGCCGAGTCCTCGCCGGTCTGCCATGTCCGCCGCGTATTCGAGGATCGCGGCGCGCTCATCCTTCGCCAGCCCGGTCGTGCCGGACAGGAGTTCGGCCAGCGCATCAGCCTCGGTCCGGCCCACCAGCGACGCGATCACGAGTGCCGCGCCTTCGGCAGACAGCCGGCCGAGCAACGTGGCCAGCGCGATGGTCTCGGTCGCTTCCGCCCCGCGCAGCAGCGGTGCAGCGTTCAGGAACTCATCGCGCGCGCGGTCCACATCGCCCTCGTGAATGCGAATGCGGCCACGGGCCAGGCTGGCCTGGGGTCCGCGCAGCCCGGCGAGTACTCCCTCAGCATCGGCGATGCGGCCGCGATCAATGAGCTTGTTCGCCAGACGCCCGGCCGCCGCGTCGATCTCCGGTGCGTCACCGTAGGCCGTGCGGAACTCCTTCAGGGCCGCCAGCGCCTGATCGGTCCTGCCTTCGTCCGCGAGGAATTCGACGCGCAGCGCAATCGCCTGGCGCCTTGCCGGAGCGGCGAGATCGAGCGCCGACTCGAGGACACGGAACGAGGCGACCGCGCTCGCCGTGTCGCCGACCGCGAGAGCCAGTTCTGCCATGCGCACACGGAGGGGGAGCAACGCCTCGTGGTCCTCGCTCCGTTCGACGATATCGCTGTATGCCCAGAGCGCGAGCCGGTCGAGGCCAGCACCGTCCGAGCGCCTCGCGAGTTCGACCATGAATGCGCTGCGTTCCGGATCCGCCAGATCGTTGGCAAGCCGTTGAGCGATGCGCGTCGCGATCGATTCGAGACCGGCGCCAACGGCAAGCTGAGCGGCTGCTTTCAGACGCGCGGGCGTGGGATCGTCCCGCGACAATTGTTCGACGAGTCGTGGAATCACGGCAGCGCCGCCGGCCGGCAGCGCCAGGACTCGCCGCTGCACGAGCAGGAACGCCTGGCCCTGCGGGCCGACTGCGCGCGCCCATTCGCCGGCAGCATTCTCGTACTGGAGCGCATCGGCGTACGCGTCGCCCAGCTCGAGCGCGAGAGCGTCGGGGCGACGGATCCGTTTGCGCCCTTCGTTCAGGACCTTGACCGCGCGCGCATACTCGCCGCGCTGTCGCCATGCTCGAGCGGCCTCGCGGTAGGGTGTCTCGATGCGTGAATCGGCATCGATCCATGCGTCGATCGCGCTGGCCAGTGAATCGGCATGGCCGATCCGGGCCCATGCGCGCACGCGCATCTGGTGGCCGAGAATGGAAGCGGGTTCGAGTTCGAGGAGTGCGTCGAGGCGAGGCAGCAGTTCGCTGGTCCGGCCGGTCATGCCGAGGATGCGCTCGAGTGCAATGAGCGCTCGCAGCGAGCGCGGATTCGCGGCCAGTGCGGCGCGCAACCTGTCCGCAGCCGCTACCAGGTCGCCGTGTGTCTCGAGCGTCGTTGCATCTTCCAGCAGAGCCGATTCGGTATCGATTGCCGAACGATCCTGGCTCGCTACAGCTGGCCGCGCACCGGTGACGAGAGCCGCGATGCCCATCAAAAGGCCCAGCCGGATGCGACGTCGCGTCACATCGGTTCCCTGCCCTCCCTGTCCGGCCTCCGGTTGATGCGCTCGAAGTAGTCGAGGATCAGCCTCCGGTACGCTGGCGGCAGTCCGCGCAGCTCTTCCGGCGTCGGGACACGGTAACGGTTTGTCGTCTGGAACAGTGCGGGGTTGAGCGGCCCGGTCAGGCTGCGCTCGAACTCGTCCGGACTCTCGCCCACGCGCTCATCGCTCTCCTCATCCTTCTCGAGCGTGCGGCCCGCATCGAGCAGGCGATGGAACAGCCGTTCCTGCCGCGCCAGGACCTGCGCCGGCGGCCGGCCGCCTTCCATCGCGCGTGCAATCGCGTCGGCTTCCTTCGCGAGTTGATCGACTCGACCGAGCACATCTTCACGACCGCCCATACGCTGATTCAGGTCGGTCAGCTCGTTTGCGATACTGCGCTGGTCCTGCGCGAGACGCTGTGTCTGTTGCGCCATTGCCTGCTGATTGAGCTGCATGGGTAACAGCGCATTCGAGCGGCCGTTCAGCTGGCCCTGCTGCTGCGCAAGATTCTGCATCTGCTGCATGGCCTGCTGCATGCTCGCCTGGTTCTCACCCTGCTGCATCTGTTGCTGATTCTGCAACAGCGCGAGCGCCAGCCGGTTCAGATCCTCGACCGTCTGCGACGCCTGCTGCGTCGGCATCTGACCGGATTGCTGCTGCTCCTGCATCGCCTGCATGGTCTGCTGCATGCTCAGGTTCGCGCGACCCAACGCCGAGCCGACATCGCGACTGACCATACCCGTCTGCTGGCCCAACTCGCCCAGGTTGCGGCTCAACTGCTCGAGGCCCTGCTGCAACGCGGCCTGCTCCGACTGCATCCCCTGCTGGTTCTGGTTTCCTGCGCCACCCTGCTGGCCGCCGGCCTGGCTGCCCTGCTGCTGCTGCTGACCACCCTGCTGCTGCCCGCGCTGACCCTGCTGTTGCTGGCCTTGCTGCTGTTGGCCCTGCTGCTGCCCACGCTGGCCCTGCTGCTGCTGCCCCTGCTGCTGCTGACCCTGCTGCTGACCTTGCTGTTGTTGCTGCTGCATCTTGTCGAGCAGCGACTGCTGGCGTTCCGCGAGCGATAGTGCTTCGTTCATCGCCTGCTGAATGCCCTCCTGCGCTTCCTGCTTCGCGCCATCTGCAATCGATTGGCGTGCCGCATCCAGGTTGTTGGCCGCCTGCTCGAGGTTCTGTGCGGCCTGCTCGCCCGCGCGTGAGGCCTGTTCGCCCTGCTGCGTCTGCGCCCGCTGCGCGGCTTCCTGCATCGACTGTTGCGCGGCCTGCGTCTGTTGTTCGGCGTTCCCGGCATCGCGCGTCGCCTGCTGCTGGCCCTGCGCTTCGAGATCCTTGGCGAGTTCTGCAATCTGCTCGGCCAGTTCCCTCGCCTTCTGCTCGAGCTGCTGCTGCGCCTCCGCCTGGTCACGCGTCGCGTTCTGCTTCATCGCATCGGACAGCGCCTGCTGCTGTGTGGCGAGTTCGCGCGCATCCTGGGCCAGCGCATTGGCACGCTGTTCCGTCGCGGCCTTCTTCAACTGGTCGAGGCTCTTCTCGAGCTGGTCCGCAAGCTGCTGCTGCTGTTGCTGGAGCTGTTCGAGCACTTTCTGAAGCTGCTCGGGATCGAGCTTCTCGAGTGACTCGCGCAGTTCCTCCATCTGCTGCTTCATCTCGGGTGTCAGCAGCTGGTCATACAGCTCGCGCAGCTCCTCCATCCGATCGCGCAGCTGCTGGTCGCGCAGGCCGGCGGACTCCATCAGCTTCTCGAGCGCGGCCATCTGTTTCTGCAATTCCTCGAGGCCGCCCACGACCTGTTCCTGCTGTTCGAGGATCTGCTTCGCCTGCTCGGACTCGCGGAACTCCATCGAGCCCTGTTCGCTCGAACCGTTGCGTGTGTTCCTCGCCTGCGATGCATCCTTTCGGGCACGACTCGCTTCGGTCCGGCGCTGGAGGTCGCGCGTATCGCTCTGGAGCTTGCGCGCGGCTTCGCTCAGGCGCTGCGCCTCTTTGACGGCTTCGTCCGCCTCGCGGTCCGCCTGGTCCCGCAGATCGGCTGCGCTCGGGATATACAGCGCGTAGGTCTGCGACTCACCGGCCTGCCGGCGAGGCGAGCCATCGATGGCACGGACGAAGTATTTCAGGGTGTCGCCAGGCAGGAGTTCGCGCTCGCGGACATCGAGCACGGCGCGAAGCAACACGCGCTCTCCGCTTTGCGCGATCGGAACAGCTTCCTCCTTGCGCGGTTCGGTGCGGCCGGCCGACATCACGCGCCAGCTCACCAGCACGGCCTCGCTGACGCCGTAGTCATCGCGCGCATCGGCCGCGATCACCTGGATCCGCTCCGGATCGAGGACCGTATCCACGCCCGGGTACGTGACCTCGACGTCCGGCGCGACATCGCCGACCACCGTGATCTCGAGCGGTGCGGGCGCGGTCACGAGTTCCGAATCCGATGCGTCACGCATCGTCCACCGCCAGGTCCCGCTCTCGCGCGGCGTCCACGAAGCGCCGAAACGGTCGCCATCGATGCGCAACGGCACGCTCGCCTCGCCTGCTTCCAGCGCGGCCTCGCGAAGTGCACGCGTCGCACGTCCGTTCACCAGGAGCGTCGTACCTTCCGGCACTTCCAAGGGTGGCACGTCCATTCCGTAACGTTCCGCGGGCCGGCCGATGTATGCGGGATAGCGCACTTCGACGACGAGTTCGGAGACGAGCAACGGATCGCGCGGCACGGCGGTGAACGTCTCGCTGCGCGCCCCGTCCGGCGCCTCGACCCAGTATTGCGTCGTGGCATCGATGCGTTCGAGTCTGGCGCGAGCTTTGGCATCGACGACGGACACGGTCTGTCGCCTCAGCACATCGCCCTCGGCGCGAGATAATACCACGACATTCGCGCGGCCCGGCGCCCGGACCTCGATCTCGAGATCGGCGCCGCGCAGCACTTCGGTGTTCCCCGGCCGAACGATCAGGGCGGGCAGCGCCGGCGCGGAAAGATGGCGGATCGGATTCAGGAGCGGCGTCCAGCCTCCTTGCGTCCGGGTCGGCGAGGCGAAGCTGAGGCCGGCCGCAACGGTCGACAGACCGAGGAACCCCGTGATCGCCAGGGTCCGCCGCCGCCTCGCCGTCCGGCCGACAGCGCCGCTCACATCGGAGGCCGAAACACCTTCGAAATGACGGGCAATCTCGGCGCCGGCCCGCCGTGCGAGCGAAGGCGAAGTTCCCTTCGGCACGCCTCGTCCGAGTTCGAGCGCGCCCAGTACCGACCCCGCGGGCAGCCCTGCCTTTTCCTCGGCCGTCGCGGCGAGATGACGTTCCTCTGCGCCTCGGCGCCATGCCCGGCCCGCGAGCACGAGCACGAATCCGATGAGGGCAATGCCAAGGCCCTCGAGAATCAGTGGGACCGGGCTGGGCGCCGCCCAGAGCGATCCACCCGCGAACACCCATGCAATGGCGAGAAGTGCGGGCACAACGAGCAGCGCTGCCGCCACGACGGCAACGCGAACGTCGCGGCGCACTCGACGGCGTGCCGCGTCAATGAGCGAAGCCAGAGGAAAACCTGAAGGGCTCATTTCGTCGCCTGTGCGAGGGCGTAAACGAACAGGTTCACTCCCATGCGGAGTGCCTGTTCCCGCAATGCGGGCGAGACGTTGTGCACGGTCGCGTCTTCCCAGCCGTTCCCGAGATCGGACTCGTACGTATAGAAGACGACCAGCCGGCCGTCCTCGAACACACCCAGGCCCTGTGGGCGCTTGCCATCGTGCTCGTGAATCTTGGGCAGGCCGTCCGGAAAATCGTAAAAAGAGTGGTACACCGGATGATCCGCCGGCAGTTCAACCAGCTCCGCATCCGGGAAGACGCGCCCGATCTCGCGGCGGAAACTCTCATCCAGCCCGTAGTTGTCATCGGCATGGAGAAACCCGCCGGACTCGAGATAACGTCGCAGTACGGTGACCTCGTTCTCCGTGAGTTTCACGTTGCCGTGCCCGGTCATGTACAGATAGGGAAAGTTCCACAGAGCCGGATCGGTGATTCTCACGTTGACCGGCCGTTCGGAAACGGCGAGGCCGGTGCGGGCACGGATCGCCTTGAGCAGGTTGGGCAGGCCGGACGGGTTCGCGTACCAGTCGCCGCCGCCTGCGTACTGCAACTGCGCAATCGTCAACTCCGCCGACGGCGCCTGAGCCGCACCGCTCACCGGGGCGAAGGCAAGCAGGACCAGCACACCTGCGACAGGCCTCACTCTGACCCTCCCTCACGCTCGCGATCCACCGCCAACGCGATCTGGTAGGCCTCGTTGCGGGACAGGCCCAGCCGGGCGACGGCCTCACGCGCCGCAGCGCTCGGCTTCAGCCCGGACCCGACCAGGTCCCGGATGACATCCCATGCACCTTCTGCCGCAACCGGCCGCCCTGTGGAACGCCCGGCCACGACGACCACGACTTCCCCGCGCACCGCCGTGTCTCTGTAATAGGCGATCGCTTCTACGAGGGTTCCTCGAAAGAACGACTCGTGCAGCTTCGTCATCTCGCGACCCACCGCGATGGCGCGATCCGGCTCGCAGAGCGCGGCCAGATCCGCCAGCAGTTTCGCGAGCCTGCCCGGCGCCTCGTACACGATCGAAGCGTGCGCCGCAACCGCGATCTGCTTCATCGACTCCCTGCGTGCCGCACCACCGCGCGGCAGAAACCCGAAAAACGTGAACGGCTCCGCATCGATTCCCGATGCAACGAGCGCCGCCAGCGCGGCGGACGCGCCGGGAACCGGTACAACCGTATGCCCCGCTTCCAGTGCAGCGGAGACGAGTCGCGCCCCCGGATCCGAGACCAGCGGCGTCCCGGCATCGCTCACAAGGGCAACATCCGCACCATCCCCCAACCAACCGAGCACCCGTGCCACGCGCGCCTGCTCGTTGTGCTCGTGCGCGGACACCAGCGGCGTGTGAATGTCGTAGCGCGAAAACAGGATCTTCGTTCGCCGTGTGTCCTCTGCCAGCACGAACCCCACCGTGCGCAGTACCTCGACCCCGCGGTAGGTCATGTCGCCGAGATTTCCGATCGGAGTACTGACAATATAGAGGCTCGACACGTTTGCATGCCCCGGCAAGGGAACGGGCGGCGAAACGGATGATGACAGCCGGCGGCGGCGAAGGGCAAACGACGGCAGCAAGCGCGGGCAAGACCGGCGGCGGTGGCGATGGCCGGAGGCGGCGAACGGCAAACGACGGCAGCAAGCGCGGGGAAGGTCGGTGGCGGTGGCGATGGCCGGAGGCGGTGGCGAAGCGCACAAAGAGACGGCAGCAAGCGGCGGGGAAGATCGGTGGCGGTGGCGATGGCCGGCGGGCGGTGGCGACGTCCGTGGCGGTAGCTATGTTTTTATGGCGATGGCCGGCGCCGATGCCCTCCTCCATCGCCATCGATGTGACTCGCCGCTTCCGTTCGCCGCTTTCCGCCCATCGCCGCCGCCCCCGGCCATCGCCATCGATGTGGC
>JBOHRL010000003.1:0-90554 GCA_050732695.1 Longimicrobiales bacterium | reverse complement strand
GTGCAGCGAGGGTGTGGGGCGGGTGCAGCCGCGAGGGTGCGGCAGTCCCCACCCGCTTCTGCACCCGACGTTTCCCCACCCGCCACCTCGTTTCACTCTCACCCACACCCGCCGTTCGTAGTCCGTGCCGCAACCCGTCACCTCGTTTCACCCTCATCCACCCGCCGTTTTCCGTTATCGCACAACAGCGCGGTTCTTGAGGAGAGTAAGGACTTCCTGTGGCGGTTTGAATGCGGCGTCGTCGACGTTGCCGAACTCGACGGCGGTGATCGTCATCACGAACTCCTGACTCATCACGCGCTGGCGCGTGCGCGAGGGCATGCGGATGCCGCCAAAGTCCTGGTAGTCGCCGTAGAGCATGGTCGCATCGACGGGACCCATGACGGTCTCACTGCGGGCCATGGTCGCGATCAACAGACCGGAATCGACCGCGTAGCAGTCACGCGTCTCGCGACCCGACTTCCACGTGATGCGGACGATGTGACAGGCGGTTCCCTCGATCTCGGTGAGTTCGACCGTTTCCATCGACTCGATCAGGGAGGCGTCACGCAGAGCGGATTCGAACGCGGCATCATCGCTCTGCTGTTCGAGTTCCTTGCCCGACAGGAGACGCGGGCCTTCCATCGGATTGACGGACCAGCCGACGGTCCCGTCGAAACCGGAACGGATCGCGCCGAGTCCGGGCAAGGTCACCGTCATGACCATCCGATTCGGCCTCGCCTGTGCCATCTCGAGCTGACCCGTTGATCCCATCCCCGGTAGCGAGAACGTGCCTGTCGTGCGCATGGAGGTATGGGAGCGCAGCAGGTCGCCGCCGATGGCTTCGACATACCGGTCGATGATCGAGCGCGCATCCGGCAACGCCTGTGCGCCGGCGGGGTCAGCCTCGAGAAGGAGCAACGCCACGAACGCACGCGTAAGGAACCGCCTGTTCAACCGCATCCTGCCTCCCATCATCGAGGTCGTTCGCCCGCCCGCGTCAGCGCGACCGGGACCCAGAATCCGCATTCTGCCGCGCGGCCTCACCGCGCAGCCACGACAGCGCCGCTTCATACGCCTGATCCCGGCCCGCCAGAAGCATGGCACGGTCGAGAGGCGTGGCCTCGTCCGGGATCACGCCTCGGCCTTCAATCCTCGATCCATCGGGTGAGGTGAAATCCGCGACGACGTGCATCAGCACGTCGCCTGACGGCAACCGTTTCAGCGTCGCCGGCAGTGCCTGGCCTGCCGTCCGTTCACCGAAAATGCGGGCGCGCCCAATCGCCTGCATACCGCCGGCGAAGAACTCCGATGTGCTGACCGAGAGACCATCCACGAGGATGGCGACTGGACCCGAATACGGCGTTACCGCCTGACCGGCCGCGTTCACTCGCCGCGGATTCGCTACGAAGTTCAGCCGGGCGCCTCGCGAATGCATCGTGCCGAGCGCCACCCGCTCATCGAGGAAATGACCCGACACACCCATCACCATGCCCGCGATCCCACCCGGATTGCCCCGCACGTCGATGACCATGCCTTCACACGAGCGAAGTTCATCGACCGCGCGATCGAACCGCGCTACCAGCGGCACCATCCAGATATTGAACCGGATCACGCCGATACACCCGTTCGGCGTCAGGATCCGCTCGTGACTCAGTTCCGCAAGAAACGTGGGCAGGTTGCCGAATCGGACCGGCTCTCCCGGCCGCGGCCGCCGCACCAGTTCCCGCGTAACGACTCGATCCACTCCGTCCCGGAACTCCAGCCTCACGGACGAACCGGCCGGACCCTCGAGGCGCCCGCGCATCGTCCACAAGAACTGTGTCAATGCCTTCCGCTGCGCGGGACCTTCCGCGAGCCCCCTCACGCGCGCGATCGCCTCGTCGGGCGCGGCCTCTGCCACTCTCGAGACGATCCACCCGGCACGCACTCCCGCCAGCGCTGCCGGTCCCGACCCGTCCAATCGCCACACCACCAACGCCTCGCCCGCCAACCGCAACTCCATTCCGAGATCGCCCGGCAACTCTCGCCCGCCGCCAGCTTCGAACCGCGTCGGATCCACCGCATCCGCGACTTCCGCCGGAATCAGGCTGTAATGCGACTCGCCCAGACGCGCGAGCATCGCCGTCAACACCGTCCGCAAGTCCGACAGCGTACGCGCCGAAGCAGCCCTCGGCCTCAACTCCGCCCGCACCGCGTCCCAGTCCACGCCGTTGAACGTCGTGTCGTAATGCGTATCCCGGATTCGCGTCCACGCCGAGTCGAATGTCGCCGCCGCCACACTCGCGTCCACCGCAGCGCCGACGCGCACGCCCGCCGTCGCCGCCTGCCCCCACAACGGCATGACGGACGCCAATACAAGGACCGCCGCAAGACATACAGACCTGCGGCTCCTCTGCGCCCGACAACCACACGCGATCCAACTCTGGCCTGAATGCACGTCTTTAGCCTCGACTCGCGGCCTCGGCTGCATGAAGCCTGAAGCCATGACCGTCCATCTATCCCAACCGTTCGGAAGGGGAACGCTCGATCGAATCCTGAAGATGCGGTGAGCGAACGCCCGAAAGAATGGCTGCACGGGACGCTGGATGCGCTGATCCCGGCGCACGGTCGGCTCGAGCCACGAAACGGGTACGGGATCGCGCGTTTTATCGAGGAGCAACCCCCGGCCGGGTGCTGGCGGCCGCTGAACGGCGCCAGTCGCAACTGGCCCCTTCCGCGTCATGGTGGCGGCGGCGATCCTATGAAGCGTCACATTTGTGTTTCCCACGAATCAGGGGTTCCCATGAAGGGTCGCGTAGCGTTGGTCCTGGCGGTCAGTGCGATGTCAGCGCCTGTGGGTGTCGCGCCGGTGCGCGCTCAGGAGGCCGACCTCGCGGCGAGGTTGACCATCGACCCGGCTGTCCGGATGGGTCGACTCGAGAACGGAATCCGCTATTACATCCGCCACAACGGCCGCCCGGAGAACCGTGCCGAATTGATGCTTGTCGTGAACGCGGGCTCGCTCCTCGAGGATGACGATCAGCGCGGGCTCGCCCACTTCGTCGAGCACATGGCCTTCAACGGAACGCGCAACTTCCCGAAACAGGAGCTCGTCTCGTATCTCGAGTCGATCGGCATGCAGTTCGGTGCCGATCTGAACGCGTACACCGGGTTCGACGAGACCGTCTACATGCTGACCGTCCCGACCGACACGGGGACGGCGCTCGAGCGCGGGATCCAGATACTCGAGGACTGGTCGCACCAGCAGACGTTCGATCCGGAGGAGATCGGGAAAGAACGTGGAGTCGTTGTCGAGGAATGGCGGCTCGGCCAGGGTGCGGGCGCGCGCATCCGGGATCGCATCTTCCCGATCCTGCTGCGTGGCTCTCGCTATGCGGAGCGGCTGCCGATCGGGACTCAGGCGTCGCTCGAGTCGTTCGATCCGGCCGCCCTCCGCCGCTTCTACACGGACTGGTATCGTCCGGAACTGATGGCGGTCGTTGCCGTCGGCGATTTCGATGTCGACACGGTCGAAACGACGATTCGCGAACACTTCAGCAATCTGCCCCGGTCGTCGGGCGGGCGCGAGCGGGCCGTCTACCCGGTACCGGATCATACCGAGCCGCTCGTCGCGATCGCGACAGACCCGGAAGCGACGAGTGCGAGCGTCGAGGTCTACTGGAAACGTGACCCCGATGCGAGCGGGACTCTGGGCGACTACCGGCGCTCGATCGTCGCGAGTCTCTACAACGGAATGCTGAATGGCCGGCTGGCCGAACTTTCGCGCATCGCCGATCCGCCGTTCATCGGCGCAAGTTCGAACGGCGGCGCGCTGCTTCGTTCCAAGGACGCTTACATCCTCAGCGCACTGGTCCAGGATGGCCAGGCGTTGCGTGGCCTCGAAGCCGTACTCACAGAGGGCGAACGGGTTGCCCGGTTCGGCTTCACGGAAACCGAACTCGCACGCGAGAAGCTCGATATTGCGCGCGCCTACGAAACCGCCTTCGCCGAACGCGAGAAGACGAACTCGATCGCGTACGCAAACGAGTATCTGCGCAACTTCCTCGAGGACGAACCGATCCCGGGCATCGCCGTCGAGTTCGACCTCGTCAAGCGATTCCTCGAAGGCATCACGCTCGACGAAGTCAATGCACTGGCCGGCGATTGGATGAACGATCAGAACCGCGTCGTGGTGGCGCAAGGCCCCGAAAAGGCAGGCGCCGAAATGCCCACGGAAGCTCAGTTGCTCGCCGTCTTCGACACGGTCGCCGCAAAGACGCTGACCCCTTACGTCGATGTGGTTGCCGATGCCCTCATCGCCACCTTGCCCTCGCCCGGCAGCATCGTCCAGGAACGCCGCATCGAACGCATTGACGCCGTCGAGTGGACGCTCTCGAACGGCGTGCGCGTCATCCTGAAGCCAACCACGTACAAGGACGACGAAGTCGTCTTCCGTGCATGGAGCCCGGGCGGCCTTTCTCTCGTCGACGACGGCGATTACATGTCCGCGGGCTTCAGCACGACGCTGGTCGGTGCGAGCGGATTGGGCGAGCTTGATGCGACGGCCTTGCAGAAGGCGCTCCAGGGCAAGGCGGCGAGCGTGCGCGTTTCGCTCGATGACGTCAGCGAAGGTCTGAGTGGTGGTGCTTCGCCCAAGGATCTCGAGACCCTGTTTCAGCTGATCCATCAGAACCTTGTCGCGCCGAGGAACGACAGCATCGCATTCCAGTCGATCATGACTCGCCTGCGCGGTCTGATCGCGAACCGTGCCGCCAGCCCCGAATCGGCGTTTCAGGATTCACTCAACGTGATCCTCGCGCAACACCATCCGCGCGCCCGCCCCATCAGCGTCCAGGTGCTCGACGAGGTCGACCGCGCGCGTGCGTTCCAGGTCTACCGTGACCGGTTCGGTGATGCGGGTGATTTCACGTTCGCATTCGTGGGCAGCTTCGATATCGAAGCGGTACGGCCTCTGGTGTTGCAGTACCTCGCGTCGCTGCCGGGCAGCGGCCGCAGCGAGACGTGGCAGGACCGAGGCGTCCGGCCGCCCGATGGCGTGGTCGAGAGGATCGTCCGCAAGGGCATCGAACCGAAGAGTCAGACCATGGTCGTCTACACCGGCCCGGTCCAGTTCAACGCCGACAACCGGCTCGCCCTCGCCATGCTGGCCGGCGCGCTCGATATCCGGCTGCGCGATGTGCTGCGCGAGGACCTGAGCGGAACGTACGGCGTGCAGCTCTCCCAGGCCGCCGTCCGCGACCCGTGGCAACACTACGTCTTCACCGTCGGATTCGGCGCTGCACCCGTGCGTCTCGACACACTCGCCGCCTCCGTTTTCGCGGAGATCGAGAAGATCAAGCAGTCGGGCCCTGACGCGGCGACACTCCAGAAAGTCAAGGAGACACACCGGCGAGGCCACGAGACGAATCTCCAGCAGAACGGCTACTGGCTCGGCCAGATCATCGCGGCTTCCCAGTATGGCGAGCCCATGGGCGCCTTTCTCGACCTGCCGGCCCGCATCGAAGCGGTAACCGCCGAACAGATCGCGCAGGCCGCACGCACGTTCCTCCGCTCCGATCGCTACGTCCGCGTCTCTCTCTTTCCGGAGGCAGGCAATTGATGCACACCGTTCGGTGGGCGATGCTGCTTCTCCTCGCGCTGCCGCATCGGGCCGGCGCACAGGTCCGCGAAAATGCGCCCCTGCTTCTCCAGCTGCCAGGCAGTACGCGCGCCCTCGGCCTGGGCGATGCCTACCACCTCGCGAGCGCCGATAATGACGCGATATTCTACCAACCCGGCCTGATCGATGCCGCGCGCGGCGCGGGCGCCTCGCTCGCCTTCTTCGAGACCGCTATGCTCGCCACGATCTCTGCCGTAGCCGACTTCTGGGATGGCGGGATCGCGTTTGGCGTACAGAGCCTGAGCTACACTTCACTGTCCCGCACGAGCGGCGCGTTCGCGTTCGGCGAAGCCGGCCTCGGCGAGGAAGGCACCGTGAGCACGAGTGAACTCGCGCTGTCCGCCGGCTATGGACGAGTCATCAAGGGGTTCCGCGTCGGACTGATTGGCAAGTACGTCGAGCTTCGTGTCCCGGGCGAACGCGATGCCGGTCTTGCGGCCGATCTCGGCATTGCGCGTCGCTTCGGGTTCGTAACGGCAGGTTTCGCCGCGCAGAACCTCGGCCGGTCACCTGATCTCGAGGGCGAAGACCTCACACTCCCGCTCATGTTTACCCTCGGGGCATCCACGCAATCGACGCCTTTTGGTCCGCTCGATGTTGCCGCTGCCGCCGCCGTCTCGCGGTGGAACGACGGGACCGTGGTGCCGCACGCCGGCATCGAGTTCGCCTACTGGCCTGTTAGCGGGCGGACGTTCATCGGGCGGATCGGCGTCCGGTACATCGAGGATAACGATATCCGGCCGCTCACGGCTGGCGCCGGCTTTGCCGGTGATCGAGTCATGATCGATTACGCCGTACAGGCGTACGAGGGGGCGAGGGCGGTTCATCGCGTGGGGGTCAGGGTTCGATAAGGCTGCCTCAGCCGCACTCGCTGATATTGAATCGCGTGCGGCCTGCCCGCACAATCGTGTAGGCGAGGCCGCTCATACGAATCTGATCCTCGGCTCGCCGCCGCCATTGGAGCGTGTTTCGTTTCAGTCGATTCAGGAACCGCCTGCTGAGAGAGCGGGTTGTCGCTCCCATTGAGGTCATGTAGAGAAGGCGACCGGCGAAGGCACCCATCTGAAGGGCAGCGAGCGTGTTCGTAACACCGTGATACTCGGTGTCCAGCGGGGCAGTGGTGCGCTTGGATCGATGAGGAAGCTCTGGCCATCAGTCAGAATCACTCGAATCTGGAGAATGCGAAGGTCTGGCGAGTCGATGGTCGAAAACATGCCATAGCCTCCACCCTTCCATGGTGTCAACGGTTGCACCAATGCGGTCCGCACTTGAACAAGGGCCACCGCGCTCAACACGAATACGGGAACGTCCGCGAGGTAGCGCATTATGCGCCCCACCGTTTCGGTCTATTCTGCCGAAACCGGAGCCGATAGAGCGGGTGAAGTACTCATTCGTTCAGCCGGTATGCCGCAATCCGCTCTCGGCCAACGGAGTCGAGCTGGATACCGACGGCCACGCCTGCTCGAATATCTGTTACCTGTAGTGTCGTGGGCAGGCATACAGTTCTTAGCAGATCACCGCTTTCCGAGTACGAGTACCAGGGTCTTGACCGTCGGAGGGGGTTCCCGTAGGACGCAACCCAAACGTGCAGTTGGTCGTCGACAAGCATATCGTCGTATGGCGGCAACGCATCAGGGAGAGGAACGCGTTCCGCCGTACGACGGACTCGTCTCGCACGCGCTTCAGTTGCACGCTGAGCCAGGGAATCGACGACTGCCCGCTTCTCACGCTCCGTGAGGACCATTGGATCTGCGTTCACCTCGGCGAACGGCCGGCGTACGCCTACTGGGTCGACTGCTTCAAGCAAGGTCGACTCACCGGTACCGAGATAGACGTTGGTTGGCGTGGCTGACCAGATACTCACGCGGGGGAGAAGGGGAATGATGAATCCCCCGTTCTCGACCACATGCATCTCCCTGGCGAGCATCGGCGCAAGCGTGAGGCGGAAGCTGCCGGCCGAATCGAAGAGGACCAAGCTGGTCTCGGGCCGGTAGCGTCCAGGACCACCTCCCGGCATAATCCGAGCGGCTGTGGAACCGACGACACCGCCGAGGCCTGGGATTGCCCGCGTTACCATTGGTGACTCGTCGCCCGTAAGGGCGAATGAGCGCGCGAACTCCAAACCCCGATCAAGGATCGATACTCGCTTGGCATCGATATCGTACACAAAGACAGAATCGCCGCGGAGTCGCGCAACAGATCCGATGGTTTGGTATTCCCCAGGGCCGCCTCCGGCCCGGCCAGCATCTCTGATCGTTGTACCGTGCCAATCGACTACCCGCAGCCGCGGTGGCTCGTTCTCAACCACGAGAATGCCGTCGCTAAGAATGAGCGCGCCGACCGTCTCAAACAGCAAGAAGCCGCCGTCCTCGCCAAGCTGTAAGATGGGGTCGGCCGCATTCATCCTCGGCCCGTTCGAGTCATTGTCACACGTCCATTGGGAGCTGCCTTCCGGACCACCCGGCCCGCATGCGGTGTAAAGAAACGTGAACAAGAAGCAGAACGGGACGTGCGTACGGTGAGTCAAGGCGGACCTTCCCTTCGTTCTGGGGAACCGCTGATGCTATCTCGCGGGCGCGCCCCGCGCGACGGCGAGATACGCCGGATCCAGCGCCGCGAAGCCGATGTCATCGAGGATGATGGTGCCCGCGATGGCCCGATCGAAGAGGAAACGAACGGTGCGGATACGGCGAGGATCAAGCGCCGGCGCGGCCGCCTTGAAATCGCGGAGTGGAATCGAATATGTCTGGAGTACGATCTCGGACTGTCGGGCGAACCGGGACTCCTCGAGATCGCGGCGCATGAGGATCCAGGTTTCGAGCGGACGGCGAACGACACCGTAGTCACTGACGGGCAGCGCAACGCTGGTGCCGGCCGCGTCGGTCAGCTCGATGGAGAAGTCGACGGGGGGGAGTTCCTCGTCCTCGTCGTCGCGGTCTTCGCGCTCGCGTGGGCGATCCTCGGCCTGGCGAGCCGAATCGGCGGCTTGTGTCGAATCGCCGGGTTCTGCGCGGGGGCCGGGCATCGTCTCGGTCGGCATCATGAGGAACTGGAGCGCGGATTGCTCATCGAGATTCCACTCCGCCGGCAAGCCTTCTTGCAGCGTGAAGGTGTATGCAGCCACCGGACCCGTTCGCGTCGTGTCTTCGCCCGCGAGGCGGTTGTTCCAGCCCAGCGTCACGGCGTTGTTGTACTGAGAGCTCCCTTCAGCCGGTGAATTGGCGGTGCGCAGGGCGAGCCTGCTCTCGCTCCATGCAGCCAGGCTGTCGCCCTGGATGGCGACGCCATCGACACCGCCGGTCGTCACATCGATGTCCTCCTCGAAGCCGGCAATACGACGGAAGGTGGTCTCCTCGAAGCGCGTGATGTACATCGTTTTCGGCAGCCATGCGGCAGCCACGCGATGATCGCGGAAGAGCGGCAGGTACTCCTTGCGACCGCGTAGCGTCGCATCGAGGAAGGCACTGATGTAAACCTTCCCGAACTGACGCTGATCTTCTGGCGGCATGAGTGTACGCAGATCGAGGATGCGGCCACTGCGAGGGCCGTTGTCGTGAGCGCCCCAGACCGTGTTCCACTGGCCGTGATTGGCGCGGTACACGAAGACGGCGGCCTTGAGGTGAGGCCGGCCATCCGTGAACCGGACGCGCTGGTACTGGCGGATGCCCATGAAGCTCGACACATCGCCATCATGCGAACCGTGAAAGACGAGGTAGTTCACGTTCTCGATGGGGACCAGCTGGTTCGTCGGCTGGTACTGCCCATCGACGGGAGCAATCGCAATGATCGACTTGATGCCGAAGCCGAAGTCGAATCGAACCTTTGCATTGTCCGGATAGTGTGTCAGTGTGTTGAACGCTGCGGCATGGCCAACTGCTTCACCGCCGCGCGAGTGGCCGATGAGGGCGACGTTGCCGAGATCGACCCTGGCCTGGAAGAGGTTGCCCGCTTCGGTGTTCCACTCGCGCCACTGCTCGAGGTGCTTCAGGAAGAACCAGCCGCGTGCATCGTTCTCACCACGGATGCCGCCGTTGATGAAGTTCATGTCGAGCGAGACGACGATGTAGCCGCGGCTGGCGAGCAGCTGCCCGATCCAGCCGTACCCCGGATCGGAGAAATCCTTCATGTTGTGGTTGCCGTGCGCGATCAGCACGATGGGGAACGGGCCATCCCCCTCCGGATACCAGACGCGTCCGTTCAGCGGCATCTTCGAGGGAGTGAACCCCCAGTACTCGTTGCGACTGTCCGCACTGGTGCCGAGGTCGACGAGCTTCGATGCATCGACCGGTTCGGTCTTCAGAGTGACCGAGTCGCGGTACTCGGGCCGGTTCCTGTCAGTACCGCTGCCGTAATACAGGAATCGAACCGCGTGAGGGCCGGCCGCGGACGGATCCGGCGCGTCGAGCTGGTGCTCGGTCAGGACAGCCGCGGAATCGTCTTCCGCCAGTTGCAGGGCCGGCGCGCAGGCGAGAACGGCCATCGCAAACACGAACGGTCCAGGGCGCAACGCTTGGGCGAGCATGGATCTCCTCGGTGCGTGTCTCGGCTGCCGCGAATTCGTGTTTACGAGATGGGCCGGGGCGGGCGTTGTTTCAGAACGAACACGCCTTCCCGGATGCTGGTCACGACGATGTTGCCGCTCGGGAAGAACGGGTAGTTGCTCCACGAGCCGTTGAAGCCGGCCTTGTCGGGACCCCACGGTACCGTGTCGAAGAAGCCGACTTCGACAGGGTTGCGCGGATCGCTGATGTCCAGGATCCGCAGGCCACTCACGTAATTGGACTCGTAGAGATAATTGCCCTTCACATACAGGTTGTGATCACTCGCTTCGGTCGTACCGAGGTGTTCCTTGACGAGGATGGGATCGTCGAGATCCTCGATGTCCCAGACGAGCGTTCGAGTGCGCGGCGCAGCGCCGGACAGTTCATCGAGTTCATCGTCCATGAACAGGAAGCGGTGATCCTCGGTCACCCAACCCTGGTGCAGGTATGAGACATTCGGGTACGCCGCGGTCGAGATCGGGACGGGCTTGGCCTTGTCCGTGACATCGGCAATGGACAGGGCCGATTCGTTCGAACCGAAGCAGATCTCGCGCCCGCGGTACTGCGTGTCCGGTCCGTTATACGTGATGCACTGCGCGTCATGGCTGTAGCCGGTGCGGGCGAGACCGGTGCGTGTGTCTGAGAAACAGCCGGCGAACGCTGGAGCAGCCGGATTCCGGATGTCGATCATATGGAGGCCGCCGCCGCAGGTTTCGCCACCCATGCTGCCACCGACGATGAACGCGAAGCCGGCTGCCTCGTTGATGACGATGTTGTGCGCGCTGTGCACCCGATCGTAATGCGCGGTTTCCGTGAATCTGGCCGGCCGACTGCTCAGGTTGCGAAGCTGGCGCAGATCGAACACCTGCATGCCGTGAGGGCCGGCGCCGTCCGCGACAATGAAGGCATGGTCGTTGTAGACCTTGATGTCACGCCACAGATTCGCGACTGCACCCTCGTGCATCGGCAGTTCGCCGAGGTAGACGGGATTGCTGGCATCGGTGACGTCGATGAACGCCGTCCCATCGTTGCGCCCGACAATGGCGATCTCGTGCCCGGTCTGCGGGTCGGTCCAGCCCCAGAGATCGTTGACGATCGTGCCGCGCGAGCCGCCGATCGCATCGACGGGCAGGAACGACAGCAAGTCGACGCCCGTGCAGCCGAAAACATCGGCCTTGGCGTCCGTGCACTGCACGGTGGCCCCGGTGATCGGCGCGAGCGATGCCACATCCGTGACCACCGCAGCGCGGCTCTGCCACTGACCGCTCGCATCGCGGTGGAACTCGATGGCTGTGCCTTCGAATACATCCACGCCCGGTGCCCCGATCCACGCCTCATCCGCTACCGTGGCAAGCGCGCCGCCGAAAGCGCCGAGCGGTCTGTCGCCCGCCAATCGTTGTGCGTGGCGGAACGATGATTCACCCTGCGCGCGACGGAACACGTGCACCGCACCGGTGAATGCTTCCTGTGCTGCGCCGACCAGGAGATCGGTGTCACCGAGGGCGAGACTGAAGCCGAATGCGCCCGGCTGTGGTGAGGGCGGCGCGATGCGCTCTCGTTCAATCCACGCGCCGCTCGTATCACGGGAGTAACGCACGACCGTGCCCGTGAACTGGTTGAAGAACGGGGCCGCGACGAATGCTTCATCGCCACGGATCAGGACATTCGTGCCAAAGCCGGCAGGCTGACCGGCTGCGACGGAAAGTCTTGCTTCACGCTGCCACTGGCCGTCCGACTGGCGGGCGAACACGTAAGCCCTGCCTTCGCCGATCGTGCCCTGGCCGAGCATGTTGGGACCCGGGCCCGGCGCACCCACAATGGCGCGCGACCCGTCCACCGCGACGGCGGTTCCGAACGCATCACCGGCCGCGAGATCGTCCGCCTCGAGACGGCCGGCAGCCGACCAGGCCGCACCGGATCGCGTGAACACGAACACGCTGCCGGTTCGATCGCGGCTGCCGGGCGCGCCAACGGCCGCGACGTCGCCCGCGATCGCGACCATCGTACCGAACGCATCGCCTTCCCCGCCCTGCGGATCGCTCAGCCGGCCGACTTCGCGCCACTGGCCGGTTGGGCTCCGTTCGAAGACGTAGGCTGCGCCACGACCGCCGGCCGCTCCGGGCGCACCGGCGATGAGAACGTTCCCGCTGTGCCCGAGAGATCGACCGAACAGATCGCCGACCTCTCCGTCTGCCGGTGCAATGGTTCCCTGTTCGGTCCAGCCCGCCGCCGCATCACGGGTGTACACGTGGACGCTCCCGGCATGGCTGGCGGGTGCAGGAAACAGGGCAAGCTCGCCGGGACGCCCGACGAGAAGTGCATCGTCGATGCGGGCAAGTGAAGAGCCGAACGCGATGGCAGCGAAAGCGCCGCCATATCGGGTCTGGGCCGAAAGCGGTGCGGCCAACACCAGAGCAAGACAACCACCAACGACTGCCGTGCAACGCATACGGGCCTCCCTGGTTTGTCCTGTAGGTTACCGCGAAATCGACCGGTGTCGAGGGGCGACGCCTTCAGACGACATCGCCGCCAATCACAAGGGTCTGGCCAGTCACGGCGGCGGCATCCGGGCCAGCGAGCCAGAGGACGGCTGCGGCGACCTCATCCGGGTCGAGCAGCCGGCCGAATGCGCTCGGCCGCGCAATCCGTCGCGCTGCCTCGTCCCGGGTTCGATCGGTCCCGGTCGCGATCGATTCGATGGCGCGCCGGGCGATGGCCGTATCGGTGTAGCCGGGACAGACGGCGTTCACCGTGATGCCGTTTCGGGCCAGTTCGAGCGCAAGCGAGCGCGTCAGTCCGACGAGTGCGTGCTTGGACGCGGCGTAGGCTGCCACGCGCGCGACACCGCGGAGGCCTGCCGTCGATGCGATGTTCACGATGCGGCCCCAACCCGCCTCGAGCATCGCCGGGACGACGCGCTTCGTGCATTCGAACGCCGCCGTCGCATTCACCGCGAGCATGCGATCCCACAGGTCCCGTGACGTCTCGGTGAACGGGGAACTCTCCGCCTGCCCCGCGTTGTTCACAAGGATCGATACGGCACCGAGCCGGCGCACGGCCTCCGTGAACGCTCGCTCGATCTCGGCAGCCACCGTGACATCCGCGGACAGAGGTGTTGCGGCGGTGCCGTGGGCGGCTTGCAGCTCGGTCGCGAGCGTTTCGACAGCCCCACGATCGCGTCCAAGCAGAGTGAGGTTCGCACCCTCACGGGCCAGCGCGCGCGCAATCGCCTCGCCGATACCCTTTCCGCCACCCGTGACGACGGCGTGCCGGCCGGCAAGGAACCGGTTCGCACTCATGAACGCGAGTTGTCCTTTCCCTGGCGCGCATGCCGCTCCATGCGCTCGAGTTCTGCACGCTGCGATTCGGCGCGTTCCAATTCCTGGCGCCGCTGAACCATCCGCTCGAGCTGTCGCTTTCCGGTCAGATACTGCGATGGCCACCACTGTTCCGTGAAACCGAGTTCGGCAGCGGCATGTTGCGTCCAGTGTGGATTGGCCAGATGCGGCCTCGCCAGTGCACACAGGTCGGCGCGCCCGGCCGCGATGATCGAGTTGACCTGATCCGCTTCCGTGATGTTGCCGACGGCGATCGTCGGCAGGCCTGTCTCGTTGCGGATGCGATCGCTGAACGGCGTCTGAAACATGCGACCGTAGATCGGCCGGGATTCGGGTGATGTCTGGCCGGTCGACACATGGATGATATCGGCGCCCGCACCGCCGAACGCGCGCGCGATCGCGACCGCGTCACCGGCGTCGAGACCGCCTGCCACCCAGTCGGTTGCGGAAATACGAACCGATGCGGGCAATGCGGCCGGCCACACGGCGCGCATCGCGCGGAACACTTCCAGCGGGTAGCGCAGCCGGTTCTCCAGCGAGCCGCCGAACTCGTCCGTGCGCCGATTCGACAACGGCGTGAGAAAGCTCGACAACAGGTAGCCGTGCGCACAGTGCAGCTCGAACATGTCGAAGCCGCACCCTGCTCCCATCTCCGTTGCGCGTACGAATTCTGCAAGCACGGCTTGCATCTCGGCGCGCGTCATTTCGGACGGCGTCGCATTACGCCGAGACCATGGAACGGCGGATGGCGCGATGAGCGGCCAGTTGCCATGCTCGAGTGGCTCGTCCATGCCCTCCCACATCCGTCGCGTCGAGCCCTTGCGGCCGGAGTGGCCGAGCTGGAGACACAGCTTCGCAGGCGAGTGGGCGTGCACGAACTCGACGATGCGCGTCCATGCCGGTCCGTGCGCCGGATCGTACATACCCGTGCAGCCGGGCGAGATCCGGCCCGCCTCCGACACACACACCATTTCCGTGAACACGAGCGCCGCTCCACCGAGCGCGAGCCCACCAAGGTGCACCAGGTGGAACTCGTTCGGCACGCCGTCCTTCGCGCTGTACATGTCCATGGGCGACACGACGACGCGGTTGTCCAGCACCAGCTGACGCAACCGGAACGGCGTGAACATGGGCGGGATGCCGGCCAGCGGGGGCGTGACGTCGCCTTCCACTCGCGCTCGCTCGTGCGCCCGCGCGCCGAACCACCGCTCGACACCGGAAAGGTACACGTGATCGCGCAAGCGAAGGTTTTCGTGGCTCACGCGCTGGCTTCGCGTCAGCAGCGCATACGCGAACTGTTCAGGTTCGAGACGTACGTAGCGTTTCACGTTCTCGAACCACTCCATGGAGTTGCGCGCCGCGTTCTGGAGGCGGAGCGCCTCCGTCTTCCGCTCGTCTTCATAACGCTGGAGTGCGGCGGCCATCGAACGGGAGTCCACGGAGGTGAGCGCCGACAGCTCGCGGGCAAGGACGATGGCATCTTCCATGGCCAGCTTGGTGCCGGAACCGATCGAGAAGTGGGCCGTGTGTGCGGCATCGCCCACAAGAACGACATTGCCGTCGTACCAGCGCTCGTTGCTGACGCGGCAGAAGCTCAGCCACGGTGCGCTGGCCTGGTGTCTCGCGTTCGCGTACAGGCGGTGTCCATCGAGCCAGGGAGCGAACATGGCCTCGCACGCGGCCATGGTCCCGGCTGCATCCATGCGATCGAAGCCGGCCGCGCGCCACGATGCATCATCGCACTCGACAATGAACGTGGAACACGCCTCATCGAAGCGATAGCCGTGGACCTGGAAGACGCCGGCATCGTTCTGCACGATGATGAATGTGAACGCGGCGAACGGCAGTGTCGTGCCGAGCCAGATGAAGCGCGCCTCCGTGCGCACATCGAGTGTCGGCTTGAACGCGGTTGCGCGGGCCCGGCGAACCGTGCTGTTGACGCCGTCCGCGCCAACAATCAGATCAGGCGCACGGCCTGCCGTTGTCGCGATGTCGTCAAGGCTCGTGACATCGCACTGGAAGCGAAGGCGGACACCCAGGCCGAGCGCTCGCTGCTGGAGCAGCGTGAGAAGCCTGGTGCGGGCGATGCCACTGAAGCCGTGGCCGCTCGACGTCATGGTGCGCCCTGCGAAATGGATGTCGATATCGTCCCAATGCGCGAACGAGGCAGTGATGACGTCGTGACTGGTCCGATCGGCGCGACGCAGGTTGTCAAGGGTCTGGTCCGAGAACACGACACCCCAACCGAACGTGTCGTCCGCCCGGTTTCGTTCGAGCACCGTCACCTCGTGCGCGGGATCCGCCCTGCGCAGGAGAATCGACAGATACAATCCGGCTGGTCCACCACCAATGATCGCGACCCTCAACAGACCCGCTCCTCATCCCGGGTTGTCGTCCGCCTGCATAGTAGGGCGGTTGCCGGTTCCGCACCACGGGCCTACCATGCACGGGTCGAGCGCGGATCGGCCGGACGCAATCGCAATGCGGGCGGAGGGGGATGCCGGTTTCCACAGACAGTTCCCGTGTCGTGTATGACGCGCTCCGGATGAATGGTGTGCGCTTGCTGTCGGCCCTGCCGGAGACGTGGCTCGTCCACGTGATTCGCATGGCGGAGGACGATCCGGAGATGGTCCTCGTCCGGCTCGCCAAGGAAGAAGAAGGCGTGGGTCTCTCGATGGGCGCGCACTTCGCCGGTGTCCGTTCCGCCATGCTGATGCAGAACCATGGTTTCCTTGCCGCGATCAACGGGATCGTTTCGGGTGCTCAGCTGTATCGCGTGCCGCTGCTGATGCTGATCAGCCATCGTGGCGAGTTCGGCGAACGCGATCCGTGGCAGACGGAGGGCGGCGGTGTGACCGAGCACACACTGCGAGCGTTGCGCATTCCGTATGACCGTCTCGATCAGAGGGAGCACGTCGAGCATCGCATACACAAGGCAATAACACTCGCGTATGCCGCGCTCCGCCCCGTTGCACTGCTTCTGTGCCGTGACCTCATGTGGGAGGAGGCCTGAAATGCGCCGCGTCGATGCGCTGCGCGCGATCTATCCTGTACTCGAGACGAACGTCGTCGTCACGATCATGGGTGCTGTCGCGGCAGAACTTCAGTCGATCGGGCATCGCCCCAACTTCTTCTACCTGCAACACGCCATGGGTCTGGCATCGTCGCTCGGGCTCGGCATCGCAATGGCGCGACCCGAGCGCCGCGTCATTGTGCTCGATGGCGATGGCTCGGTGCTCATGAACCTGGGCGGGCTGACCACGCTTGCGCGCTATCAACCAGCCAATCTCACGCACATCGTATTCGACAACGAGAGCCTGCTCTCGGTCGGTGGCTTCCCGACGGCGACGTCAACGGGCAGTGACATTGCCGGCATCGCGGCGGCCGCCGGCATCCCGCGCACAGCGACCGTCCGGTCGCCGGAAGAACTCGCACGCGTGGTTGCCAATGCGATCTCGGCCAATGAGCTGACGACCATTGTCGCCAAGGTCGATGCGCATTATGAAGTCCCACAGCGGACCGTCGGATTCGTGACCGACCTTTCCCTGCTCGAGAACCGGTTTCAGTTCGCGCGCTGGCTGCAATCCGACAGCGTGACACTCGATACACCTTTTCGCAACGGATGACGAACCATGGCCCTGCTCGACCAGCTGGTTGAAGCACTCGGGGACGGCAGCATCCGCATCGTCGATCTGACACAACCGCTCGGCGCCGATACGCCCGTGATCGGACTCCCCCACATCTTCGCCTCCTCACCCGGCCTCACGGTCTCGACGATCTCGCGATACGATGAGAAGGGGCCGGCCTGGTACTGGAATACGCTGCACCTCGGCGAACATACCGGGACGCACTTCGACGCACCCATCCACTGGATCACGGGCAAGGACCTGCCGGAGAACGCGTGCGATACGATTCCCCCTCGCCGCTTCATCGGACCGGCCTGCGTGATCGATGTCACGGCCGAGACGCGAGCGGATCCCGACTTCCTGTTGACGCCGCCGCGCATCGACGAGTGGGAGCGCGAGCACGGCCGCATCCCGCAGAATGCGTGGCTGCTGTTGCGGACGGACTGGAGCAAGCGGACCGATGCCGCGGCGTTCTTGAACGTCGATGACAATGGCCCGCATTCGCCCGGATTCGCGAAGCAGGCATCGGCACTGCTTGCGCTCGATCGCAAGGTACTTGGTGTCGGCGTCGAGACGATCGGCACGGACGCGGGTCAGGCCGGCCGCTTCGATCCGCCCTTTCCCAATCACGGCATCATGCACGGCGCGGGCTGTTTCGGCCTGGCGAGCCTGTGCAATCTCGATCAATTGCCTGCGCGCGGCGCAGTCGTCATCGCGGCGCCGCTCAGGATCGTCGAGGGCAGCGGCAGCCCGCTCCGCGTGCTCGCACTGGTACCAGCATGACAACGCGCGTGCGCGGCGCTGACCTCGACCCCGAGCATTTCACGTGGCGCGTCGAGGACCGCATCGCCAGAATCACGCTGTCCCGACCCGAACGAAAGAACCCACTGACATTCGAGAGTTATGCCGAGCTGCGCGATACGTTCCGGCAGCTGCGACGCGCTGACGATGTCAGGACCGTCGTCCTGACCGGCGAAGGCGGCAACTTCTGTTCTGGTGGCGATGTTCACGAGATCATCGGGCCGCTCGTCGAGATGCGCAGCCGCGGCGCCTCGGATGAGTTGCTCGCGTTCACGCGCATGACAGGCGATCTCGTGAAGGAGATGCGCGCCTGCCCGCAGCCGATTGTGGCCGCGATTGACGGCGCGTGTGTGGGTGCCGGCGCCATCCTCGCCATGGCCAGCGACCTGCGCATCGGCACCGAACGCAGCAAGGTCGCCTTCCTGTTCACGCGCGTCGGCCTCTCGGGCGCCGACATGGGTGCGTGCGCAATGTTGCCGCGCATCATCGGCCAGGGCCGGGCCAGCGAGCTGCTCTATACGGGCCGCTCGATGAGCGGCGAAGAGGCGGAGCGGTGGGGCTTCTACAATCGCATCGTGCCGCCGGATGCCCTCGATCAGGAAGCGATGTCGGTTGCACGCCAGCTCGCAAACGGGCCGACGTTCGCACACAGCATGACCAAACGCTGTCTCCACATCGAATGGGCAATGGGGCTCGACACGGCCATCGATCACGAGGCCGAGGCACAGGCCATCTGCATGCAGACGGACGATTTCGTGCGCGCCTACCACGCGTTCGTGGCGAAGGAGAGGCCGGCGTTTGAGGGGAACTGACGAGGCGTTTCCGGGGCTGGTTTCCTGCGTAGGTTTCCGGGAACGAACGGATTCGCGGCAGCGCCGGGTCTGATGGCGGATCGCTCGTTCCTGGACTGGCCGTTTTTCGATGAACGGCACCGTCGTCTCGCGGTGGAAGTCGAGAACTGGGCAGCTCTGCATCTCGGTCCGGTTTCGCATGTGGCGCGCTCGTCACCCCGGAACGTGCCCGGCGAATGTATTGCTCTCGTGCGCGCGCTCGGGGACGCCGGTTTTCTGCGCCACGCGGTTGCAGATCCGGAGATCGAGGAGTCACGGCTCGACGTTCGCTCGTTGTGTTTGATCCGGGAGACTCTGGCGTACCATTCGGGTCTGGCGGATTTCGCGTTTGCGATGCAGGGGCTTGGCAGTGGCCCGGTCTCGCTGTTCGGGTCCGATGCCCTGCGGCGTGAGTGGCTTCCTCGCATCGCCGCCGGCCAATCCGTCGCCGCGTTCGCGATCTCGGAAAGGGATGCAGGTTCGGACATTGCCGCAATCCAGGCAAGCGCTCGCCGCGACGGCGAGTCATGGATTCTGGATGGGGAGAAGACTTGGATCTCGAACGCGGGCATTGCCGGCGATTACGTCATTTTCTGCCGGACGCCCGAGCTGGGCGAGCGAGCGTTCGGGGCGTTCCTCGTTTCGGCAGAATCGATGGGCCTGGTTTCGACGGCCGATCTCGAGATTTCCTCGCCGCACGTCCTCGGTTCACTCCGGCTCGAGCGGTGTCGCGTTCCTGCGGAACGTATGATCGGAGCACCCGGCATGGGATTGCGGGTCGCGCTTGCAACGCTGGATGTGTTCCGGCCGACCGTCGGCGCCGCGGCGCTCGGTTTTGCCCGCCGCGCCATGGACGAAGCGGTGCGCCGGGTCCGCGATCGTCACGTGTTCGGCCAACCACTCGCGGAACACCAGCTTACCCGGGCACGCATCGCGGACATGGCCGTCGATGTGGACGCGAGTGCGCTCTTCGTGTACCGTGCTGCATGGGCGCACGACACTGCGGGCGGCCGCACGACGCGAGAAGCCGCAATGGCGAAGTTGTTCGCGACCGAAGCAGCGCAACGCGTGATCGACAGCGCTGTCCAGCTTTTCGGCGGGCGAGGTGTGTTGCAGGGCGAGGCCGTCGAAGCGCTGTACCGGGAAATTCGCGCGTTGCGCATCTACGAAGGCACGAGTGAGATTCAGCAGCTCGTCATCGCCGGCCAGATTCTGCCGAAGGTGTAGGGAAGGCGTTCGATGCAGACTCGCGCGAGGTCCGGTACGGAAACCGGCCACATCGACACGTTCGCGGCCGATCACCTTCCCCCGCGCGAGTTCTGGCCGATTCTCGACTTCACGGGCATTCCCGAACTGGCGTACCCGCCGCGGCTCAACTGCGCTGTCGAACTGCTCGACCGCAACGTCGCATCCGGGCTCGGCCATCGTCCCGCGTTGCGTTTCCCGGATGGCATCTGGACATACGCGGAGTTGCTCGCGCATGCGAATCGGATCGCCCGTGTCCTGGTCGAGGACCTTGGCGTGGTGCCCGGCAATCGAGTTCTCCTGCGCGGCCCCAATCACCCGCTCCTCGCCGCAACGTGGTTCGCCGTGCTCAAGGCGGGCGCCATCTGCGTCACCACGATGCCGTTGCTGCGGCCGCGCGAACTGACTGCGATCTGCGACAAGGCCCGCGTTTCGCTGGCACTCACCGATACGCGCTTCGACGACGACATCGAACGAACCGCTGCCTCGTCCGAGTTCCTGAAGCATGTCATTCACTTCAACACGCGTGACACAGGATCGCTCGACGCATTGGCGGCAGATAAACCGCCTACGTTCGATGCAGTCGATACGGCGGCCGATGATGTCGCCATCATCGCGTTCACGTCCGGGACGACCGGAACGCCGAAGGGGACGCTGCACGTGCATCGCGACATCCTCGCGATCTGCGACTGCTTCCCGAAGTACGTCCTCCGGCCGACTGCCGGCGATGTGTTCTGCGGTTCGCCGCCCTTCGCCTTCACCTTCGGACTGGGCGGGCTGCTCCTGTTTCCGATGCGGGCCGGCGCTTCGACTCTGCTCATCGAGGACGCTTCGCCGCCCCGCTTGATCGAGGCCATTGCGGAGTATGGCGCGACGGTCAGCTTCACGGCGCCGACCGCCTACCGCGCAATGGCCTCGAAGTGCAGCGACTTCGATCTGCGCTCGTTGCGCAAGTGCGTGTCCGCGGGTGAGACGCTGCCCGAAGCAACCTTCTCGATGTGGGAACGGGCGACAGGGATTCGCATCATCGATGGCATCGGCGCGACCGAGTTGCTGCACATCTTCATCAGTTCCCCCGAATCGGAGGCAAGGCCGGGCAGCACCGGTCGAGTCGTGCCGGGCTACCGCGCCCGGATCCTCGATCCGGATGGCAACGATGTCGAGCCCGGCGAGATTGGCCGCCTCGCCGTCGTCGGACCTACCGGCTGCCGCTACCTCGACGATATCGAACGACAGCGCGGGTATGTGCAGAGCGGCTGGAACCTGACCGGCGATGCATATACCATGGACGACGCCGGCTATTTCTGGTACAAGGCGAGGACCGATGACATGATCATCTCGTCGGGGTACAACATTGCCGGGCCGGAGGTCGAGAACGTGCTGCTCGAGCATCCCGCCGTGCACGAGTGCGGCGTCATCGGCCTGCCCGACGAGCAGCGCGGACAGATCGTCACGGCGTTCGTCGTTCTGCACGCCAGCCACCAACGCAATGATGTGATGGTGAAGATGCTTCAGGATCACGTCAAGCAGTCCATTGCCCCGTACAAGTACCCCCGCCGCGTGGTATTCCTCGACCGGCTGCCGCGTACGGACACGGGTAAACTTCAGCGGTTCCGACTGCGTGAGGAGTACTCGCAATGACGCACAACGACCCGGACGCGGACAGGCACGCACGCAGCGCGGACGACAGATTGCCCGACTCCGATTCGTCGCCACACGGTGTGGTCCGGCCGGAGGCGTGGCCGAGGCCGAGCGGATACGCCGATGGCATGGTCGCGCGAGGCCGGCTCGTGTTCGTCGCCGGGCAGGTGGGGTGGAACCCGGTCGATCATGTGTTCGCGAGCGATGATTTCGGGACCCAGGCACAGGCCGCACTCGAGAACGTCATCGCTGTCCTCGGCGCCGCCGGCGCATCGCCTCGACACGTCGTGCGTATGACGTGGTTCGTCACCAGCATTCCGGAGTATGCGCTTGCCCGTGACGCGCTCGGGCCCGCATTCCGGTCTCTCTTTGCAGGTCATTACCCGACCATCTCGCTCGTCCAGGTCGCCGGACTGCTCGAGCCGCACGCGAAAGTCGAGATCGAAGCAACCGCTGTTATCCCGGAATGAACCGGCCAGTGACCCGGTTTGCCGGGATGATTTCCGGGATCGATGGGCAACTCGAGGAGAGGTCGCAGACACTCGCCAACGGTTCCGGGACACGAGGTCCAACATCCGGGTTCGACATGGTAACCCCGTAAAACCAGTGACCGCGTCCGCACCATCCTTCGATCGGATCACGGCCGCAGCAACGGCGCGAGAGCGGTGGGGCATCGAAGGCGAACTGGATTCGCTTCCGAGCGAGCGTGATCAGAACTTCCGGATTGCGGCGACAACCGGTGCGACGTACGTCCTGAAGATCTCGCAGGCTGGCGAGAGCCGGGCGCTGCTCGATTGCCAGACCGAGCTTCTCGAGCGTCTCGCGTCCGCCGCCGCGCACGCAGGCGTTCGCGAGCCGATGCACCGATTCGCGTTCGGCCGCTGCATCGCTTCGCAGGCCGGATCCTTCATCGAGACAGTCACGAGGGACGACGGAACACCGCACTTCGTGCGGCTCCTCACGTTCGTCCCGGGAATCCCGCTGGCCGCCGGGCGACCGCACGAGATGCCGCTGTTGCGCGATGTCGGCCGGCTCATCGGCTCCGTCGGCAAGGCTCTCGATGCATGGAATCATCCGGGTGCACACCGCGAACTGCACTGGGACCTGCGTCACGCACCGGACGTCATCACGAAGTATCTGCCTGCAATCGACTCACGTGAACGCATCGCGCTCGTAGAGCACTTCCTGCGCGGGATCGAACGAGAGGCTGCAAGCTTCCGCTCGCTCCGGTCCGGAGTCATCCACGGTGACGCCAACGACTGGAACGTGCTCATCAGCGGCGTGCCAACGCCTCGTCACACCTCGCCAGACATCAGCGGCGCCGACACGCACTCCGCCGGCGCGCCAGCTGCACGGGTCGTGACCGGTCTCGTCGATGCAGGCGATGTCGTGCACTCGTGGCGAATCGGCGACCTCGCGATCGCCTGCGCATACGGGATGCTCGACAGGCAGGACCCGCTCGAAGCCGCGTCCCATATCGTCAGCGGCTGCAACGAGATCGATGCTTTACCACGCGAGGAACTCGATGCCCTGTTTCCACTGATCCACGCCCGGCTCTGCACCAGTGTTGTGCTGTCTGCCCACCAGCGGGCGCTCCGGCCGGACAACGAGTACCTGTCGGTCAGTGAAGCGCCAGCCTGGCGTCTGCTCGAGCAGCTGCTTGAAGTGCAGCCGGCCATGGCACGCGATGCGTTCCAGTCCGCATGCGGCGTCGAGCCGCCCGAGTCCGCGTTGGAACGATCCACCCGCAGCAACATCCTCGCCCGACGTGAAGCGTCGATCGGGCGCGCCCTCAGCATCGCATACCGGACGCCGCTCGTGATCGTGCGCGGCCGCGGCCAGTATCTCTATGATGAACACGAGCAGCAGTACCTCGACGCTGTGAACAACGTGGCACACGTGGGCCACTCACACCCGCGCGTCGTGGAAGCGCTGGTCCGCCAGGCACGCCAGCTGAACACGAATACGCGTTACCTGCATGAGCTTCTCGTGCGTTACGCGGAACGCCTCACGGCTACGCTTCCCGACCCGCTGTGCGTCTGCTGGTTCACGTGTTCCGGCTCGGAAGCCAACGAACTGGCGTTGCGCATGGCGCGCACGCACACGGGCCGCGAGGATGTGATCGTTCTCGATGCCGCATATCACGGCAATACGACCAGCCTCATCGCGATGAGCCCGTACAAGTTGAACGGCCCGGGCGGTCACGCACCCCCACCCTGGGTCCACGTCGCGCCTCTGCCGGATCCGTATCGTGGGATTCACCGGGGCCATGGAACGGACGCCGGATCGGCATACGCGGCAGAAGTTCAGACGCGAATCGAGCGGATGATGCGGGCAGGCCGGGCGCCGGCCGCCTTCTTCGCAGAACCGCTGCCCGGCTGCGGTGGCCAGATCGTGCCGCCCGATGGCTTCCTGCGCGAGGCCTTCGACGCAGTGCGCGCCGCTGGCGGTGTGTGCATCGCAGATGAAGTGCAGACTGGACTCGGGCGTGTCGGTTCTCACTTCTGGGCGTTCGAAACACAGAATGCGATTCCCGATATCGTCACGATCGGCAAACCGATCGGCAACGGCCACCCGCTCGGAGCCGTCGTGACCACGCGCGCGATTGCCGATTCCTTCGACAACGGCATGGAGTATTTCAACACGTTTGGCGGCAACCCCGTGAGCTGTGCCGTCGGGCTCGCGGTTCTCGATGTCATTGAGGACGAGCGCCTGGCCGACCACGCGCTGCGCACCGGCGCTCGCCTCATGTCCGGGCTCCGGTCCCTGATGGATCGCCATCCCGCCATCGGCGACGTGCGCGGCCTCGGCCTCTACATCGGCGTCGAACTGGTGCGCGATCGCGCATCCCGGCAACCCGACGGAGCGCTGGCATCCGACGTCGCCGATCGCATGCGCGAACACCATATCCTCCTGAGCACGGACGGCCCCGATCACAACGTCCTCAAGATCAAGCCTCCGCTCGTCTTCGATCTCGAGGACGCGGACCGGTTCATCGATACGCTGGACCGCGTTCTTGACATTGCATGAATAGCGCCTGACGCGCGCCGCGTGTATGTTTGACCGGCGCGTTGTACAGCGACTGCCAACCGCCACGGTGGAGGAACCATGCTCAGGCTACACGGCTTCGCGGCGCAGAGAACGGGACTGCTGTTCACGCTGCTGGTGCTGACGGGTTGCGGAGGCGGTGACGCGGGCGGCGAAGCGGCTGCTGCGGGCGACAGTGCGACGGTGGGGATCCGGGTCGCGGACGTGGGATTCATGACACCGGAATCGGTGCTCATGGACACGGTCGCTGACGTGTACCTCGTATCGAACATCAACGGGAGTCCCGGCGCGGAGGATGACAACGGCTTCATCTCGAGAGTGACGCCGGACGGTGCGGTCGAGAATCTTCAGTGGATCGACGGCGCGTCGGGCACGTTCACGTTGAACGCTCCGAAGGGAATGGCGATCAGCGGTGATACGCTGTTCGTGGCGGACATCACATGCCTCCGACTGTTCGACCGGATGAGCGGCGAGTTTCTGAGCGAGCGGTGCGTGGACGGTGCGACATTCCTGAACGATGTAGCGGTCGCGACGGATGGCTCGATCCTCGTGACGGACACGGGCGTGCGCGCTGGAGTTGCAGGTCTCGAGCCGGCGGGTACGGACGCGATTTACAGATTCGCCCGAGAGGAAACCGGCCAGCCTGCGGCACTGGCGAAAGACACGACACTGGGCGGGCCGAACGGAATCGCGACCAGTGCAGCTGGCATCCTCGTCGTAACGTTTGGTTCGGGCGAAGTCCTGCGTTTTACCGAGTCTGGCGAAAAGACGGTCCTGCTGCCTGCTTCGAATCGCCAGTACGATGGGGTCATCTTCCTGGACGAAGAGCGCTACATGTTCTCCGCATGGGGCGATTCATCGGTGTACATGGTCGGTCCAACCGGCTCGGTGCAGCGTGCAATCACGGGAGTGGAGGCGCCGGCGGACATTGGCTACGATCCGCGGCGGAACCGCGTTCTGATCCCATTGTTCATGCAGAACGCAGTGATGATTCACGCGCTGGAGGCGCCCGCGACGACGGGCATGTAAGCCACCGGTCGTGTGATGCAGTCTGTGGACCACTCCGAACGCCCGGCCGGAAACAACCGGTTCCGGGAACGACGTCAGATTCGATCGGATCGCCGGTCGAGGTCCAGACGTGCGGCCGGATCGAGTTGCGGCCGCAGCTCGACCGCCGTCCGCATCAGAGCCGCCGCCTCATCCTCCTGCCCGAGTGCTTCGAGAATGCGCGCGCGATGATAGGTCATTGTCGCGGACGGCGGCACGGCGGAGCCGGCCCGATCCGAGGCTTCGAGGGCCGCTCGCAGTTCGCCCCGCCGGAAGTGGACCCACGACAGCACGTCCCAGCTTTCGGGAGCCGGGCGTCGTGCCACATCTCGACGTGCGATGTCGAGTGCTCGATCGCGCTGCTCCGGCCTCTCGGCCCAGTAGAGAGCGAGCGGCTGCGCATACAGCGCCTCGACGGCGGGATCGCCGGCGGCGCGAACGAACTCCGCCTCCCATGCCGTCGCTCTGGTTTCGCGGCCCAGGGCGAGGTTGGCCTCGGCGAGACGGAGATAGAGGTCGGGATGGGCATCGGTAGCGATCCGCTCGTACTTCCGGATGGCGCTCCGCCAACGCCCGCTTGCGTGATCGAGATCGGCCAGACCCTCGATGGCGCCTCGATATTCCGGCAGTATGCCGAGTGCCTTGCGATACAGTCGTTCTGCGGCCTGTTCACCGGTGCGAGCGAGGGCGAGGCCGGCCAGTTCGGTCAGGCACCAGGCCGTGAGTTCGGGGCGAGCGCCGGACCGCTCGACCTGCTCGCAGACCGGTTCGAGCGACTGGTAGGCGCCATCCGTGTCACCGTTCGCATCGAGCCAGTGTGACCGTCGAACCCGCCAGGCGAGCGTTCCCGATTCCATTCCGCCGAGTGCCCGTTCTGCCTCCTCGAAGCGGCCAGTCGCGAGAGCCGCGTCGAACCATGCGCCAAGTGCGTCGTCGTTCGTGCCTTCCGCATCGATGGCGGCGCGAGCCGACGAATAAGCTCGAGCAAAGTCGTGCTGCATGAGCTGGACGGCGGACAGGCTGGCATTCGCTGCGGCTGCATCCGCTGCGTAGACGAGTGTCCCTTCGAGCGACTGCTGTGCGCGGCGCAGGTCCTGGAGTTGAGCGGTCTGTTGGAAGCGAAGCACGTACCGGCCAGCGAGCGCGCCGGCCGCACCAGCGTCAATCGGGTCGGCCGCGAGTTTTGCCTCGAAGAACTGGATCGCGCGTGTCGTCGTCCCGGCGGCCATCCGACCGCTCCGGCCGCCGCGCAACCCGGAATCCGGATTGCGCGTTACGGCCAGTGCGACCAGACCGAGAACTGCGACTCCTGTTCCGATCAGGCGGGTCCGCATTACTGCACCGTCGGGTCCGCGAGGTACGGGAACGTCGCGCGGAACGCCCTGTCGTTCGCGTCGACGTGGTCATCGTTCAGGGCGGCGTTTGCCCCGAAGATCAGCCCGAGTTCTGCCGTGATCACATCGTCCTGAAGACGGCGGCCGTTCAGGAACCCCGATGCCATCGACGTGTTGATCGGCTGTGCATCCGGAAGCAACGCAGCTGCCAGTGCGTTGGCCTGGTCGGCCGGATTGCCGAACGCCATCAACACGGCGACGACTTCATCGGTGAAGTTTGCCCGATCGTTCGCCGGTGCCGCCGCGTTGTATGCATCTTTCTGAGCCGTCGGGATGAAGACGGTCGCGATCGCGGGCAGACCGAAACGATCCGCCTGCACGAAGAGCTGGCCGGCCGGGACTCCGCCGAAGAATGGATCGCCCTCGGGACCCGCCGTGTCCTCGCATGCCGCGCCTGCAATCAGTGCAGCGCTGAGAGCCAGCACGCTCGAACCATTTCGAATGTTCGTCATTGTCGTTGTTCTCCTCATCGCTCAGCGGCCACGTGCGGGCCGGCTCGTGGTGCCCCAGATCCTGAGATTCGGATTGCTGCCGAGCCGCGCGATCGGCAGCTCGATGACCAGCGCAAGCACACTCGTCCCGGCAAACGCATCGACGCCCGGATTGCGAAACCCGCTCGCCTGGCCTGCAATGATCGCCTGGAATTGCGCGAGATCGAAAAAGAACGGATCGTCACGAACACCGGCGAACACGGAAATGCCGTTGTCGGTCGAAACAATCGCCTCACGGTTCGCGCTCACTCGCACGCGGCCGATGTCTTCGCCACGCACGAGCAGGCTCTCCGGCCCGGTCCGTTCCGGTGCGACCGGCCCGCGGAACCGCATCTGCTGGCCCGGCCCGTTGCCGACCGCGCGCGCCTGGATCACCAGATCCTCCACCGCGTCCCCATCGTTGTCGATCTTCCACTGGTACAGCACGTCCGGATCGAACCGGTGCGTCCCCACTTCCGACGGCGGGATCAGTCCGTCGACCGTCATCGCCAGGACCAGATTCGCGGGCTTTGTCGGACTCACGAACGAATACACGTCCGCGATGTCCGCCTTCGCATCCGCCGTGAGCGCCATGCTGTCCCTGTGATCCGCCGCGCTCAGCCAACCACGGGCTCCCAGCGCGCCCACTCCAATCACGGCAAGCGCAATCAGGATGCGATGCCTTCCCTGCCCCTTCCTCCTTGCCATGCCAACCTCCCGTTTGCCACGGTTGTCGCTGCCTGCGCCATCGTTGCCATCTACGCCGGCTGGATCGGATCTGGATTGGAGGGTGCGTCAGGGACGGGTCAGATCGGATCGGCCGCCAGGACGGATGGCAGCGCGGACTTCGGCATCAGTGACCTGGCCGAAATCGTCATACCAGAGGCTTACGCCGTTCAACGATTCCGCCTCGATCGAGCACACGACTGCCTCGACTTCGCCGCGCAGTACATCTGCAACAGCGCGCGCGGCAACGGGTACGGCAAGGATGATGCGTGCCGGGTCGCGCTGCCGCAGTGCGCGCACCGCGGCCAGCACAGTCGACCCGGTGGCCACGCCATCATCGACGAGGATGACGGTTCGGCCGGCCACAGCGGGCGGCGCCAGCCCGGACCGGTACTCGATGTCCTGGCGGTCGATCTCGGCCTGTTCGCGACGAATGATCGTTTCGAGGGCCGCTTCGCTGATCCGGAATGCCTGCACAATGTCGGTGTTGATCACGCGGATGCCTCCGGCGGCGAGAGCGCCGGCCGCGAGTTCTGCCTGGCCAGGTACTCCGAGTTTGCGCACAAGGAACACGTCCAGCGGGGCACCGAGTTCGCGCGCAATCGCGGCCGCAACGGGCACGCCACCGCGCGGCAGTGCAAGCACGAGTACGTCATCGCGGTCCGCATAATCGCGCAGCATCGCAGCAAGCCGGTTACCGGCATCGGAACGATCACGAAACCCGCGAATCATGGGACCGGCCGCAATCGTCCTGCTGGAGCGGCCGGCGACGTCATGTGCGGTCCACTCCTGCGTCTGCGCCCTTGCTCCGCATCGCCAGCCATTCGAGCAACTCATCGAGGGATCGCGTGTTCAACACGTCCTGCGCAGTGAGCCAGCCCCGTCTCGCCTGGTCCACGCCGTGCGCCATGAAACGAAGTGCCCCGGTCGAATGTGCGTCCGTGTCGATGACAATGGCGGTTCCCAATTCGCGGGCGCGCCGCGCGTGGACATCCTTCAGATCGAGCCGTTGCGGCAACGAATTGATTTCGACGGCGACACCGAGCGCGGCCGCGGCTCTGAAGACCGCATCGAGATCGACGTCGTAAGCCTCGCGGCGGCCCAGCCGCCGGCCGGTCGGATGACCGAGGATGTGGACGGCCGGATGCTCGATTGCACGGATGATGCGCCGGGTCATCTCGGGACGCGACATCTGCATCAACGAATGCACGGAAACGATGACGATATCGAGACGGCCGAGCATCTCATCGGGAAGGTCGAGCGTGCCATCGCGCAGGATGTCGACCTCCATTCCCTTCAGGATACGGAGCCCGGACACGACATCTGCCAGACCATCGATTTCCTGCCACTGGCGCTCGAGCTCGCGCGGGCCGATGCCACGCGCTATCGTGATGGACGGGCTATGATCGGCCACGGCCATATACTCGTAGCCCCGCCCGCGCGCAGCCAGCGCCATGGCTTCGATCGAATCCTTGCCATCGCTCCACGTCGAATGCGTGTGCAGATCACCGCGGATCGCATCGAATGTGATCAGGTCGGGCAACGCGCCGCGCTCCGCGGCTTCGATCTCGCCGCGTGCTTCGCGCAGCTCGGGCGTGATCCACGAGAGGCCGACGGCAGCAAACACCTCTTCCTCGGTCGCACCGCCGATGCGCCGGCTGCCCTCCTCATCATCGGACTCCGCCTCGCCCGCGTCGCTTACCCGAAAAATGCCGTACTCGCTGATGCGCAGCCCCCGCGCGACACCGCGTTGCCGGATGGCGACGTTGTGGTCTTTCGAGCCTGTGAAGTAGTGCAGCGCGGCGCCATAGGCGCGGGCAGGGACCACGCGGAGATCAACCTGCACGCCGGACTGGAGCGTCACACTCGCTCGTGTCGAACCTGCGGCCACGACCGTATCGACATCCGGGTACTCGACGAAGCGGCGAATGATGGGAGCAGCGCGTGCGCCGATGGCGAGCAGGTCGAGATCGCCGACGGTCTCCGCTCGCCGGCGATAACTACCCGCTGCTTCGATGATCTCGAGGCCGGGCGTTGCTCGCATCCACGCGAGCAGCGGCTCGACATACTGATCTGCATCGGCCAGAAGCAACCGGTCACGCGTGCGCCCGGCTTTCAACGCGCGAGCGATGCGCTCTTCGGTCCTTGCTCCAAAGCCCTTGACACCCCGCAGTGCTCCTGTCTGGATCGCATTCTGAAGGTCGGTCGTCGATGCAATGCCCAGCGACTCGTAGAGCTGGCGAGCCCGCTTCGGACCGACGCCATCGAGCCGCGTCAGCTCGACCAGCGTAGCCGGGAATCGCTGTTCCAATTCCTTCAGCCGTTCAACGCCGCCCGTGCGCACGAACTCGCCGATCAGGCCGGCAATATCCTTTCCGATCGAAGGCAGCTCGGTCAGATCGTCGCCTGCTTCGACACGGTCAGCGATCGCTGTCCCGAGATCGCGGACGACGCGCGCCGCGTTCCGGTATGCGCGAATGCGGAATGGATTGCCTTCTTCGATCTCGAGCAGATCCGCGAACCGGTCCAGCAGCGCGGCGACTTTGCCGTTCCCCGGTCTCACGGAACCACCACGGCTGCGCCTTCGATGCGGCCCGAACGCAGCGTATCGAGTGCATCGTTCACCGCATCGAGCGGGAAGCACTGAACGCGCGTGCGGATGGGAACAGCCGGCGCTTTCGCGAGGAACTCGATGCCATCGCGCCGCGTGAGGTTTGCGACGGAGCGAATGATTCGCTCGCCCCACAGAAGCTCGTATGGAAACGCAGGGATATCACTCATATGGATACCGCCACACACGACAACGCCTCCCTTGCGAACGGCTCGCAGCGCGATCGGCACCAGCGCACCAACCGGGGCAAACACGATGGCCGCGTCGAGAGGCTCGGGCGGCGCCTCGCCAGACTCGCCCGCCCATACAGCGCCCATTATACGCGCGAACGTCTGCGACGCCATGTCACCCGGCCGCGTGAACGCATAGACAGCGCGGCCTTCGCGCACCGCCAGCTGGGTCACGATGTGTGCCGACGCGCCGAACCCGTAGAAGCCGATGCGGCGAGCATCGCCTGTCATGCGCAACGAGCGGTACCCGATGAGGCCAGCACACAGGAGCGGCGCCGCCTGCTCGTCGTCGTACACATCGGGAACTGGCAGGCAGTACCGGTGATCGGCGACGGTGTACTCGGCAAAGCCGCCGTCGATATGATAGCCGGTGAAGCGCGCTCGATCGCACAGGTTCTCGCGATCGTTAACGCAGTAGTCACACGCACCACACGTCCAGCCGAGCCATGGGACGCCGATGCGATCGCCTTCCACGACGTCGCCTGCGCCTGCGCCCGTCTCCACGACCTCGCCGATGATCTCGTGGCCGGGAACGAGATCCGGCTTCGCGTCCGGCAGTTCACCGTCCACGATGTGGAGGTCGGTCCGACAGACCGCACACGCCCGGACGCGCAGCACGACCTGGCCAGGCCCCGGTTCCGGCGTCTCACGGCGCACGAGTCGAAGCGGTGTTCGAACCCGCTCGAGGACCATCGCTCTCATGCGGTAAGGAACCATCCGGGCGAGGCGCCGGCCAGCCCTGCCGCACCGTGCGAGGCGTCCGGCCCCTTGCCATGGCTGCCCGACCCCGACGGGTTGCGCCGGTGGACTCGGTCGAGATACGCTCGGACGTGCGAAATACCGGCCCCCGATCAGGATCATCACGATGAAGCCGATGACCGCCGTGCGCGCGGCGACCTTCGCGGCGCTTTTTGCGCTGTCGATGGGCTTCGGAGCGCAGGCCTCGGCGCAGGCGCCCACCGCACCGGCGGCGCCCGCCGCAAGGCCCGAGGACGTCGCGTCCATTGACGCGATCCTGCGCGCCGTCTACGACCGCGCGCACAGTCGAGGAATGGGGCCAGATCGCGCACGCTTTCAGCACCTGCGAATCACGCCGGGCTGCGAGCGACGCCACACCGTTCGCCCGCGGCATCAACAGCTTCCAGCTCTTCAATGACGGCAGCCGCTGGTGGATTGTGTCGATCTTCTGGCAACAGGAATCGGAAACGAGTCCGATCCCCGCGAAGTACCTGCCGGGATCGCGCGGCGAACATCAGGCAGGTTCGGGAAAGTAACGTGTCTCGAAAGGATGGCGTGCGTGATCGCCAGGTTGATGCTGACCGCCCTCGTGACCGGCAGCGCGGTTTCCGGCCGCGAGCCGTCTCCGAACACGATTTATCACGGGCGCGAGAATAATCTTGCAGTAACCGTACCCAGGTTTGATGGTGCCGTCGAGATCGACGGCATCCTCGACGAGCCGGCGTGGCGGGACGCGGCACTGCTCACGGGATTCTCACAGTACCGGCCGCTCGATGGCGTGGCTGCTGCTGACTCGACCGATGTACTCGTCTGGTACAGCGATCACGCCATCCACTTTGGCGTACGCGCGTTCGAGCCGCACGGCGACGCCAACGCTACACTCGCGGACCGCGACCGCATCGGCGCCAACGACCACGTCCTGCTGCTGCTGGACACGTTCAACGATCAGCGCCGCGCACTGGCCTTTCTCGTCAACCCGCTGGGCGTCCAGGGTGACGGCGTTTACACCGAGGGCGGCGCCCACGACCCGCTCGATCTGGCTCCGGACTTCGTGTTCGAGTCGACCGGCCGGGTGACGGACTCCGGCTACGAGGTCGAGATCCGCATCCCCTTCAAGAGCATCCGCTACCAGGCAGCCGAGTCGCAGACCTGGGGTATCAACGTGGTACGCCGCGTGCAGCATTCCGGCCAGCAACTGACCTGGACGCCGGCACTGCAAGCCGCAAACTCGTTTCTCGGCCAGAGCGGCACGCTCGAGTCGCTCACCAATCTGCGGCGAGGCCTTGTGGTCGACGTGAACCCCGTCGTGACAGCGCGCCGGAACGGCGCGTATGATGCCAGCAACGATTGGCGTTACGACGGCGGCCGGCTACAGCCCGGCCTCAACCTGCGCTGGGGCGTGACCGAGAACCTGACGCTCAATGCTACGGCAAATCCGGACTTCTCGCAGATTGAAGCCGATGCCGGCCAGCTCTCGTTCGATCCACGCAGTTCGCTGTTTTTCTCCGAGAAGCGGCCGTTCTTCCTCGAGGCGAGCGAGATCTTTGCCGCGCCGAACCAGCTCATCTACACGCGCCGCGTGACCGATCCGATTGCGGCAGCAAAGTTCACCGGCAAGATCTCGAACACGGACATTGGCGTGCTGACGGCCGTCGACAGTGAGGATGGCTCGAGCACCGGCGAGAATACGGTCTACAATCTGTTGCGCGTCCGGCGTGACGTCGGGCAGGCCTCGACCATCGGCCTGCTCTATACGGATCGCATGGAAGGCGATCGCTACAATCGCGTTGCAGCCGCGGACACTCGTCTCGTGTTCGGCGGCATCTACTCGGTGCTGGCGCAGGCGGGTGCGAGTTTCACGGGGACGGAATTCGGCTCGAACGGGTGGCGGCCGGTGTTCGAGATCGGCGCGGCCAGGCGGGGCCGGAGCTTCGGCCTGTCCGCAACACTCGAAGGCACACACGACGAGTTCCGCGCGCTCAGCGGATTCATCGGCCGCACCGGCATCGCACACGCGAACCTTCGCCCGTCCTATACCGTTTACGGCGACCCGGGCTCCCTCGTCGAGAGCTGGTCATCGAGCATTACGCTCGATGGGACATGGATATGGGACCATTTCACTGCCGGCGCTGTGCCCGACGATCAGAAGCTGCATCTCGGGACCTCCGTCACACTGCGCGGCGGCTGGCACCTGAGCACCGCGTTCCTGCTCGAATCGTTCAAGTACCCGCCCGAGCTGTACGCGCGATACTACATTGATACGGGAACGGACACGGTGCCGTATGTCGGCACAGACCGGATCTCGAACTACGACCTTCAGATCAACCTGTCCACGCCTCAATTCGAGAAATTCTCGGCAGGTCTGTTTGCAATCGTGGGCCGGGACGAGAACTTCTTCGAGTGGGCACCGGCATGGATTGCGATCGGCACCTTGAATGCCGGCTGGCGGCCGACCGACCGCATCCGGGTCGATGGCAGCTACGTGATGCAGGGCTACTGGCGTGAAGAGGATGGTTCGCTCGTCGGCATGCGCCAGATTCCGCGCATCAAGCTCGAGTACCAGCTTTCGCGGCCGATCTTCCTGCGCGTGGTCGGCGAATACGATGTCGAGGAGCAGGACGATCTGCGCGATGCCTCGCGCACCGGCAGGCCCATCCTCTTCTGCGATGCCGGACCGGTCGACTGCACGCGGGCGCGCGGCTTCCAGCGGGGCAGATTCCGCGCCGACTGGCTGTTCTCCTACCAGCCGACGCCGGGCACCGTGCTCTTTGCCGGTTACGGCACGACGCTTGCTTCCGGCGACGGCTTCGGCTTCCGCGACCTGCGCCGGGCCGCTGACGGCTTTTTCCTCAAGTTGAGCTACTTGTTCCGGCTGTGAACGGCTCGACGGGACGAGAATCTGACCGGATCAGGGGTTTCCCTATTGCGCGACGCGATCGATTCCGTAACCATGGACGTGTGGAAGCTGTGCATGCGCTTTGCACCCTTCGCTGACGGGTGCTTCCTGCCCGATCCCACCGGAGGAACACGTCATGCTGACGCGAGAGAAACTCATCGATCTGTACCGCTCCCGTAGTGACCAGCACGTTCTGAGCATTTACCTCAACGCAGAGGAGCACGATCCCGCGAAACGGCGCGCATGGCGCCGTGCCTTCGATCACATTCTCGAGTATGTGAACCGGACGGTCGATGCCGCGGACCGCGAGGATTTCGAGAGCGCGCTCGCCCACATCCGAAAGGAACTGCGTCAATACGATGCCTTTCTACCGGATCGCGGCTGGGCCGGTTTCGCGGCGGCGGACCAGTTGTTGTACGCGGAAACGATGCCGGTCCCGATGCCGAACTTCGGCTGCTGGGAGGAAGGTTCGCACGTTGCACCGTACGTTCGCGCCCTGAAGCAGTCGCGACCCGTCATCTCCGTGCTCGTTGACAGCCGCCGCGCGCGCGTCTACCGCTATCAGAATGGGAACTTGCGGGATCTGCGTGAGCTGATCGCCGAGGGGGTCACCGCGGACATTGCCGACTTCAATGCATCGAAGCGAGCGTCGACCCACACGGGCACGCGCGGTGAAACCGGGACCGATGTCGCACAACGACTCCAGGACGTGCACACCGATCGCATGGTGAAGCAGCTCGCGGACCTGATCTCGGAGGAGGCCGGGCCGGAAGGTTTCGTCGTCATCGGTGGAACACACGAAATGATCGCCGCCACGACGTCACGACTTCACAAGTCAATGGCCGGCCGGGTGCACGAAGAATCGTCGCTCAGCTTTGACCTGTCCATCCCGGATGTTCGCAAGTTGACCGAGATGGCAGCATCGCGGCTGTCGGAGCGGCGACATTCAGCACTCGTTGCCGGTGTCATCGATCTCGCGCGCGCCGGCGGCCGTGGCTCACTCGGCCGGGATGACACCGATCGCGCGCTCCTCGACCATCGCGTCGAGTTCCTTGTCGTGAGCCGGGAGCTCGCGACGCGATACCCCGATTACGTCGACGAGTGCGTTGGCCTCGCGTTCGAACAGGGCGCCGAAGTCGAGGAAGTCGCGGGGTCTGCCGGTTCGCGCCTCGATGCCGAAGGCGATGGCATCGGCGCGCGCGTCCGTTTCAAGACGTGAAGTGGACCGTCGCGCACACCGGCACGAGGATCAGGCGATTCCCGTTCGCGTCGAGGGCGGATCTGTCCCGCCCTCGCGTTCGTCCGGCGCAGCGAACAATGTGAAGCAGATGGTTGTGCCCTTGCCGATCTCGCTTGCGGCCCAGACGCGGCCGCCGTGAGCCTCGACAATGCTGCGAACGATGGCGAGCCCGAGACCGATGCCTTCGCGTCTGTCGCGGTGCGCCTGCCAGAAGCGATCGAAGATCTGGTCGAGATGTCGCGCTTCGATCCCTGGGCCGTTATCGCGGACCGAGATGACGACTTCGCCGCCCGCCTTTCTTGCCTCGACATCGATGGTCCCGCCGGCCGGCGTGAACTTGATGGCGTTGCCAACCAGGTTCGACAGCACTTGCAGGATGCGTTCGCGATCCGCCCGTACGAGGGGCAGCCCGGGCTCGACCCATGTCGTGAGCGCCATGTCATGGCTGCGCGCGAGCGCACCCATCAGACCGGCCATGTCGTCGAACAAGGAGGCGGCCGTCACATACTCGTGATTGAGGGTCAGGTGGCCGGCCTCGATCCGCTTGACTTCGAGGAGATCGCGAATCAGTCGCTCCATCTGCTCGACCGATTGTTTGATGCCGGCAAGATGTTCCCAGCCTTCGCCCGGCTGGTCCTGACGTGCACGGCTGCGGAGCAGCAGTGAGACGCCGATGCGGATGGCGCTGATCGGATTGCCGAGATCGTGCGATACGACGCTGAGCACGTCGTCGCGGGCGCGGATCGCGTCCGTGGCCGCGCGGTAGAGGCGCGCACTGTCCAGTGCGAGTGCGGCGCGCCTGCCGAGTTCCGACGCAATGTGCAGGTCCTCGGCATCGTACGCCGGACGGGTTGGTGCACGAAAGAAACCGATCGCACCCGTGGTCAGCCCGCGCGCATTCAGCGGAACGATCATTGCCGAATGCACCGGCAACTCGCGGAACAGGCGAAGGTCGGGGTCCGAGTCCGCATCCTCCGTCCACCATGATCCGATCTCCGTCAGCAGTTCGGATTCGCCCGTCTCGATGACGGCCATGACCGGATGGCGCGTTTCCGAGCGGACTGGCCGGCTTCGCAGTTCCTCGATCACCGGCAGCATGGACTCGGTGGCGGCTGCCATGCTGACTCGCCGTACGACGTCAGAAGTTTCGACTTCATAGATGACCGCACAATCGGCGAGGTCCTCGACAATCAACTCGGCGATGCTGGTGCGCGTGGTGTCGACATCCAGGGATGAGGCCAGCAGCGCTCCCGCGCGGGCGAGGAACTCCTGCCCGCTCGCGCTGCGTTGTATTGCCGTGATATCACGCAGGACCACATTGTAGATGCGCTGGCCATCGACATCAAGCTTCGAGATCGAGGCATCGGCGGGAAACGTCGTGCCATCCTTGCGAAGCCCCGAAATCTCGCGCCGCTCACCCATCCGTCTCGCCACTACGGGCCCCGCGCCGAAACGGATGACGTGCTGGCGGTGCGCCTCGCGCAATGGTTCCGGAATCAGGACGTCGAGTCGCTGACCGACAACTTCAGCGGCCGTCCACCCGAAGATCGAGGCTGCACCGGCATTGTACTCGAGGATGCGCTGCTGCTCGTCGATCGTGATCACGGCATCGGCCGAGATCGAGACGATGCCCTGGTATTTCTCGCGCGACAGGCGCAGCTCGAGTTCAGCGGTACGAGCCGCCGTCACGTCGCGGGCTTCCATGGCGATGAGTGACGGGTGGCCGTCCGCGCCGAGCACGGGGGTCAGCGAGAATTCGATGCGGAGAGAGCGGCCGGATGGCGGAGTGATCGGCGTCTCATCGCGCACCGCCGATCCGGCGGCTGCCCGGTAGATCAGTTGTTCGAGGCGAGTTCGTTCTGCCGCGTCAGGCCAGTATCCGGTATTCCAGAGCTTCCGCCCGATGACGTCGGTCTCGACAACTTCGCCAGTCGCCAGCGCTGCCGGGTTCGCGTACAGGATCGTGCCATCGGGATCGAGCAACGCGAGGATGAGCGGGACGTGTTCGACCAGCGAGCGCAGGTCATGTTCCTGCGCCGACAGGTCCTGGTTCCCGCCGACTCCGGTGCTGGCTCCGCCCCTGACCGTCATGTTCTCTGAGCCTGGTCTGCCGCCCGGGAAAGGTGGGTGGGCGGGACCGTGATGCGCAACATCGACGGGTGACGTCGTCAGGGATGTGGTTTCAGCAGCCCTGTGTCGAGCGCGAAACGCACGAGTTCCGAACGGTGCGTCAACTCGAGCTTGTGCATGATGCGCGCGCGATACGTATCCACGGTCTTCGGCGAGATGAACAGTTTTTCGCCAATCTCGGATGAGCTGAATCCTTCGGCGGTCATGGTCATGACATCACGCTCGCGATCGGTGAGTCGCTCGATCGGATCGGACGCGTGCTTCTCACCACGGACGCGGAACCCCTGGAGCAGCAGCCTTGCCGCGTTCGGGTAAAGGAAGACTTCATCGTTTGCGACCGTCCGGATCGCAGCAGTCAGGTCGGTATCCGCGCTCGTCTTCTTGACGTACCCGCTGCCGCCGGCCTCGAGGACTGCGAGCAGATACTCCTCTTCGGCGTGCATCGTGAGGACGAGAACTTTCGTGGTGCCGGCCGCCGCGATCTCGCGTGTCGCGTCGAGACCTCCCATCCCCGGCATCGAAAGGTCCATCACGACAACGGCCGGCTTCAGGAACTTCACCTTCTCGATCGCTTCCTCACCCGTCGATGCCTCACCCACGACCTTCATGTCCTCTTCGGCTTCCAACAACGCCTTCAAACCGGCGCGCAGCAGAACGTGATCGTCAACGAGCAGAATGCGAATCAGCTCAGCAGACATGAATCGCGCGGGGAATCGGGATGAGCACTTCGATGCGCGTTCCGTCGCCACGCTCGCTGTCGATCTGAAAGCGGCCGCCGAGCGCGGCTACACGTTCCTGCATGTCGAGCAGTCCGAGACCGCCCACATCCGTCGCCGTCGGATTGAAGCCACTGCCATCGTCTTCGATGACGAGCGCAACATGATCTTCGCCTCGCTTCATGCGAATCGACACTCGACTGGCTCCGGAATGACGGACGGCATTCGACAGCGCTTCCTGTACGATGCGGTAGAGAGTGAGTTCGGTCTCGGGCGCGAGCAAGCCATGCACATCGTCGCTGTTGACGAAAGCGCCCATGCCCGCCGCCTCTGCCGTCGGTCTTGCGTATGCTTCGATCGCGACCGCGAGACCCAGCATCTCGAGGCCGACGGGTCGAAGCCCACCCGCCACACGACGCAGATCGTGAATCGCCTCGCCCAGCCCCTCCCCGATCTCGGACAGCATCGCCTCCCGAAGTTGCTCATCCCGTGCTGCGCGCGCAAGACGAACCCGGATACGCAGAGCCGTGAGCGCCTGCGCGATCTCGTCGTGCAGGGCGTGAGCAACCCTCTCGCGTTCCGCCTCCGTCGCCGCGTTGTCACGCGTCTGCACTTCGCGAAGCCGCTGTCGCTGGCGAGCTGCCGCCGCAAGTCCGTCGTTATACGTTTGAATCAGCCGCCGCGTCTCGCGATCCGCCAGCGGTGAATCCGGAACACGCACATCGAGATCGCCTGCCCGGACCCTCGCCGCAACATGTTGGAGCTGCCGCAATGGCGCCAGCGCGATCCATAGAATCGCCGCATTGACGCCCAGGATGCAGAGCAAACCGACCACAGCGATCACGGCAAGGGTAAGCGATGCGTCGGCCGAGCCGGGCGGCTTCACCCAGCGCGCAGCAGCCGCAGCTGCCAGAACAATCGCACCATTCGCGATGAGCAACTTCGCGAAGAGCGGCAGCCGCAGCAGCGCGCCGAGCGGTCGTCCCGGGCCGATACTCTCTTCGCCCGGCCGCGCTGACTCCTCCAAAGCGCTCGCCGGAACGAACTGCTGCGCTCTGTGAAGGACCTTGATAGTCATGTCGTCACCAGAATGATCAGTCGCACGCACGGATCGGAATCAGTGCAGACGCAGCAACGTCTGGCCACCAGCGTGTACGATGCACAGCGCCGCATCGCGCCCATCCGCCCGGCGCACGACATCGATCCGCTTCGCGTCTTCGATCGAATGCGTCAGATGCTGAGACACACTTCCCGCTTCGCCCAGCATGATCTGAATGCGCTGATCACGATGGTCGAATGTCACACCCTTCAGCGGATAGTCACGCTCTTCTTCCTGTGCACCCAGCGTGAGAGAATCGATCTCGAGCGTCGTCCTGCGTCCCGCGTTCCGATCCGTGAACTCCTTCAGCGTCTCGGTCCAGTCCGCATGCTCGCTTTTCATGGCTGCTCCTCCTCCCCGCGACGCGCGCAGGGCTACGCCTCCGGACGTGCTGCCTCGATGCAATTTCGTGATCGGGAGGGCATGGATTCGTCAGGACTTGACCACCGCGCACGTAAGGAAACTTACCACAGCACGGAATGAGGGAGGGGTGGTTGCGAGGATCGCGGCGGGTTGGATACCGATCACGGCGGTTGGATACCGATCACGGCGGGTTGGATACCGACGACTGCGGGTTTGGGTGAGGGTGGAACGAGGTGGGGTTGGGGGGCTGCGGGTGGAGGTGGGGGATCTCGATCTCGATGATCTCGACGCGTCCGTCCCTCTTCGACGAATTGCAGCCGCAGAACCCTCGCGGCGCACCGATCATGATCTGTATGTGCCTGCCGAGTGTGTAGCGGTCCGACAGGCATCGAAGCGCGGTGGCCTGAAGCGATCGGGGATCACCGAGTCGACGCAGGTCGGACGCGGCATGAAGCGTTTTCGTGACACGGATCGGTTGCAATCCGCGGGCGCGAGGATCCACCAACCCCCACCCACCACCCGCAGCCCCCCAACCCCACCTCGTTCCACCCTCACCCGAACCCGCCGTGATCCGTACAACCACCCTCACCCAAACCCGCCGCTATCCGTTTGTCGACGCGAGCCTCTCCAACAATGCCCTCATTTCAAGGTCATATGCGTCGGGTGAGGGGTCATCGCGTGCGACGTTCACGTTGATCTGCGGTGTCTCGAGCACGAGCGGGACGCCGTGTGTGCGCGGATCGGCAAGCAACCAGCGAAACGGCTCCGTGCCAATGCATCCCCTGCCGAGCAACGCGTGACGATCGCGATTCGAGCCCAGCGCGCCCTCGCTGTCATTCAGATGAAAGAACGCTGGCTTCTCGCCCGTCGCCTGCTCGAACTCGTCGAGGATTGCGCGCATGCGTTCCGGTGATTCCGTCAGATCGTAGCCCGACGCGTAAAGGTGACACGTATCGAGCCCGTACCCGGTACGTGGTCGTAGTTCCGCAGGAATGTGACTCAGGATGTCGGCGACCTCGATTGCGCTTCGGCCCAGCAGCTTCCCTGCACCCGCCGTATTCTCGACCAGCAGGCGCGGTCCCGATTCGACGTGGCGCAGCGCATTCTCGATCGCCGATGCAACTCGTTTCGCAGCAGCTTTCGGATCATCATCACTCGCCGAGCCCGGATGAAAGCAAACCTGCCCGATACCCAGTGCCGCGCTCCGTTCCATTTCCTTTGCAAGGCCCGCACTCGCGCGCGCAAACTTGTCCGGCTCCGCTGTCGCCACGCTCAACACGTAAGCCGCGTGCACCAGGACGTGCTCCGGCCGCATTCCCGTCTCGACGAGGGCCGCCTTGAAACGATCCACGCGATCCGGATGAATCGTCGAACGATCTCCGTAGAACTTCGGAATGGCCGTGAAGATCTGCACGGCGCGCAGACCTGCGTTCCACGAGCGTCGCACGGCCATGTCAATCCCGCCGTTGTCCACCGGGTGCGTGCCGAAGATGTGATTCATTGGTTGCGATGCGTGTGGTCGATCGTTTCGTTTGACTTGACAAATCCATACAGGCGACACAGATGATGGTGCAACCTACCCCATCGCGCGCGCGTGCCGGTAGCGGTCTGCGGCGGCGCGGGCGAGTTCATCGTGCCACTACTGCGGAATCCCTCGCGCCCATGCGGAGTCCGCGCGGCAGGCCGTCGTTCATCGGTCTGGTTCGGGATGCGATCCGCGGCCGGCCCTGCACTGGACGACAGCGGGGAGGAACCGGATGACCCTGGACCACAGTCGACGCATCGTGACCGACGCGGCCGGTGATACCTGGCTGGCATGGGAGACGATGGCCGGCCGAACTCCCGCCCTCGGCGCCCGCAAGCTCGAGCCCTCGCCCTGGATCACGTTCACGAACGAGCAGTCCGGTGCGCGAGTCAGCGGTTTCGCCGCTGCATCGCTCGACGAGTTGAACGATGATCAGCTCACCCGCCTGCTCGAGGAGATGCTGCGCCGGGAAGACCGCTGGTAACGATGGCTCGGCGCTGCGGTCGCGGTCCATGCCGTGTGCAGACGAGGGTGCGCGTTCGTTGCATCTCACGTGAAAAGCGCATCGCTCTCTCGAACCGCTCTGTGGTCACAGCGATACGCCGCGCGCCATGGCAACCGCAACGAATACGATCAGGATGACGATGCCGGCCTGGACGGCGCCCAGCCGCGATAACTGCAACGCATTCTGCGTATCAACCGACTGCCCGCGACGGGTGAGGTTCCGCCAGCGGATCAACGTCATCATCGGCCACATCTCGAGCACGATGATCAGGATGAAGAGGACCATCTTGGTCCAGAAGAAGTGATTGTCGAGGTAGTACGCGGTCCCCTTCTCGAGCCCGCCGAACGCGCGGGCCAGGCCAGTCGAGACCCAGAGGAGGGCGGCGAGGCCCCACAGCGCATCGGCGCGAAAGACACGCGCCAAACCGGCCGCGTCGAGCGGCCCGCGCAGAGCCGCTGACCGGACTGCAATCGCACCGAGCCCGATCCCCAGGGCGATGAAGTGAAGGGACGCGACCAGCCATCGGATCAGCACGCCGCACCCCCTTCCGCCGGACTTGCATGGACGATAGGCAACGATCGCGTCAAGGACGCAGCCGGAATCGGGCTCGCTCGAGCCGCACACCTTCATTCGTATCCGCTGCAATGAAGATGGTTCCGTCGATGCCGAATCCGACGATACTGCTTCTGCGCGGGAGAAGCACGCGCGCAATGCGTCTGCCGCTCCGGTCCACGACGTCATGGACCGATTCGTCCTGAACCGTTTCCTGCGTCCGGATCCGCAGCTGTCCATCAAGGTCGGCGCGCACACTTCCCGGCCGGAAAGGGGGTCCACGTGGGTCGTCCGGAGGCCCCGGGGATCGGCCGCAGCGCGCAGCTCGTTCAGGACGGCCTTCGTCGAGTCGATGAGCGCGACCCTGTCGCCGGCGGACAGGCCCCTGGTCTGAATGGGAATTGCCGGTGAGGATTCTCGCGAGCCGCCGGCGTCGATCCAGTCAGTCGCTCGACTCTTCGCGGACCTCACAGTTCGTGGCCGGGGAGCGCGCGGCGACGACCATCTAGGTCGAACGCTAATGGAAGAAGCACCGGACGCCTGTTTCGATCATGAGCATGTCATGCTCTTCGGCCGCTGCTCGAATCGAATCGTCACGGACGGCCCCGCCGGCATGGGCCACATACTTCACACCCGTGCGCGCGGCCCGATCCAGATTGTCGCGGAATGGAATGAAAGCATCCGAACTCAGGCATAGATCGGGAAAGGTTGCGAACCATTCGGCTCGCTCTTCCGGCGTCAGAGGCTCCGGCGCATAACCCAGTGTTGCGATGAAACCGGCTCTCTCGGAACCGGCGAGCTCATCCCACAGGACGAACTGGTCCACGGCATTCGCGCGTTCGGGACGGCTGAGGCCCGGTGGGAATTGAAGCGCGAGAACTTTCGGGTGTGTCTGAAGCATCCAGCGCTCCGCCTTGGCACACGCCAACCGGGTGCAGTGGATCCGCGACTGTTGTCCGGCCGCCATGCCGATGACCTGCCCGCGCCATGCGATGCAGACCGAGTTCGACTGCGTATACTTGAGTGCCACGGTCGCGACCACCAGCGTTTCGACTACCTCGTCCGAAATACGGTCTGTGCTGTCGGTGCGGAACAGTTCGGGAGTGATGCGCTGCCCGTTGCGCGGCTGTTCGAGCGTCAGACCAAACACATCCCGTTGTTCGATCGGCGACGGGACAAAGGCGGGATCCATTTCGAGAACGAGATAGCGCCCGCCCTTCTTCGAGCGGAGGAGCTCGAGAGCTTCCGGCTCGTAGCCGGGCGCAATCATCAGGTCCGATACCTCTCGTTTCAGAATCGCGGCGAGTTCGACACCGGCGGTGTGACTCACCGCGACGGCGTCCCCGAAGGAGCTGACGCGATCCGCGCCCCGCGCTCGCACGTACGCCCGGGCCAGTGGATCCTCGAACGGCGCTTCCAGAAACTGCGCCCGTGCAAATTCTGCCGAGACCGGACCGGCCACGGCGGCGCCGACCGGACTCACGTGTTTGTACGATGCCGCAGCGGGCTTGCCAGTCGTAGCGGACAGCTCGCGAACCAGCTGCCAGCCAGTGAGTGCATCCAGAATGTTGATGTAGCTCGCCTCGCCATTCAGGACCCTCAACGGCAATGCACCGTCACGGGACGAGACCGTGGCAGGTGTCTGGTGCGGGTTGCAACCGTACCGCAGCGGTATGCCCATTCGGCTCCAGGCTCAGGTGATGTGCAAGTCGGTCCCGTAGAGAATCAGCCCCAGTCCTGCGGCCAGAGCCCGGGATGCCGTGTTCTCCCATGACGTGCTGTACAGTGGCAGGCGATCGTGCTCACGCACCGCTCTCGCCCAAGCCGAAACGACCTGGGCTGCATAGCCCCGTCCGCGGAACTCGGCAGCCGTCTCGACCGCCGCTTCGTGAGCCGTTGGCGTTGTCCGGCCGCTGCAACACACGGAGACAGCCCGCCCGGCGCTCATGCAGGCAAGGAATGGCTGGCAGTTGGCAACACTGTCGAGCCAATCCGCGAGATGCGGGCGAAGGATGTCCTCGTTCGCTTCGGTGATCAAGACCGTGCTCGCGGTTGTGGCGAGATCGCGCGGGAAGCGATATGCCGGCCCGGCCCACTTCTTCTGGATTGGTGCGCTCCGAGCAAGGACGCGCTCATAGTTCGTCGAACCGTGCGGCGAGTCCACAAACAGGTCGCCGCGCAGTTCGTTCATGCACTCCGATTCCAGCGCGTGCATGGATTCGTCGTCGAGGTCGTGGCGAAAGCGCCATTCTCCGCCCATCGCGGTCCGACCCAGATAGAATCGGGGAGCGAGCTCAGCCGAAGGTTCGTTCAGGCAGGCCAGCCGCCCGCCGGCATCATGGGTGAACAACGTCTCGACATGAATCCGGATCAACTCCAGATCACTCGTCAATCACACCGCCTCTCCGGCGTACCATGTTGGTGCTTTCGAACGAGATCGATCACGCCATCGAGCGTCGCGCACTGTTGCGCAACGCGGCGTGCAGCCCGATCGTCGAGGCCAGCACCCATCAGCGCCGAAGCGAATACCGGCTCGAGCCGCTCCCACCATGCATCCGGTGAGCAGGCCGCCCGGACGATCTTGGGGGAATGCCACGGGAAGCCGCTCTGGAGATACGGCCGTAAGCTCTTCGGCGCGATGCATACGCCCGGCAACTCGCGCGCGATGACTTCGCAGAGCGTATCCGTCCAGCCGCCAATCCGGGTGGCCAGTGTACCGTCAAAGTCCCAGATGAGGACGCGTGTCACAGCGGCGGTTTCACGACAAGGATGGCCATGCTACCCCGCAACCGGTAGGTGTCACGCCAATCGCAGCGCTGCTCGCAGCGCTTCGTTTAGAAGCCAGGGATACCGCGCTTGCGCGAGCGCGCACGACGCCGGAAGGTTATGTCGCTCGCGCGCTGATGGGCAAGAGTTCATTGAAATCGAGCCGGGCGCCGTGGGACGGCCGTGCAGCGAATCGTCAAACGGCCGTCCTGCGACGATCTTCTGAACGAGGACCTCTCATGAGCCGACGGGACGCTGCGCGAACCGGCCTGACGAAGGACAAGTCGAGGGAAATATGGCTGGCATACGGTTCGATTCGTGGTTCAGCTCAGTTGCCTTGTTTGTCGCGCTTGGCTTCAGCGGAACGTCCGCCCAACAGGTGATCGATCTTGAACAGATCCCCGTCTGCAGTGGCTGCCGTCTTGATCCGCGGCTGGTGAAGCTGCTTGGCGACTCCTCAGGACCTGGAATCATTGAAGGGGATGACGTGAATACGGCCTTCAGTGAGCAACTGGGGATGTACGCTGCTTCAACTTCGCGACTTCCTTCGCTGCGCTGGTCCGGACGACGGTGCATTGCCCCATTCGCCCCATGGAGCACGATCGAGCGTCTTCGAGAACACGATCTTGGGGATGGCGTTCAATCTGTCAGCGAACGGCCTGTCTTCACCCGACGTCACGTTCGGCCAGTACTGCGCAAACATCGTGTAGGTGACCCTGCCGAGCAGGATCGCGTCAATGGAATCGATGAACGACATCTGCCGGTCGCCAAGGCTTCGATCGTTCCTGGTAGCCGCCGGAACGAATTCCACGCTGTCGTTCGGGCCTGCGGCCAGCCCGTCGAGCGTCACGAACTCCTGGCGATCAGGCTTCTCATGAGTTGCCCTTCCTGCGTGTCCATCCCGACGGGCTGCTCTGCGATTCGAGTCGTCGATTACCGCTGCACCGGGTCTGGCTTGAACAGCTGTCGGAAGGCTCGGAGCGCTGCCGGATGGTAGATCGTTGCGTGCGACTCTTCCGGCATCGCCTCGTAGTGCCAGCGCGCGCTCGGCGGCGCGTGAGCGGCGAACAGATCCGCCAGCCGCCGCGTAAGTTCAGCAATCTCGCGTTCACCGCTGCTCGCGAAGTACAGTGACCGTCCAGCAGCGACGTTGATTCGCTCCGCCGCACGTTCGACCAGCTCACCGTCATTCCACCAGAGACTCGGGTCAAAAGCAATGTACGTGTCGAACAGATCGGGTTCCAGAAAGAATGTTTCAACGATGAACAGTCCGGCCAACGACTCGCCCACAATGGCGGATTCGCTGGTCGTTCGATACCGGGCCTCCACCGCGGGCATCAACTCGGAGCGCAGAAACTGCCGAAAGGCCGCTGATCCGCCAACCACCAGCGCGATGTTCCTGTCCTCAGGATTCTCGGTCGGCCCTGTCAGATCCCGCCGGCGGGCCGTGTTCTCGATGCCTACGAGCAGGAACGGCCGCATGGTTCCGTTTCCCACGGACACCTGAACGAGGCCCGCGACGTGCAGAAAATCCTCGTGTATCCCGCCATCCGGCATGTAGAGGACCGGCAGCCTGGCATCGGAAGACGCGGCGGACGCCGGAGGCATATACACGTTGATGCGCCGGACCTCGCCGAGAATCCGCGAGTTGATCGTGAAGGTTTCACCAATGCGTAGAGGCGATGCAACCGGATTGGCGTGAGCTTGCGCCTGTGCGGCCGATGGCGCCGGCAACGTCGCGGCTGCAAGGACGGCGACACCGAGAAACCTCATCGTCTGTTTCATCGACGCGATGCAGTCCCGCCAGCACCTTCGTCGCGAGCGATGCGGAGACATATCACCTGGCGCACCCAACGGGCGTGCCGCAGCTCTCCAGCGACGATCACCGTCCTTTCTCCTCTCGACGCACCTGTGCAGAAGCGCTCTGTGATTGCAGCCCGGCGCCCAGCGGGTGGCCCGGTCAGGAGCACCGCTTTCAGTATCCATGATGCGACGAGGCGTGCGGTAACGCTACCTTCACCTTGAAGGCCCGGACCGCCTGAGCGCACCGGTTACGTCCGGCCTTGTCGATGACCGTTCCAGACAAGCGGACCGGCGACGGGACAGAGACCAGTCGAGCGCCCGCCAGCGCTCGGTTCCCGAGCCCGTCCACACGTGGCCTCATCCTCGTCGCGCCAACCACGTCAGGAGGCGATATGGATCGGTTCCGCCAGGTGTTCATGATCGTCGTGTCCGCCCTTGTCATGCTGGCGTTCAGCGCCGGCATCGTCATGGCAGCGTGGTATACACTCTGGATCGACGCAGCGCCCAGACCCGACGAAATGCCCGATGTGGTCACAGACTTTGTATCGACGGTCAACGGCGTACTCGCCGCCAACCTGGGTGCCATTCTCGGCATCAGCATCTCGCTTCGAGGTTGGCAACGTCCGCAACAACTCACCGACGCTCTCCAATGGATGGCCGCCGCGGTTTACATCGCTGCACTCGCAATGGCGGCGATCTTCTGGGGATTGGCTGGGTTCACGGAGGATGCGGCGAGGGTCGTATCGATCCTGCCGGAACTGACCCGGAATGGCATCGGAATCACCATCGCCATTCTCGCGGCTGTGCTGGGCGTCCAGACCGGCATCACGCGGGCGGCGGCAGTGAGGACGGGCGGCTGACTTGCTTTTGACTGCCGCTAAACTCGTTGGTTGCCTGTGAAACGGCTGCGCCTCGTGAACCAGTTGTTGAACACCACTCGATGTCGTCAGCGTGCGCGCACGGAGCGCGAGGCACACAGTACGCCTCCGGCGATCGTTCCTGCGATCATCGTCGTCACATTCGCGGCAAGAAACCACGGAGGGACGCCGGCCCAGCCGCTCCAAACCATCACGCCCATCCACGTGATGCCGACCAGCAGTGCGCTCGGCAGCGGAGCCCGACGACCGATGCGAGCTGCCACATACCCGGCAAAAGCTCCATCAACCAGGGTCCATGACAGCATGAGGGCCGCGATACCGGCCGATTGCGAAAACGCCTTCGGAAACATGCTCGTCGTGAGTGGTCCCAGGCTGCTCGCGGTGCGCTGGAGCAACATCTCGAGCACAATCATGGACAACGAGGACCACAGCACTACGTTGGCGAAATACGCAACGTGGTTCCAACGCAGGTTGCGCCACCAATCACGGAGGAGATACGGCGCAACGCGCAGGCTCTCCCGATAGTACCAGCTGCGCGCCGCCCTTGGCCCATCCCATTGCAGGCGGATCCCGAACTCCTCTGCAAGATCTCCAATGACGTGCTCACGGAAGTCCGTCTCGGCCCCGAGAGCCTCGAGAAGCCGCTCGGCCCTGCGAGGTGCAGTGGAGTCGTTCATGCTGTCTCCGGATTCAGGAAGCTTCCAACGCCGGCCCAGACCAATCTGGCGACGCGCTCCGCGCGACGGATCGCGCGGTGGCCGGCCGCCGTGACTTTGAACTGTCGTCGTGACCGCCCACCCCGTGTAGCAATCGGCTCAGCAACGCGCGAGCTGACGAATCCCTTCGTCTCCAGGCGTCCGAGCGTCGTGTAGACCGCGCCTACGGAATATTCACGGCCCGTCCGTGCCGCCAGATCACGGCGAATCGCGAGGCCGTAAGCCTCGTCACCCAAACGCGCGACGGCGAGAAGAATCGTGAGTTCGAGCGCACCCAGAGTCGCGGAAGGCATGTTCTATTCTGTAGAACAAATCGCTCCGGCGCAAGGGGGGCGGCGGCAGATCGGACTGGATCAGCCCCGTGAGTGGCAAGCAGTCGAAGGGCACGCTGCGTGAAATGGTCCTGTCAGCTGATGCAAACTGTGGCTTGGTGGTCCAACGACCTGGCCTCGGAAAGGCTCCCCTGCTCACCCCTTCGCGTCGGCGTACGGAAACTCGCGGACACGGGCGGTGGAACGAGAGTAGCCGCGAGGCGCAGATCGAGGCGGCACGAGTCGCAGGTGACGTCATCCGAGATTCGGCGCGTCGGCTTCCGACTCGCTCTTCTCCAGCACAGGCGGCTCGAGTTGCCGCACCTGCTCGAGTAGCAGTGCCAGCTGCTCCGGCGCAATCCGCTCCGAGCGCACTCCCGCCTGCTGCCGGCGCAGCTTCGCAAGCAACAGCTCCAGTTCCGTGTTCTTCTGCAGCACCGCAGCAAGCGCCGCCGCGTTAATAGGCGAACGCTTCGTCCAGACGCCCTTCGGCCAACAAGGCCTGCGCGCCCGTGCGAATCTGCGCCAGCGCGGCTGGCTCCGCGGCATTGTGCGCCGGAGCGGCTGCCGGTCGGGTGCTCATGCGCAAACCCACTCAGCCGGCACTTCGGATTCCGGGACAAAGACGACGTGCCGCGAACTCGCCGGGCGAATCCGCAGCACGTGGCTGACATTGAGAAGGACGCGCGCGATCATCACGCGCGGAAATCTATATCGACTCCCTCTGCTTGTCCATCATGTCGTCGTACCGGTTGCGTGCACGACGCGCTGCATCTCCGAGCGCGCGTGCGCCATGCGATACCAGCGCACGCGACGACGCGCACCGCGCAGATCCACACCCTCGAGCATCAGTCCCAGTTCGCCTGCATCCATCTCGACATGCCGCTCTCCCACGCGCGGCTCCGTACATAACGTAAACGTGCCGCGGGCCAGCCTCTTGTACAGAATCAGATAGCCCGTCCGATCCCACACCAGCAGCTTCACCGAATTCCGTTTGCGGTTCAGGAAGACGAACATGTGTCCGCTCAGCGGATCGGCCCCGATCACACTGCGTGCGGCCGCCGCCAATCCATCAAAGCTGCGGCGCAGGTCCACCGGCTCGGCTGCCACGTAGATCCGCACCGACGCGGGCAGCGTCAACATCTTCGCCCTCGCAGCTCCACGACTTCCAACACTCGCTCCAGGTCCTCCGCCACAAAGCCCGCCGCTATCCGCACCCGCCAGCCTCGCCGCACCAGCTCGATGCCGCTCTTCACTCTCCCCGAGTCCGGATCCCTTCGCCTCGCCACGCGCACCGGAAGGAACCCCGGCCGTGCTCGCTCCTCCGATTCCTGCAGCCGCCTCACCCACCGCGCCACCCGCTTCGCCTGCACGCCGTGCCGGCGCGCAAACGACGCCATCGTTTCGCCGCTCTCCTGCCACACCTCCAGCACCACCCGTGCCTCCTCCTCGCTCCAGTATCCGCGCTCCGTGATGCGCGCCACCTCAACACTCTTCCTCGCCATGCTCTCCTCCTGGCTTCGTTCAACGTCGTCGCCAGAAGGTTGCGCATCACACTTCAATCATGAAACATGGATTCGTCGGACGGATACCGTATCCTTTCGCGTGACCAGAAATCACGCAAGCGCCCGGTTTGGCGACCGGGGGAAAGGACACGCCACCGATGTTGAAGGTAGTCAGGGCCCCCTGTTCAGGGGTAAGCGGACGAGCTGAGTCTGAGCCTCGACGACCTCGCGGGTGAGGGTGCCCGGCGCGTGCTGGCGACCGTGCTCGATGCGGAAGTCGCGTCGTACGTCGATCGGTATCGGGACGAGCGTGACGACCACGGGCGCGCCCTGGTGGTTTGAAACGGCAGGCCGAGGGCGCGGCAGGTCACGGTGGGCTCGGGCTCCATCGAGGTGTCGGCGCCACGGGTCAACGACCGGAGGACGGATGCAGGCGACGGTGTACGTGGAACATGGGATTCGGCGAGGAATCAGCGGTCAGTCCATTTCTGTGCGTCACTTCCGAGCCGTGCTCCGCCGACTGCGATCAATAACACACACTTCCTTTCTGGTCACTCTACTGACAGCGATTACCCTCGCGTGCGAGGAGCCGGCGCCGACGCCTTCTGTTGTAAACGATAGCGCAGGCGTAAGAATCACAACATCAGCTCCCGGCATGGGGGTCTACGCTGCGGTCGACTCGCAGCCTGTCCTGAGTTTGGGAGGCGCGGACATCGAGGGTCCCGAGCAGTTCTTCAACATTCATGGGGTCTACATCGACCCTTCGGACAACATCTGGATAGCGAATCGTGGCTCCAATGATGTGCGCATTTTCCATCCTGACGGCACGCATTGGAGGACAACTGGCCGGACGGGAAGTGGCCCGGGAGAATTTCGCGGCGTCAGGGTTCTAGGCCCAGCTGGCGAAAGCAGCGTCGCCATTTGGGATGACGCCAACCCCCGTCTTACGCTGCTGACACTCGACGGCGAGTTGGCGGATGTTGTTTCCATACAACTGGATGGGACCGTACCGCAAGCCCTCAGCGTGTTCCCTGATGGTTCCCTGCTGCTCAGAAAGCAGCGTGAAATTGCGGCTTCGGCAATATCGCCGGAAACCGTCTTCCGGGACACAGTCGCTCTGTTCCGGTTCGACTTTGGGCGAGACAGTCTCACCGAAATTGGCACTGCGCTCGGTGCCGCATGGCTTTGGACCGGACGCATCCAAGTCCCCATACCTTTCACGACGAGTCCGTCCTACGTCATCGATTCCGCCGGAGCAGTCCATGTTGCAGCCGGTGACGAGTTCCGAATCCGCGTCGCTAAGGATGGTTCTATCGTGGAGCATTACGGCGTGGATAGGCCACCCCGCAAAGTTACTGACGGTAGTTTCGCGCAATACTCCGATTTCTACACGGATAACATGGGAGAGGGCGACGTGCTCGACGCGTATCTAAGCGTGCTTGACAATTCGAGCATGCCTGGCACGTTGCCCGCGTATTCTCAACTACTGGTTAGCGCTGAGGACAACGTCTGGGCGCGCATATACTCGCCGGATCTGCTTGCAGCCGGCGATTGGGACGTTTACGGTCCGGACCGCAAGCTCCTCGGCTCCGCCCGAACACCCTCTGGGCTGATCGTGAATTCCATTGGCGGTGATCGACTGGCTGGAGTCTGGCGTGACGAATCAGGAGTCGAATTCGTGCGCGTATACCAAATTACCAACCGCCGTTAGAGAACACTACATACCTCCCTGCTTTTTCGCGCTCTGAGAAAGCGGCGGGTCGTGGAAACGGTGGTTGATGCCTGTGGCTAATGCCGGTGGCTAAGCCACCGACCCAACCCCGTTTGGCCGGGCTTCGTTCTCTGCTTTTCGAAGTCGAACCGAACATCCCTATCGTCCTCGGCGCCTCGCCCTGATCACTGCGGTCGTGGCATTTGCGGCAAGCGCCGCACCCGCGCTGCGCGCCGCGCGCGTCGATCCACTCAGCGCGCTCCGCTCCGAGAGATACGGAGCACCGAGGGGTCCAGGCTCAGTTGGTGACGAACAGGATCATCATGCCGAAGAATGCGGCACCGCCAACCAGAATGCGCCATGCGCCCCGACGGCCAGGCTCACCAGCCCGCGTCCAGAAAAGGATCGCACCGCACTGTCCGATACCAGTGAATTCGAATGGTAGCTCGGTCTCATTGCGATAGATCTCGACGCCCTCGAGCATTTCGGGGATGATCCTGTCGTCGAGCGACTCACCGGACGCGAATACCATCCGCGAGCCGTTCAGGTATAGCGTAGGCGTGCAGCCGCCCCGCGATAACATGACCGGTCCGCCGCCGCGACCCAGACTGACGAGAGGCGCCCTCAGCAGCACACCAGTAACGGAGGGCGAACCCGTCCTTTCTATTTCATCGCGTGTCATGAATACGCCGAGGCCAGACTGCCGGCCGGCATCCATTCTGCGTTGAAACTCGGAGCGACGCATAGAGCTGCGCCGCTCGATGACCATCACCGGCTCGAGCCGGACCGGCGTCACGCCGAGCCGGATCGCGATCTCGACCGTCTCGTCGGCACGCACTGACAGCGTGTCCGTGTCCGTGGTTGCATAGCCCAACCGCTCCACGCGGATTGCATATGCGCCGGGCCGCGGCATTGGCGCCTGGAAGAAGCCAAGGCTGTCCGATTCCGTGCGTAGCTCGGATCGTCCACTCGCCATGACAGTGACGAGCGCTCCGACAATGGGACGGTCCGAACCTGCCTCGAATACTCGACCGTTAATGATCTGCGCCGACGAGGATACGGGCGCGGTCGCGGTCAGAGCGACAGCCAGCGCAGCATCGCGAATCTTCATTTGTCGCTCCTCGCGCTCTATGAAGTTATTGCGACGTTGGGCAACACGCGCGCCGCCTCGCGAATCGAGGTGACGACTTCCTGCATCCTCACTTCATCGCCCACACCTTTTCGCCTGCTTCGATCGGTATGGGTATGCGATTGGCTCGCGGCGGCAGCGGACACGTCGCGAATTCCGTGAACACGCACGGCGGATTGTAGGCGCGGTTGAAATCGACGAGGGTGCGGCCGTGTTCATCCGGCGCGTCGACCCACAGGTATCTGCCGCCGCCGTAACTCATCGGGCCGTTTGTACGATCGCCGAAAGCGGTGAAGAAGTTCGCGGGATCGTCGGAATCCTTCCACAGCGCGAGCTGGTACTCTTCGCCCGCGATTTCGAACGCGACACTCGCCGGCGAAGGCGTGCGATTCGCGCCGCCGAGGACGTTCGGGATCTCGAGTGTGTCGGGCGGATCCTTGACGATGAAACGCGCCGGAAACCGCCAGCGCAGATCGACGGGCCACGTGTCGATGCCGGCGAACGTCGTGAGCACGGGACTCTGCTCGTCCCACGCACGGATCGCGGCGCGTCCAGAGCGTCGGATCACGGTCCAGCGGACGGATCCGGATTGCAGCATTGGTGATGCGGTGTCGGGCGCGAGCAGGATCGATTCGACCGGCGCACCGTCGCGCGTGACGCGCGCCCCAGCATCGGCAACGAACGTGACACTGTCACCGCGCAGTTGGAACGTGCCTGCGCGGGCCGGGAAGCCGGGACCTGGACTCGCGTACGCGAAATCGTTTTCGGAAGAGGCGCCGAACGTAATTGTCGAATCCTCGATCCAGAAGAGCCCAACCAGGCTGAGCCAGCCGACCGGCTGCCGCAGGGATTCGTACCGCCTCGCCCGCCAGGCCTCGACCTGGGCATTGTGCTCCTCGGGCGAGATCGGGTCGGGAGGCGACTCGCAGGCGGCAAGCGCCGCGACGAGTGGGAAGGCGAGGAGGGTTTGGCGTCGCATGGACGAGCCTCTCGAGTGATCGGAGCGCTGATGGTGAGGCGAAGCGCGCTACGGGGCAAGGTCGGCTCCCGGGAGCGGCCGAATGCAGCTGAAATGAAGACGTGCCCGGGTTGGCGGCCCGGGCACGTTGGATGACGAGAACGTGCGGCCCTCGCTTACCGCCCGACGATCGTGGTGCGCATCCACGGGTGGATGCAGCACATGTAGTGATTCGGCCCGGCGGCCGGCAGCACCTGGGTTTCGCTGCCACCGGAGGGCACGAAACCAATCGTGCCGAAGTTCAGGCATTCGGGGGCCGGTACCGGATTCCCGCTCAGCTGGTTCAGGTCATCGATGAAGCCCCCACCAAACTGGACTACGCGCGTGAACGTGTGGGTTTCTCCACCATCGTTCCGGATCTCGAGCGTTGTGCCCACGGTCTCCTGGGTGAACTGCGGATTGTTCCTCCAGCTCTGAACCGTCTGTTGCTGCGTGAGCTGATGGATGAACTGATCGAACGTGGTCCCGCGATCGATGACGCATGTACCCGCTCCGATCACTGCATCGAACGTCTCGGTATCGCAGGTGTCCATTATCTTGACCCGCCTGGTGTCCTGCGCGTGCAGGTTGGCGCTCATCACGACATCGGGCGCATCGGACGCGGGGGCAACGGGACCCTCGGCGCATGCACCCGCGGCGATGAGACTCACGACGAACAGCCGGCTTCGCCTGTTCATGGAAACCTCTCAAGTTGTGGGGGAAAATCGAGCTTCTCAGGATAGGTGGCGGCCGGAAAAATAACCAGCGTCACCGAGGCCTGTAGATGGCGGGGGAAGACGCTGCCAGCCGGCCAACCCGTTTCATTGCCGCGAGTTGGAACGAACCAACCCACGCTTCCATGCGAGTGTGCGCCTCCCCCATGAGGGTCCTTCAGCGTCAGGTCCGCCGCCGTGGTGCCGGCCGCGTTCGATCCCATGTCCGTCCACTGCTGCCGCAAACGCCTCGACTCCACTCCAACATACGCCTTTCGCGCTCGTTGGCTCATGTTACCTGCAACGTGTGCGTGCCCTGAGCTGTCGGGAGTTCGATCACGGGCGGTTACCAGATGGCGATTGTACGTCGCATGACCGACCCATCGTCAACGGATCGCTCATGGTGAGTGGAGGGGATTGCCGTGCAAGGTATGCGGATGGACCCTCACGCTGAGAAAAAGGCGAGGGTCCAAGATGCGTAGGCGGAGCGCGCCGCGTGCACGCCCCGCCCTGAACGTTACTGGATCCGCCAATACGCGGGAACGAGTTCCTTCTTCTCACCGTCGCCGCTAACACAACCCACGATTACGCCCTGATTGTTGATGTCGTGCACAGCGGCGACCGGCCACTTGCCCTTCGGCAGAACGACCGTGCCGCTCGTTAGCGTCCAGTACGCGACAGTCGTCGCCGGCTGCGTCAGTCCCTCGGTGTAGTTGCTGGAGAGCAGAACCACGCCGCGATCGTTGATGGCTACTGGCTTCTGCCGAATCACACCCAGCGGCAACGGTATGAAGAAACGGCCGCCATGGTCTCCAGAAGGAAAGTGGACCCCGAAGCCTCGATTTGGAACAGTGTTTGTGAGATCGCCGCGAGAGGAGTGCACTTGTGTAGATTCAGCGAGCGGCGATCTCCCATACTCTTCGTTTTCGACTTGCGCCCGAGAGCCGACCGACAGGACGGCGAAGGGCTGTCCACCGCCTTTCACACGAGACCGACAGCCTCGCCCCGCGGTGGCGAGCGGCCGAAGGCTGCGCCGCGTTAACCGGTTGTTAGCTGCTGGTGCGGGCAACGGCCGTGTTGAGGCACCCTCACTATACGAAACCTGCCCCGCGTGTACGTCCTTGCCGAAAGCCTGCCGCTACCGGCGCTTTTGCCAATGCTCTGGGCCGCGATACATATGCGCGACGGCGCGAACGTCGATCGAGTTTGACGTGAGCGTGTAATAGACGGCGTATGGGAATCGACGAAGCAGAATGCGCCGGACGTCTCGATAAACCGCTGGGCGTGCCTCAGGCGCCTGGCGAGAAGCTCGAATGCGGTGGCCAAGGCGTCCTCGAATTTCCCAGCCTAAAGCCGGAGCGGTGCGATTCGTACCAGGAGAATGCGTCAAGGATGTCCTCCACAGCCTCGGCGCGTATGCGAAGCGCGAGGTTCACCCTTGCTTGCGCAGCCTGTTACGAACTTCGTCCCAGCTCTGGCTCGGATTCGGTGACGGATGGTCGAGCCGGCGATCCAGCTCGCGCCGGTGCGACTCCGAAACGGGTATGGCATCGGGCGTTGCGGCGATCTGATCCCACACCTCGGCGACGAGTCGGATACGTTCATCAACCGGCAGCTGGTTGATCTCATCGAGAAGGGCCTTTGGCGTCATGGCTGGAATTTCGCAAAGGCCTGTGATTGGCGCAACGGGACTGGAATCCAGGGCCTTGGAAGGAAGCGAGTTCGAGATGGGCCGCTCGCCGCGGCGCGATGCCGCACTGGCGCTCTCTTCCGGGCCACCGATGAAGAACAGAATGCTGCGCAATGGAGCGGCTGCTTTGACGCACGAACACGAACGGGTTGGAAAGCTCTGCCCCATTGAATGACAAACGCGTTCTGTTTTGTCGTTCTGTTGCACGCACTGGCAGTAGAGTCGAACCCGAGCGCAATCCTATTCGTTATGCGCAAGCCGCCTACCCAACCTACCTGGCCCCCATCTGGGCAACTGATTCTGGCGGCGTCAGATAGACGGCCGTGTGTCTGCTTCACCCGGGCCGTCGCGCCGCCCAATCTCCGCTCGTCTTGCCTGTCGTCCGAATAACTGGTACGATTTCGTGCGCCGACGGTTCGACGGCGTTCAGACCAAGCTGTTTCGGAGCTGAGCCCCCGCGCGATCCGGCTTTCCGGCCGCAGACGGATCACCGGCTCCAAGCGCTTTCGAGAAGCCATTCGTCGATACTCCCAAGAGCGTCGTCAACCAGTTTCCCAGCTGGCGGTCGGAGCACTGGGCGGAGATCAACAGAGATTCGCCTCCCGAAAGCGACGAGGTGGACATGAGATCGGCAACCGGGTTTCACACCGTTCTCGCCATCCTGTGTATCGGATTCGCGACCGCATGCGCTGTTGATGCCACTACGCCCGCCGATCACAACGACGGTCCGTCTCATAGCGTTGCGCCTCTCCTCTCGCCGCCCAGTTCGGCAAGGGTTCTACGCGATGAGTATATCGTTCGTTTCCGCACGAGCGTCACGGAACCTGCCGTTCTTGCCAATGACCTCGTTCGGAGCGCCGGTTCAGAAACTATCCATAACGTCTTCCGCACGCTCTTCAAAGGTTTCCGCGCGACTCCTCCTGCGGCCGCACTCGAGCACGTTCGCCAAAGTGCGTTTGTCGAGTACGTGGAGGTCGACGTTAGAGACGAGATTCCGGTCGCGGTGATTGCGACGGCAGGTAATGACTACGGCAATGCGTGTGACTACACACCTGCTCGCGTTCCCGTGGCGATTACAGTTGCCGTATATCGACGGACCGGGCGTCGTCGTATCGCCGGGCTTTCACACATGGAGTGCGAAGCGGTGGGGCGGGACGGGCAGCTACTCGTACCTTTGGACTCGAAGCGATGACGGTCAGACATATTGTACTGTTGGAACGGGCAACAGTTACACGATCCAAACGTGGGCGGGAGATTGCTATCCGTTCTGACTTCGCCTGACGTTGGATTTCGGGGGCGGCGAGATTCAGCAGACAACGAAATACATTCAAGTGGTGGTGCCCGAATGCCCAGTATAGTGCCGGAATGCTGAGCACGATTGGTCATGCGATATGGGCGCGTCGCACACGTCCTGAACGATCGTCTACACGTGATCGAAAGAGTCGCGCGAGCACGTTGCGCCGATGCAGTCGCCGCCTGCCCTTTGTAGCTACCGTCGTGGCGGTTGTGTGTTCGAGTGCGTGTGCGAATGACGCCCACGCGCAGAACGATGAGCGCTGGCAGATGGCGGTTCAATTCGGTGCTCTCGTTCCCCTCACGAAGATTGGACCGATACAGGGGATGTACGCGTCATGGGCCGCCAGACCGATGCTGGAAGCGGGAGTCAGGCGAAGGTTGGAGTCCGGCTTAACGCTCAGTCTGGGCGGGTTCGCGACGATCGGCAGCAGGTTCACGTTCCTCGCCGACGATCCGGTATTCGATGAAGCACCTCCTTCACGCCACCGCTGGCTGGCGGGCGAAGGTGGAACGATCGGCGGATTCCTCGGGGGTGTTGGCGTGCGGATTCGGGACACCAGTGTCGCCACCGTGACTGCTGGGGTAGATATCGGGGCCATTGTTTTCGGTGCACCATTTCCGGGCTCCGAATGCGATCCCTTCGAGCCCTGGTGCTCCGCCACGACCGAGCTCGCAAGGTCTGTTACCGCGCCGACGGGTCGACTTAGTGCGGATGCAGTCTTCTTGGTCGCGGGCGTCCGTACGGTTGTGCGGCTTGGCGATGTGATCAGTCTGTATCCTCCAAGGCGTGACGGTAGCGATCGGCAGCTACACCACGCATTGCTTCTGTCGGCAGGTCTGGTGCTGCAGTTCTGACGCAACGTTTACTTTTACATTACAGCAGATCCATGCGCCGTGTTGCGACAGGAATGACTTCGAACGGACCAGGGTTCGAGCCGTGTCGAGTTGGCGCGCGCGGGAGTTGGTGACGACATTGGACTCCGATCCTGGTGGCGAATGATGACCGGCACGGCATACATGATCGTTCTGGATGGCTTCGCTGATTGGGAAGCCTCGCTGGCCGCGAGCGAGATAAACAAGTCCGGCCGCTTCCATGTCGTGACCGCGGGTCTGTCTCGTGAGCCAGTCCGATCGATGGGCGGGCTGCTGGTCCAGCCGGACATCTCGCTGGCTGAGGTGGACGTGCCGCGCGCTTGTGTTCTCATGCTGCCGGGTGGCACGAGTTGGGAGGCGGGGCAGGCTGCCGAAATAACGCGCCTGATTCAAGCGTGTGATCGCGCAGGCGTACCGATCGCGGCACTGTGCGGAGCGACTCTGGGACTTGCGCGCGCCGGCGTGCTCCAGAACCGGAAGCATACGAGCAACTTCAGCGGGTACATTCAGCCCCATGTACCGAACTGGGTCAGCAATACGTCTTCAGTCCATGGAATAACATCCAAGCTGAGATGGGCAATCTGAGCATCTCCGTATCGGTGCCCTAAAGCTGGGAGGCGATAATCATGACGATCGAGAGGACAGCATGCGGACTGGCTGCGATGATCGCAATTGCGGTTGGTTGTGGTGGCCGCGATCCGACGGGAGGGAGCGAGATTGCCGTGGATGTCAGAACGGATCGAACCGTGTATCAGGTGGTCCCGTCGGGCGCGACCTATCGCGCGATGGTAGTGGTTACCATTACCAATAATGGAAGAGCTCCGGTGTTCCTGAAGCGTTGCACGCAGGACGACGCGTCCCCGGTTTACCAGGTGTACCGGCCGGGTGCCGAAACGCCGAGTCGAGGCTTGGGCAGGGCATGGGCCTGCCCGGGGGGAGTGCCGTCGCCAATCACGCTGCGTGCTGCGGAGTCCATTACGGACACGGTCGTCCTTTTGGGCAATGTGTCCGGCGACATTGGCGTCGCGGAGGTGACCGGTGAGTTTGTGGTCCGCTATGCGGTGTATGGATCGTACAACACATCGATCGGAACGCTCGGAGACCCTGACGAAGATGTCAGCGAGTCGAACGTATTCCACGTCGTGATAGGCGCAAAAATGTAAGGCGACAGCTTGCCCGAGTGATCAATAGGCAGAGTTCCTGTGAGCCGAGCGGGTTGCTCTTCACTCGCAAAGTACTTGGTCGGGCTCGAAGTCGCGCCTCGAGCATCAACGTCGGCGAGCGTGGGGCGGACCTCAGCAAGGCTTCCACGCAACCGCCGTGGGCCACTTCATCTAACGCGCTTTTGCCGCGGCGCGGCCTTCGGCCGCTGGCCACCGCGGGCGGGGTAATCGGTCTCCGTGAAAGGCGGTGGACAGCCCTTCGCGCCACCCGTTCACAACGATCGTTGGTGTGCCCGTTAGCTCGAGTCGTTCAGCCCAGTGTCGCCTGGCATCAATGCTAGCATGTTGCTGCCGCTCACCGCTAAACTTTGTTGAAAGCCACCGAATCCGGAACACTCGCTCGCCGTGCGAAGTCCCACCAAGTCCATAGCCCGAGCGAGTCTTGGTCGGCTCAGTTCCGCCGCCGCGCCAGCGCGCGGTAGTACTCCTCGACGAACGTGCGGAAGCCCTCCGGCACCTCATCGGAGCCGGACAGTTGGAGCTTCTGCTCGTCGGTGGCGCCGAGTTCGCGACGCAGGCGGTACTCGAACTGCTTGACGCCATCGACCACCGCGGCCTGGAGCGTCTCGAGATCCTTGGGGATGCCCCAGACGCGCTCGTCGGTCAGACGACCGAGGTCACGGATGACCTGATCGAGGTCGCCCGTGTCCATGCCCTGGCGGCGCAACTCTTCGCGGAGCTGCTGTGCGTCCTGGAGGCGCTGCCTCGCTTCGCTCCGGAACTGGCGAACCTGGTCGGGCGTGAGGTCGCCGGGACGCATGTCACCGCCGCCACCCGGACCGGTGGGCGCGCCCTGCATCCGGCCGCCGCGGGAATCCGTATCCTGCTGGCCGCCCTGGTTCTGCTGGCCGGCCTGACCCTGTTGGCCCTGCTGGTCGCCGGCGCGGCCGCCCCTGCCCTGCTGTCCCTGACCGCGCTGACCCTGCTGGCCCTGGCCGCGCTGGCCCTGCTCACCCTGCTGGCCCTGTTGGCCTTCCTGCCCGGGACGATCGCCGAGCCGGCGCTGCTCCTGCGCGTTGCGCGTCCGTTCCTCGAGCGATTCGAGTCCACGCGCCAGATCTCGCGCACGGTCGAGGTTCTCCTCGCCCTGTAGGCCGGCGGCCTGTTCGCCAAGCGCCTCGGCAGCTTCAGCAATCTGCCCGCGTGTCGTTTCGATATTCGATGAGATCTCGCGTTCCATACTACGCGAGTATTCGGGGTCGGCGCCGGGCTGGGTCAGTGCGCGTGAGTAGCTGATCTTTTCCTTGAGCTGGTTGTCCTGGATGCCTTCGGCGGCCTGCTGGAGCGCGCTCGCGGCATCGGCCTGCTGGTTGGTGCGGGCCTCCTGGCCCATGCGCTGGAGATCACGCTCGAGGCCTGCAACATCATTGAGCTGCTGCTCCTTGCGCTCGACGAGGCGGCGGGCGCGTTCGGCCCGCTCCGCACCGGACAGGTTGCTGAGGTCCTGCATCTGCTGCTGGATCTGCTCCTGGTCGCGTGCGATCTGCTCGGCGCGCTGCAACGCTTCGTTCGCCTGCTGCTGGAGGCCGGCCGTGCGATTGTTCTCGAGGCGGCGGCGCGCATCACGCAACCGGTCGAGAGCGGCCTGGCCCTCGGCGGCACTGCCGTTCCGCTGGTTCGATGCATTCTGGCGCATCGCATCTGCTGCTTCCTGGAGCCGGCGCGCAGCATCCATCATCTCCGGATTGTTCTGCTCGCGCGCAAGACGTTCGAGTTCGCGCGCGGCCTGTTCCGTCTCTTCCGCGAGTTCGCGCTGGCTCGACGCACCACCGCCACCCTGGCCGGACTGGGCCTGGCGACGCATGCGCTCGTTCTCCTGCTGCTGCCGGCGCGCGAGTTCCTTCAGCCGCTCGAGCGTTTCGTCGATCTGGTTCTGCGCCTGTTCGCGCTCGCCGCGCTGCACGGTCTCGTACTGATTCCGCAGCTTGTCCAGTTCCAGCTCGAACAGGTCCGCGAGGTCTTCGGCATTGGGACTGCCGCCGCCACCACCACCACCGCCCTGCTGCTGCCCCATCTGCACCATGATGTCGCGGAACAGCGCCTCCGCGTGCAACAGCACCTGAAGCGCGCGCTGCTCGGGCGGCAGCGCTTCCGTCGGCTTCGTGTCGCGCAACGTCTTCGCCGCCGTGTCCATGGCTGCCGATGCTTGCGGCAGCATCTGCGCAATGGCCTGGAACGCCGAATCATCCGTGATCCCGCGATTGTTCATGCGCTCGACGAGCGTACCGACCTGTTCCCGCAACTTCTCCTGCGAGAGTGCGATCGTGACGAGGTTCTCCTTGTACTCATCGCCGCTCTGGCCCGCGCTGTCGCGCTGTACGTTGAACGTCGCCGCAATGATCTCTCGCTGCTGGTCGGACAGGCGCCCTTCATCCTCGCCACCGCCGCCACCACCTCCGCCACCGCCGCCCGCGGCCTCGGCCTGCCGGTAGTTCAGCTCGTAAGGCCGGATCGTAAGAAAATAGATATCGCTGGTCGCGTCCTTCCTGCGCCCGGCACTGTTGTTGTCCGTGGCACGTGCGTAATACGATATTAAGTCTCCCGGCTGGAGCGACAGCTCCTCGAGGAAGAAGGTGTGCCCGGCCACGACCTCGGGCAGTGTACCGCGCGAGTCCATCAGCGGAATCGTCTTCTCTTCTCCGCCATTGACCGAGTAGACCAGGTCGAGCTTCGAGATCCCGTAGTCGTCTTCCGCCTTTGCCTCGATGAAGACCTCTTCGATCGGCGTCGCGCGCGTGTCGCTGCCGGGCTTCGTGAACGAGACGGTCGGCGGCATGTCATCGAGCACTTCGATCGTGTACTGCGGCGAGCCCGTGACGTTCTTACCGTCGGGGCCCGGCAGTTCGATGTGATAGAAGCCGTCCTTCGATACGTGCACATCACCGGCCAACTCACTGTTCGAAGTCACGGTCATGGCGGCGGGCTCGCGGCCCTCGACCACGAGCTGGCCGCTGGCTACCGGCAGCGTGGTCGTTGCAAAGACCTTGACGGTCGTGCCGGGGAGTGCGGCGATGTCGCCGCCATTCTCGACCGTGCGCGGCTCGAGGCCGGTGTACGCGGGATAGTGGTACTCGAGACGCAGGCTCGAGACGTACGGAATGTCGGCAACGGTAATCGTGTAGACCGCGGAGCGGATGCCGTTCGACTCGACGAAATACTCGGTGTTGCGATCGATGCCGAAGAGCATCAGCTCGAAGGCGTTGGAATCCTGGCCAACCGTCATCTGCAGGCGATCGAACACGGAGTCGGCGCCTGCGCCGAACACGACATCGGCGAAACCGGCCGAGAACCCGCCGAGCTGCGCGGTAATCGCCTGGTCGGCGCCGCGCGGGATCGTCACGTTACCCGGCTGGACGTCGATGTGATACGGATTCACGGCCGCTGCGGCGGAGAACGGATTGAGTACGGCGGTCGCGCCATGGCGCAGGAACCCGGGGCTCATCAGCAACGCGATCAGGCCGAGCGCGGCAGCGCCGGCGAACGCGATGCCGAAACGGCGGATGTGCGGCTGATCGACACGGCGGCCATCTTCGATCGCATGACACCGCTCGACGGCCTGTTCGATCGTGCGCCGGGCCAGCGCCGGCGAGATGTTGAGTGCATGGGCCGGCCTTGTGCCTTCCGAGAGGCCGCCCGCGTGCGCCGGCTCTCCGCCCTTCCGGCTGCCGGTCGCCTTTGCGTCTGCCTTGACTGTCAACGCTGAAAGTACAGCGGCCTGGAGCGTCGGTTCGTGTTCTTCGAGGTACAGCGCGATGGTCTCGTCGCTCACTCGCCTGAGCATCGGAAACACGATGTAGCGGATCGCGAGGCCGATCACGGTCAGCCACGTGATGATGCGGAATGCGATGACGGATGCGGGCGAGAAACCGAGTCGCTCGATGCCCCACGCCGAGATCACGAGCGCGATGACGCCGGCCGCGAGCACGATCGCTGCGCCCTTCAGGAAGAGTTTGAGGCGCCAGCGCGTGCGTACGTCCGCGATGATGCTGAGCAACTGGGTCTCGGACGAGGACGAGATCACGGATCGGTTGATCATCGGGTCACCTCACTGCGTGACGGCGGCACGGCGCCGGGACAGTCGGTTCGAAAGAACGGTCTCGGTCGCCAGCAGCACGAAGGCGCCAATCAATAGATACCACCAGAGGGACTGTCTGCGTTCACGGTCCTCTGGCTGAATCGTCAGTGTGACGTCGGTCCGGGCCGCATCACCGCGCGGCTCGACGGCCGCGACCAGCTCGCGCGGGTCCATCACCTGAAGGTCGGATTCGGCGAGGTCGAGGTTGACGGCTACCGCGAAATCGCCCCGGTCCCCGGCATCGCGAACCTGGTAGAACCCCTGTTCGCGAAGGACCAGCAGCCCCGATTCCGGAATCACGGTCCGGCCGCCGGACGGCGCAATCGCGACGATATCGCCGGCCTCGGGCGCTGCCTGTACCGCTTGCGGCTGATCCGCAGCGCCCGCCGTTGCGCCTTCACCGGCACCGACCCCGCCCGTCGCCTGCGCTTCCGCTGCCTGTTCGGCGGCGGCGCTGTCCGCCACTTCGCCCGCCGGCCCGCCCGTCACATCGAGCACCTGGCCGGCCGTGAAGAAGGGACTCGGTTCCGCAAAGCCGCCTGCGTAGCGGACCAGCTGATGCAGGAACGGCAGGAAAGTGGGCTGGAGCGGGAGATCCGTCCAGAAGTTGTCGAGCGTCGAGGTCCAGACCATGACGCGGCCACGGCCTGCATCCGCCTCGACCAGCGCGGGCGCGCCATCGTCGAAGCGGGCTATCACGTGCGTCGTGCTGTCCGACAGTGCGAGCGACCGGTACCGGAAGAAACGAGCCGCGGACAGGTCTCCGCTGCGCGGCGCGCGGAACACGTCGAACACGGGATGACTGTATTCGATGTTGCCAAGCGCGCCGCCACTGGTTCGATCGGTCACGCGCCCGGGCGTTCCCGGCATGACCGCGCTGCCATCGCCCCACGCGGCACTCGCGCTGCGCGGGCCGAGCACGGCGAGCAGGCCGCCTCCGTTCCGTACCCATGACGCGAGTCGCTGGCCGGCTTCGCCTGACGGAAAACGTGCATCATTGAGTACGATGACCGAGCGCTCCGCGAGATCGCTGGCGCGGAACTGCGTCGCGCGCTTTGTCTCGGTCCGGAACGGCGGCTGGTCGCCGATCGCGAGCGCTTCCTCGAGGTACAGCGTGGACTGCGCGTTGCCGCCATCGAGGACCAGCACGTTGACGGACTGGCCGGGCGCAAGCACGAAGTGGAAGCGATCGTCCGCCGTGAGTGCATCGCCGCCAATACGCACAGTGCCGCGCATCTCGGCATCGCCCAGTGTGAACGGCTGGAACGTCACGGTCTCGGCATTGTTCGCGCTGATGTTCACGTTCTCGGACTGGATCTCGCGGCCATCGAGATCGAGCGCGACGGGCAGTCCGCGAATCGCTTCACCACCCCGGTTCACGAGCCGGGCCGTCGCCGTCACACGCTCGCGGCCGCCCTGCGGTTCGCGCCGGAACGTTGCACCGGCTACAGCGACGTTATGCGTCTCGGCATCGCCGATCTGCACCGGTGTCACGATCGTCTCCGCCGGCATGCGCACGCCCTCGCCGCCATCCCAACCCGCACGCTGGAAATCCGAGATCAGCAGCACCTCGCGACGCGGCAGCTGCGATGCCTCGAGAATCCCCTGCGCCAGCTTGAGCGCCGGACTGTAGCGCGTCGAACTCGACGACAGCTTCGCACTGTCCACTGCGGCACGCAGGCGCACGTGATCGCCCGTCGCCTGGTTCGCCACACTCGCGCCCGCATCGAAGAATACGATCGTTGCTCGTTCTTCCGGACCGATCCCCGTGATGGCCGTGCGCGCCGCATCGAGCGCGCGCTCGAACCGGTCGCCGTACCCCATGCTGTAGCTGCGATCGATCAGGATCACTACTTCCCTCGCCGTCGCCAGCGGGCCGCTCCCCGCGATCTCCCGCTCGACGTACGGCCGCGCGAACGCCGCAATCAGCAGCAGCATCGCAAGACTGCGCATGAGGAACAACGCCCAGTTGCGGATGCGCCGCCGCCGCGTCGACTTGTACGGGACCATGCGGATGAACATGAGCGATGGAAACACCACCGCGTCCTTTCGTTCGCGCTGGATGAGATGGATCAGCACAGGCACGGCCAGCGCGGCCAGACCGGCGAAGAAGGCAGGTACGAGGAACCCCATCAGGCCGGCCTCATCAGCGGGTCTTCATGAGACGTTCGCGGTTCGACAGGTACGTGAACAACGCATAATCCAGCGGCGTCGCCGTATCGAACAACTGGTACTCGATCTGGTTGTCCGTGAATCGCTTGCTCAGCGCTCCGATGTGGTTCTGGATGAGTTCGCGATAGCGCTCGCGCTGCGTCTCCGGGACGACCGGGATGCGTTCGCCGGTCTCGACGTCTTCAAAACTCGATGCGCCCTCGAACGGGAACTCGATCTCGGCCGGATCCAGAACGTGGAACACGATCAGATCGTTGCCCTTGAAGCGGAGCGGCTTGACCGCCTCGAAGACCTGGTCCGGTTCCTCGTAGAGGTCCGAGATCAGGACCAGAATGCCACGCCGGTTCAGCGTGCCCGCCGCGCGCTGCAATGCCGGCCCCAGTGAGCCGGACCGTGCCGGTTTTGCGCGATCGATCTCATGCAACACAACGTTCAGATGCTTTGCCGACGGCGGTACGAACGCCGCAATGTCCTGATCGAACGTGACCAGCCCCACACGGTCCCGCTGCTGATTCGAGAAGTACGCGAGCGACGCACCCAGGAACTTGCCATAATCGAGCTTCGAGATCCCCTTGCTCGCGTAGTTCATCGACTTCGAGATGTCGAGCAGGACGACGAAGTTCGCATTCGTGTCCGCTTCGAACTCCTTCACGTAGTAGCGATCCGTCCTCGCCCACAGCTTCCAGTCGATGCGCCGGATGTCATCGCCCGGCATGTACGCCCGATGCTCCGCGAAATCCAGCGACAACCCCAGATACGGCGACCGGTGCAGCCCGTTGATGAACCCATCGACCGCGAATCGCGCCGCAAGCTCGAGGTTCGAGATGCGAGCCAGTACGTACGGATCGACGAAGCCCGTTGCCGGAGCCGAGTGCTGGTGGTGCGGTGATCTCATCGGAACAACTCGTTTCCGGGGCTGGTTTCCTGGGCTGGTGTCTGGTTGACAACAGCACCAGCGTGGTCGGGCCACGGCATGAACAGCAGGCTCGTTTGCGGGTACCGGGCCGGGGAACTCATTCGTTCCCCGGAAACCAGCCCCGGAAGCCAGCCCGCGAAACGCCGTTTCCTGCCCTCATATTCCGCTCTTCGGTACCGGCACGCTCGCCAGCAGCTGATCGATGATGCTGTCGGTCGAGACGCGCTCGGACTCGGCGTGGAAGTTGGTCAGGATGCGATGCCGCAAGACGGGGTGGGCGAGGGCGCGGATGTCGTCGAAGCTGACGTGATAGCGGCCCTGCATGAGCGCTCTCGCCTTGCCGCCGAGAGCCATGTACTGCGCGGCGCGGACGGACGCGCCGTAGGCGACCCACTTCTTGATGAAGTCGGGGCTCGAGCCATCCGCTTCGGGTCGCGATGTGCGCACGAGATTGAGCGTGTAGCGAAGCACGGCATCCGACACGGGCACCTTGCGCACGAGCCGCTGGAACGCGACGAGGTCCTGGCCGCTGACGACGTGCGTGAACTCCGGCTCGAGAATCGCCGTCGTCGTGCGGACCACCTGCATCTCCTCGTCCTCGGGCAGGTGATCGATGATGATCTGGAACATGAACCGGTCGAGCTGCGCCTCGGGCAGCGGGTACGTGCCCTCGAGTTCGATCGGGTTCTGCGTCGCGAACGTGTAGAACGGCTCTTCGAGCGTGTACGTGCGGCCCTGGATCGTAACACGGTGTTCCTGCATCGCCTCGAGCAGGGCCGACTGCGTCTTGGGCGGAGTGCGGTTGATTTCGTCCGCCAGCAGGATGTTGCAGAAGACCGGACCGGGCGCGAACACCATCTGGCGGCGACCCGTGACATGGTCCTCCTGGATGATGTCCGTGCCCGTGATGTCCGACGGCATCAGGTCGGGTGTGAACTGAATGCGCGAAAACTTGAGGTTCAACACCTGCGCGAGCGTGTGGACCAGCATCGTCTTCGCCAGGCCCGGCACTCCGATGATCAGCGAGTTTCCGCCCACGAACAGCGACAGCAGCATGTGATCGATCACAGCGTGCTGCCCGATGATCAGCTTGTGCAGTTCCCCCCGGATCGCGTCGGCCCCGTCTTTCAGCCGATCGGCAAGGGCGATGTCGTCCTCGTCCTTCAGGGCGACGGTCTCGGGCGTCGAGCCTGGTTGTCCTTTGGCGGTGAAGGCCACGGTGGTCTCCGGAGTTGTGAAATCGTTTCTGGGGCTGGTTGCTGGTTAACGGCCCGGATTCGCCGTTGCCGTTGCTGTCAACGAGAAACCAGCCCCAGAAACCAGTCCGAGAAACGTTCCTGTCTCAGTGTGTCATCGCAAACACGATATAATTGACTCCAACCTTGTACGCTTCGTTTGAGAGATCGACCGGGAAGTAGCCGGTGTCGGAGAACTCCCAGTACTCGCCGAGATCGGAGTGGTTGCCGGCCACGACCAGCATCCGCTTCGACTTGTCGTTGTCGACGAAAAGGCCCCACCATTCCGGCCGCGCGCCCCGGTAACTGGGCAGTACGATGCTGAACGGTTCGATCTTGAAGAACGAGTCGAAAATGGCCTCCGTCCCGTCGAGCGGCAGGAACTGTAGCTCGGGCAGGATCTGCGCCATCTGCTCCGCCAGGTTGAACATCGCGTAACCGGTGAAGTCATCGAAGATGATGAAGCCGCCCTTGAGCACGTAGTTGCGGACGGCCTCTGCCTCGGCCTCGGTAACGGTCCATTCGCCGGGTTCGGACACGTACGCGATCGGGAACTGGAAGAGGCGGGGGTCATCCCACGTGAGGATGTTGCCGCCGTACTCGGACTGAAGTGCGCGCACGTACGTGATCTCGTTCAGGATCTTCGAGAAGTTGCGCTCGGCATTCGGGTAGTCGTGACGCCAGCCGGGATCATCGCCTCGCCGCCGGCGGCCGAAGCCGCGCAGGTCGCCGCCGCGGCCGTCATTGAAGTGGATGCGTGCGAACGTCCACACGCCCTCGTACGGGTGCCACGGGTAATCCTGGGCGCCGCCTTCTTCGAGGGCGGCGAGGAAGCGGCGCGAGACCTCCTCTGCGTTGCGCGGCGCGCGAGCGTCCGTCCCGGCCGCCGCAGCGCTGGCGCGGGACACTCCGCCGGGCGGCTGCTCGCTTCCCGATCGTGCCGCGATGTTGCCCGCGATCGCGCAGCCGACCAGCAGCGAGAGGCAGCGGACGATCATGTGGCACCGCCCGAGCGGACGCGCAGCAGCAGCTCCTGGGCCCGCTCGAAGTTGGGTGCGATCTCGAGAGTGCGCAGCACGGTCCGTCTCGCCGCGTCGCGGTCTCCGGCTTCGAGTTGCGCGAGCGCGAGCTGGTAGAGCGCCTCGGCCAGGTCGACCGGCTTCAGCGCGACGATGGCTGCCCGCGCTCGCACCACGCCCTGCCGGTTTCCTGTCGCGCTGTACATTTCGGCGAGTTTCTGGTGCAGCGTTGCATCGTACGGCGAGATCCAGACCGCGCGTTCGAGCGCGGCTGCGCTGCCCGCCGTATCACCGAGGTCCTCGAGAAGCGATGCGAGTCGCAGGTTGGCCTCGTAGTCGTTCTCGTTCCGCTGCGTCAATGCGATCAGCTCGTTCGCAGCCTCGCGGTTGCGGCCGGCCTTCTGATGAATCTCGGCAAGTGCGCGGTACGGATTACCATCGGTCACGTACTCGGGCACGAGGGCTTTCGCCCGCTCGAAGTACGGTGTCGCCTCGGCATCCTTGCCTTCTTCGAGCAGCGCGTGGCCTCGCCGGAGTTGCGCGAAGAAGTCGCCGGGCGGCGCTTCCACGGCGCGGGCCGAAACGTCACCCCTGCCACTCCGGCCGGCCGCGCGCGCCTCGCGGTCGGGCACGTCGATCGCATCGAGCTGGCCGGCGTAGGTCTCGCGCACCCACGCATCGAATTCGCCATCGAATCGTTCGGGCTCGGCGTCCAGCACGTCCGCGAAGATCTCGGCCTCGCCCTTGCCTTCACGATAACCCTGCAACATGTCGCGAATGGCCTGGAATCCGTGCTTGCGCTCGATGTACTCGACGACGAGCGATGCCTCGAAATAGGCGAGTCCTACCTGGGCGGGGAAGCGAGGCCGCACGAACCCTTCATTCAGCCGACGGACCGGCGGCATCTCGCCGTGTTCGTACGCGGCGAGAAAGTCGACGAGCGCGTCATCGCCCCAGCCCGGCCGGGCGCGCCGCTCCTCGGCGACCGAAAGACCTTCCGTGAGCCAGCGCGGAATGCGATGGTCGGTGACGCCGAGGGTGAACGTGTGCGCCAGCTCGTGCCAGAGCGTGGTCCCCCAGTTGAACGCGCCCCGTTCGCGAGCGGACGGCGAATCCATCGACAGAACATTGCCGAACGCGACACCCAGTGCGCCCAGTCCCGAAAGACCGACGGTCCGGACCGAGAAGTCCGCGTGTCTCGGATAGACCTCGATGCGGATGCGTTCGTCCGGCTGCCACCGGTAGCGCGCGGACAGACTGTCGAATGCTTCGTCTGCGAGCGCAGTGATATACGGTTCGAGCAGTGCCGCCTCGTTGCCATGCAGCATGAACTCGAAGCGGTCGGTCGTCACCGTCTCGTACTCGCCGAACGTGTCGAGCAGGTCGAGCGTGTTCTTGATCCATGGATTGTACGGATCGCCTTCGAACGATGTCTCGAGGCTGGTGCGAGCCGAATCGACGGCGCCGGTCCGCAACTGGTTCACGCCGAGAATGCCGTACCCCATCCATGACGTCGAGTCGAGTGCGATGGCCTGCGAGGCGAGGGTCACCGCGCGCTCGTACTGCCGCTGGCGTACGGCCAGTTCGGCCACATCGTTGTACAGCTCCGCGTGCATCGGGTCGATGGCAAGGACCTGCCGTTCGATGGCCGCGAACTCGGCTTCATCGGCCTGGAGGAACGCGGCCGCCGCTTTCGCTGCGAGCGCATCGAGCGAGGTCGCGTCAATGGCGAGCGCCTTCTCGATCTCCGCTTCGGCCTCCTCGTACTGCTCGAGTTCCATCAGCAGTCTGGCATGGAAGACGCGCGCCGGAATCGAATTGGCGTTGACCTCGAGGCTCTGCGTGATGAACTCCATGGACTCGTTCGAGCCATCGAAGTTCTTCGCCATGGCCATGCCCAGCAGCGCGCGGGGATGGTTCTCATTGATGGCAAGGACTTCGCGGAACAGGGACTGTGCTTCCGTGCTCTCGTACTTCTCGAGGAAGATGTTACCGAGGCGGAGTGTGGCCTCGACATCCGCAGGTCGGCCGTCGATCGTGCCGTTGTCCGCCTTCAGCGCTTCTTCGTACGCCTTGACGGCATCATGGAACAGCTGGTCATCGCGCACGCCCAGACGCGCGACCGCATCACCCACAGCAATCAGATCGCGCGAACGCAGTTGCGACGACTGGTTGTAGATGTCGATGAATGCGTCGAACGCATCGAGCGCAGCCGCCCGTTCGCCGCGATCCCAATCGAGTTCCGCGAGGTTCAGGCGCGCCGTGTTCGCGTCGCTCGCACGCGCATCGACAGACTGCCGGAACGCCTGTTCCGCCGCCGCCCGCTTGCCGGTTGCGAGCAACGCCTCACCCAGCATGTTCGCCAGCTCGCCGGCGAGGGCCGGCCGCGCGGCTGCTTCGCGCGCGGCCCGCTCCGCATCCTCGTACCGCCCGACCTCGAGAAGCGCCGCAACGAGGGTGCGATGCGTGCGGGCGTCTGCGTCTGGCGCCGCGGCAAGGCCACGCAGGCTGCGTATCGCACCATCGTACTGGCCGGACCGGTACGCCGCGAATGCGTCCTGTCCGGCTGCGTCCTGCCGGGCGCAGGCCGGCTGTGCGAGCAGTCCGGCGAGCGACGTCGCAGCCGCGACCGCGAGAAGGACCGGCGAGCGGTGTCGCATCAGCGGCCGCCCTCCATGCGACGGATCTCCTGATTCTTGAGCGCGAGTTCGACGAGCAGGGCCTCGAGCTGCTTCTCGTACTCTGCGGCTCCCATCGTGTCCTTGCGGGCACGCAGCGCCGTCAGCCTGTCTTCGATCTCCTTGCGTTGCGCATAAAGCGCGAGCAGTGCGGGGCTCGCGCCTTCAGGCGGAGCCTGGCCCGCGACCACCGCGGCCTGGCCAATGAACGTCGCCTGTGCCAGCGCACCATCACCGCCCTCGCTGTTCGCCTCGGACGTGCCCGTCTTGTCACCGTTGTCATCGAGGACGGCGTGCTCGGTCGGCAGCTTCTTCTCGGTTTCGTAATAGCGATTCGTTTCGGTCCGCGCGTACGTGAACGCCTCGAGCACGGAGACCCCGCCGTCCTTGTCCGTATCCGCGACATCGTTCGCGAACGCGTCTGAGAAGTACTCGCCGAACTGCGTGGCATTGCGCTCGGTGCCGGACCGCGTTGCCGTGACAATCACGCGGCCGGGACCTGACATCACCTCGATGAATTCGCCGCTGGCACTGGCCGTGTTCGCGAACACGACCTTCTGCTCGCTCAGCCGGCCGAGCTGGACTGCAAAATCCTGCGCAGTCAGATCCGGGCCGGGCAGCGACAACCGCGACTCGCCCGACTGGTAGCTGCCATGCCCGAACAGTACGATCAGCACGACATCACCCGCGTTCGCACGCCCGGCAATGCCACCGATCGCCGCTTCGATGCTTTCCTTCGTCGACCGATCCGTCACGCGCGCGGGATCGATCTCCTTCTTCTCCGCCAACCATTGAATATTCTCGCGCGGCACGCCGAACCGCTCGCCCGCCGCATCGACGATCTTCGTCGCCCACTCCTGCATGCGCGCCGCGTACGACGGCTCGCCCCCAAGCCCCGTGATCACGAGGATGTGCGTTGCACTGCCCTGCGCAGCGACGGGCCCGGACAGCACCCCCGCCAGCACCGCCAATCCCACCGCCACCGCCACCGACCCGTCCCGCCGGCGCTGACTCGACCGCAGTCCCCTCATGCGAGCCCCCTGCGCCGGCGGTACGCCCACTCCGCGGCGATCAGGCCGAGCAGCAGGAAGAGCAGGAACGGCATGTCCCACAGATCGTTCTCTTCGATGATCGTCGAGCCCTTGCCCGTGATGGACAGATCCTCCGGCAGCGTGGCAATCGACGCGGGCGTGTAGAAGCGGCCGCCGGTTTCCTTGGCGATGCGCTCGAGCAGCGGCCGATTCATCTGCGAGCCGAAATACTCCGCGCGGCTCTCCGTAACATCGAGGTATGCGGGCTTCGAGGTGAGCGTGATCTCACCGTGTTCCGCCTCGACGTTGATGCTGTGCATGCCCGGTTCGGTCGGTGTGAACGTCGCGCCGTACTCGCCATCCTGTTCGATCGTCCATTCGAGCGGGACGTCATAGGCTGTACCGGATGGCGGTGTGATGTGGGCGACGACGTGACTGTTGTTCAGGGCCAGGTAGCTCGCATCGTCCACGCCCGCTGTCAGTCGCACAGCCTCGCCGGGTGAGGCGCGATCCGACGGCAGGGTGACGACGACCTGCTCCGGCACGCTGTTCACGGTCCAGCGAAGCAGCTGTTTCCAGAACGTCTCATGCGTCTGGTCCTCGAGCGGGACATCTGCGTGCATCTGCCACAGCCACACGTCTTGCACGGCGAGTGCCACGACGACGCCCCGCCCGTAGCGCTGATACGCGAGCACGGACTGCTCGGCACCGGCGATGCCTGCAAGCCTTCCCGTGAGCAGCGCTGTCGCGCCGGGTTTCAGCTCGCCGATGCGATTGAACGTCGAGAGTTCGGGCAATTCGCTGTAACGCTGTGCGGATTCCTGTTCCGTCCCACCGATCTGCGTGATCGCGTGTGCGATCCCCGCGCGAGTCGGCTCGACGCGAATCGGCGAAAAGAACGTCGTGTCCACACCATTCGACGTCTCGAGCGTGAAAGGGAACACATCTTCGAGCGGCGTCCCCGCATACCCTCCTTCGGCGAACGACTTCCGGCCGCCCAACAGCAGCAGACCGCCACCGCGCTCGCTCACGAAATCGGCGATCATCCGCTGCTGTTCCGCCGTCAGTGCACTGGCCTCGAGACTGCCCAGGATCAGGCCGCGGTACCTGAACAGCTCGTCGCGCGTGGTCGGGAAGCCGCCGAGAAGTTCTTCCGCGCTGTCGACGGAAAGGCGCAGATACTTGTTCTCCGCCGTGCGCTGGAGCACCACGAGCTGAAGATTCTCATCATCGTCCACGGCACGGCGCATGAAAGCGACTTCATAACGCGGCTCGCCCTCGAAATAGAGAATCTTCTCCTTCCGGTCTTCGACGACGATGAGCGCTTCCTGCTCGTTGTTTTCGATGACGAGTTCGCCTTGCTGCGCGGGCACGCGGAACGTGAACCGCCGCGCGCCCGCTTCCTCGGCCATGAAGCGGACTCGCACCGGGACTGGCTCGCCGCCGCCCGACAATTCGACTTCCTGCGATCCCACGATGCGGCCCTCATCCTCGACCACGACGGTGACCTTCTCGCCCGCGAACCCGGCCTGGCCGACCAGCAGATCGACCGCAAGCGACGAACCCTTGAGCGCCGAGCGCGGCGTCGAAACGCGCGACAACTCGAGGTCACGATCGTACTGCTCCCGGCCCAGACCCACGGTGTAAACCGGAATCTGCGCCGCCTGCAACGCGAGCAGCGATTCGGTCAGCGCGCTGCTCGCATTGTCCGCGCCGTCGGTCACGACGATGAGACCGGACAGCGGGACGGGCGAAAGCTCCTCGCGCGCGCGATCCAACGCGGGGGCCAGACGCGTCCGCGTTCCGGAGTACGTCAGGTCAGCGGGGTCGACGAGTCGCTCCGCATCCGCGGAAAATCGGAACATGCGCAACTGGAAGCGGTCCTCGAGCGCCGTGCGCAACACGCTCTCCGGGCCGAATGCACTCGCGACGAATGCCGAGCGCGGCTCCTGCGAGCCGTCCGTGACGCGCATGCTCTGCGAGTCATCGATCAGGACGCCGACGAAGTTTTCCTGCGGCACGACGGTCGATACGACGAGGGTCGGCCGCAGCAGGCAGAAGCCGAGCACGGCCAGTGCGCCAACCCGGATGGCCGCGAGGATGGCCCGATCGCGGGCGGTCGCGCGGCCGCCAACGCGGCCATACGTCCATGCCGCAGCTGCACCCACGAGCGCGGCCACGACGATGAGCCACAGCAGCGGCATCGGCGCCGCAAACACCAACCGCCCTTCCGAGAAGACGAGCGGCCGGTACTTGAACAGGAACTCGAAGATCGACGACACTGCTCTAGTGGCTCATCGCATAGATGATGAAGTTCACGCCCATCTGAAAGGCGTAGGTCGAATACTTGAGCGGGTAGTCCGGCTGTTCCGCCCATTCCCACGCATCGCCCAGATCCGTGTTCTCATTGATGACGACCAGCAGCCGTCCTTCGTTGTCGAACACGGCCTTGACGTAAGGCACGTACCCATCCCGTTCCCAGGTCCGGCCGCTGTACCGGATGTTGTTGATCGACGGGACCTGGAGGATCTCCGTGACATCGTAAAACGTGTGAAAGATCTCGTGATCGAGCGGCAGATCGACGATCGGGAACTCGGGAAAGATGCGCGACATCTGATCTTCGAAGTTCGCCGTCTCGTACGAGCCCCAGAAATCATCGACGACCAGGAAACCGCCCGCGAGCAGATAATTGCGGATGCCCTCGAGTTCTTCCGGCATCAGCCGCATGTCCCCGACCTCGAGAATGTAGAGGAAGGGAAAGCGGCGCAGTTCCGGATCATCGAGCGTGAGCGCGTGCTGTTCCGGGTACGCATCGATGTTGGTCAGGCGGCGCAGCACGACGCTGAACTGGAGATCCGACTTGGGCCAGTCCGTCGCCCACGAGCCACCCCGGCGTCCTCGCCGGCCCCAGCCGCCCTCCGAGTAGATGCCGCGCGTGAAGTAGAACGAGTGCGGCGCGTTGGGATCCGTCGCCGCGTCCCTTGCCAGCGCCGGGCCCGGCCCGAGCGCGGCCGGCGAAATGGGTTGGATGATGCGAAACGATGGCGGCCATCCGGGCGTACCGCGAACCCGGGGGCTCGGGTACCGGCCCGGCTCTCTGCCCGCGTCGTCTGCGCCGTCATTGCGTGCGATGCCGGAGACGCCACCCGACTCGGCCGACGAAAGCGCAAACGCCGTCGCTGTGACGAACAGGAGACCGGCTGCGGCTCCTGCGGTTCTTCGAATGGCAGGCCGCACGCGCAAAGCTCCTGCTCGAGGCTCGGAGGGACCCATCCCTCGGGACATACTAACGCTACCGGACGCCTGTTCCTACCCGGGGCCAGGCTGTGCGACACATGCCGCCGGTGCACGGGTTCGCGGGATCGAGCCGGCCAGCCCTCAAAAGCCGCGATCGCCGTGAACGTCCGCCGCGTCCGCACTGGACACGAATCGTCGTCAGCCCGACATTGGCGCGGCCTGCACGGCCGGCGCAAGTCGCACCGCGCCCGCGCGTGCGCACAGCCAGCTTGACCCGGACCTTCACTGCGTGCGGCATCCTCCGGCCCTCGAACCGTCCATGATCGAGATCGATACGCGATTCGTGAACGATGTGCTCGCTTCGCTCGTCCGCATCGATTCCGTCAACCCTACTCTCGATCCCCGTCGCGAAGGCGAAGCCGCGATCGCCCGCTTCACTGCGCAAACCCTGCGCCGTCTTGGCCTCGCGGTCGAGATCATCGAGGAGACGCCCGGCCGGCCCAGCGTCGTCGGTGTCCTGCGCGGTTCCGGTTCCGGCCCGTCTCTCATGCTGAATGCCCATTACGATACGGTCGGCGTCGACGGGATGGACGCCCCGTTCGACGCCGGCGTCCGCGACGGCCGGCTGTACGGTCGCGGCAGCTACGATATGAAGGGCAGCCTCGCCGCCTGCATCGGCGCTGTCGAAGCACTGGTCCGCGCCTCCGAACGGCCGGCGGGGGACGTGTTGATTGCAGCCGTCGCCGATGAGGAGGTCGCCAGCATCGGCACCATGGATGTGCTGGGCCGCCATCGCACCGACGGTGCCATCATCACGGAGCCCACGTCGCTTCGCCTGTGTCTCGCGCACAAGGGCTTCGTCTGGTACGAACTCACGACGAGGGGTCGCGCGGCACATGGCAGCCGGCCGGATCTTGGCATCGATGCGAACGCCCGCATGGGGCGCGTCCTCGCTCGCCTCGAGGCACTCGGCACGTCTCTCGCACAACGTCGAGCCCATCCGCTCGTCGGCGCTGGCTCGATCCACGCCGCCACGCTCCACGGCGGGACCGGCATGAGCACGTACGCGGCTGAATGCCGGCTCGGAATCGAACGGCGCACCATCCCGGGCGAGACCGAGCCGCGGGCGACCGCCGAACTCCAGGCGATCCTCGATGCCTTGCAGGCCGAGGACGGATCGTTCGAAGCGTCACTCGAGGTCACACTCGCGCGCGATCCGTTCGAGGCCTCGCCACATTCCGTGCTCGTCGATTCGCTCGCCGCTGCCGCACAGCGTGTCCTGCGCCACGACATCGAGCGCGTCGGCGACACGCCCTGGATGGATGCTGCGCTGACCGCCGCCGCCGGCATCGATACGGTCGTGTTCGGCCCGCATGGCGAAGGCGCCCACGCGGCCATTGAATGGGTCGACCTCGACTCGGTCTACAACTGTGCGCACGCCCTTGCCCTCACCGCGCTCGATTACTGCGCGCGATCTGTTCCCGCCCCTGCGTCCCGTATCAGTTGAACCCGTTGAAATCGCGGCCGCCACCCCGCGACATGCGCGGGTTCACGACATTGTTGAACACGGACCCGAACGTATAGCTGAACCCCACCTCGATCTCGAACTGGTAGTCGGTCCCGAGAGCGGTGCGCCGCAGCAGGACCTCGTCATCCGTGATGTCCTCGCGACGCAGCACGTACAGCTGATTCTGGATGCGCGCGACATTGCCGTTCACGTCGAGATTCAGCCCGCGGAACAGGCGCACCTCGATGCGCGATGAGAAATCCAGCCTGTGCAGTCCGAAATCATGCAGATAGTTGCTCCATTCGACGCCGGCATCGATCTCGCCCCACGGCTGCTGGAAGCCCGCCGAGATCTCGAACGTCTGCTCTGCAAGCGTCTCTTTGAACTTGTCGAAAAGCGTCAGCCGATCGTAGTCGTAGTAGGTCACTCCGATCTCGTACAGGAACGTGATCTGCCGCCGCGTCGACTCGCTGTAGGGATACACGCTGTACTCGATCGCGGGCATGAAGGCCGCATAGAGATCCTGGTTGTCCCGCGTCGACGATCCGATGCGTGCCTCACCGCCCCACGCCCAGTGCTCGCCCAGACTGAACACGACGAGCGCATCCGCGTTCGCATCGCGTGCAAAACTCGTGAACTTCTCGTCTTCCTCCAGATCCTCGAACGTGTCCTCGTTGTACTCGAAGCGCGCCCCCAGATCGACCTTCAACTCCTCCGTCACGCGATCCGCCGAGATGGAACCCTCGAGGGAACGCGAACTCTGCGTCTCCTCGCCCTCCAGCGAGCCGCTGGCCCGCGCCTGGAATACCCACAGGTTCCATGGATCGTCCGCCTGTGACGGCCGCGCTTCCGCCTCCGGAGCCTCGAACTCCACGCGCAATGCTTCCGCGACAGGCGTCCGCGATGCATACGGAATCAGACCGAGGGCGAACGTGCGCGTCTGACCATCCCGCACTTCGTCTTCCGTGTTGTCCTGCCGCGATGTCCAGCGCAACGTGTCCTGTCGGCCGGCGAATTCCTGCTGGCCGATGAAGTAGAACGCGAACTGATCCCCGCCCGCACCCGTGTTCTGGCTCGTGACCAGCACGTGGACCTGTGCATCGGCCCGGTCCCGCACGTAGTCAACGAACGTGACCTCGCGCCGCAGATGGTCGAAGTCGCACCTCTGGCAATCGAGGAACACTCGCAACGGCCGCGTCTGTGACGGCGGCTCTTCCTGCGCATCCAGTGCGGCTGGAATCACAAGGGCGGCGAGAACCAGCACGAAGCAAAGCGATCGCTGCACAGTCGCCATCCGTTCAGAATGTGGTCGGGTTCTGCATCAAACCGTCATGTTCGAAAGCACCTGTCGCGCAACCATGTCCGAAAGCACCTGTCGCGCAACCATGTTCGAAAGCACCTGTCGCGCAACCATGTTCGAAAGCATCCGTCGCACAACGCCGCCAGAAGCTGACGCTTCGCGCCGACCGGGCCAAGCCCCGGCGTGCTCGCTTTGCGTAAGGATTCGGTAAGGAAGCTTCAGTCGCGAACCGTTCCTGCACGATTCCCGCGTTTGGTTGCACCGGAACGCCGGACCATCGCCACGACAGCTACGGCCCAGCCCCATCTCGCCATGGTCCCCGACAGCGACCGCGTGCAGAGCTGGTGCGCGGAACGACGCGGCGCCCGAACGCTCGCGCACTCGGTCCCCTCAAAGACCGCGCGCACGGTTGGTGTGCGGAACGGCGCGGCGCCCGAACGCTCGCGCACTCGGTCCCCTCAACGCTCACCCGCACGGCTGGTGTGCGCGGAAAACGCAACATCTCGATGGCGCCCCAGCCCCGCGTGTCGCATTGACCGCGCTATTCGCGGAAAACGCAGCACCTCGATGCCTCGCCAGCTCCGCGTGTCGCATTGACCGCGCTATTCGCGGAAAACGCAACATCTCGATGCCTCGCCTGCCCCGCCTGTCGCATTGACCGCGCTATTCGCGGAAAACGCAACATCTCGATGCCGCCCCAGCTCCGCGTGTCGCATTGACCGCGACCCGCGCAGGCGCCGAGCCCACGTCGACCCACCGCACGACCGCAGCCTGCCGAGCTGTACAGCGCCAGTTCCTCCGGGAAGGAAGTGAGGGGCCGCGACGACGGCAGTTTTCGATCCGTGAGGCGTTCAGCTGCGCAGGCGGTAGCCAACTTTTCTGACAGTCAGAATGTGACGAGGGTTGGCAGGATCGGTTTCCAGCTTGCGGCGCAGTTCGGCAACGTGGATGTCCACCGTGCGTGTCATGATATCCACGTTGTCGTAACGCCACACTTCGCGCAGCAGTTCTGCTCGCGATGCGGTGGCGCCGCGTCGACGCAGCAGGACGAGGAGCAGATCGAACTCCTTGGGAGAGAGTTCGACAGTCAAGCCGCGGGCGCGCACGGTGCGAGCACCGGTATCGACTTCGATGTCGCCGAACCGTTCTGTGATCGTGGTTCCGCCGGCGACAGCGGACCGGCGCAGCAGTGCGCGGATGCGCGCAAGCAGCTCGGCGGTGCTGAAGGGTTTGGTCACGTAATCATCGGCGCCACAATCGAAGCCGAGGACCACGTCGCCTTCCTCGCCGCGGGCAGTGAGGATGAGAACGGGCACCTGCACTCCTGCGCGGCGGAACTCCCTAAGCACGGCATAACCGTCCATGTCGGGAAGCATGAGGTCGAGTACGATGAGTGCGGGCCGGTGCTCCCTTGCCGCGGCGAGGCCGGTGCCACCGTCGAGCGCGACGTCGACGGCATAGCCTTCGAATTCGAGCGCGGTTCGCACGCCGAAGGCCAGGTCTTCGTTGTCTTCGATGATGAGGAGCCGCGTCACGCGCGCACCCGTTCCGCGAGTGCGAGAGGCTCACGGTGCGGGCGGGGATGGACGATCGGGAGCTCGACGACGAAGCGGGCGCTTCCCTGCCCTGTGTCTTCGACGCGGACTCGCCCATCGTGCATGTCGGCGAGCTGGGCGACGACGGCGAGGCCGATGCCGGTGCCGGGCAGGCGCGAATCCCGCTCGCGGTCCAGCCTGAAGTACGGTTCGAAGATGCGGCGGCGCTCGCCGGAGGGGACGCCCGGGCCCTCATCGTCGACCGTGAAACGTGCCCACTCGCCCATCCGCTCGACCGTGAGACGGATGGTCTGTCCGGCTGGTCCGTACTTGGCGGCGTTGTCGAGCAGATTGATGAGAATCTGGTTGAGCGCATCCGCATTCGCACTCACGGCGAGGTCCGGCTCGACGCGGACGTCGAGAGTCATGCGGCGTGCGGCCGCGAGCGGACGGAACGCGTGCGCGAGTTCGCTGATCGCCGTCGACACGTCGATCTCCTCGCGCACCATGCCTGTCGCCAAGGTGCGACGGATGCGCGCAAAGCGCAGAATGTTGTCGACGAGGTGCGTGAGTCGGCGCGATTCGCGATGAATCACGGCAATCGCACGAACCCGGTCATCCTCCGTGCGCAGTTTGCCGCTCTCGTGCAGTTCAGCGAACATGCGGATCTGGGCGAGCGGCGTACGCAACTCGTGCGAGACGCCGGAAATGAAGTCATCGCGCAGGCGCGCGAGCTGCCGTTCCCTGCCGATCTGGAACAGCCCCACCGCACCGACACCGAGCGTCAGCAGCAGGAGTCCGATGATGAGCGGCAGCTTCGATTGCGGCAGTCCACCGATGATCAGCCGGTCCGCCGCGTCCGGCCTGACCGAGGCCTCGACCACGAGCGGGCCGAACTCGTGCACGAGAGTGTCGCGCACAGCCAGCGTCGTCGCAAAATGAACCGACGAGTGGTAGTACACTTCGCCCGACGCCGCGTGGACCGAGACGTGCAATAACGAATCATTCGGTGTCTCACCCGTGATCGCGGGCGGCAACAGCTCCGCCTCTTCGAACCAGCGGCCGAACAGATCGCTCAACGCACGCGCCGGCACGACAATGCCCGCAGCACGGATCGGATCGTCTTCATTCTGGGAAACCGTGTAGATCGCGGCCGACGGTGAATCCAGGGCAAACCCGGCCGGCAGCGGCAGAATCGCGAAACGGTGTCGCGACAGCGCCCGATGATACAGCGCAATCGTATCGGCGAGCGCGTTCAGGATCGCTTGCGGTACCTCTTCGGGCCGCGCCACCGGTCGAATCCCGTTGCCGAGACCGGTGTGGAAGCGGAACGCGGGCCGGCGCAGCGCCGGACACTCGCAGTCCAGACGCCGGACGCCGCGGTCGATGTCGTCGAGGACCTCTGCCGCTGCCGGCAGCGGCGGCCGGCGATTTCCGAAGCGCACGTCATCGAACGCGTCGTCGAGCAGATCATCCAGCCGGTCGCTCGCCATGCCAGCGTACTGCCACGCCGCCATCTGCGCGTAGTCGCGCAGAGCCGACTCAGCCGCTTCCCGGTGCGACCGCACCGCATCGAGTGCCTGCCAGCCAAGCCACAGCGAGAACCCGAGCGTCGCGGCGAGGAACGGCACCAGCCAGGTCGTCGCGGAGAGCGCGCGGCCCTGCCTTCGTGCATCGAGTCGGGGCAGGAACCTGCCGGATCCCATACGTCGTTTCGACTGTGAGCGAACCATCGTTACGCCCATCGTACCCCGACGTCGCGGCGATTCGCAACTCGCGCACGTTCGGGCCTTGTAAGGACGTGGTAAGATAGCACAATCGGCGGCTTTACATTCCTGGATCGGGTGCCGATCTTTCCGCGCTCGCGACGAGACCCCGCGCTTTCCGGTCTCTCGCCATGTGCTGATGGACGACCCTCCCCACGCACAGGAGTCCGTGATGAACCGCACAGGCAGCCGCACCGGCGTTCCACTGGTGGTGCTGATCGCGTTGTGCACGGCTCTGGCCTGTAGCCGGAGTCCTGGCCCCGAGACACCCTCGCCGGAGCAGAGGCCGGCCGCCGGACAGGAGGCCGGCGCCATGCCTGACTCCGCCGCGGGCGGTGGTGGCGGCGGCGGCCGGGGCGGTGCGCCGGCGCAGCCGCGACCGTACAACCGCGTGATCACGGCGGAAGCGCGCACGGTCACCGGCATGTACAAGGCCCACCGCGTGGGCGACAAGCTCTTCTTCGAGATCCCGCGCAGTGAACTCGGGCGCGAGCTGATCGTCGTGTCGCGGACTGTGGCCGGCGGCGCCGGCGATGGCAGCGCGTTCATCGGCGGCGGCGGCAATCTCTTCGTGCAGTGGGAGCGTGAAGGCAACCGCATCCTGCTGCGCACGAATCCGTACGCCATCACGGCGGACAGCACGAGCGCGATCGCGCGCGCCGTCGATGCCATGAACCGCGGCCCCATCATCGCCGCATTCAATGTCGAGAGCTGGGGCCCCGACAGTGCCGCGGTCATCGATGTGACACGGCTGTTCACATCGAATATCACCGAGTTCGCCGCAGTCAACAATCCGCAGACGGATCGCAGCTTCATCGAGAGCGTCGCGGCGTATGCGGATGCCGTGAACGTGGAAGCGACGCAGACGGGCTCGCAGCAACCGCCGCAAGGTCGGGGCGGCGGGCGTGGGGGCGGCCAGGCCGATGCGCGGCCGGAAACCGTGACCGCGCGCAGGAGCTGGAGCTTCCATCCGCTCGCGGCCGATCCGATGATGCCGCGCCTGCACGACAAGCGCGTGGGATTCAACTCGCAGCGCTGGATCGATTACAGCCTGCCAGTCCACGAGGCGCACGAACTGCGCGTGATCCGGCGCTTCCGACTCGAGAAGCAGAATCCGGCCGCGGCCGTGTCGGACCCGGTCGAGCCCATCGTCTTCTACATCGACCCGGCCACGCCGGAATGGCTGGTGCCGTGGGTCAGGACGGGCGTCGAAGCGTGGCAGGTCGCGTTCCGTGAGGCCGGTTTCAGCAATGCGATCCTCGCGCGCGAACGCCCGCCCGCATCCGAAGATCCGAACTGGTCCATGTTCGATGCGCGCCATTCCATGATCTACTGGCGTCCTTCCACGGTCGCCAACGCGACGGGCGGCCAGGTCGTCGACCCGCGCACCGGCGAGATCATCAAAGCCGAAGTCAACATGTACCACAACGTGCAGAATCTGCTGCGCAACTGGTATTTCACACAGGTCGGGCCGCTCGATCCGCGCGCGCAGCACCTGCCCCTGCCGGACTCGCTCATGGGCCGCCTTGTCGAATACGTCGTTACGCACGAGGTCGGCCACGCCATCGGCTATCCGCACAACATGAAAGCCAGCGCGATGTATCCGGCCGACAGCGTGCGCAGCGAATCGTTCCTGCGCCGCATGGGCGGCCACGTTGCCACGCTCATGGATTATTCGCGCTTCAATTACGTCGCACAGCCGGAAGACAGGATCCCCGTCGATCTGCTGGTCCCGCATGTCGGCCCGTACGACAAGTTCGTCGTCATGTGGGGGCACACACCCATCCCCGGCGCGAAGACGCCGCAGGATGAACTGCCGACGCTCGACCGCTGGGCGCGCATGCAGGACACGATCCCATGGCTTCGCTTCACGACCGAGGACGCGCCGAATGACCCGTTCGCGAACACCGAAGCCGTCGGCGATGCCGATGCCGTACGGTCCAGCTCCCTCGGCCTCGAGAATCTCAAGCGCGTCATGGAGATGATGCTCGACGTCGCCGAGAAACCGGGCAAGGACTACACTCTGCTCGATGAGTTGTATAACAACGCCGTCAGCCAGTGGGGCCGCTACAACGGCCACGTCGCGGCGATTGTCGGCAGCGCGGAAACACAGGAGAAGTACGGTACCGGCCGCCGCTTCACGCCCACCTCGAAGGCGCGGCAGCAGGAAGCACTTCAGCATCTTTCCGACAACGCGTTCCAGGTCCCGTCGTGGCTGCTCGATCCGGAGATCCTGTTCCGCATCCAGTCGGAAGGCCAGGTCGCGCGCATCCGCCAGGCCCAGGCCGGCGTCCTGAACGCGCTGCTGAATGCGAACCGGCTCAACCGGCTGATCGAGTACGAGGCGCTCTCACCGGCCGGACAGGCCTACACGATCGCCGACCTCATGACCGCCCTCCTCGACGGCGTGTGGTCAGAACTGTCCGACTCGCGCGTCCGCATCGATGTGTATCGTCGCAATCTCCAACGCGCCTACTTCGAATCGATCGATCGCGTGATCTATCCGCCCGAGCCACCACCCGGCCAGCAGCCCGGCCAGAATCAGCCGCCGGCGTATCCGTCCGACGCTCGCCCGGCTCTGCGCGGCCACCTCGTCGAACTCGACCGCGCCATCGAACGCGCCATCCCGCGCGCCGCCGACGGTATGACACGCCTGCACCTGCGTGACCTGCGGCTGGAGATCGAACGACTGTTGGACCCCAAGGTCAACGGAGGTTGAATACGGAAAAACGGCGCGTGTGGAGTGGGGGCGCATGAACAGGGAGGATGGGTACGACGCGTGTGGGGCGAGCGTGGAAACAGTTGAGGGCGGGGAAAAGGCGGGCGCAACTGCGGGTGAGGTCAGACGGCGGGCGATTCGCGACTCCCACTCCGCCAGATCGGACCGACCGTATGAATCACGTATTGGACCGGCCCGGCCATTCTCAGGCATCGCAACGGAATCGCTTCACAAGCCGATCGAGCTGACCTCGTCCATGTACCGGGCCGCGTGTATCTTGCGAGCGCCGGGATCGTCAGGCCGGTTCCGGGTGGCCTCCCTGTCATCGTCTGCATGGGGCGTCGTCATGCGCGCGCTCATCGCAATCAGCCCGAGGCTCGGCGACGAGGGCGAGCGTCTGCCTGCTGAACGAGAGGACTTCCACCTCCTTCGGTCACGCCTCCTTCCGTTCTCTGTGCGAAAAAGCAAATGCCCCCGCAGACCGACCTCATGACCTTCGACTCGCTCCCATCTGTCGGCCGCGTGCACGTGATCGGCGCCGGACCCGTCGGTCTCCTCGTGACGGCATTGCTCCAGTCGATGCAGGGGTTCTCCGTGCGCCTGTACGAGAAGCGACGCGAATACACGCGCACCCGGATGGTGCAGCTCGCGTCTTTCCTCGTGGCGGATTCAGTCGAGAGCTACTGCGTCGATCATATCGATGGAGAGAGCATCCAGGCCGTTTTCGATCCGGCAGAGCTCGAAGAGGGACTCGCGTTGAGGCAGTCCATTCCTCCAGACCTGGCGGAAATGCTTCACCAATGGGCACTCGGGTTCTGCCCGCTCAACGCCATCGAGCGCTCTCTCAGCGATCTCATCGATGTACGCACGTCGAATGCGGTGCAGCGCATGGCGGCCGTCGTGACGGCGCAGGACGCCATGGCGATGCTCGAGCCGGGAGACATCCTGATCGACTGTACAGGTTCCAGCTCGCTGCTTCGAGATCACCTTGTGCCGGGCTCCGGCGCGGCGGATGCCGCCGCGAACACGCACAGCATCCGCCTCGAGTACGCGCTCGTCATCACCTTCCTTTACGGCCAGTCGTACGATTGCAACGAGTATTGCAAGTACTACAAGAACATCGACAGCCCACGCTACAAGTTCATTCCGGCGGTTCATCGCACGTACTACGACGGCAGGGTCAGCCACGTGACGGGCATCGTCAACATCACCGCGGAAGACTACCGGGCGATGCCGTCCCGGTTCGACGGTCCGTGGCTTCGCGAGAACTTTCCACGCGTCTCAGAGTCGATGGACCGGTTCATCGACAGGATCAAGCAGGAAACGCACGGCGAGATACTCGGCGACCTGGAGATCATCCGGATACCCCTGGATCTGTACCGTGCTCGCAATGCGACCAGCCGGCAGTGGCGCGGACCGGAGACCGCCGACCACCCGTTCGCGCGGTCGCCGGTATTCCTGGTCGGCGATTCGGCCATGGGCTCTCCGTACTTCCAGTCGATTTCGCTGGGCTTCGAGTCTGCCATGTTTCTGGCGGGACTTTTCGCGCAGCGCGACCTCCCGCTGAGGGACATGCTCGATCGCTATGAACTGTACACCTACAAGCAGTGGCTCCGCGTGTACATGCGCAGCAAGATGATCAAGCATAACAAGGACTTGTTCGAGTGCGTCGATGATACGTTTGCGCTCCTCGAGAAGCTGCACATTTATTGACAGCCGGTGGCGAACCGCGCGGGGCAATTCACTTCACGACCCCCGAACACATTCGAATGCCCGAGACCGAACAGGTGCGGCGCGCGCCCTCCTCACGACGCGAGGCGCCATGGGCCAGGCCCCTCCGTGCACTCTACAACTTCAGGAGAGAACGCGGCGCACGTGCTCGGGCGGACCTGGATATGCGCACAAGCGTGACTTCACAGCACAGCGTCTTCCGGCCGGCCACGGTGATGGCGTGAGATTTCCTCGTCACTCAATCGGAGAAACCTCGCCGCGTTGTTGTACAGTATGTCACGCTTCTGCTCGGCGCTCAGGAATGGCGCCTCCTCGATCACCGCAATGGCCCTCTCAATCACGCCCGGCCACACCATCTGGTCCGACCCAAACATCACGCGGTTGCCGAATCCCGCCTCTACGATCCCGCGCAGATACCGGTAGAATGCCGCTCGGGGCTGCGTGTAGACAATAACGCCGACGTCCACATACACCTGCGGGTGTGCATACATCAAAGCCAGCAGATCATCGAGCATCGGATAGCCGGCATGCATGATGTAGACGCGCAGGCGCGGATGCCGTACGAGCACCTCCTCGAGCGTCAGTGCACTGTGGAGCCGGCCGCGATATTCTCTCGCTCCGAGGTAGATCACGCCCGGTGGGCCTGGCCCGATGTGAATCCCTACGGGAATATCCAGTTCTTCAGCCAACGCCCAGTACGGCTCCATCCTGTCGTCGTTCGGTGCAATCCCCGCGTACTGGTTGCTTACCTCACCGAGAACCGTCAACCGGCCTGCGGAATGCAGGCTGCGCAGCGAGTCGAGCGAGAATTCCGCGCCTGGATATCCGAACTGGAATTCAAGACCTGCGATGAAGCGCTTCGGGGCGGTAGCTGCCCACGTCGCGACGCGCTCCGGCGTTCCGCTCAGCACTCCTACGATGTTCAAACGTTCCATGACGGCGATGGTCTGACTCATCACCTCCTCGTCCGTCATCGGCGACCACACGGGATCCGCGCACGGCGGTTCCCCGAATCTGGCCATGAACGTCTCGCCATACGGCCTGAGGGGATCCCATGCCGGGAACTGGCCGAAAGGTGTGCACATTGCCAGGGGTGGCGGACCTTGCTGGTTCGCAGCAGACGCGTGAAGGTGCATGTCGATGATCGGAAGACGTTGCTGCGCGACGGCCGCAGGTGTGAATACGACGAGGAACACGAACACGATGATTGTGATCATGGTGTCCTCACGCTGATTGTGGTCAAGCGGTTGTCTGCCAGTGCGGTATAACGCTCTGGACGCAAGCTGCGAACGCCGCAGCTGCCCGCCTCGGCCAACGCGGCCGCGACGAAACCTGTGGCTGCCGCGCGGCTTCCAGCCGCGCCAGCTTCAGGGCCTTGCATTTTAGAGAGAGACGGCCGACCCCGCGACCTGGCGACATAGGGCGTCGCCTGCCCCTCCGCCACTTCGCGGACCCGCCCGGATCTGCGCACAACAACGGTCAATTCCATTCATTGATGCGGACCCCAAGCTCATCGCGCAACACGCCTGACCGGTCGCACCAGTCGCGCGTCATATCGGGCCGTGCTCTCGCAGGCCGTTCTGAGCGTCCCTCGGCATACATGTCATAGGCGCATAGCGAGAGAAACGCCTCGGACCAGCTGGCAACCAACCCCAGTGACGAACAAGCCTTGCGACAGGCTCGAACCGTGAAAAACAGAAAATACCGCAGACAATGCAACCGAGGATGCGAGCGTGACCGAAGAGCGTCGCGAGCGTCGCGAGCGCGAAAGTAAGATGTGTATCGGGCGTGCCTGACGCAGCGTCACCCGGCGCTGCCCGCTCCAACGCGAAAGGGCTGCCCGCAACGATTCCGCCGATTCCCTCCACTCGCTGCCGAGGGTGCGGGCAGAGTGCCATGCATGTCGCCGGCCGCTTCCCCGATCGCGTGCACCACCGTGACGGAACTCCCTCCAACTCGCGCTTCTCGAAATCACCTCTTGCGGCTGCCCCTCTCACGCGTTCGCCCAGCCGTGCTGCACGCTCCGCACTCGGTCACACGCTATTCGTCTCCAGCACCGACGTCCGGCTACCGCTCTTGCCTGCGTTTCCGCTCAGCTCATCGCATCACGACACGTCCCAACTCCACGTGCTGAACGATCGAGCCGGCTTCACCTTCGTTGAAAGCCCAAGGGAAACATCGACGCGCTCCCCACCGCGGATCGAGTTCTACGCCTGATTCTTGCCGCGGCTTCGCGCGGCTGGAATCTCTACTCCGTTAGAGGGCGTGTCCGACACGGTTAAAACATGGTGTTGTTGTTCGCCGCAGTCTCCGGGACGGGCTGGAGCACATCCCAGTGCTCAACAATCTTCCCATCCTCGTTGAAGCGAAAGATGTCTACAGCAGCATGCTCTTTCCCCGACCAGTTCAGATAGCGCACGTGAATGAACGCCAGGTCTCCCTCGATCGCGATGCGCTTGATCTCACAGGGAATGCTGCCAGCTTGCTTGAGGTAACCAATCAATGGCTCGGGTCCATTGGGGAAAAGCGGGTTGTGCTGGACGTAGGAGCCGGCAATCAGGGAGGACAGCAGATCTGCTTGTCCATCGTTGAACACCTTTTCGTAAAGTGCACGAATCGTTTCTTGCATCTTCTGCTTGTTCACAGCGGCCTCCTTTCAGGGCCTATGGGCTACGGTTCCAGTTGCGTGGCTATTTAACATAACGTTTCATGCTCATCGTGCTCGCATCGATCTTCGACATGAACTCGGTAGCGGCGGGGGCAGTGGAAAAGGAAGACATAGAAGCCTCGGCATCAGCGACTGAACGCCAGTGCACGATGACCAACCATTCGCTGTTCTCACCAGCAGCAGACCTCTCGCGAGATAAAGCCTGGTTGCTTCGAGACATGCTGCACTTCTATTGCCCTGTCCACTGGGCGGAATTCAGCTGCGATTCCATGTCTTAGCTTGAAAGTGGCGACCTCAATAACTGAACCTTGGTTTTGATTATTCATGTTCGTTCCTTGGGCAGGCTGCACCCCGTTACCTTGAAGGCTCTGCGTGGCGCATGCTGACAACAACGCGCGACC
>JBOHRL010000002.1:0-19430 GCA_050732695.1 Longimicrobiales bacterium | reverse complement strand
CTGCCGATCCACTTTGCAGACCCGACGCTGCCCGCGGTCGAACGGCCCGAACTCGGATTCGATTTTCGCTACCTGTACTCGCGCGACTTTTTCTGGGCGTCCGGCAACGATCCCGAGCGGATCGCGTTTCTGGGCCGGCTGATGGGCGCACTCTGCGTGGCGGGCCTGATCGTGGCCGTGTTCGTCTTCACGCGGAACCGGTTCGGCGACGGAGCCGGGATTCTCGCCGCGGGCATGACCGCGTTCACGCCCGATGTGCTGGCGCACGGCGGCGTCGCGTACAACGATCTGCCACTTGCACTCGGCTATCTCCTTGCGGTCTGGGCGATTGACGTTGCAGTGCGGAAGCCGGGGCTTGCGCGCGGCGCACTGGTTGGGGTCTGCTTCGCGCTCGCGATGTCGATCAAGTTCAGTGCGATCGTCATTCCGGCGGTGGCGCTTGTGTTGATCCTGGCGCAGGCGATCTCGGACTGGAACTGGCGCTGGCTCGGCCGGGTCGGTCTGGCGATTGTCGCGGCGAGCATCGTGACGTACGCGGTTCTGGTGGTCGTGTACCGCGGCGATTTCCTGCTCGAGGAAATGCGCTACGGCATAGACTACACGTTCCGGCACGTTTCGCGCGGACACGGCGCGCCGGGCTTTCTCGTGGGTGACAAGGCGCGTCAGGGCTGGTGGTACTTCTATCCTCTGGCGTTCTTCTACAAGACGCCCGCGGCCTTCCATGTACTGCTGGTTGCCGGTCTGATCGGATTGTCGCGCACCCGATTCGAGAGTGTGCGCGCACTCGCGGCGTCACCGCTGCGCGTGCCGGTACTGGCCGGCGCGATCTTCCTTGCTGCGCTGCTGCGCTCGAACCTCGTGATCGGATTCCGCTACGCGCTGCCTGCCCTGCCACTCCTCTGGGTGATTGCCGCCGTGGGTGTCGCGCGGCTGTGGCCGGCGGTCGGGCGCGTTCCGCGCTTCGCAATTGCAGGGCTGACCGTATGGATGGCCACAGCCACGCTCTCCGCCTATCCGCATTTCCTCGCGTACACGAGCGAATGGGGTGGCGGAAGGGATCACGCGTACGAGCTGCTGGTCGATTCGAGCACGGACTGGGGTCAGGGCCTGCTCGAGCTGCGAAAATGGATGAACGATCAGTCTGTGGACCGGGTATATCTCAGCTACTTCGGGTCCGCGGTTCCTTCGGGATACGGAATCGATTATGAGCCGCTGCCGAGCTTCATCCCGCTGCCTCGTGTGGGTCCGCCGCCGCCGACCCCGCCAAGGTACGTCGTGATCTCCGCGACGAATCTACAGGGCGTCTATCTCGGCAGCGATCCGTTCGCCAGGTTCCGGCAGATCGAGCCGGATACAGTTCTCGCACAAACCCTGCTCGTGTACAGGATCGATGAGAGCGCTGACTGATCAGCCCGATCCGGGCGCACATCACGAGGGACGCGCCGATCTCATCGCATGGAACGAAGCGATGGTCGAGCGCTATGACATCGAGCGTTATTACGAGCAGTCGCACGGCATCGTGCGCTGGCTCGAGCGGCGGCGTCTCGACACCCTGCACACGCTCGCAGCGCCGAAGTCCGGTGACCTCGTGCTGGAAGTCGGCTGCGGTGCAGGCCACGTGCTGGAACGCTTCGAGAACGTGCGCCGTATCGGTGTCGACATGTCTGAAGGCATGCTCGCGCGCAGCCGCCGCCGTCTCGGCAACGCGGTCGACCTCGCGCGCGGCAGCGCCGGCAGCCTGCCCTTCGCGAGCGCCACGTTCGATATCGTGCTGTGCACGGAAGTCCTCGAGCACGTGGCTGATCCGGCCGCCGTCATTGCCGAACTCGTGCGTGTGGTGAGGCCGGGTGGCCGCGTGATCGTGTCGATTCCCAATGAAGCCAACATCGACCGGGCCAAGCGTGTATTGCGCCGAACGCCCCTGCTGCGCACGTGGCTGCGTACGCTCGCGGCCGAAGGCAACGAGTGGCACCTGCACGATTTTGATCTGCCGATGCTGCGCAGGTTCGCGGCCGGCTCTGCCGAGATCCGCCGCTTGAAGGGGATCCCGGGCCGGTTCATGCCGCTCCGCTGGGTGGCCGAACTCGGACCTGTCGCGGCGCCTGCCTCGCTCCGGCCACCGATTGGACGGTCCGCATGAGCCCGCTTCGACAACTCGAGATCACGCCTGTCCTGCACCCTGGCGAGCCGGGCGAGGCCGCGGCAGGGCGGCCGCGGCTGTCCGTCGTTGTGCCCGTGTACAACGAAGAACTCAACGTCGCCGAGCTCTATCAGCGTCTTTCGGCTGTGCTCGAGGGCGATGAAGTCGAGTTCATCTTCGTGGACGATGGCAGCACGGACTCGACGCACGACCGGCTCGTGGCCCTCGCTGCCGCCGACCCTCGCCTCACGATCATCCGGTTCCGGCGCAACTTCGGCCAGACCGCCGCGCTGTCCGCCGGCATCGACCACGCGCGCGGCGAGATCATCATCCCGATGGATGGCGATCTTCAGAACGATCCGAAGGATATTCCTCGCCTGCTCGCGAAGCTCGATGAGGGCTACGACGTCGTGAGCGGCTGGCGCGTGAGCCGGCAGGATCCGTGGCAGCGGCGCCTGCCATCGCAACTCGCAAACCGTCTCATCTCGTGGATTTCGGGCGTTCGCCTTCACGATTACGGCTGCTCGCTCAAGGCATACCGCCGCAGCGTCCTCGAGGACGTTCGACTGTACGGCGAGATGCACCGTTTCGTGCCCATCTACGCGAGCTGGCAGGGCGCGCGCGTTACGGAGATGCCGGTCGATCACCATCCGCGCACGCGTGGCAGATCGAATTATGGCATCGAGCGGACCGTCAAGGTCGTGCTCGACCTCATTGTCGTGAAGTTCCTCAGCTCGTATGCAACGAAGCCGATCTACGTCTTCGGCGGTTTCGGTTTCCTCGCGTTGTTCGCTGCGTTGCTCGTGTTCGCCGGCATGGTCTACCTGAAGGTTGCGGGGATCCGCTCCTTCATTGCGACGCCGCTGCCGCTCGTCGTCGTCATGCTTGCGCTCGTCGGCTGCCTCAGCATCCTGCTCGGCCTTGTCGCGGAACTGACGGTGCGGACCTATTACGAATCGCAGGGCAAGCGGACATACGCGATCCGCTCGATCAAGGCCGCGGAGTGACGCAGCCCATGAGACAGACTCTCCTCCAGTACCTCGCCTGTCCCGCGTGTGGCGGCGATCTCGCACTGTGCGCCAATGACCGCGACGGCGAACACGTGATGTCCGGTTCGCTGTCGTGCACGCAGTGCGCGGCGGGTTACGCCATTCGCAACGGCATTCCGCGCTTCAACACCGGTGTCGAAGACATCGAGGTGCAGACTGCCGCGGCGTTCGGCTACGAATGGAACCGCTACAACGAACTCGCGGACCGCTACCGCCAGCAGTTTCTCGACTGGCTCAGGCCCGTGGACGCTTCCTTCTTTGCAGGCAAAGCCGTGCTCGAGGGCGGCTGCGGCAAGGGCCGTCACACAGCGCTGGCCGCGAGCTTCGGCGCGCGCGCGGTTGTCTCACTCGACCTTGGCAACGCCGTCGAAGCCGCGTTCGCGAACACGCGTCACCTGCCCAACGCGCACATCGTACAGGCCGATCTCAAGAAGCCGCCCGTGAAGCGCGCGTTCGACTATGCCTTCTCGATCGGTGTGCTGCACCACATCACGGACCCGGAAGCCGGTTTCCAGGCGCTGGTCTCGAAGCTGGTGCCTTGCGGCGCCATTTCGGCCTGGGTCTACGGCAGGGAGGGGAACGGCTGGATCGTGCACTTCGTATCGCCCTTACGCGAAACCATCACATCGCGCATGCCGCACGGTCTGCTCGATGCGCTCTCGGGTCTGCTCTCGGTCCCGCTCTTTCTGGCGACTCGTTACGTGTACGCGCCTCTGAAGGGCAGACTGTTCGGTATGACACTGCCGTATGGGCCGTACCTGAGCTATATCGGGCCGTTCCCGTTCCGCGAACAGCGCTCGATCGTGCTGGACCATCTCGTCACGCCGATCGCGTTCTACCTGCGCAGAGATGAATTCGCGGGCTGGTTCGAGCGTGCGCGATTGCAGGGCGTGCGCATCGAGCATCATAACGCGAACAGCTGGCGCGGCTTCGCACAGGTCCCCGCGAGGAACCCGGCGCCCGAGCGTGCCGCGGTCCCTGCGGCCACGAGCTGAGCGGCGATGTGCGGCATTGCCGGCTACGCCGCGCTCGATCCTCGCCGGCCGCTCGACAGCGGACCGGTCCTCGCCATGCTGCGCTGCATCGCGCATCGCGGGCCGGACGATGAGGGCGTATTCGAATCGCCCGGCATCGTCCTCGGCCATCGCCGGCTCTCCATCATCGACGTCGAGGCTGGGCACCAGCCGCTTTTCGGCCAGGATGAACGCACGGCCATCGTCTGCAACGGCGAGATCTACAATTACCGCGAACTGGCCCGCGAGCTGAGCGCGAAAGGACACACGTTCCGGACGCGCTCGGACACGGAAGTCGCCGCGCACGCGTACGACGCGTGGGGCACCGACTTCCTCGACCGGCTGGACGGCATGTTCGCCCTCGCGCTCTGGGACGGCGCCCGCCGCCGCCTCGTTCTCGCGCGTGACCGCGCCGGCGAGAAGCCGTTGTTCTGGACTGTGTGCGATGGTCTCCTCCTCTTCGCGTCGGAACTGTCCGCCCTCCTCGCCCACCCGGCGCTCGAGCCCGAGATCGATCCGGTCTCCCTTTCCGCCTATCTCGCCAACGAATACGTGCCCGCCCCCCGTTCCATGCTCGCCGGCGTCCACAAACTCGCGCCTGCCACCGCACTCGTTCTCGAAGACGGCGTCCTCGACTCGCACCACTACTGGCGCCTCGATCCCCGCCCGTCAGGATGGTCACAGACACCCGCCTTACACCCGCCACCGCCTCCGCCACCGCCATCGCCACCGCTGTCTGCACTGCGAACACTATCCGGTTTACACCCGCCATCGCCTCCGCCATCGCCAACTCCTCCGGCGCCTGCCTCGCGAACGCTTTCCGCCTTCACCTCACGAAAGTATGCCGAGTCCGTTCGCGAGCTGCGCCGCCGCCTCGAAGCGGCAGTGACGTCCCGGTTGGTCAGTGATGTCCCGCTCGGCGTCTTCCTCAGTGGCGGCATCGACTCGAGCACGGTCGCCGCGCTGGCCGCGAAGGCGGGCGCACTCGAGACGTTCTCGATCGGCTTCGAGGAAGCCAGTTTCGATGAGAGCGGTTGGGCGAGGCAGGTCGCGAAGGCGATTGGCAGTCATCACCACGAGCGCATCGTGCGGGGCGGGGATGTGCCGGAGCTGGTACCGCGGCTGGGCGCGCTGCTCGATGAGCCGATCGGCGATGCATCGGTTCTGCCCACCGCATTGCTCAGCGCGTTCGCCCGCGAGCGCGTGACCGTTGCGCTCGGCGGCGATGGCGGTGATGAGCTGTTCGCCGGCTATTACATGCATCAGGGCCAGCGCGTCGCGCGCATCGCTCGCGCAGTGCCTCCGGTGCTGCGCCGGGCGATGGACTCGGCCGCGCGCAGGTTGCCGGTCTCGCACCAGAACTTCTCGTTCGGATTCAAGGTGCGGAGCTACCTTCGTGGTGCCGGTGAGCCGCCGCCGCTGAATCACGCGCTCTGGATGTCTTCGTTCTCGCCAGCGGAGCAACAGGCGTTGCTCGAGCCGGATGTGTTTGAAGCAGCGAATGGTGGGCGCGACGCGTTTGCCGCCGTCCGTGCCGCGTGGGCAGAGTCTGCCGGTGCACCGCTGCTTGCGCGGGTCACGCACCTCGATGCGCTCACGTACCTGCCGAACGACATCCTGACCAAGGTGGATCGGGCCGCCATGTCGGTCGCCCTCGAAGTTCGGGCGCCTTTCCTTGCCCGTGACGTCCTCGAGTTCGCGTTCTCCGTACCGGACGCGTACCGCATGCGCGGCCTGAGTGGCAAGCGCATGCTCAGGGATGCGGTGCGCGGTCTCCTCCCCGATGCAGTGATCGACCGGCCCAAGAAGGGATTCGGCATGCCGGTTGCCGCCTGGCTGAACGGGCCGCTCGCACCGCTGGTCGATGACCTTTTCGCGCCCGACCGCCTGCGCGCCGCCGGTCTGTTTCGCGCCGGCACCGTGCAGCGCATGCTGGCGGACCATCGCGCCGGCCTTGCGGACCATCGCAAACCGCTCTGGACACTGCTCGTATTCGAGCTCTGGCGCGCGCACCATCTGGTTGCGAAGCGCGAGTCCGTGCTGTCGGGCGCGAAGGCGTGAGGTTCGAGCCGCGTCTCCGCCCTGCGTTCGCAGCGCTGGGAATCGCCGCCGCCGCGTGCGCGGTGTACCTGCCGGCGCTGCGCAACGGCTTTGCGTACGATGACGTCGTCGTGGTTCAGCAGGACGCGCGCATCCGTTCGCTCGGCAGTATCGGCGACATCTTCACGGGCGGCTACTGGCAGAACGCCGACCTTGCGTTGTACCGTCCTGTTACGACGCTCAGCTTTGCCCTCGACCATGCGATCGGCAGCGGCTCCGCGGCCTGGTTCCACGCATCGAATCTGTTGCTGCACGCCGCTGTCTCGGTCCTTGCTTTCTTCCTGCTTGCGCGGTTGTTCGGCCTGACGCCTGCGTTGGCCGGTGCGTTGCTCTTCGCGGTACACCCGGTTCACGTCGAGGCGGTAGGGAACATTGTGGGCCGCGCGGAGATGCTCTCGGCCGGGTTCGTTCTCGGCGCCTGTCTGCTGTGGATTCGGCCACGCAAGGGTGGCCCTCCGATCCTCGGCACTGCGCTGCTGTTCGCGCTCGGCCTGCTCTCGAAGGAAAGCGCGGTGATGCTGCCGGTCCTGCTCGTCCTCCTCGACATGGCACGGAGCGAGGCGCCACCTGCACACGCCGATCCGGTTCCTGAGCGGTCTTCACGATCCGGCCAGGCCGGTCCGCCAGCCCATCCCGCGTGGCTTCGTACAGCGCTGCAATCGCGGGCCGCGGCGTTTGTCGCACTCGCACTCGTACTTGCCGGTTATCTGTGGCTGCGCGCAGGTGTACTCGGCGCGTTCGTGCCGGGCAGGGTCGATCCCATCCTCGAAGTCGTCCAATCGCCGCTTCAGCGTGTGTTCACCGCGCTTCAGGCGTGGCCGGTCTGGATGCGTCTGCTCTTCATTCCGGACGTTCTGCTCGCCGATTATGGCCCGCGCATCCTTGCGCCGGCGCTTTCGCTGACCATGGAGAGCGCACTTGGTCTGATCCTTCTGCTCGCGACCGTGCTCGGTGGTCTGTTCGCGTGGCGCCGCGGCGAGCGCCTGCTCGCACTCGGACTGCTCTGGTTTCCGGTCACGATTCTGCCGGTTTCGAATCTCATCGTGCCCATCGGCGTGCTCGTGGCCGAGCGGACGCTCTATCTGCCGTCGTTCGTGATGGCATTCCTCGTGGCCGGCCTGGCATCGGTCCTTGCAACGCGACCGGCGAAAGCGAAGCAGTTGGCGGCGGCGACGCTGGCCATCGCGCTGCTCGCGCTGTCGGCGCGCACGCTCATGCGCGTCCCGGACTGGGCCTCGACCGACACGATCATGGCCGCGCTCGTGCGAGACCGTCCGGACGCATTCCGCGGCCGTTGGCACGCGGCGAGGAAGGCGGCCGCGGCGGGAGAGGCAAGCATCGCAATGGCCGAGTACGACACCGCGATCGTACTCTGGCCGTACCGCCAGCGGCTCGTCCTCGAAGCGATCGGGTTTGCCGCACAACAGCGCGAGTACGCCCGCGCATTTCAGCTCGCACGGCATGCCGCACGTCACTGGCCGGGCGATCTCGCCGTGCAGCGGCAGCTGGCCGGCTCCGCGCTGGACGCCGGTGATTTCGCGGTCGCACGCAGGGCCATCGAGGCCGGGCTCCGTCTCAGTCCCGGCGATTCGCTGTTGCGCAGGATGGCGGCATTCGCGGACTCGGCGCATGGAGCCGATCGATGACGGACGCATCGCCTGCACGCAGCACGACCGGCCCCGGCACGCGGACCGAGCATCGCGATGAGGAACGGCAACCCGCGCGCGTGCAGGCGTGGCTCGCCGCCGCCAGCGTCGCGATCGCGAGCCTGCTGACCTACGCCAACACGCTCGCGAATCGATTCGCCGTCGATGACGATTTCATCATCAGGAACAACCCCCGCATCCAAGACCTGTCGGACCAGGCCTCGATCTGGTTGACGCCGTACTGGCCGGGCCAGGATCTCGGGCTGTATCGCCCGGTCGCGATGTTCACGTATGCGCTCGAATGGGCGGCCGGCGGCGGCGCACCATGGGTCTTCCATCTGGGCAGTGTGTTGCTGCACGCGACCGCCGCCATTCTGCTGCTCTTCCTGCTGCGACGCCTTGTATCGAACGGTGGAGCGCTCGCGGGCGCACTCCTCTTCGGTGTGCATCCCGTGCACACGGAAGCGGTCGCGAACGTCGTCGGCCAGGCGGAACTGCTGGCCGCGATCGCCGTGTTCGGCGCGTGCCTCACGTTCGCCAGCCGCGGCCAGGGTGTGCGACTGAGTCCCCGCCGCGCGGTCGTGATCGCCGTACTGTTCGCTGCCGGGTTGCTCGCGAAGGAAGGCGCGATTGTGCTGCCCGGCCTGCTCGTCGCCCTCGACCTCGCGCAGCAGCGGCTTCGTCTCGAACGCGCCAGCGCCACTGCATGGCTGCGTGCTGTGGCTGTGCCCATGACGTTATTGCTGGTCGTCGGCATCGCATGGCTGGCCCTGCGCCTGCACGTCCTCGGCTCACTTGGCGGTGGCGATGCGGCGCCATGGCTGCCATTCCTGCACTCGAGCGCGCGTATCCCCACGGCGCTCGAGGTGTGGCCGGAGTATGCGCGGCTGCTGTTCTTCCCTGTCGATCTTTCGGCAGACTACTCGCCTGCCGTGCTGATGCCTGCCGAGTCGATCGATGCAGCGGTCGTGTTCGGTGCCCTGTTATTGCTCGTGGCGCTTGTGCTCGCGCTCGTGACGCCGGTACGGCCAGCCGCTGGTCTGCCCGCCGCATGGTTCGTGATTGCGATTCTGCCCGTTTCGAATCTGATCGTGCCCATCGGCGTGCTGCTGGCGGAGCGGACTCTGTACCTGCCGTCGGTCGCGGTGTCGCTGGCGGCTGCGTTTGCATGGGCGCCCGCCGTCGCTCGCCTGCCCCGGCGCTGGCGCCGGCCGGCATTCGCGCTCGCCGCAGCCGTGCTCGTGCTGCTTGCCGCTCGTTCCTTCGTGCGCAATCCCGATTGGCGCGACAGCAACGCGTACTATGCAGCGTTGCTGCGCGATCATCCCGAGAACTACCGCGCGCAGTGGGGCCTGGCCGCGGCGCACCTCGCGGTGCGTGACCTTGCTGGCGCTCGCGCGCCCATGGAACTGGCGAGGCGGCTCTGGCCAAACGATGCACAGCAGCTTACAGAGCTGGCCCTGCTTTACATCTGGAACCGCGAATACGCGGGTGCCGTCACACTGCTCGAGGAAGCGCGCGCGTTGAGTGACGTGCTGCCCCGCACGTGGAACAGTCTCGCGTGGGCGAGTCTCGGCGCCCGCCGCTGGACCACCGCTCTCGAAGCCGCTGATGGCGCCGAGCGCCGCGGCATGGCCAGTACAGAGGCCGCCGCCGTTCGTGCACAGGCGTACGAGGGCCTCGGCCGCCTCACTGATGCGCGTCACGAATGGCGGAAGAGCCTCACCGACTCGGCAGGCGGTTCCTGGACGTACTGGAGCGCGAACGCCCGGCTGCTCGCCCGCCTTGGCGATCGCGCCGCCGCCCTCGCCGCTGCCGACAGCGCGCGCACGCTGGCACCCGATTCCAGCGCCCCTGTCGTGGACAGCCTCCTCGCCGCCATCGCGCGCGGCTGCTTCGCGCCGGCTCGCCCGGGGCCTGCAAGCTCTGCCGAATCGCCAGAGACAAACCAGCCCCGGAAACCCGCCCCGGAAACGTGTTCCGATCCGTTGGCCACATGGTGGGTCGTGACATCATCCCGCCCGCTCGCTGCACCGGCAGACGATGCGCATTCGCCGTGATGCCGCGATCGTGGCGGCCGCGGCCGCGGCGACGTTCGCGAATTCGCTCGCCAACGGATTCGCGTTCGACGATGAGTTCATCATCAGCGGCAATGCGCGCGTTCACCAGCTGGCCGATCAGGCCGCGATCTGGCTGACGCCGTACTGGCCCGGTTTCGGCGAGGCCGCCGGACTGTACCGTCCGCTGGCGATCTTCGCGTACGCGCTCGAGTGGTTTGCCGGCGGCGGTGCGCCGTGGGTGTTCCACGCGACGAACGTCGTGCTGCATGTTGTCGCGAGTGTGCTCGCCCTGGTGTTGCTGCGCCGCCTCGTCTCTCCGGGCGCAGCCCTGTTCGGCGCCGTGCTCTTTGCCGTTCACCCGGTGCACGCCGAAGCCGTTGCCAACGCAGTCGGCCAGGCAGAGCTGCTGGCCGGCGCCGCGATGCTGGGTGCCTGCGTGTTGCTCGTGGAGCGCACGCACACCGCGCTGTCGTTCAAGCGCCTCAGCGCAACGGCCGCGCTCTACGCGATCGCGATGCTCGCCAAGGAGAGTGCGATCGTATTGCCCGCGCTGCTCATTGCACTGGATGCGGCGCTCGCAGGTTTGCGTCGCAACGATGATTCGACCGAGCCTCGAGCACGGCGTCATGATGAAGGTGCAGCAGGCCATGCCGCGGCCATCGCGCTTCCGTTGCTCGTGCTGGCGGCTACGGCGGGTGCGTACCTGTGGTTGCGTTTTTCCGCGATTGGTTCGCTGGCCGGCAGCGATCCGGCGCCGAGTCTGCCCTTCCTGCAAACCAGCCAGCGCTGGCTCGTCGCGCTTCAGACCTGGCCCGAGTACCTGCGCCTGCTCGTGTTCCCGCTCGACCTGTCAGCCGATTACGCACCGGACGTGATCGATCCAGCCACCGGTTTGACTCCTGCCGTGATTCTCGGTGGTCTGCTGTGCGCCACCACCATCGTGCTCGCGTCGTTCACGCCGCGTCGGCCGGCCATCGGCCTGCCTGCGGCCTGGTTTCTGATTGCGATTCTGCCCGTCTCGAATCTGATCGTGCCGATCGGAGTCGTGCTTGCCGAGCGGACCCTCTACGTCCCGTCGTTCGCCATCGCACTCGTCGCGGCGTTCGCGGCCCAGCGCATCGCCGGCACACGGGCCCTGACCGCTGCCGTGCCACGCGCACGGATCGCCAGAATGGCCGCCGCAACGCTGCTGCTCGCGTTCGCCGTCCGGTCTGTCGTTCGAAACCCGGACTGGAAGAACACGCGGGCCTACTGGAGCGCGCTGGTACGCGATCACCCGGAATCGTATCACGCACAGTGGGGCATGGCATCGCACATGTTCGTGACCGGCAACACCGAGCGCGGCGTATGGTACCTCCAACTGGCAGTCGAAACGTGGCCGGATGACGCCGCCCTCCTGCGTGAGTTGGGCCGGCACTACACCCGGCGGGACGAGTCCGCACGGGCCATTCCCCTCCTCGAGCGCGCCCGCGAACTCGGCCGCCTCCCCCTCGCCTCCGCCCTCCACCTCGGCCTCGCCTATCTCGACACCCGCCGCTTCACCGATGCCCTCGCCATCGCCGACACGGCAGCCCTCGCCTCCACCGAGAATGCCAGCGTTCCCACCGCTGGCATCGCCGTGCTTCGCGCTCGGGCGCTCGAGGGACTCGGCCGGTACTCGGATGCAGCCGCCGTGTGGCAGAGTGCGCTTCACGCGTTGCCCGGCCGATCCTTCACCTGGTGGGTGATGACCGCACGCGCGCTCGCCCGCGCGGGCGATGTCACGGGCGCCCTGGCCGCCGCGGACAGCGCACAGCTCCTCGTCGCGGCGACCGGCGAGGCCGATTCGCGGGCGGCGCCAACGGGTTCGGCCTTGGGCGAGGGCATCGAGCAGGCCGAACGCGTCGGGCAACTGCGTGCTGCCATCGTGGCCGGTTGCTACGACCGTGGGCGCGGCGAGCGAAAGGATCGTATGCGTACGCCGGGCGGGGAGTTCACGTGTACGGACCCGCTCGAGGATTGGGCGATCGTACCAACAGAACAGGGGATTGCCGTGAAGACGGGAACGGAATCCCGGTGATCCGGATCCGCAATGATCGAATGGCTGTCGTGGCCATTGTGCTGATGGCCATCGCGACGTTCGCGAACTCGCTGTGGAACGGATTCGCGCTCGACGACAATGCGATCATCGCGACGAACCCGCGCGTTCATCAGCTGGCCGACCAGTCGCTCATCTGGCTCACACCGTACTGGCCGAACTTCGGACGTACTCTCGGATTATGGCGTCCGCTCACCATTTTCGGCTATGCCGTGCAATGGTCGATCGGCGATGGTGCGACGTGGGTCTTTCACGCTGCGAATATTGCGCTGCACGCGCTGGCCAGTGTCCTGGTGTTCGCGCTGCTGCGCACACTGGCCTCGCGCGCGGGTGCGCTCGCGGGCGCGCTGCTTTTCGCCGTTCACCCGCTGCACACGGAGGTTGTCGCCAACGTCGTCGGCCAGGCGGAACTGCTCGCGGCGAGTGCCGTTCTCGGCGCATGCATCCTGTACGCGAGCCGGCCGGATGGAATTGCGCTCAGCCGTGGCCGGGCCGCCGGGATCGTGTCGTGCTTCGCGCTGGGCATGCTGGCAAAGGAAGGCGCAATCGTGATCCCGCCGTTGCTGGTAGCGCTCGATCTGGCGCAGCGCCGCCTTACCCTTGATCGATCGAGTGCGAGCCGGTGGCTCCGCGCCATCGCTGTGCCCATGCTGATGCTGCTCGCCGTCCTCCTCGCATACTTCATTGTTCGAATCCAGGTTCTGGGTTCGATTGGCGGAATCGATGCGGCGCCCAATCTGCCGTTCCTGCGTGAAGAGGGACGCATCTTCTCGGCGTTCCGTGCCTGGCCGGAGTACGTGCGGCTGCTGGTGTTCCCGTTCGATCTATCAGCCGATTATTCGCCGGGCGTGATTCTGCCTGCGACCGGCTTCACGCCGATGGTCACGCTTGGCCTCGTGCTGCTCATCGGGACGGCGATTCTTGCTCTCGCGACGCCCGTCCGGCCGCGTACCGGGCTCGTCGCGGCGTGGTTCCTCATCACGGTGTTCCCGGTTTCGAACCTGGTCCTGCCGATCGGCGTGCTCATGGCCGAGCGCATCCTGTACCTGCCCTCGGTCGCCATCGCGATGGTCGCCGCCCACGCATGGGACTGGGCGGCTGCCCGCGCGCGGGGTGCCCGGCTCCGTGTCGCGGCAGCGGCGGCCGCGGTCGTTCTGGTCGCATTCGCGCTGAAGAGTGTTGCTCGCAACCCGGATTGGAAGGACACCGAAGCCGTGTGGGCGGCGCTCCTCGAAGACCACCCGGAATCGTATCGTGCACAGTGGGTCAACGGCGAACTCGCCGAGCGCGCCGGCCGGCTCGATCTGGCCCGCGGATACTGGGAGGTTGCCGCCCGCATCTGGCCCGATGATCCGGCGCTGCTCAACGAACTGGCCATTCTCTATCTCCGGCTCGAGGAGACCGATCGTGCGATCGCGATGCTCGATCGCTCGCATGAGCTGGCCGACTTCTCGTCGAGCACGGAGATCCTGCGTTCGTTTGCGTTGCTCAAGGCCAGGCGCTACCACGAAGCGCTTTCTGCCATCGACGATGCCGTCCGCCTCGGCGCGCCGCCGGCTCCGGTCCTCGGGCTCCGCGCCCAGGCCCTCCAGGGACTCGGCCGCTGGAACGAGGCCGTGGGCGCGTGGCGGTCCGCCATGACCAAGCCCCGCGGTGATGGCTTCCTGTACCGGATCATGCTTGCCCGCGCACTCGGCTACGCCGGCCTGACCGCGGAGGCGCTGGCCTCGCTCGATACCGCCCGGACACGCGCCCCCGCCGATCCCTCGCTTGCCCGCGACCTCGCCCAGCTCGATGCTGCGATCCGTTCCGGTTGCTTCCATCCCGGCACATCCCGCCATGTCATTGCCCCGAAAAGCACACCACAATCGTGCGCGGACCCGCTGGCCGTGTGGGGCGTGATCCTGCCAACCGCTCAGCACGAAGTTGCCAACTCCTTGCAAAATGCCATGGGTCCCGGCGCTCAGGGCACCTCGGCCGAGGGTGCGACGCTCAAGACAATTCGTTGATACGTATAGATTTGTCCCGACCGGGCCGACACTTACAGGGCAGGGAATAGCTCTTGCCACTGGAAAGGCCGGGACAAGCTGCCTGCCGATCCCGATCCGTACACCCATTCTGGAGGAACGTTGGCATGATGAAGGCGCGGAAAGGCTTCACCCTGATCGAGCTGCTGATCGTGATCGTGATCATCGGCATTCTCGCCGCGATCGCGATTCCGAAGTTCAGCAAGACTCGTGAAAAGGCCTACTTCAAGGCCATGCAGTCGGACCTGCGCAACCTGGCGACGCAGCAGGAGATCTACTACTCGGTCCCGGCGAACAGCTACCTGTACGCAAACGCCATCACCGCCCTGGTCGAGTTCTCGCCGTCGCAGGGCGTGACGATCGTTGGCCTCGCCGGCACGAACCTGGGTTGGGGCGCGTCGTCGAACCACCTGGCGTTGACAGCGGCTTCGCAGTGGTGCGAGGTGTTCTTCGGCACCGCGGGCGGTTTCCCGGACGCTGTGGCGTTGACGTCAGGCATCGTCTTCTGCACGGGTGAGTAACCCGTCGGTCTGAGGCGATCGGGAGGGGCGGGTTCGCCGCCCCTCCTGACCTCCCCTTCCAACTCGAGCGACCACGGTGATGATGCCACGGCGTGACGGGTTCACCCTCATCGAGCTGATTGTCGCAATGCTGCTGATTGCGATTCTTGCAACGATGGGCCTGACCCGGTTCTGGTCGGTCAAGGACCGCAGCCTGCTTTCGACAATGCAGTCCGATCTGCGGAACCTTGCGACAGAACAGGAAGCCTACTTCCAGAAGAATTACGTGTACGCGAGCGCTCTCACGGACATCGCGGATTACTCGAACACGGCTGGGGTGACCATCACTGTGACCTACGCGGCGCAGGACGGTTGGGCCGGTAACGCGACGCACACGAATCTCGGCGCTGCAAGGGCGTGCGGTCTGTTCACAGGCAATGCGCCGGCGGCCGCCGGTGCACCGGCAACGGTGAACGGCCTGATCCATTGCAACTGATCGGAACGTCGAGCCAGTGGTTGGCTTTCCGGCGCAGCTTGCGCCGGCCTCACGGATGGGCGCATTTTCGCGACTGATTTTCACTCACCGATGCAGGGCCACGGATGGCCGCACTTCCAACCCTTCGACGTGAACTTCTGAGCGCATTCGCGCTGGTCTTCGCCGGCGCGTTGCTGTTTTTTGTCGTCGGCTACTCGAGGATTCTCGCGAGTCTGAATGATCCACGCCAGCAGTCGATCGCGATGGTCATGCTCGTCGCCGCGGACATCGGCATCTTCACGTTTTTTGGCCGTTACCTGCTGCGCCGGCGAGTGATCGGGCCGCTCGAGCGGATCGTTGACGAGATCGAGTCGATCGCGCGCGGCGACTCGGACCGCCGCCTCCCGTCCGCCGAGACGCAGGAGCTGGCTCGCCTCGCGACGGCCGTCAATCACATGGCGGAACGGCTCATCACCGACCAGGCCGAGCTCGCCGCAAACATCCGCTCGCTCGATGAAACGAACCGGCTCCTGACCGAAGCGCGTGATGCCATGGTCCGCGCCGAGAAGATGGCGTCCGTCGGGCGCCTGTCTGCCGGCATCGCACACGAGGTCGGCAATCCCCTCGGCGCCATCCTCGGTTACATCGGTCTCGTCTCCCGCAATGCCGATGAGCAGCGCATGGAACTCCTCAAGGCGGCTCAGCGCGAGGCCCACCGCATCGACCGCATCGTGCGCGGACTGCTGGACTACGCGCGCCCGCGCGACCCAAAGACCCAGGCCATCGACGTGAACCAGGTCGTCCGCGACACGGTCGAATTGCTGAATACGCAGGGCCGGCTCACGCAGGTCGAGGTCGAGGTCGACCTCGCGCCCCGGCTTCCTGCTGTCTTCGGCGACCCGTTCCAGCTTCAACAGGTCCTCGTCAACCTGATGGTCAATTCGATGGATGCGCTGGCTGGCCTGCCCGAGCCGCGCATCATCGTGCAGACGCGGACCGGCGCTTACCAGCCATCCTCTCTGCTCCCGTCAAGGCGCCGCGATGACCCGCCCGGCGTGGATTACACCCACCGGCGAAGGCTCGCTCGCGTCTCCAACTCGAGCCTCGATGCCAACCCGCCCGAGTCGGGTCGCGTCGTCGAGATCCGCATCACCGACAACGGCCCCGGCATCCCCGCCGATCTGCTCGATCAGGTCTTCGAGCCGTTCGTCACCTCCAAGGAGCCCGGCCAGGGCACTGGCCTCGGACTCGCGGTCAGTGCCCGTCTGGTCGAAACTATGGGCGGCGCCGTCCGCGCCGAAAGCGCGGCCGGTGAAGGCGCAGCCTTCACCGTGACCCTGCCCGTCAGTGTCATGCGAGGAATGGAAACCGAATCATGACCGTTCTCATCATCGATGATGAGCCAGGACTCCGGCAGACTGTCTCCCTGATCCTTGCCGAGGAAGGCTATCAGGTCCAGACCGCAAGCGACGGCGAGGAGGGCCTCGCCAGGGCTGCCGAACTCGAGCCCGACATCATCCTTTGTGACGTGCGCATGCCCCGCGTCGCTGGCATCGAGTTTCTCGATCGTTACCGTGAGGCCGGCGGCCGCGCCCTCGTCATCGTCATGACCGCCTACGGCAGCATCGAACTCGCCATCGACGCCATGAAGAAGGGCGCCTACGACTACCTGCCCAAGCCGTTCGGTCCGGACCAGCTCGTCCTCACCCTCAAGAAAGCCGAAGAGCGAGAAGCACTGCGCCGCGAAGTCGTTCGACTCCGCGAAGAAGTCAGCATCACCCGGCGATACCACGATATTATCGCCAAGGCGCCCGCCATGACCAACGCCCTCGAGGTCGCCCTCAAGGTCGCTCGCCACCCGACGCCTGTCCTCATCACCGGCGAGAGCGGGACCGGCAAGGAACTCGTCGCCCGGCTCATCCACAACGAGAGCGATCGCGCCCAGGGCGCTTTCGTTCCGCTCAACTGCGGCGCGATTCCCGAGAATCTGCTCGAGTCCGAGCTGTTCGGCTACATGCGCGGCGCGTTCACGGGTGCCGAGCGCGACAAGCCTGGTCTCTTCGAGGTCGCTTCCGGTGGCACCATCTTCCTTGACGAGATTGGCGAGATGGCGCCGACGCTCCAGGTCAAGCTGCTGCGGGTGCTTCAGGAAGGACAGGTCCGCCGCGTTGGTGACACGCGGACCCGTGCGGTCGACGTACGTCTCGTTTCCGCGACCAACAAGAATCTCGAGGAGGAAGTCCGCAACGGCGGCTTCCGGAACGATCTTTTCTACCGGCTCGCGGTCGTGCCGATTCATCTCGTGCCATTGCGCCAGCGTCGCGAGGAGATTCCGTTGCTGGTCAAGCATTTCATCGAGCAGAACAACCGTCGTCTCAAGACCACGGTCGTCGGTGTTGATTCCGATGCGATGCAGCATCTGCTCGATTATGCATGGCCGGGCAACGTGCGTGAACTCGAGAACTCGATCGAACGCGCACTCGTTCTTTCCGACGGGCCTCGCCTCTCGCCCACGGACCTGCCGGCGCACATCACTTCGCCCGTCAACGTCATGGATGGCGTAGCGCTTCCCGATGACGAGTTGTCCGTCAAGAAGCAGGGGGCGGCGCTCGAAAGGCGCCTCATCCGTCTGGCCCTCGAGCGAACCGGCGGCAACAAGACCCGCGCGGCGGACCTGCTCGAACTCTCCGCCCGCGCACTGTTGTACAAGATTCGAGAGTACGGCCTCGGGTGACAGGTGAGATCCCCGTCGTAGACCCGCAAGCGCACACCGTCGTTGCCGCCCGCATTGCACGATCTATCCGGCATATTCGAACGGTACCACCGGATGCTGCGCATGCCTTCGGCGGGTGACGTTCCGATCGTCACGGCGCAGCGCGCACGCATCGGAATCGATCTGACCGGTGCATGGCCCGCCGCACTGGCGTTCGCAGCCTGCGCGGTATACGCCGCAACGTTGCCGCCCGTCCCCGATCACGCCTGGCAGTTCTACATGGCGGAGCGTGCACTCGATGGTGCCCGCCTCTATGTCGATATCGGCGCCGCGGACATGCACCCGCCTCTTTTCACGTGGCTGGCCATGGCGATTGCGGCGTTCGGCCGGCTCGTGGATGTGGACGGGCTCGCGTTGTACCCGGTCGTAGTGCTGGTCATGGTTGGATGCTCGCTGGCGGCATGGCGCCGGATCACCGGGGCATCCGGCTGGATGTTGGCGGTGCTTCTGGTTGCGTTGCTGCCGGTGGCGGGTCCGTATTACGGCCAGGGCGAACACCTCGCGCTGGTGTTATCGATTCCGTATCTCGGGGGTGCAGCGGCTGCGTCCGAGGGCCGGCGGATCGGCCGGGGTGGCCGGCTTGGATCGGCTGTCGCGGCCGGGCTCGGCCTTGCTTTGAAGCCGCACTTCGCACTCGTCTGGATGGGCGTCGAAGGTTGCATCGCGATGCGGCAAGGCGTGCGCTCGCTGTTCAGGCGGGAGAGCATCATCATCGGCTCCATCTTCGCTCTCTACATCGGGGCGACAGTCGCGTTCACGCCCGAGTTCTTTCGTCTGCTGCCGTGGTTGCTGGAGCTTTATCCGCGAACGTTCGGGGTCGAGTTCCATACCATCGTATTCGATCGACGCGCGCTCGTGCTCGGACTTGGCCTGTTCGCCGGCCATACGATTCGGCGAGACCCTGACCTGGCGCCGCTCGCACGCATGTTGGCCGTTGCCGCTCTCGCGATGTACGCGGCGATGCTGCTTCAGGGCAACGGCTGGGGCTACCACTGGTATCCCGTGATGGCACTGTCCGTGGTGCTGTGCGGCCTGGCTCTGAGCCCGTTCCTTTCGAGGTTCCGGATCGCGGCGCCAGCCCTTGCGGTCCTTGCATTCTTCTGGACCCAGGCACAGGCCGTTCGCACCAGCCGGCTGCTCGTCGTCGACCCTGTGCTTCTGCCGCAGATGATGGACATCGTCGAGGAACGCGCGCGCGGTGAAGCCATTGTCGCATTGTCGCACATGATCGAGACGGGGTTTCCGCTCGTGAACCTGACCGGCGTGCGGTGGGCCTCGCCCTACGCTCATCTCTGGATGGTGCCGGCGCTGTACTCGGATGCGTGGGCGGGGAAGGAACCAGTGCGGTACCGTGAAGTCGGCGAGTGGACTCAGTTCGAACAGCAGATGTTCGATCGCATCTGGGTGCAGATGGAACGGGATGATCCCGCCCTCACGATCATTCGCGTGGCGTTCAACGGATTCGACCTGCGCGCGTACTTCGAGACGGACCCGCGCTTCCGCGATCGCTTCGCGCGCTCACCGGTGATCGACACGATTGGCCGCTACGTCATCCTTGGCCGCCCGCAGT
>JBOHRL010000001.1:0-64359 GCA_050732695.1 Longimicrobiales bacterium | reverse complement strand
CGATGTCGGCTCATCGCATCCCGGGGCCGGAGAAGGTCCCAAGGGTCCGGCTGTTCGCCGGTTAAAGCGGTACGTGAGCTGGGTTTAGAACGTCGTGAGACAGTTCGGTCTGTATCCGTCGCGGGCGCAGGAGTGTTGCGGGGAGCCGTCCCTAGTACGAGAGGACCGGGACGGACGAACCTCTGGTGTACCGGCTGTTCCGCCAGGGGCAGCGCCGGGTAGCTAGGTTCGGACGGGAGAACCGCTGAAAGCATCTAAGCGGGAAGCCCCCCCCAAGACGAGCACTCCCAGGGCGCAAGCCCTCAGAAGGGCCGTTCGAGATGAGGACGTTGATAGGCGGCAGGTGTAAGACGGGCAACCGTCTCAGCCGAGCCGTACTAATCGCCCGAGCGGCTTGGTCAGTCCGACTTCGGCTTGCAAGGCCGGCCACGCGAATTCCTGATGCGAATGCAACTCTCTGACACACCATGTTGTCGGCCAGATATCTGGCCGGTGGCAATGGCGCGAGGGCCACACCCGTTCCCATCCCGAACACGGTCGTTAAGCCTCGCTGCGCGGATGGTACTGCCCGGGCGACCGGGTGGGAGAGTACGACGTCACCGGCCTTTCCTGAGACGGCTCGCCACGGTACGCGGCGGGCCGTTTTCTTTACGGCGAACGGCGGGTGTGGGTGAGGGTGATGAAAGGTGACGGGTGGGGAAACGTCGGGCGTAAGGCGGGTGGGGGCGCGGCGGTACCATTCTGTTGGGGCATCGACAGCGCGCACCGGTGTCGCGGAGCGGCGCCAAATGGGAACGTGGCGCGGGTTTCGTGGGCGGGCAGCTCAAACGAGTGACCCAACCGTCAGTGCCAACCTCGTCGAGCATCGGTACCCCCGCCGCACCCCACCCGCCTTACACCGCCGTCCCACACCCGCTTTCAACCCGCCGTTTCCCCACCCGACACCATTCATCACCCTCACCCACACCCGCCGTTCGCCGTATTAGAATGCAGGCCCGGACTCACGTTCCGGTCGGGATCGGGCTTGTTCCTCGCAACTCTCGTAGTCGTGGTCGATTGCGCGCTTCCAGAGGAAGCCTCTACATTGCGCCGTCGATGGACGGGCACGCAGGAAGCGATCGAGGTGGAACGCGGGCGGGCATGGTCGCCCTGGTTGGACGGCCCAATGTGGGCAAGTCGACGTTGCTGAATGCATTGATCGGCGAAAAACTGGCGATCGTGACGCCCCGCCCGCAGACCACGCGCGAGCCGGTGCGCGGGCTCCTGACCAGACCGGATGCGCAGATCCTGATTGTCGATACTCCGGGTCTGATGGAGCCGCAGTACCTGCTGCATCGCTCGATGCTGCTGGCAGTGGAAGCCGCGCTCGAGGACGCGGACGCGATTCTTCTGCTGCTGGACGCGACGCGGCCGGCTGAGTCACCGCCGGCTGAGGTGATGGCGAACCTGCTGGCTCGCCGAGACCGGCTCGATGTAGCGGTGAGCAAGATCGACGCAGGGCGGTCGGACGGTCTGCGCGTGCACACGGCGTGGTCGATGCGGGAACTGGGGACCGAGCCGCTGTACGTGTCTGCGACGGCGAGCCTGGGGTTGGATGTTCTCCTGGAGCGGCTGGTCGAGCGGATGCCGGCGGGTCCGTTTCTCTACCCGGAGAACGATCTGGCGGTGCAGCCGGTACGCTTTTTCGTGGCCGAACTGGTCCGGGAGACGATCTTCGAGCTCTTCGAGCAGGAGGTCCCGTACTCGACGACCGTCCGGATCGAGGACTACCGGGAGGGCAGCGACCCGACCTACGTTCGGGCGGTGATCTATGTCGAGCGCAGCAGCCAGAAGGGAATCCTGATCGGATCAGGCGGCTCAGCGTTGAAGGAACTCGGGACGCGCGCACGCGAGAAAGTCGAAGCGTTCATCGGGGCGCGAGTCTTCCTCGACCTGTGGGTGAAGGTGTTGCCCGGATGGCGCAAGAAACCTGGCGCGTTGAAGTATCTGGGCTATCCGGTGCCGCCCGGCGTGGACACGAACGGCTGAGGGGAGCGGATGCTGGACAAACAACTGCTTGAGATTCTGGTCTGCCCGAAGTGCAAGGGCGAACTGGAGTACCGGGAGAAGGAGAGCGAACTGGTCTGCCACGCGTGTCGGTTACGCTACGAAGTCCGCGAGGACATTCCGATCATGCTGGTGGATGAAGCGAAGCCGCTCTAGCAAAACGCATGCGAGAGTGTTCACGCGCGCTTCGGCGCACGTGGGCGGAGCGCGCGGTCATGCCACGTCGATCGCGAGTGATGCACGAGCCGGGCGGTCCGCGCGCTGGTGTCGGCCGCGGTTTGTCGCCTGAGTCGGTGCAGCGCTCTCGATGCAGGCAGCAACGCGGAGAGCTGGCGCGGGAGCGCCGACGCGCGTCCGGGCGCGCTGGCCTTCGTGGCGATGCATTCTCTCCATCGCCGTGTTCGCAAGCAGCATTCAGCTCGCCACGCCGGGTGCGGCTGCGCAAAGTAACGGGGATCCGGTACCGGCGACGGAATGTTGCCTGCGTCTACTGTTTGCGATTGGTGCGCGCGCACTCTCGCTGGGCGATGCGGTCACGGCCCGGACATCGCCCGGGTCGATTTTTGCGAACCCGGCAACGGTCGCCGATGTTGCCGAGGACGAGTTTCTCGTACACAACGCGAACACATCGCTGGAAAAGGCGAACACGTTCACGTTGTTGATCCGGTCGGAGGTGGTTGGCACGCTCGCGCTGAGCTACCGTCTGATCGACCACGGTGAGCAGACAGCCAAAGATGGGAATGGCAACACGATCGGCACGATCGGCACGTTCGAGCAGGTGCTGACCGCGACGTATGCGACGCGTGTGGCTGCCGGACTCAACGCAGGCATCAACTACAAGCTGTACCAGTTCAAGCAGAGTTGCGCGGGCTCGGGGATCGACTGCACGACGCAGGGGTTCTCGGCAACGACGCACGGGATCGATGTGGGCGTGCAGTACCGGCCCGCTCGGCTGCGGTCACTGGAACTGGGTGCATCGGTCGTTCATCTCGGGTTTCCGCTCCAGGTCGTGAACGCGGGCCAGGCATCACCGATGCCGGTGCGCGTGCGCGGCGGTGCGGCATACGAAGTCGCCCACCATTTCCAACCGGACAGCACGGCGCAGTTATGGTTGACTGCGGATTTCGTCGCCAGTCCGCGGAACCTCGGGGGAAGCCTGATCAACGTGGGTGCTGAGCTTTCGCTGGACGAAACGATCTTCCTGTGGGCGGGTTGGGCCGGCGGATCGGGTCTCACCGGCGGCGCCGCGATCGGTGTCGGATTGACGTATGATCGATTCGATGTCGGGATCGCGAAGTCGTTCGTGACGACCCCGCTCGAGGACAGCGAACCGCTTCAGATCACCTTCGGCGTCCGGTTCTGAGGCGGCATGCGCCGGCGGTGGGCCCGTTACTCGGCGATCCTCGCGGCATGCATGATTCCCGCGGGTTCTGCGGCTGCACAAACCCGGTTTGCATGGTCGCCGCCGGCGCTACAGGTCGCGCCCGGGCGGTTCGATCCAGCTCTGATGCTGGTGGCCTCCGCGGCCGTTCCGGGGGCGGGCCAATACCTCATGGACCGGGAACGCTGGGTGCCCTATCTCGTAGTCGAACTCTGGGGCTGGCTGACGTATCTGGACCGGCGAGGCGATGGGCGCGGAGCAGAACAGCGGTACAAGGATCTGGCGTGGTCGGTCGCGCGCCGGATCAGTGTTGGCGAACGGCGTGATACGGCGTTCAACTACTACGAGTCGATGGCGAAGTACGAGACGAGCGGGGACTTCGATTCGGATCCGCAATCGGACGGCGTCCAGCCCGAAGTTGATGGCACGACGTACAACGGCAGTATCTGGCACCTCGCCCGCTCGATCTTCATTCCCAGTGGCGGTAACCTGCCTCCGGGTACGGTCGAATACCAGCAGGCACTCGCGTATTACGAACGCAACGCGATCCCACCGGCATACGCGTGGGCCTGGGGTGGCAGCCAACTGGAACAGGAGGTTTACGCGGAACTGATCCGCGAAAGCGATGATGGGTACCGCGGTGCGACGCTCGTGCTCGGCGCAATCGTCGCCAACCACATCGTGAGCGCGATCGACGCGCTGGTCGCCGCAAGGCTCGGGTCGGCGGTTGGCGAATCGCAGTTCCGGCTGGGCAGCGGCCTCGAGCGCGCAGGCGGCGGACTTCGCTGGCTGGCTCGGGCGAGGATCACGTGGTGAAGGATTCCTCGTCGAGCGTCGATCGCGAACGCGTCGTGCACTATCTCGCGCATGAGGCGCCACACCCGGAAACCCTCGACGGGATCGCCGCCGCACTTGCCGTTCCGCCAAGTGAACGGCGGCGGCTTCAGCGCGTCCTTCGGCGGCTCGTGGAGGAGGGCGAGGTCTACGGGCTGCGCGGCCGGCGGTACGCGGCACCGGTCCGGATTCAGCTTACGGTCGGTCGATTCAAGGGCCTCAGGCGGGGTCTTGGCGTGGTCATCCCGGACGGGGGCGGAGAAGATATCCTCGTGCGCGCTGGGGACGGCGGGTCGGCGCTGGACGGTGACCGCGTCGCTGTGCGCCAGGAGAGTCGCGGCCGCGGCGATCGGCTTCAGGGCCGGGTCGTCGAGGTTCTCGAGCGGTCCCGCACCACGATCGTTGGCCGCTTCCACCGCGCAGACGACCGGCGGACGGAAAAGCAGCGCGGGCGTAGAGGTGAAGTCCGGCCCGGCCGGCACAGAGCTGCTCCGACGCGGCTGGGCTGGGTCGTGCCAGAGGATCCGGCCCTTGGCCGGGACGTGATCGTCACGGCAGAAGAGGCGCCAGGTCCCGTCGAGCCGGGCGATGTCGTGGTCGTGCGGGTCGAGGACTGGGGCGATGAGCACCGCGGTCCGGCGGGTGTGATCGACGCAATCCTGGGCCGCCCGGACACCCCGGGCGTGGATGTGTTGACGATCATTCACGCACACGAGCTGCCCGTGGAATTCCCGCCCGAGGTGATCACTGAGGCGGCCGCGCAGCGCCAGCGAGGGGTTCGTACCGGCGACCTGCGAGAACGCACCGATCTGCGTGACATCCTCACGTTCACGATTGATCCGGCCGATGCGAAGGATCACGACGACGCGCTTTCGTTCGTGCCGCGTCCCGATGGCGGCGCAGACATCGGTGTGCACATCGCGGACGTCTCGCACTACGTGCACAAGGGCAGTGCGCTGGATGGCGAAGCGGCGGCGCGAGGGACCAGCGTGTACCTCGTCGATCGTGCGATTCCGATGTTGCCACACGCGCTTTCTTCCGATCTGTGTTCGCTGGTTCCCGAGCAGGACCGGTTGACGCTGAGCGTTCTGTTCCGAAGCGACGAAACGGGCGGCATCGTCGATGCCAGACTTGCCGAAACGGTGATCCGGAGCCGGCACCGATTGTCGTACGGGACTGCGCAGGCGGTTCTCGACGGCACGCGGTCGGTCGATACGGAGACCGATGCGGCTCTGCGTGCACTCGATCGTATCGCGGTAACACTGCGCGCGGCACGCAGCGAGCGCGGCAGCCTCGACTTCGATCTGCCCGAGGCATGGGTCCAACTCGATGAGCGAGGCGCGCCGGTTGCAGTGGAGCGCCGGCCCCGCCTCGACAGTCATCGCCTCGTGGAAGATCTGATGCTCCTCGCGAACGAGACCGTCGGACGGGCGGCGATGCGCGCAGGCATCCCGTTTCTTTACCGCATCCACGAACCACCTGACGATGTGCGCATTGCGCAGGTCGCGGAACTGGCGAAAGCACTGGGATACCGGCCGCCGCCGAAAGGAAGCCCGTCGCCGAAGCAGATTCAGGCGCTGCTCGACCAGGCGAAGGACCGGCCGGAAGGGCCCATGTTCTCGACGCTGGTATTGCGATCGCTCAAACAGGCGCGCTACAGCGAAACAGACGCAGGCCACTTCGGTCTCGCGGCGAAAGCATACACGCATTTTACCTCCCCGATTCGCCGCTACCCGGACCTGGTCGTGCACCGCGTCGTACGCGAGCAGCTGCTTGGCGAGCGGCGGGGCAGGGCCCCTGACATTGAACGGCTGCGGGCGATTGCGCGTCATTCAAGTGACCGCGAACGCGTTGCTCAACAAGCCGAGCGTGACAGCATCGACCTGAAGAAGGTCCGATTCATGGAACGCCACGTCGGGGCCATTCTCGACGGGACGATCAGTGACGTCCGGCCATTCGGCTTCTTCGTGTTGCTCGATGACCATTACGTGGAAGGACTCGTCCACGTCAGCGCGCTCGACGACGATTACTACCGGTTCGTCGAGGAACGCTTCCTGCTCACAGGGGAGCGGCTGGGCCGTCGTTTCACGCTCGGACAGCGGCTACGGGTTCAGGTTGCCGCCGTCGATGTCGAGAAGCGAAGGGTGGACTTCGTTCCAGTCCAGCAGGATGCAGCGCGCGGGAAGCGGGGCCGCCGCGCACCGGAGCGTCGGCGCAGCCGCTGAGCCCGGTTTGACACCAAGTTCCGGGCCTCGCTATTTTTTTTGCAGTCGCTCGGCTCTGTCGCCGCGCCTGCCCAGACCATGGCGTCACGAACCATACTCGTATACTACTCGCCGGGCGGGCGGCCCGTCCCGCCTGTGCTCCTCGCGTTCGCCCAACTACAGGGCCTCGCAGTGGTGCCGATCGTCGATGCGGATGACGTCGACGCATTGTGCAATCGAACTCTGCCCGGCGGCATCGTCATCGACACGACCGATGATGAGAAGGCACTGCGCATGGTTCGCTCACTCAAGCGGGATCCGTTCAGCGCCATCGTGCCGGTTGCATTGATTGCGGGACGCGGCCGCGAGGACCTCGTGCTTTCCGGCCTTGAAGCCGGCGCCGATGAAGTCCTGACTGGCGGCATGGAGGAACGCGAACAGATCCTCCGCCTGCGCATGCTGCTGCATCGCGCGGATCGCGACGTCAGCGTCCACCCTACGACTCGCCTGCCCGGAACGATCCAGATCGAGCGCGACATCGCCGAACGCATGCGCGGCGGCCATCCGTTCGCTGTCTGTTACGCGGATCTCGATCATTTCAAGGAGTTCAACGATCGGTACGGCTACAACGAAGGCGACCGTGTCATCCGCGTCCTCGCACGCATCCTTCGCGATGTCGTCAAGGGCAACAGTCCGGACGGCTTCGTCGGCCACATCGGCGGCGATGATTTCATCTTCAACGTCCCTCTCGAGCGCATGCGCATCTGTTGCGAAGAGGGCATCGAGATCTTCGACGAAATCATTCCCTATCAGTACACCGAGGAAGATCGCCAGGCTGGCTACTTCCTCGGTCGCGATCGACGCGGTAACATTGTCTGGGTCCCGCTCATGACGCTGTCGATCGGTGTCGTCACGAACGAGCATCACAAGTTCGAACATACCGCGCGCGTCAGTGAGCTGGCCACGGAAATGAAGATGTTCGCGAAGAAACTGCCGGGCTCGGTGTACGCCGTCGATCGACGCACGAACGCGATCCAGCCGTACTACGGACGGACGATCACGACGACTGGCGAACTCGAGATCCCGGCGGAGCTCGAGCTGCCGTTGGAGCCATGAACATCCGCTGCCCCCAGTGCCAGACCACGTTCCGGGTCAATCCCGAACGGATCCCGCCTCAGGGCGCTCGCGCCAAATGCGCGCGCTGTGGCGCCACGTTCATGGTAAAACCGCCCGCACCAGCCGCGCCCGCCGGGGCCAGCGCTCCTCCGTCACCCCGGCCACAGCCGCCGGCTCCAACGCCTCGCCCCACTGCTCGACCCGGTGGCCCGGGCCTCCAGAGGACCGCAACGCTGGGCAACCCGGCCGGCACGACGACGGCCGCACCACTCCCGCCACCCCCGCCACCTCCGCCGCCGGCCAAACCGGCAGGCGACAGCGGTCCGTCCTTCTCCCCATTCGGGGCCAAGGACCCGAATGCGCGGGCCGAGCGCCTCGCGCGGGCGCTGGTCTCCGATATCGTCGCCTACTATCCGGATCGCCGCGAAAAGAGTCTGGCAGAGGGCACCATCCGCAGCGAATTCCGCGAAGAGATCCTCAAGAGCTGGGAAGAGTACGTAGCTCAGGTCGGCCTCCCGCTCGCCAAATCGACGCCCCACTTTCGCATGGCCCTGAACAAGATCCTCGCCAAGGGACAGAACGTGTTCTGAGGGGATCGTTTCTGGGGCTGGTTTCTGGGGCTGGTTTCTGGTTGGAACGGAAACGGATAACGGCGGCGTGGCTGGGATGGCTGGGATCACGGCGTGGTTTGCGCCGCGTCGCGTGACGTCATGATCGGCCGATTCGCCGCTTCGTTCGCCGCTTCGTTCGCCGCTTCGATTGGCCGCTTCGATTGGCCGCTTCGACCGCCGCTTCGATTCGCCGCTTCGACCGCCACTTCGATTCGTCGCTTCGACCGCCGCTCCGGCCCCCACCCGCCGTTAGCCGTTTCCGTCCAACCAGAAACCAGCCCCAGAAACCAGCCCCAGAAACGTTTCATCGCCACTCCGCTCAGGGAACGCGCCCCCAATCCGGGGTATACGCGAGTCGCACACGGCACCAGCGAGGCGAAACCGGCATGGGTCTCGAACTAACGGGCAGGCTGGACTCCGAACGAGAGCGCCTCGAAGCGCTCGGAGGCTACCTTTGACGTCGCGTCCAAGCGGGGTCGGATTGCGGAGCTGGAGACGCAGATGTCGGCGCCGGGCTTCTGGGACGACAACAGCGCGGCGCGCGAGGTGATGGCCGAGGCGAAGTCGCTCAAGGACTGGGTCGAGCCGTTCGATGCCCTGATCACGAAACTGAAGGACCTGGAGGAACTCGGCGCGCTTCTGGATGAGGAAGAGGACGACGGGCTGGTCGCGGAGTGGGGTCGCGAGATCGAATCGGCAAGCCGCGACATCGAGAGCCTCGAACTGAGGGCGATGCTGTCCGGATCGGACGACACGCGGGACGCGATGGTCACGATTCATCCGGGCGCGGGCGGCACGGAATCGCAGGATTGGGCGGAGATGCTCATGCGCATGTACGGGCGGTGGGCGGCGAGGCATGAATTCGAGATCGTGGTCCTGGACGAACTGCCCGGCGAGGAGGCAGGGATCAAGAGCGTGACGCTGGAGATCCGCGGGCAGTACGCGTACGGCTATCTGAAAGCGGAAAAGGGAGTGCACCGTCTGGTTCGCATCTCGCCCTTCGATGCACAGAAACGGCGGCACACGTCATTTGCGAGCGTGTTCGTCTACCCGGTCGTCGATGACACGATCGCCATCGAAATCGACGAAGGCGACCTGCGCATTGATACGTTCCGTGCATCCGGTGCAGGCGGCCAGCACGTGAACAAGACGAGTTCGGCGGTTCGCATCACGCATGAACCGAGCGGTATCGTCGTTGCGTGTCAGAACGAGCGCAGCCAGTTCCAGAACAAGGCAACGGCGATGAAGATGTTGAAGGCCGCGCTGTATCAGCGTGAACTCGACCGGCGTGAAGCAGAGAAACAGAAGCTGGAAGAGGAAAAGACGGACATCGGCTGGGGCAATCAGATCCGATCCTACGTCTTTCAGCCGTATACGCAGGTGACGGACCATCGCACGGAACTCAAGATTCCCGACGTCCAGCGTGTCATGGATGGCGACATCGACCCGTTCATCGAAGCCTACCTCAAGCGATTCGGCAGCCGCGGCTAACGGCATGGAGGATCGCCCCGACTACGTGCGGGAGGCGAGGCTCGAGAAGCTTGCCGAGTTGCGCCGCCGTGGTGTCGAGCCGTACGCGTATTCCTACGCTGTGACACACGGCAGCGCGGCGGCACGTGCCGCGTTCGAGACCGCCGAACAGGACGGCCGCTTCGAGGAGAATCCGGTCGGCCCGGAGGTCAGCATTGCCGGGCGCATCACGTCTCTCCGGCCGCACGGCAAGACCGTCTTTGCCGACCTCGCCGACCGGGAGGGCCGGATCCAACTGTATTTCCGCGCGAACGATCTCGATACCGAGACCTTCGAACTGTTGTCGCTCCTCGACCTGGGCGACTGGATCGGCGTTCGCGGCTGCACCATGAGGACGCGCTCGGGTGAAGTCACGGTCCGCGCATCGGACTGGACTCTCCTGTCGAAGACGCTCCGACCCCTGCCATACGGGAAGGCAGAGACGGAACGCAGCAGCGGCGAGCGCGTGGTTCACGGCGACTTCGCCGATGTCGAGCAACGATACCGGCATCGTTACGCCGACCTCGCCGTCCATCCCGAGGTGCGAAGGGTTTTCATGACACGCGCCCGTGTGGTGAGCGGCCTGCGCCGTTTTCTCGATGAACGCGGCTACGTCGAAGTCGAGACGCCGGTCCTCCAGCCACTCTACGGCGGTGCCTCGGCGCGCCCGTTCGTCACGCACCACAACGCGCTGGACATGCCGCTCTATCTGCGCATCGCCGACGAACTGTATCTCAAGCGGCTGATCGTGGGCGGACTCGACCGGGTATACGAGATCAGCAAGGACTTCCGGAACGAAGGCATCGACCGGTTCCACAACCCGGAATTCACGATGCTCGAGTTCTATGAGGCCTTCGCCGACTACGAAGACATGATGCGCCTGGTCGAGGAGATGTTCGTCACGATCGTGAAAGATGTCACAGGCGGCGACACGCTTCTTGCCGGTGAGCGAAAGGTGCCGGTGCGGCAGCCGTTTGAGCGAATCGGCTTCCTTGAAGCACTTGTGCAGAAGGGTGTCGATGCCGCGGCCTGTACCGATGACGAGTTGCGCGCAGCAGCCCGGCGTGCCGGTGTCGAGGACACGGGAAGCATGAGCCGGCCCAAGTTGCTGGATGAGCTGTTTGGTGCGCTGATCGAACCGACGCTGGAAGGCCCTGTATTCGTGGTCGATTACCCGCGCGAGCTTTCGCCGCTGGCCAAGCCGCGGCGAGGCGATCCGAGCGTGGTCGAGCGATTCGAGCTGTACGTGCTCGGCCGCGAGATCGCGAACGCGTTCAGCGAATTGAACGATCCGCTCGATCAGCGGGAACGGTTCGAGGCGCAGGCGCAGCTGCGTCAGGCGGGCGATGACGAGGCGCAGATGCTCGATGAGGACTATCTGCGCGCGCTCGAGTACGGTTTGCCGCCGACGGGTGGCGTCGGTATCGGTGTCGACCGGCTGACCATGCTGCTCACCGGTCAACCGTCCATTCGCGATGTGATTCTGTTCCCGACGCTGCGCCCGGAGACATCGTGATGCGTCGAGCCGTGGCGCGGACATGGCGCCGGGAACGGGGCATGGCGGCGAGAAACGCGCGCGCGCCGCTCGACGGGAACGTGCGATGAAGAGTCTCCAGTGGTACATCGCCCGCCGCTACCTCGCTTCGCGCAGGAAGGGCCGGTTTCTCTCGCTGATCACGCTGATCGCGGTGGGCGGTGTTGCACTGGGTGTGACGGCACTCATCACCGTGATTGCTGTGATGACGGGACTCCAGCAGGATCTACAGGCGAAGATTCTGGGGTCGAACCCGCACGTCTACGTGTTCGATATGGGTTCGAACCTGCGCCTGGGGGATTGGCGCCGAGTGCTGGCGCGCGTCACCGGCGTCAAAGGTGTGATCGGCGCTTCGCCGTACGTCAACACGCAGATCGTTGTGCTCCGGCAGGGCAGCTCGTTTCCGCAGCCGGGTCTGCTCTACGGCATCGATCCCACGATCTCGGAGGTGCCGCTCACGCAGATCGAACAGGAACTGCGCGAGGGCACGCTGTCGTTCGGGCCGACGGCAAGCGGCCTGCCGGGGGCGCTCCTGGGACGCGGGCTGGCGCAGCGGCTCAACGTGCTGCCCGGCGACACCGTTCTCGTGGCTGCATTCGAGAATCTGAAAACCGATCCGTTGACCGGCTACCCGATCCCGGTACCGCACCCGTTCGAGGTAGTGAACACCTTCCGGACCGGCATGTACGAGTACGACAACGCGAATCTCTACGTCGAACTCGGTGCGGCACAGGCATTGCTTGGAATGCCGGCGGACACGGTGACAGGGCTGTTCGTGAACGTGCTCGATCCGTGGCAGGCCACGACCATCTCGAACGAGATCTTCCTCGAGCTGGGGCAGCGCTACTTCATCGACAACTGGGTCAACCTGAACACGTCCCTGTTTTCGGCGCTCAAGCTCGAGAAGCTGGCGATGATGGTGATCCTGTTCATGATCGTGCTCGTGGCGGCGTTCAATATCGTGAGCATGCTGATCATGGTCGTGGCAGACAAGACACGTGAGATCGGGATCCTGAAATCGATGGGGCTGACGCGCCGTGCGGTGCTGCGCATCTTCATGTTGATGGGCCTCACGATCGGATTGATCGGCACGACACTCGGTGCGGCCGGCGGCCTCTCACTGGTGTTCGTGCTGGATTACTTCGAGCTGATCCGGCTGCCGGGCGATGTGTATTTCATCGACACGCTGCCGCTCGCGCTCGAACCGACGGATTTCGTGATGATCGTGCTGGCCAGCATCGCCATCGCCTTCGTCGCCACGATCTACCCGGCAAGGCAGGCGGCGAAGCTGCTGCCGGTTGAAGCGATCCGTCATGAGTGAAGGGCCCGAACTCGGAATCGTGCCGGGTGGCCGGCACGTCGACGAGATCACGCCGGCGGCGCCAGCGCGTGCTAAAGAGACGGCGCGTGGACGGCCGATCCTCGAAGGGAGAGCGTTGCGACGCATTTACATCGAGGAAGACGGCAGCGAACTCACCATTCTCGATGGGGTAGAGATCGGCGTACAACCGGGCGAAGCGGTGGCGATCGTAGGCGCGAGTGGCGCGGGCAAGTCGACGCTGCTGCACCTGCTGGGTTGTCTGGACCGACCGACAGCTGGTGAGGTGGTCCTCGATGGACGTGCCGTATCCAGCCTTCCGGATGCGGACCTGGCCGTGCTCCGCAATCGTCGCATCGGTTTCGTCTTCCAGTTCCATCACCTGTTGCGCGAATTCACAGCAATCGAGAACGTGATGATGCCGATGCGGATCGCGGCACGCCCGGAAACGGAGGCGAGAACGCACGCCGCAGAATTGCTCGAACAGGTCGGACTCGGCCAGCGCCTGACCCACAAGCCGAGCCAGTTGAGCGGAGGCGAGCAGCAGCGTGTTGCCGTGGCGCGCGCGCTCGCGAACACACCGGCCGTCGTGCTGGCGGACGAGCCGAGCGGAAATCTGGACACGCACACGGCAGAGCTGCTTCACGACCTGTTGTTCCGGCTGCGCACCGCGCATGGTGTCGCACTCGTGCTGGCCACGCACAATCGCGAGCTGGCCGACCGCGCGGACCGGATCCTCCAGGTCAGGGAAGGGCGGCTCGAGAGCTTCTACCCGGCCTGACGAATGATGCAGTGCGACCATTGCGGCGAAAACGAAGCGATCGTCCACTTCACGCACATCGTGGACAATCAGATGACGACGAAGCACCTGTGTGAAGCGTGCGCGTCGGACAAGGGGATATCGCCGAAGATGAGCAACGTGAACGTACCGCTGACAGACTATCTGACGCAGGTCAGCCGGCAGGCCGAGACGCCGCCGGGGCCGTGCCCGTTCTGTGGCCTCGAGCTGGAAACCTTCAAGAAAACCGGCCGGCTCGGCTGTTCCCACTGCTGGGTCTCGTTCGAGTCGAGCCTGAAGGGCCTGGTCCGCCGGCTGCACGGGGGTGTCCAGCATGTGGGCAAGGTCTACCTGCCGCCGAACCCGACGAACGCGCAACACGAGGAACGCCTGGCAGGGCTGCGGCGCAAGCTGAGCAAGGCCGTGGAACACGAGGATTTCGAACGGGCCGCGGAGATCCGCGACATGATCAGGACGATGGAGGAGAGTTGACGCCATGCCGGACAACACCCCGATGTCTCGATCCGGCCGCCGGCTTGAACAGGCTGACTGAGGTGACCTGAGCGATGCTGGACCATACCGCGCTCTCGGATTTCGGCCTGAACTGGCTCGAGGCGAGCGGTCCGCATGCGGATATCGTGCTGTCGACACGGGTTCGCCTGGCCCGCAACCTCCAGGGTCATGCGTATGCCGGGCGGGTCCGGGACGCGGAGCGCGAGCAGATCTTCGACGAAGTCCGGCAAGCCTTCGGCGGGACCATCGCGAAGGACGCGATCGCGCTCGACCTCAACGCCCTGACCCCGCTCAGCCGGCGCGTGCTGCTCGAGCGCCACCTGATCTCCCGGGAGCTGGCCGGCGAGGCGGAACACGCGCCAGCGCGCGGCTCCGGCCTGCTGTTCGGACCGCGCGACGCCATCGGCGTAATGGTGAACGAGGAAGATCATCTCCGGCTTCAGGCCCTTTTTTCGGGGCTCCGGCTGCGCGACGCCTACCGGCGAGTGGATCGGCTGGACGAGGAACTGGGCAATGTTCTCTCGTTTGCGTACCACCAGGAATTCGGGTTCCTGACGACGTGCCCGACGAACGTGGGGACGGGGCTTCGCGCATCGATCCTGATTCACCTGCCGGGGCTGGTCCTGACGAAGGAAATCGGGCGAATCCTCCAGGGGATCGCCCAGGTCGGGCTGACGTTCCGGGGGCTGTACGGCGAAGGCTCGGAAGTGGTCGGGAACTTTTTCCAGATCTCGAACCAGACGACACTTGGGAAGAGCGAAGAGGATCTGGTCGAGCATCTGGACAAGATCGTAGGACAGGTGATCCAATACGAGTTGCGAGCCCGTCGCGTGCTGATGCGTGATGCACCGGCGGTGATCGAAGACAAGATCTGGCGGGCCTACGGGCTACTGCGATATGCGCGGTCGCTTTCCTTCGATGAAGTCATGAATCTGCTGTCGGGCGTGCGGCTCGGCGTGAGCATGAACCTCCTCTCGGGGCTTCGTGTATACTCGCTCAACAAGATCATGATTTACGCCCAGAACGCGCATCTCGAGCAGGTCGCAGGGCGAGCGCTGTCGGAGTCGGAGGCGGATCTGCACCGGGCAGCATACGTGCGGCGGATCCTGGCGGCGGATGGCGACGTCGCCGGAGACCCGCCAGCGAACGAAACGAGGAGTTGACGCGAAGGCGCGCCGGCCGGATGGCCGGCAATGAGGGGTTATGAATTACAACTTCACCGACCGGGTGCGGAAAGTTCTGGCGATGGCGCGCGAGGAGGCGATCCGCCTCCAGCACGACTACGTCGGGACCGAGCACATTCTCCTCGGCCTCATCCGGGAAGGGGAGGGTGTCGCGGCCGCGGTGCTGACGAATCTGAACGTGGACCTCGAACAGATCCACGAGCGCATCGAGGAAGCCGTCCGCAAAGGCAAGGCGACGATCGCCCTTGGCGAGCTGCCGTATACATCCCGTGCCAAGAAGGTTCTCGAGTACGCGATGGCAGAAGCTCGTGAACTCAGCCATTCATACGTCGGAACCGAGCATCTGCTGCTCGGCCTGCTGAGAGAAGAGAAAGGCATCGCCGCACAGGTCCTGAATTCGCTCGGCGTGACGCTCGAAGACGCGCGGGCCGAGACGCTCAAGCTGCTGGGCAGCGAGTCCAACCCGTCGCAGCCGAGTTCCTCCGGCAGTGGCGGCGTCCCATCCCAGAAGGGCGAGAAGAAGTCGAAGACGCCGGCACTCGACCATTTCTGCCGCGATCTGACCGACCTTGCAAGGGAGAACAAGCTCGATCCGACCATCGGCCGCGCGCCGGAAATCGAGCGCGTGATGGAAGTACTGTCGCGGCGCAAGAAGAACAACCCGGTGCTGATTGGCGAGCCCGGTGTCGGCAAGACGGCGATCGTGGAAGGGCTGGCGCAGATGATCGCGCGCGGCGAAGTCGCCGAGAGTCTGAAGGACAACCGCGTCCTCGCGCTGGACATGGCGGCCGTGATCGCAGGCACGAAGTACCGCGGCCAGTTCGAGGAGCGCCTCAAGGCGATCATGAACGAGATCGCCCAGAACAAGAATATCATCCTGTTCATCGACGAGCTGCACACACTGGTCGGCGCAGGCGCGGCAGAAGGCGCGATCGATGCGTCGAACATGCTGAAGCCGGCGCTGGCGCGTGGTGAACTCCAGTGCGTTGGCGCATCCACGCTCAACGAATACCGCAAGTACATCGAGAAGGATGGTGCCCTCGAGCGGCGGTTCCAGCCGATTATCGTGGATCCGCCGAGTGTCGAGGAAGCGATCGAGATCCTGAAGGGGATCCGCAAGCACTATGAAGACCACCACAAGGTCGTCATTCCGGACGAAACGATCGTCTCGGCGGCGAAGCTGTCCGACCGCTACATCACGGACCGCTTCCTGCCCGACAAGGCGATCGACGTCATCGATGAAGCGGGCGCGCGGGCGCGGTTGGCGACGCAGGTTCCACCGCCGGAAGTCGCCGACTTGAAGGTCCAGCTCGAGGAGATCGCGACACGGAAGGACACATCGATTCGCGATCAGAATTTCGAGATGGCGGCCGAGTTGCGCGACCAGGAGCGCGAACTCCAGGGCGTCATCCGCCGCAAGCAGGAGGAGTGGGAACAGGAGCGCAAGACGCATCGTCCGGTCATCGATGAAGAGGCGGTCGGCTTCATCGTGAGCCGCTGGACGGGCATTCCAGTGGCGAGGTTGCGCGAGGCCGAGTCGGAGCGGCTGGTGCGGATGGAGGACGAGTTGCACCAGCGCGTGATCGGCCAGGATGAAGCGATTCGCGCGATCAGCCGCGCCATCCGTCGCAGCCGCGCCGGGCTCAAGGATCCGAACCGGCCGATTGGCAGTTTCATCTTCAGCGGCCCAACCGGCGTCGGCAAGACGGAACTCGCGCGCGCTCTCGCAGAGTTCCTGTTCGCGGACCGGGATGCACTGATCCGCGTCGATATGAGCGAGTACATGGAGAAGTTCTCCGTGTCGCGACTCATCGGCGCACCGCCGGGATACGTCGGCTACGAGGACTCGGGCACGCTCACCAAGGCGATCCGGCGCCGGCCCTACTCGGTCGTGCTGCTGGACGAAATCGAGAAGGCACACCCGGACGTCTTCAACATTCTGCTCCAGGTCCTCGACGAAGGCCGGCTGACCGACAACTACGGCCGTGTGATCGACTTCAAGAACACGGTCATCATCATGACGTCGAACCTGGGCGCACGCGACATCACGAAAGGCAAGACGCTCGGCTTCCATGCACCGGATTCCGATTCGGTTTACGAGCAGATGCGTGACCGCGTCAAGGAAGAGATTGACCGCGCGTTCAATCCGGAGTTCCTGAACCGGGTCGACGATATCATCGTGTTCCACGCACTCGACCGCGAGCAGATCGGCCTGATCGTGCACATCATGCTGAAGGAGATTCATACGCGGTTGGCGGAAGAGAACCTGAAGCTGCACCTGACGGATGCGGCTCTGGCGTTCCTCGTCGAGAAGGGCTACGACGAGAAGTTCGGTGCCCGGCCGCTGCGTCGTGCGATCCAGCGTTTCATCGAGGACCCGTTGTCGGAGAAGATCCTGACGGCGGAGTTCCCGCCTGGCGAGGAGATCGAAGTGGATGTGACGGCGGACGGAAAGAGTCTGGAATTCCGGGTCCCCTCAGCAAAGACGACATGAAGTCGAAGTTCCGAGAGGCTGCCATGGATCGGTTGCCGCGGGCCGCCGCCTTCGCGGCGGCCCTTTCCGTCTGGATCGGGTCGATTGCTGCGCCGCTGGGCGCGCAACAGGCTCAGGGTCAGCAACCGCCAATCGCGATCGGCCAGATCGTGATCGTCGGCAACGAGCGGATCAACGAAGCCTCGATCCTCGGCACGCTGACCATCCGCGTTGGTGACACACTTCAGTTGCCGGACCTCCAGCGAGCGATCAATCAGCTCTGGGCCACACAGCAGTTCGATGACGTGCGGATTTACGGCGTCGAGGATCCGACGGATCCGCTCGCGCCGGTCACGTTGCGCGTCGAGGTCGAGGAGCGTCCTGTGCTCGGGGCCGTCGAGTTCAATGGTCTCGAGAACATCAAGGGCTCGACGGTGCAGGACACGGTCGGCCTCCAGACGAACCGGCCGCTGAATCGTGGTGACATCACGGAAGCCGAGGCCGCCATCCGCGCCATGCTCGCGCAGAAGGGTTTCTTCGCGCGCAGCATCGAGCATCGTATCGAGGATATCGCGGACAGGCCCGGTGAGAAGCGAATCGTGTTCGACGTCGAGGAAGGCCAGCGCGTGGCCATTGCGGACGTCGAGTTCGAGGGCAACGAAGTCTTTCCCGATGATGAGCTGCGCGGTGTCCTTCAGACGAAGGCCGAAGGGTTCTTCTGGTTTCGCACCGGCACGTTCAGCGAGGAGGAGTTCCGCACGGATCTGCGTGACCAGTTGCCATCGTATTACTCGACGAATGGCTACCTCGATTTCGTGGTGACGAATGACACGCTGGTCGTGGATCCGGTCACGGGCAAGGCGAGGCTGGTCGTCGCTGTGAGCGAGGGGCAACAGTACATCCTTGCGGATTTCGAGATCGTCGGGAATCGCGTGTTCCCGACCGAACAGTTGCGCCGCTATTTCGAGCAGGAGCGCGGCGGGCTGTTGAGTTCGCTCGGCCTGACCGGTGGCGGCCAGCGGCAGGTCGCGGGTGAATCCGTGTTCGATGCCGTCGCGTTCAACGCCGCGGCGCAGGATGTATCATCGCTGTACCGGAACCAGGGTTACATCCGCGCGAACGTGCAGCCGGTGATCGACCGAATCCCGGCGACGGACAGCACACCGCCGCGGGTTCGGGCGGTGTGGCAGATCGTGGAGGGCTCACCTGCCTACGTCGACGAAATCCGCATCGTCGGCAACACGTACACGCACGAGAACGTGATTCGCGGCCAGCTCTCGATCCTGCCGGGTTCGGTTTACAGCGAGGAACTGCTGATCCAGAGCTACCAGCGGATCTCGGGGCTCGGCTTTTTCGAGACGCCGCTGTCGTTCCCTCAGATTCTCGAGGATCCGGAGAGCGGCGATCTCGACATCGTGTTCGAGGTGAAGGAAAAGCAGACGGGTTCGGTCAACTTCGGCACGGCCCTGGGCGGCGTGACGGGCGTGGCCGGTTTCCTGGGCTACGACCAGCCGAACCTGTTCGGCCAGGCGAAGTCCGGCCACCTGCGCTGGGAGTTCGGCCGGTACTCGAACAACTTCGAGGCGAGCTACAGCGATCCGGCGATCATGAACTCGATCTACAGTGGATCGATTTCGCTGTTCAGCTCGCGGGACCGCTTCTTCACGTTCCAGGAAGGCCAGCGCCGGCGCACGGGGATCGGGGCGCGGTTCGGTTTTCCATTCTTCACGGAGCGCCGTACCCGGCTGTCGGTTGGTTACTCGATCTCACGCACGACCTACGAAGAGTTCGAGGAGGAGACAGCGGGCACGCTGTTCTCCTTGCCGCCCGGGGTCCAGAGCACGGTCTCACTCGGGCTCTCGCGCGTGGCCCTGGACCACCCGCTGTTTCCGACCGTCGGTACGCGGACCGAGTTGAATGCGGAGTTCAACGGCGGTCTGCTGGGCGGTGACGGCGAGTTCCAGAAGTACACGATTTCGGGCGAGTGGTACGTCCCGGTCGGGCAGCTGGGCGGCAGCGCGCCGGGCTCGCGGCCGATCCGGCTCGCACTTGGCCTTTCCGCGGAAGCGGGCGGTATTTTCGGCGATGCCAGCCGGTTCCCGTTCGACCGGTTCTGGATGGGCGGTGTCCAGTTCGGCCGGCCGCTCCGTGGCTATGAGGAAACGACCGTGACGCCCTCCGGGTATATCGATCGAAACGTGCAAGGCGTTCCGCTGGACAGCCGGTTCGGCGATGCGTATCTACGCCTGAGCGCGACGTACGCAGTGCGGCTGAACGACAACATCTCGGTGGGTCTGTTCTATGACGCCGGCAACGTCTGGCGCAGCCCGAGCGAGATGAATCCGTCGAAGCTCGCCCGTGGTGCGGGCATCGGCCTTTCGCTGGTGACCCCGTTCGGGCCGCTGGGTCTGGACTATGCGTACGGTTTCGACAAGACAGTGCCGGGCTGGCAACTCCACTTCAAGTTCGGCCAGGGCTTCTAGGGAGACGGAGAGACGTGATGCGTACTCAGATCGTCGTGATGTTCGCAGGACTCGCGTTGGCGATGGCGCCCGCGGCGGCGGCGAGTCAGAAGATCGGCTATGTCGATTCCCGGCGCCTGATTCGCGAAGCGCCGGGAGCCCAGGAAGCCCAGACGCTGATTCAGGGCGAGATGGCGCGATTCGATGCGCAGGTCCAGGTGCTGCGCGACTCGCTCCAGGCAATGGTCGCGGATTATGAACGCAAGTCCGTGCTGCTCTCGCCCGACGAGAAACAGAAGCAGCAGAGTGCATTGATTCAGAGGCAGCAGGCACTCCAGCAGCGTGCGGGTTCGATCGAGCTTCAGGCAACGGCGAGGCAGGAAGAGCTGATGAAGCCCGTCATGGACAAGGTGCAGAAGGCGATCGAGGACGTCCGTAAGGCGGGTGGCTATGCAATCATCTTCGACGCCGCATCGGGTGGGATGGTCGCTGCGGATTCGACGCTCGATCTGACGGCCCAGGTCATCGAGCGGGTGAAGGCATCGGCGAACGATGGCGGGGATCTCTCACCCGCCTCCGGCTCGGTCCGGCGGAGTCCGCGCAACCCGCCGAAGAAGCCGTAGCACGGGACGCGAGACGGGGCGTGGCCGGTGAAAGCCTCGGACATCGCGGAACTCGTCGATGGAACACTGAAAGAGGGGGACGATGACCCCGATCTGACGGGCGTCGCCCCCCTCGATCGTGCTGGACCGACCGACCTTTCCCTCCTGGCTCACCCCCGATACCTGCGCTATGCGGAGGACTGCCTCGCCGGCGCCATCCTCGTGAATCGCGATCTCGCGGCGAACTGCGCGGGCCGCACCCGCATCATTGTCGAGGATCCGCACGCCGCGCTGGCGAAGCTTCTGCCGCGGCTCTATCCGGCGGAGGCGGCGCAGTCGGCAATTCACCCTACGGCGGTGCTAGGTCCGGGCGCCCAACTCGGTGAGGCTGTGACGATCGGTCCGTACGCCGTGATCGAGCCTCGGGCGAGGATCGGAAGCCGGTGCCGCATTGGTGCACATGCGGTGATTGGTGAAGACTGCGAACTGGCCGAGGACGTCGTGCTGTTCCCGCACGTGACGCTCTATGCGAACGCGCGCATCGGGCCGCGCTCGATCCTGCATGCGGGAGTCCGTGTCGGTGTGGACGGCTTCGGCTACGCGTTCAGCGGGTCGGGCCACGCCAAGGTGCCGCAGATCGGTCGTTGCGTGATTGGCGCCGATTGCGAAATTGGCGCAAACACGACGATCGATCGCGGCTCGATCGGCGCAACCGAGATCGGCGATGGCGTCAAGATCGACAACCTCGTGCACATCGCGCACAACGTGCGAATCGGCGCACACTCGATCCTTGTGGCACAGGTCGGGATCGCGGGCAGCACGACGATCGGTCAGGGTGTGACGCTGGCGGGCCAGGCCGGGATCCCCGGACACCTGCACATCGGGGATGGAGCCACGATTGCAGCCCAGGCGGGCGTGTTCGGCGATGTGCCGGCCGGCGCCACGTACAGCGGTTACCCGGCGAGGCCACACCGGGAGTCGCTTCGAACGCAGGCGGGTCTGGCGCGGCTGCCGCGGTTTCTCCGCCGGCTGCAAGCGCTCGAAAAGGCGGTGTTTCCATCGCAACCGGACGAGGAATGAGCGCAAATCAGCAATCGATCGGTGCGGAGCAGCGCATCGACGGTGTGGGCCTCCATACCGGACAGACGGTTACCATCGTATTCCGTCCGGCGCCGCCCGGTGCGGGCATCCTGTTCCGTCGTGTGGACGTCGTTGGAACCCCGGAGATTCCGGCGTCAATCGATCACGTGGTGTCGACGGATCGCGGTACGACGCTTGGCGCGGGGGAGGCTCGCGTGCACACGGTCGAGCATCTGATGGCCGCCGTCGCTGCGCTCGAAATCGATAATCTTGCGATCGAGGTGGACGGTCCCGAGATCCCCATCCTCGATGGCAGCTTCCGTCCTTTCCTCGATGCGCTGCACGCGGCAGCGGTTGTCGGTCAGGAAAAGCCGGCACGCGAACTGGTTGTTGCCGGGCCGGTCTCCGCAGCGGCGACGGGTGGTGCGTCCTACGTGGCGACGCCAGGTGCCGGCTATCGCATCTCCGCTACCATCGAGTTCGATCACCCGCTCGTGCGGCGGCAGTTCGGATCGTTTCGCGTTGATGGCGCGGCGTTCGACAGCGAGATCGCGAACGCGCGCACGTTCGGCTTCCTGCGTGAGGCGGACGCGCTTCGTGCGCGAGGCCTTGCGAAAGGTGTAACACTCGATAATGCTGTGATCCTCGACGATCAGGGCCTTGCCTCGGGGACATTGCGCTTTCCGGACGAGTTCGTGCGCCATAAGATCGGCGACATCGTAGGCGATCTCGCGCTACTCGGCCGGCGAGTCCGCGGTCATATCGTCGCGGACCGGCCGAGCCACGCGGGCAATGTCGAACTGGCCCGCCAACTGGTTGTTGCCGCGCGCGGCGCCGCGCAGGTGCCCATTGTCGACATCCAGCGCATCATGCAGCACCTGCCACACCGTTATCCGATGCTGCTGATCGATCGAATTGTCGACTTCGAGCAGGGCAAACGCATCGTCGGCATCAAGAACGTGACGATGAACGAGCCCTTCTTCCAGGGTCACTTTCCGGGGCACCCGGTCATGCCGGGCGTTCTCATCATCGAAGCCATGATGCAGGCAGGCGGTCTGCTGCTCATGGATGCGGTCGAGAATCCGGGCGAAAAGGTCGTCTATGTGATGTCGCTCGACAACGTCAAGTTCCGGCGGCCGGTGACGCCGGGCGACCAGCTTCGGTTCGAACTCGAGATGCTTCAGTTCCGCAGGCACGTGTGCCGGATGCGCGGCGTGGGGTACGTCGATGGTATGGTCGTCGCCGAGGCGGAGATGATGGCGCGGATCGTGGACCGTTGAAACAGACGGTGGCTGACCCGATCCGATCGATCGCGGCCCGCGTGCACCCGACCGCGATCATTGACGCGAGTTCGGAACTCGGCGCGGACGTCGGCATCGGACCCTATTGCGTCATCGGTCCGAACGTGACGATCGGCTCCGGAACGCAGCTGGGTCCGCACGTCGTCGTCGAACGCGATACCACGATCGGCGACGGTTGCCACCTGCACGCTGGTGCTGTTGTCGGCGGAGATCCGCAGGATCTCAAGTATGCCGGCGAGCCGACTCGACTGATGATCGGGTCCCGCACCGTGATCCGCGAATGCGCGACGTTGAATCGCGGAACGGGCGATGGCGGCGTCACAAGCGTGGGCAGTGATTGCCTGTTGATGGCGTACTCGCACGTTGCACACGATTGTGTCATTGGCGACCGCGTTGTCATCGCGAACGCCGTCGAGATGGCCGGCCACGTGCGCATTGATGAGTGGGCTGTCGTCGGTGGTCTCACGGCGATCCACCAGTTCGTGCGCATCGGCCAGCACGCGATCGTGGGTGGTGCCTCGGCCCTGCGAAAGGATGTACCGCCCTATGTGAAGGCGGCCGGCAACCCGGCATCGCTGTACGGACTGAATTCGGTGGGATTGCAACGGCGAGGCTTCGCTTACGAAGTACGCCGCGAGCTGCGGCAGGTGTACCGTCTGGTGTTCCAGTCGGAGCTGAATGTGAGCCAGGCCCTCGCCGCCGCGCGCGCGCAGGTCGAGCCTTCGCCCGAAGTCGCGCTTTTCCTCGATTTCATCGAGGAGAGCGAGCGTGGCATCACGGTGCAGCGATGAGCGGCTTGCGCATCGGCGTGGTCGGCGTGGGCAGTCTCGGGTTTCATCACGCTCGCCTGCTCGCGGCCATGCCCGGTGTGTCGTTGCAGGGCATCCACGATACGCGGGGGGATCGTCTGGCCCACGTCGCCGGTGAGCTGGGCGTAGCTGCTGCGCCATCGCTCGAAGCACTTCTGGATCGGGTGCAGGCGATCATCGTCGCGGTTCCGACGGAGGCGCACGAAGGCGTCGCATGCGAGGCCCTCGACCGCGGCATCCACGTGTTCATCGAGAAGCCGATTGCGGGATCGCTCGAGGCCGCGGACCGCATCCTTGCGAACGCTTCGGAGAACGGCGCCATCGTTCAGATCGGCCACGTCGAGCGGTTCAACAGCGTGTTGCGGGCATGTGAGCCGTATCTCGAATTGCCCCTGTTCGTGGAGAGCCACCGGCTTGCGCCATTCGGGCCGCGCGGGACCGACGTCGCCGTCGTGCTCGATCTGATGATTCACGACCTCGATCTGGTCCTGAGTCTCATGAAGCGCGATGTGTTGACGGTGGCGGCAGTGGGCGTGCCGGTTCTGACGGCGAGTCCCGACATCGCGAATGCGCGACTCGAGTTCGAAGGCGGAGGCGTCGCCAACCTGACGGCAAGCCGGGTCTCGCTCGAGCGCATGCGCAAGATCCGTTTCTTCCAGCGCTCGGGCTACATGAGTCTCGATCTGGCCGCAGGCACGGGCGAGTTTCTGCGTCTGCGCGGGCCTGCGATCGAACCGGGCATGCCGCTCGGCGGGGCGCGGCTCGAGGACGTGATCGAGCGAATCTCACTGCGCGGCGATGGAACGGACGCGCTGCACGCGGAATTGGACAGTTTCGTAGCAGCGGTTGAAGGACAGGGTCCGGTTGCCGTGAGCGGGGACGACGGCCGCCGTGCTCTGGCCGTTGCACTCGAAATCGTAAACCGCATCGAGGCCAATGTCGCTCATCGGAGTTTCGCGTGACCGGCGCCTCGGCGGACCCGGCCCCGTAGGGCCGCCGCCGCTGTGGAAGCTGCTGGCCAGTCTGCTGCTCGTCGGCCTGATGATCTGGTATCTCAGCCGACTGAGTTGAGTGGCGCCAGTCCGAATATTCTGCTCGCGGCGGGCGAGCCGTCCGGCGACCTTCATGGGGCGGGTCTCGCGCGCGCACTGCTGCGCCGCTTCCCGCACGCCCGGCTCTGGGGACTGGGCGGACCTCTCATGCGCGAGGCCGGCGTCGAGCTGCTCGCCGATCTCGACGACCTCGCCGTCATGGGTTTCGCCGAAGTCGCCGGAAGGTTGCCGTTCTTCGTGCAGCTCTGGAAGCGCGTACGCAAACAACTCGCACGCGAACGGCCCGACCTGGTGATCCCCATCGACTATCCGGGCTTCAATCTTCGCCTCGCACGCAGCGCGCGACAGGCTCGAACGCGCGTTCTGTACTACATCGTTCCACAGGTCTGGGCGTGGCACCGCAGCCGGATCGCGAAACTCGTCGCGGCTGCGGACCGGCTCGCCGTCATACTTCCTTTCGAGCAACCGCTCTTCGACGAGGCGGGCGGATCAGCGACGTTCGTGGGGCACCCGTTGCTCGATGCCGAACCCGCGGCCGTGCCACGGACGGCATTCTGCTCGACGAACGGGCTCGATCCCGAACGGCCGATTCTCGCACTGTTTCCGGGATCGCGAATTCAGGAGATCGAGCGTCATCTCACGCTCTTCTCCCGGACTGCGGCACGAGTGGCGGCGCAACGAGATGGCGTGCAGGCAGTGATCGCTACAGGAAGCGCGATTCCCGCTGCGGCGTTCGGTGCGCCGGGAATGCTGCACACCAACGATGGCTGGGGGCTGCTCCAGCACGCGAGCATCGCCCTCGTCAAGTCAGGCACGTCGACGTTGCAGGCCGCGCTCACACGCACGCCGATGGTCGTGACGTATCGAACCAGCGCGCTCACGTTTGCGGTCGCGAAACGGCTGGTGAAAGTCGATCACGTTGCACTTGTCAACCTTGTTGCCGGGGAACGGCTCGTTCCGGAAGTGCTCCAGGACGATGCGACACCGGATGCACTGGCCGGCCGGCTACTCGCGTTGCTCGATGACGGACCGGAGCGGACGCGCGTGATCGACGGACTATTGCGAGTGCGCGCATCGCTCCAGCCGTCGAACGGACACGGTACGGTTGCAGAGCGCGTGGCAGACCTTGCGGTCGAGTTGCTCGCGTCGTGACACGAGTGAGGCGGGACCATCGGCCATGCGGAACTCGCCGTGAGTGATCCTGATGCGAGCGCCGGCCGGGATGCTGGCGCGACGGCCAGGAGCGCCGCGCTCCGGCACCGCGCCGCCGGCATGGTGGGACGGGCGCTGCTCGATACCCTTTTCGCCACGGTCCGCTATCAGGAATGCAACGGCGCATGGGTGGCGCAACGGATGCGCGAAAACCGGCCGATCCTGTTCCTGCTCTGGCACGGGCGATTATTGCCGCTCGCACACTACCATCGCGGCCGACACTACGTGACCATGATCAGTCAGTCCGCGGATGGCGAGTACATCGCACGCATTGTCGAGGGCTGGAACTACGGCATCGTGCGCGGTTCGAGCAGCCGCGGCGGGAGTACAGGTCTGCGCGAGCTGATCCGCCATCTTCGCGCGGGTCGGTCCCTCGCCATCACGCCGGATGGCCCGCGCGGTCCATTTCAACGAATGAAGCCGGGCGCCTTGCTCGCCGCACAGATGACGGGAACGCCGGTCCTGCCGGTGGCGGCCGGCATCGATCGAACGTGGTCGTTCGGCAAGTGGGACCGATTCCTTGTGCCCCGGCCATTCGCGCGCATAATGATCCGCTACGACGAACCATTCGAGATCCCGCGTGACACGGATGCCGCAGGCCTCGAGCGCATCTCGGTGGAAACGGAGAAGGCACTCACGCGCGTGACCGCGCAGGCCGATGCCGATGTCGGAGCATGAAGCGATTCGTGTATCGAGGGCGGGCGGCGGCTGGCCCTCGTTTGTCACCCGCTGGTGGCAGGGCGACTTCGGTCTGGCAGGCATCGCGTTGCGCGTTCTCATGTACCCGGCACAACTGGCGTATCGTGCCGTGATTGCAGCGCGCAACGCGGGGTACGATCGCGGTATTCTCACCGTCGAACGCGGACAACTGCCGGTGGTGAGCGTCGGTAACATCAGTGCAGGCGGCACGGGCAAGACCCCATTTGCTGGCTGGCTGGTGAACGCACTCGAACGCCGCGGCGCTCGGCCGGCGCTGCTTCACGGCGGATACTCGAGCGACGAACCTGCCCTGCACCAGCGCTGGCATCCGAGCGTCCCCGTCTTCGCGCAGCGCGACCGCGTTGCCTCGGTGCGTGCGGCCGCCGCAGCCGGCGCGCGCATCGCAGTGCTCGATGACGGCTTTCAACACCGGCGCCTGGCGCGTGATGTGGAGATCGTCCTGGTGGCTGCGGAGGACTGGGCAACGCGCTGGCGACTCCTGCCGATCGGACCATGGCGCGAGCCGGCGTCCGCGCTGCGCCGGGCCGGTCTCATTGTCGTGACTCGCCGCACGGCCAATCACGAAACCGCTGCGAGGATCGCTGCCCAGCTTCGACTCCGACTTCGAACATGTCCCGTTGCGATTGCATGGATTCGGCCAATCCGGTGGAGCCGCGCTGGAGAGGTCTCGCCGCCGCCGGCGGACCCGGCGCTCGCCGTGACGGGGATCGCGAGGCCCGAACTCTTCGTCGAGAACAGCGCGGTCGCTGGCGCGCGCGTGGACGAACTGCTCGCGTTTCCCGATCACCACCGTTTCACGGTCGACGATGTGCGGCGGATGCAGTCGATTGCACGAGGCCGCCCGATTGTCACGACCGCGAAAGACGCGGTGAAGCTGGCTCGACTCGAGGGTGCGGCCGATGTCTGGGTTCTCGAGCAGACGGTGGAAATCGAAAGCGGGATGACCGAGTTGATGCAGATGATCGACAGGATCGTCCCATGAATGCGTGGCACCGGCGACGAAAGGTGGATCGAAGTCACACGTCGGCCGCAAGCCCCGCGAAGCCGGAAGCCGCGAGACGAAACCACATCGCAGCGGAAATCGTCGTCGTCGGAAGCGGAATTGCCGGGCTGAGCTTCGCCCTCGATGCAAGCGAAATTGCATCGGTTGTCGTGGTGACCAAGAAACGGCGTGCGGATTCGAACACGAACTATGCGCAAGGCGGGATCGCGGCCGTGGTGGATGGCGCGGATTCGCCGTACCTGCATGCGCGCGACACTCTCGTCGCTGGCGCGGGCCTGTGTCATCGGCGCGCCGTCCTCGATCTTGTGCGCGAAGGACCCGGCCGCGTTCGCGCGTTGCAGGAGTGGGGCGTGCGTTTCACTCGTTCGGGTGAAACCCTCTCGCTGGGACGCGAAGGCGGACACTCGCGCCGACGCATCCTCCATGCGGGTGATCTGACCGGCCAGGAGATCGAACGCGCACTGCTTCAGGCGCTCGCGGTTCGCCCGAACGTGCGCTTGCTCGAAGATCACATCGCGATCGATCTGCGCACCGGTCTCGAGGCAACCAGCGCACGGCGCCGTTGCACCGGTCTCATCGCTCTCGATCACGTCAACAACGCGATCGTCGAGATCGATGCAGCCGTCGTTTTTCTTGCGACCGGCGGTTTCGGTCAGGTCTACCTGCATACGACAAACCCCGACATCGCGACCGGCGATGGCCTCGCCATGGCGTACCGGGCCGGGGCTGCTCTGGCCAACCTCGAGTTCGTGCAGTTCCACCCGACCGCCCTGCATCCGGCCGGGGATCGGGCGTTTCTGATCTCCGAAGCGGTCCGGGGCGAGGGCGCGATTCTGCGGACGCCCGGGGGCGAACCGCTCATGGAAGGAGTGCACGCACTGGGCTCGCTCGCTCCGCGCGATGTGGTCGCGCGCACGATCGACATCGTCATCAAGGAAACCGGCGCGGCGCACGTCTGGCTCGATCTTTCACCGATCCAGCCGCGCGTCCTCGAGACGAGGTTCCCAGGGATCCTGGCCGAGTGCCGCCGGCGGGGGTTCTCTCTGCCCGGCGAGCCTTTGCCGGTCGTGCCGGCGGCTCACTATGCGTGCGGAGGAATCCTCACGGACGGTGAAGCGCGCACCTCGATTCCCGGCCTGTTCGCAGCGGGCGAAGTCGCCTGTACTGGCGTTCATGGGGCCAATCGCCTAGCATCCAACTCGTTGCTGGAAGCCGTAGTATACAGTCATCGCGCGGCCCGGCGGCTGGTCGCGGAACTCGCGGATGCCGGGTCCGCACAAGCCCGCTCGGCCCTTGCAGGGCCCGCCGCGGGTATGAAGCCGCTCGCCTCGCCATCCGGCGCAACGCCCGAAGCGAAGACCGGCACAGGCGGCCGCGACGGACTGCGCCGGCTGATGTGGGACGAGGTGGGAATCGTGCGCAGCATGACCCGCATGCGCGGCGCGGCAGCCACCCTGGCAGAGATGCGCGCGCTGGCAGCGGCCGGCGCGCGCAATGCACTGAACCTGGAAACGATCGAGTTTCTCAACCTCGTTCATACCGCGAGTCTCGTCGTCGCCTGTGCCCGGCGCCGATGCGAGAGTCGCGGACTGCACTACACGATCGATCACCCTCACAAGAACAACGAACGGTTCCTCCGCGACACGATGGTCGGCGGAGCGGATCCGGAAGAGGCCTTGAACCGATGGGAGTCGCCCACGCCGTGACGACGCCGCGCATGACAGACCCCGCGCTCAGCGAGGACAATCCATTCGAAGGCATGATGGAGCGGTTCGATCGAGCCGCCGAACTGCTGGCGCTCGATCCAGGCATTTATCGCATCCTGCGCAACCCCGAGAAGCAGATCATCACTTCGATTCCCGTCTATATGGACAACGGCGAAGTCGAGGTCTTCACCGGCTACCGCGTGCTGTACAACACGTCGCGCGGCCCGGCGAAGGGCGGCATCCGCTTCGATATGGGCGTCACGCTCGATGAAGTCACCGCCCTCGCCGCGTGGATGACCTGGAAATGCGCTGTCGTCGACATCCCGTTCGGCGGTGCGAAAGGCGGTGTCGTATGTGAGCCGTACCGGCTCTCGACCGGAGAGCTGGAACGACTCACGCGCCGGTACACGGCTTCCATCCTCGAAATCCTCGGCCCCGAAAGTGACGTACCCGCTCCCGACGTGAACACCAATGAACAGGTCATGGCGTGGATCATGGACACCTATTCCATGCACAAGCGACATACCGTGACCGCTGTTGTGACGGGCAAGCCAGTGGCGCTCGGTGGCTCGCGCGGCCGGAAGGAAGCGACCGGGCGAGGCGTCATGATCGTGGTGCGTGAGGCGCTGCGCGAACTCGGCATCCCGTTATCCGGCGGCAAAGTGGTCGTGCAGGGCTTCGGCAACGTAGGTTCCATCGCCGCCAAGCTGCTCGCCGAAGAGGGAATGACCATCGTCGGGATCTCGGACAAGTCGGGCGCGATCTACAATCCGAACGGGATCTACGTCAACGAAGCCGTCGAATACATCCGGCAGAACCGATTCCTCGAGGGCTACCCCGCCGGGGAGCCATGCAGCAACGAGCAGATCCTCGAGATGGAGACCGATGTCCTCGTCCCGGCCGCACTCGAGAACGTCATCACTCGCCGCAACGCCGCCAACATCAAGGCCAGAGTGATTGCCGAGGGCGCCAACGGCCCGATCACGGCTCGCGCCGACGCGATCCTCGAAGAGAAGGGCATCTTCGTCATCCCCGACATCCTCGCGAACGCGGGTGGTGTAACAGTAAGTTACTTCGAATGGGTGCAGAACCGCGGGGGCTATTATTGGAGCGAAGAAGTCGTGAACGAGCGGCTGCGCGATGTCATGATGCAGGCCTTCGACGGCGTGCTCCGCTACTCGCGAACCCACAACGTGAATCTGCGGACCGCCGCGTACATGCTCGCCATCGACCGGGTCGCTGCGGTGCATCGGATGCGCGGCATCTACGCCTGATGTGGCCGTGAAGCTGATGGTGATCGCGGTTGGAAAGCCCGGTGCCCGGCTTGCAGATGCCATCGCGGTGTACGAGCGCCGGGCGGCACGATACTGGCCCATCGAATTCCTTGAAGTGCGACAGGAACCGGCACGCGGCCGGACTGTCGAGCAGATCCGCGATGCCGAGGGTGCACGTCTCCTGGCGCGCGTGCCGCGGTCGTTCGAACGGGTTGTTCTGACGCGGACAGGCGGCGATGCGTGGAGTTCGAGCAGTCTGGCGCGGCATCTCGACGGCATGGCGACGCGCGGTGCCGCCGGCGTTGCGTTCCTGATTGGCGGCGCACAGGGTCTTTCCGAGCAGCTTATTCGGGAGGCCGACCGACGGATGCGATTGTCGACGTTCACACTGCCGCATGACGTGGCACGTCTCCTGATCGCCGAACAGCTCTACCGCGCAGGCACGATCGTGCGGGGCGAGCCCTACCACAAGGGGCTCGAATGAGCGACGGCGCCGCCACGACGATGCATGCGCGGGAAGGCGAACGTCCCGCATCGGCGGACCTGCGGCACGGTTCGCGTACGGGCGTCGAGCTGCACGCAGGGCCGGCCGCGAGTTCTGCACTGGTTCGTGATTACCTGGATGCTCGGCCAGCGCTGGCGGCGTTTTACGCGGCCCATCCCACCGATGCGGATGCATATCGCAGGAAGGCCGAAGCGGTGCGCGGCCGGTTTTCAGCGGAAGATCGACGTGACCTTCGTTCGGTTCTGCGGCCGACGAACGATGCTGCGGGCGGGAAGCTCGATCGGATTTTCGCCGGTGACGGTGTGATGGTCACGACAGGTCAGCAGGCGGGGTTGTTCGGCGGGCCAATGTACACGGTCAACAAGATTCTGTCCGCGATCCGTCTGGCGGAGACGATCGAGGAGGTGCTCGGCATTCCGTGCATGGCCGTGTTCTGGGTTGCATCGGATGACCACGACTGGGTCGAGGTCAACCATACGGTGATCCTCGACGCAGACCATCACGTGCACCGGATCACGCTCGATGAAGCTCCGGATGCTGCCGATGTCCCGATGTCCGAGCGTGTGCTGGGGACCGGGATCGCCGGCGCGCTGGCTGCGTTCATAGACGCTTTGCCAAAGTCCGAATTCGCTGCCCCGATCGAGGAGTTGTTGCGCCAGTCGTACCGTGAGGGTTCGACGATGGGTCGTGCATTTGGCGATCTTCTGTACGGCCTGTTCCGCGACCATGAACTCGCACTGATCGATCCGGCCTCGCCGGTATTCAAGGCGGCTGCGCGACCGATCCTGATGCACGAGTTACATAACGCGGAGGCGCACGCGCGCCTGCTCGCTCGCCATTCCGAACGTCTGGTCGATGCTGGATACCACGCACAGGTCGTGGTCGCGGAAGATGCCGCGAATGTATTCTATCATGATGCGCTTGGCCGGGAGCGCATCATGCGTGAGGATGGCGGCTGGGCGCTGCGCCGAACGAAACGGTTGATAAAGAACGACGAGCTGTTCGCGATGCTCGACGCCGAACCGGAACGGTTCTCACCCAACGTGTTTCTGCGGCCAGTCGTCGAGAGCGCGGTGTTGCCGACGATCGCGTACGTTGGCGGGCCGGCAGAAATCGCCTACTTCGCGCAGATCGGGTGTCTCTTTCACGCGCACGACATCGAACCACCCATCGTGGTGCCGCGCTTTGGCGTCACCGCCGTGGAAGGCAAAGTCCGCAAGGTACTCGACAGGTTCGACCTTACGATCACGGATTTCCGCGCACCGTTTCACGAGCTGGTCACACGCGTCGTCCGGGATGGCCTCCCCGACGATGTGATTTCCTCGCTCGCCGCGTTGCGCGAGACCGTGCATCGCGAGTTCGCGCGCCTGGCGAACAGAACCGAGTCGATCGATCCGACGCTGCGTGGCTGGCTCACCGGCCAGCGGAATACACTGCTCAGTCAACTCGAGGGGGTTGAGAAGAAGATCACGTCGCACCGGCGCAAGCGCAGCGAAGTCGAGATCGAACAGTTGCGGAAAGCGGCAGCGAATTTGCAGCCGGAAGGCACTCCGCAGGAGCGGTCCATGAATGCGCTGCCGCTGGTGGCCCGCTACGGGCCGGGCATTCTCGCGGACATGGCAGCGGCGATGCAGTACTCGCTTTCCCCGAGCGCACCGGCCGGCTGGCAGGGTGTCCGTTGCGATGACTGATCGAGCGGCTTGGCGGCGAGGTGAATGCGGAATAGCTTTGAACGTATGGCGTTGATCCTCGTCCTCGTGGTCCTGCTCGTGGCCCTGATGATCCCGCTCACCGCGGTGGTGCTGGATTCTCAGGTCGGTCGGGCGATGGCGGCAAGGCTCGAGCGTTCCAAAGAGCCGCAGGGCGCGCTGGCGGATCGCGTCGCGTTGCTGGAAGGCGAGATCGATCGGCTGAGCAAGGCGCTCGATCGGCTGGATGAGGAGAGCGCGTTCCTGCACCGGCTGCTCGAGGAGAAACCTTCGCCCGAGGGGCTGTTGCCGCCGGGCGAGCGCTCCTGATCGCGGCGCCTGACCCGCGCCGTGCCAGCCCCTGCACCGCCCATCGAAACGGATCGCTCGGCCGGCGCCCGGTCCGCCCAGCTCATCGCCAGCGGAGTCCTGCTGAGCCGCATCGCGGGCCTCGCCCGCGAAAAACTGCTCGGCTATTACTTCGGCACGACGCTGTGGGGATCTGCGTTACGCGCCGGCCTGCGCCTGCCGAACATCCTCCAGAACATGCTGGGCGAAGGCACGCTCAGTGCCTCGTTCATCCCCGTGTACAGCACACTGCTGGCAAGGGGCGAGAAGCAGGCCGCGGGGCGAGTCGCCGGCGCGGTCTTTTCGCTCCTGTTCGCGCTCGCCGGCGTCTTCACGCTCGCCGGCATCCTGCTGGCGCCGATCCTCGTCCGAATCGTCTATCGGGGCTTCGAACCAGAGCTGTACGATGCGACGGTCGCGTGCGTTCGCATCCTCTTCCCGATGACCGGCGTCCTCGTTCTTTCCGCGTGGGCGCTTGGCATCCTGAACAGCCACGGTCGGTTTTTCCTGTCATACGCGGCGCCCGCACTCTGGAACGCGGCGATCATCACGGTGCTGGTGGTGTTCGGTGGGCGGTTGGGGGAACGCTCGCTCATGCTTGCCGCGGCGTGGGGCGCACTGCTGGGTGGCGGTCTCCAGTTTCTCGTTCAATTGCCATGGGTCCTGCGGCTGGAACGGTCGATGCGGCTCGGTGCCGACCGGTCGGACCCGGCGTTGCGGCAGGTCTTTTCCAACGCAGGTCCGGCCGTGCTCGGACGCGGTGCCGTTCAGCTTGGCGCGTGGATCGACCAGTTCCTTGCTTCGTACCTCTTCACAGGCGCGGTTGCGGCGATGGGGTACGCGCAGGCGCTGTACGTCCTGCCGTTCAGCCTGTTCGGCATGTCCGTCGCTGCGGCAGAGCTGCCGCAACTCGCGCGCGAAGGCGAAGCGCGGCTCGATGCGGTACGAGCGAGAATCGGTGCAGGCCTGTCGCGTATGGTCGTGCTCGTCGTTCCATCAGTCGTCGGCTATGTGCTGCTGGGCGATCGAATCGTGGCCGCGCTTTACGAGGGAGGCGCGTTCACGGCGAGCGATACGGCACTCGTGCACCTCACACTCGTTGGCTATGCGCTCGGCCTGTTGCCCTCGACGGCGTCCCGTCTTTACGCGTCCGCCTTCTATGCCTTGAACGACACGCGTACACCGGCGCGTATTGCGCTTTTTCGTGTGATCGTGTCCGCCGGAGCGGGGCTCGCGCTCATGCTCGTACTGGAGCGGTATGCAGTGCGCGCGCCGTTCACATTCGCGGCCTCGGCAGAAGGCGCAGCCGACTGGCGGCCCCTCGGCGTGGTCGGACTCGCCGCAGCAAGTCCAATTGCGGCGTGGCTCGAGTGGGCACGGCTGAGGCGGCGGGCGATGGAACGGTTCGGGCCGATCGAGGAGTCGCGACCGCGAACGCTGCGGCTCGTCGCCGCTGCCGTGCTGGCTGCTGCCGTCAGTCGGCTGGTCCTGGCCGCGTTGCCCGAGTGGGCGCCCATCGTCATTGCCCTCGTCATTCTACCTGTTTTCGGGGCCGCCTATTTCGGCCTCGCACACTGGTTCGGCGTTCAGGACGCGACGGCATCCCTGCGCCGCATGGCCCATCGCTTCGGTCGCCGCTGAACGGAACGCCCGGGGTAGTACCTTTCGTGAGTCCGAGCAATCTGGAGAAGAAACTGCGGAGCCTGCCGGGCAAGCCCGGCGTCTACATGTTCCGCGACGGCCGCGGCGACTTCCTCTATATCGGCAAGGCAAAGTCGCTGCGTACGCGCGTACGCGGCCATTTCTCGGTCGATGATGCGGCGCCCATCATGAACCAGGAGATGGTGCGGCGTGTGGCGGACGTGGATACGATCGTCGTCGGCTCCGAGGCGGAGGCGCTGCTGCTCGAGGCCAACCTGATCAAGGCGCACCGGCCCCGCTTCAACATTCGACTGCGCGATGACAAGAAGTACCCGTACATCAAGGTTACGCTGAACGAGGCGTTTCCGCGAGTCTTCGTGACGCGCAGAATCGAGAATGACGGCGGGCGCTATTTCGGGCCGTACACGGAAGTCGGTGCGATGCGGCAGGCTCTCGAGTTGATCAAGCGACTCTACACGGTCCGGAGTTGCCGCTACGACCTGCCCGTGGAGTCGCCCGAGCGGCCCTGTCTCGACTATCACATCGGCCGCTGCCGGGCTCCTTGCGTCGGGTTGCAGAGCGAGGAATCCTATCGCGGCATGATCGACGAGATGCTCGGCGTCCTCGCCGGCCACATTGGCGATGTGCGGGCTCGCGTTCACGGTGAGATGCAGAGTGCGGCCGGTTCGCTCGAGTTCGAGCGGGCCGCAACGTTGCGCGACACGCTGGCAGGTCTCGAAAGCATCGAACGGCGGCAGCGCGCGTTCGACATCCGGGAGCGGGACATCGATGTTCTGGGCGTGGCGCGCGACGGCGATCGCGCATGCGCCGTTCAGCTGCGCATCCGTGGCGGCAAGCTGCTGGGCCGCGAAGTCGATTTCTTCTCGAATATCGAGGTGGAAGGAGATGAGGCGCTGATGGCCGCCGTCGCAACGCGGATGTACTTCGGGAAGGGCGAAGTCGGAACTTCCGATCTGCCACGGGAGGTTCTGCTCCCGGCGGATTTCGAGGATCGCGCGACGATCGAGGAACTGCTCGCCGAGCGCGCCGGCCGCCGGGTCGAGGTCCGTGTGCCGCAGAAAGGCGACAAGGTGCGTCTACTCGAGCTGGCGAGCCAGAACGCGCGCCATCTGCTCGAGGAACGAGCGGTACTCTCGGAAGGCGCACTCGGCCGCGCGGACGACGTCCTGTACGAGACGCAGGAAGCGCTCGACATGAAAGTCGTGCCAAGACTCGCTGTGTGCTTCGACATCTCGCATACACAGGGAAGCGAAGTCGTAGGTAGTGCCGTCGTGTTCCGCAACGGTGAACGAGACCGGAGCGAGTACCGCAAATTCCGCATCCGCGGTGACTGGGGGAATGACGATTTCCGGTCCATGGCCGAAGTGGTCGGCCGGTACTTCCGCCGTCGCATTGATGAGGGGAAGCCGCTGCCCGAACTCGCCTTGATCGATGGCGGCAAAGGCCAGCTCGCGGCGGCCCGGGATGCGGCCATCGCCGCGGGCGCGACCGACGTCACGTTTGCGAGTCTGGCCAAGCGGGAAGAAGATGTCTACCTTGTCGGCCGCGCGGAGCCGCTGCATTTCGGTCGCGCACACCGCGCGCTCCGGTTGTTGCAACGCATGCGCGATGAGGCACACCGCTTCGCTCACACGTTCAATCGCAAATTGCGGACGACGCGCACGCTGACCAGCGAACTGGCGGAGATTCCGGGTATCGGTCCCGTCCGCCAGCGTGCCCTGCTCGAGCGCTTCGGCAGTGTTCGCGCTGTGCGCGCCGCAACGCCCGACCAGCTCGCACAACTGCCGGGGTTCTCGACGAACCTTGCCGGGCACGTGCTGGAACACCTGCGCCGGATATCGTCGTGATACGCACACGCTTCGCGCCGAGCCCGACTGGCTCGTTACACGTCGGGAACGCACGCATCGCCGTACTCAACTGGCTGTTCACGAGGCAGCAGCATGGGCAGGTCCTGTTGCGCATCGAAGACACCGACGTGGACCGCAACATAGCCGGCTCGGACGAGGAGATCTTCCAGGATCTGCGCTGGCTCGGCCTCGACTGGGATGAGGGTCCGTCATACCACGGCGAACCGCCGCCCGGCAGGCATGGGCCATACCGCCAGTCCGAACGGTTGGAAATCTACCGGCATTGGGCGGAGCGGTTGCGCGAGCAGAATGCCGTCTACCCTTGTTTCTGTTCGGACGAGGACATCGAGCGGATGCGGGAAGCGGCCATTGCCAGCGGCAGGCAGGCGACGTACGACGGCCGCTGTGATCGCCTGAGCGACGCGGAACGAGAGGCCCGCTTCGCCCGCAGCGATGCGTTTGCGCTGCGATTCCGCATGCCGGCCGACTCGGCCATTGTCGTTCACGACGCCGTATTCGGAGAAGTTCGTTTCGAGCCCGATTCCATTGGTGACTTTGTCGTACTCCGCTCCGATGGGCGACCCACCTACAACTTTGCGGTCGTCGTCGATGACATTGCGATGGAAATCACGCACGTCATCCGTGGTGCCGGTCACCTTTCGAATTCGCCGAGACAGCAGGCCGTGTATCGCGCATTCGACCGGGAACCGCCCATCTTCGCGCACGTGCCGATGGTGCTGGGGCCGGACCGACAGAAGCTGGCGAAGCGGCACGGCGCACAGCCGCTTGCTGCGTATCGCGAGGAGGGTTGGCACCCCGATGCGCTCGTCAACTATCTCTCGTTGCTGGCATGGTCGAGTCCGAGCGGTGAAGAGGTCCTGTCGCGCGAGCGGCTGATCGAAGAGATCTCGCTCGACCGCGTCGGCGCCGCAGACGTTGTTTTCGATCCGGCAAAGTTGCGCTGGCTGTCGGGCCGCCACATCGAGGCGATGCCGCTGGATGCGCTGGTTGCGGCCGTGCGCCCATTCCTCGATGGCAGTGCCGCATGGATCACCGATGATGTCTTGCCCGAAGCGGTCGAAGCCGTGCGTTCGCACCTCACCACGTTTGGTGAGATCAACGAGGTTCTCAAACCGATGGCTCCTGCGCCGCGACCCGTAGCGCTCGCGGATGCGGCTGCGCTCGGTGTGGTGCGCGCTGGCCGCGAGACGCTCGGTGCGGCAAGCGCATGGAATCGAGAGTCGCTCGATGCAGCCATCAAGATGGCGGGAAAGGAGAGCGGTGCACGCGGCCGGGCACTCTACGAACCACTCCGGCTCGCGCTCACGGGTGAGGTCCATGGACCGCCGCTCGTGTCGGTGTTGATCGTACAGGGTCGTGAACGCGTCCTCGGCGGTCTCGAGAACGCGCTCGCCGAAATCCTCGAATGATGTGGATCACGTCTCGCCGTGAGCGGAGGCACTCGTGTCATCCCTGATCTTCGATCCGTTCGCCGGCATCAGCGGAGACATGACGGTCGCCGCGCTGCTCGATCTGGGTCTCGAGGAGGCGTGGTTGAACGAATTCGTAGCCTCGCTCGGCATCGACGGCATCAGCATCGCGTTCGAGCAGGTACAACGCCGTGGCATCGCCTGCCGGAAGATCACATTCCAGACACCAGAGCAGCACGCGCACCGGCAGCTTTACCGCGTGCTCGAAATCGTGGACCGGGCCAATGCCCCGCCGCGAGCGAGGGCGTGGGCGGCGGAATGCTTTCGTCGTATTGCGCACGCGGAAGCCGAGGTGCACGACACGACCCCGGAGAAGGTGCATTTTCACGAAGTCGGCGCGCTCGACTCGATTCTCGACGTGCTGTGCGCAATGGCCGGCTTCGATCGGCTCGGGTTCGACACATTCTTCACACGCACAATCGCCGTCGGGCATGGCTGGGTCGATATCGAGCATGGCCGCTTTCCGGTTCCGGCACCGGCGACGGCTAAGCTGCTCGAGGGACTTCCCGTGGGCGGCTTCGAACTCGAGGGCGAATGCACGACACCCACTGGCGCCGCGATCATCGCGACACTGACCATGGGACGGACTCCCCCGGCCGGCCTCGTGGCAGGGAAGTCCGGGTTTGGCGCAGGCACCCGTGACCCGGCCGACCGGCCGAACTGCCTGCGACTCATCGCGTGCGATGCCGCACCTGCGGTTCAGAGCCTGTTCCTGATTCAGGCCGATATCGACGATCTTGCGCCGGAATACGTGCCGCCTGCACTGGACGCGCTGTTCGAGGCCGGCGCACTCGACGTTGTGGCGATCCCGATCGCAATGAAGAAGGGCAGGCCCGGGTTGCGCATCGAAGCGCTGGCAACCGGTGCCACGCGCGAAACGGTTCTCAACGCGCTCTTCCTCGAGACGCCCACAATCGGCGCCCGCTACTGGCCGGTCGACCGGCCGGCTCTGGAGCGTGATGAGGACACGCTGGTCTGGCGAGGTCAAACGATCCGTCGCAAGAAGGTTCGCCTGCCGGGCGGTGCCGTACGAGCCAAGCCCGAGGCCGAGGACGTGTTACGGGCCAGCCGCGCGCTTGGATTGCCGGCCTGGCAGATTCGTCTGGCACTCGATCGTGACGAGGCGACCGAACGGGGGATGCCGGGGTAGGACCGGTGCGCAGGAAGCGCCCATCGAGTCACGTCGTTCCGGCCGGTACTTTCCGGAGTCGCCAATGAAACGAGTCGGGGCGGCCCAATCGGGCTGCCCCGTACTTCAGGAGGCCAGTGGTCCGCATCGCGCAGGTCGAGTCGGGTACGATTGCCGACGATCTCGAACTCGAGATCGGGACGCGCATTGTTCGCATCAATGGGGCGCCCGTGCGCGACACCATTGATCTGCGCTTTCTCGAAGTCGATGAAACGCTCGAGGTCGAGGCCGTGTCGCCCGGCTGCACGCATGCCACTCTCTACGAGATCGAGAAGCCGGCCGGCGAGCCGCTCGGCATTGTCACGGCGCCTGACCCTGTGCGCCAGTGCGCGAACAAATGTGCCTTCTGCTTCATCGATGGCAATCCGCCGGACGCGCGCGAATCGCTGTTTCTCAAGGACGATGATTTCCGGCTTTCGTTCACGTATGGGAGCTATGTCACGCTGACGAACCTCGGGCCAGGCGGATTTCGCCGCATTCTCGAACAGCGCCTGTCTCCACTGTACGTGAGTGTTCACGCGACAGAACCGGAAGTTCGCGAGGCAGCGCTCGGCGTGGCGCGCGGTGGCGACATCCTCGACCGCCTGCGCGAGTTGATCGATGGTGGCATTGATATGCACACGCAGGTCGTCCTCTGTCCGGATCTGAACGACGGCGTGCACCTCGATCGCACGATCTGCGACCTGTTCGCGCTCGGCGAACATGTGCTCTCGCTCTCGATCGTGCCTGTCGGCCTCACGAAGTACAACCTCGACCGGCCGATCCGGCTGCTCACGCCGGACGAAGCCGGCCGCGCGATCGAACAGGTGGATCGGGCCCGTGCGCGCTCGATTGAGACGCGCGGGACTGGCTGGGTCTACGCATCGGACGAATTGTTCTTCGCGGCGGGCCGCCCGCTTCCAATCGCGTCATACTACGATGACTGGCCTCTGACGGAGAACGGAGTCGGCGCTGTCCGCCGGCTTCTCGACGCCTTTGACGAGAACCTGCCGGATGCGCCGCGCATGCCGGGTCAGAACGTCGTCGTGGTCACCGGTCAGAGGATGGCGGCTGTCATCGGCCCACTGCTGCCGCGGCTCGAGAGCGCAACCGGCTGCAACGCGCGGCTGGTTGCCGTATCGAACAGTTATTTCGGCGCGACGGTCACGACGGCCGGCCTGCTGCCCGGCCGTGACGTCCTCGCCGCGCTCGGCCAGGCCGCACAGGCAGCGCCATTCGATCTGGCCCTGCTGCCCGCGGAAGCGCTCAACGACGATGCACACTTCATCGACGATGTGACTCTGGCCGCGATCGATGCCGCGTTCCCGCATGCAGCGATCCGGCCGGCTCACGAACTCGTGACGGCTCTGCAACCCTCGTGAAGCGCTCGCTCCCAACGGTGGCGATCGTCGGCCGGCCGAATGTGGGCAAGTCGACGCTCTTCAACCGCATCATCGGCCAGCGGCGTGCGATTGTCGACGACCGCCCGGGTGTCACGCGCGATCGAAACTTTGCTCGCAGCGACTGGGCTGGTCACGCTTTCTGGGTCGTGGACACGGGCGGCCTCGAACCCGATGCGGCAGAGGTTCTGGCCCGATCCATTCGCCACCAGATCGAGGCCGCCATCGAAGAGGCGGACGTCATCCTGTTCGTCGTCGATGGCATCGCCGGGCCGCACCCCGTCGATTTTCGTGTGGCCGAAGTGCTGCGCAGAGCGAATCGGCCCGTACTTCTGGCCGTCAACAAGATGGACCGTTTGCCGGACGATATCGGCCATCATGATTTCTGGCAGCTCGGGCTGGACGAACCGGTTCCGGTTACCGCGATGGTCGGCAAGGGCTCGGGCGACCTGCTCGATCGTCTTGTTGCGCTGTTGCCAGACACCGCAGAGCAACCAGGTGAGCAGGATGCGCTCTCGGTTGCCGTGATCGGCCGGCCCAACGTGGGCAAGTCGAGCTTCATCAACCGGCTGCTGGGCGAGGAACGACTGGTCGTGAACGAGGAGGCGGGAACCACGCGCGACAGCATCGACACGCTGGTGCGCTATCACGATCGCGATCTGGTGTTCGTCGATACTGCTGGATTACGCCGTCAGTCCCGAATCGATCGCGGCCTCGAGTACTACAGCGCGTTACGGACCGAGCGTGCGATCGAGCGTGCCGACGTCTGCATCCTGCTGATCGAGGCGACTCAGCCCGTCCATGCGCAGGACCTGCGGATTGCCGAGAAGGCGTGGAGCGCAGGCTGTGGGTTGATCATCGTTGCCAACAAGTGGGACCTCGTCGAGAAGGACACCAGAACTGCGATCGAGTACGAACGCACAGTGCGTGCGCGCGCACCGGCTCTCGCCACGGTGCCCATCCTGTTCAGCAGTGCCTTGACCGGCCAGCGCGTGCACAAGGTGCTCGACCTCGTTCTCGAAGTCGCGGCCAGCCGCGGCAAGCGGATCGCGACCCATGACGTCGTCGAAGCGGTCAAGGAGCTGTCTGCCCGGCAGCCGCCTCCGCATTATCGTGGCGCGCCGGTCCGATTCCTGTACGCGACGCAGGCAGCAGCAGCGCCGCCCACATTCGTGTTGTTTGCGAATTATCCGAAAGCAGTGCCCGAGCACTACGTCCGTTACCTGCGTAACGGAATGCGTGAGCGCTGGGGTTTTGCGGGAACCCCGATCCGCATCCGGCTGCGCGCGCGAAGCGAGAAACGGCGATGACGTGGCTCCTGCTCGCTGCGGCGTATCTGACGGGTGCGATCCCGACCAGCTTCGTGGTTGGGCGCGTGCGTGGTGTGGACCTGCGCCGGCACGGCAGCGGGAACCTCGGTGCAAGCAATGCGTACCGCGTCCTCGGCTGGAAAGCCGCGCTGCCGATCTTCGTTGTCGACATCGCGAAAGGATGGTTCCCGGCATTCGCCTTTCCGCTCTGGGATGGCCAGCCATCACCATCGTGGGCATTGGGGTACGGTGCGGCCTCCATCATGGGCCACGTATTCTCGATTTATGTCGGGTTCAAGGGAGGGAAGGGAGTGGCGACGAGCGCGGGCGTGGTGCTCGCGCTTGCGCCCATGGCAATGCTCATTGGCCTGGGCACCTGGGGCTTTCTGGCCTGGGTGACCGGGTACGTCTCGCTCGCGTCGATGGTCGCGGCGATCGTTGTTGCCGTCACCGTGTGGGTGCTGGCCGGCAGCGGTCCCGTTCTCTGGCTGACGCTGGCGCTGGCGGTTTTCGTCGTGTTCGCACACCGCGCGAACATTCGCCGGCTCCGTGCGGGTACCGAGAATCGGTTTGGCAGGAGGACACGCGAGGCACGATGACGGAACGGATCACGGTCATCGGGGCAGGCGCATGGGGCACCGCCCTCGCGAATCTGCTCGCGCGCAAGGGGAACGCAGTCACACTCTGGTCGTTCGAGTCGGATGTTGCCGACGCCGTGAACGCAGGCGAGGGCAACGCACGGTACCTGCCCGGGATTTCGCTCGAACCCGGCCTCGTCGCGACGACCGATCTGGCTTCGGTCATTGGCTGCGCCTTCATCGTGTCCGTGAGTCCTGCGCAGCATGTGCGCGGTGTCATGCAGGAGGCGGCGCCTTATTTCGAGCCCGGCGCGGCGGTGATCAGCGCGTCGAAGGGGATCGAGCGGGGTTCACTCCAGACCATGGCAGAGGTTCTGGCCGAGGTCCTGCCACCGGGGCCTGCCGCGCGAATGGCATTCCTGAGCGGCCCCAGCTTCGCGGAGGAGGTCGCCCGCGGTCTGGCCACGGCGGTCACCGTTGCGAGCGCGAACGAGCGCACGGCCATAGCTACACAGGACCTCTTCCAGACGGCCGACTTCCGGGTATACACGTCGAGTGACGTGGCCGGCGTTGAGCTGGGCGGCGCCCTCAAGAACGTGATTGCCCTTGCGGTGGGAATGGCGGTCGGCCTCGGTCTTGGCCACAACGCGACGGCGGCCCTGATCACGCGCGGGCTGGCGGAAATTGCCCGGCTCGGGGTCGCCCGGGGAGCGAACCCCCTTACGCTTTCCGGCCTGGCCGGGATGGGCGACCTGATCCTGACCTGCACAGGTGATCTCAGCCGCAACAGGCATGTCGGCATCGAACTGGGCCGGGGACGAACGCTGCACGACATCCTGGCCGGGATGCGCCATGTCGCGGAAGGCGTTGACACGACACGCGCCGCGCGCGATCTCGCGTTGCGCGAATCGATCGAGATGCCGATCGTCAACGAGGTGCACGCGGTGCTTTTCGAGCAACGGACAGCACGCGAAGCCATGGAGCATCTGATGCTGCGTGAGCCCAAACCGGAGATCTGGTCATGAGTGCAGAGGAACGGGACGACCTCTTCCCTTGGGAGATCGAGGAAGCGACGAGCCAGGATGCCTCTGCGCCGCCCGCGACCGCCGCGGTCGATGCGGATGTGCTCAGGGGCGCGTCCACCCTCGACGCCGAACTGGCAAGCGGCCGCGCCGATGCGCGCGCTGACGATCAACGCGATGCGATCGACCGCAGTCAGGTCACGCGGGAGCGGCCTGTTGCCCACAAAGAGTACTACTCGATCAGCGAAGTTTGCGATCTCGTAGACCTGAAGCCGCACGTGCTTCGTTACTGGGAGACGCAGTTCGGGCCGCTCAATCCGTCCAAGAACCGGTCCGGCAACCGCGTCTACCAGCGCAAGGAGATCCGCCTGATCATGCTCGTGAAGCAGTTGCTCTACGACGAAAAGTATACGGTCGAGGGCGCCAAGGCGAAGCTCGATCAGTTGCGCCGGACCGGTAGTCTCCAGGAAATGGGCGGGCGCGCGCTCGAAGTTGAAACCGTCGACATGCTGCGGATCGAACTCGCCCAGCTTGCCCGCGTCCTGACACTGCCACCAAGGTCGTAATGCGAATCCTTGTCACGAACGATGATGGGTACCTCGCCGGCGGCATCCGCGTTCTGGCTCGTGCGGCGGGCCGGCTCGGCGATGTGACTGTGGTCGCGCCGGATCGCGAACAGAGCGCGACCAGTCACTCGTTAACGCTGCATTATCCGCTGCGTGTGCGCTCCGCCGATGATGGCAGCATGGTCGTGGACGGTACGCCAACCGACTGTGTCGTGCTTGCGGTTGGCGAACTGTTGGAACAGCGGCCGGACTTCGTGCTCTCGGGCGTCAACCACGGCGCGAACCTCGGTGACGACGTACTCTACTCGGGCACCGTTGCGGCAGCAATGGAAGCGACGATCCTCGGCATTCCGGCGATCGCGTTATCGTGGACGGGCCGCCAGATGGAGCAACTCGAGCAGTGGGAGGATGTGCTCACGGAGGTTCTGAAGCAGCTCGTCGGCCGGTCGCGTTTCCCGAAAGACACGCTCTTCAACGTGAACCTGCCGCCGGTCGCACCCGACGCGGTGGCGGGCATCCGCGTGACGTCGCTCGGCCGGCGGGCGTACGTGGGTTCACTGACGCGCGCGGCCGATCCGAACGGTCGCGAGTACTTCTGGATCGGCGGCGGCGAGAGCAAGTGGTCGGGAACCGATGAATCCGATTTCCAGGCCATCCATGACGGTTTCATCTCGGTCACGCCGTTGCACATCGATCTCACCAACTACCGTCTGCTTTCGGAGATCGGGCAGTGGCAGCTGTCGCTCTGAATGACCAGCGCTTTGAGCGCCAGCGACGGCAGCTCGTCGAGATCATTCGCGACAAGGGCATCGAGAATCTCGAGATCCTGCGCGCGTTCTCGACAGTGCCGCGGCATCTGTTCCTGCCGACTGCTGTCGAGCATCGTGCATACGAGGACGCTGCCCTGCCGATCGGATTCGGTCAGACCACGTCGCAGCCATCGCTTCAGGCCCTGTTCATGGAGCGGATCGAGCTCGAGCCGACCGACCGTGTCCTCGAAGTCGGGACGGGGATGGGGTACCAGACGGCCGTCCTCGCGCAGCTTGTGAGTCGCGTGTACTCGATCGATCGCATCCCTGAACTCACCCTGCGCGCCCGGGCCGTCCTCGATTCATTGCGCATTGCGAACGTTGCACTGCTTACGGGCGATGGTACGGTCGGCTGGTCGCGCTATGCTCCGTTCGATGCGATTCTCGTGGCCGCAGGCGCACCCGAGATTCCTGCCGCCCTGGTTACGCAGCTGGCCACCGGCGGCCGCATGCTCATCCCGCTCGGCGATCGGACCGAACAGCAGCTCACTCTGGTGAGGAAAAGCGAGACAGGGGTCGAGACTGAGGAACTCGCGGGGTGCGCGTTCGTGCCCCTGATTGGCCGTTTCGCCTGGCCCGCAACCTGACCACCGGATACGCTTCGATGGATCTTCTGCTTCAGCTCTTTGACTTCATCCGCAACATCGATCACCATCTCGACGGCATGATCCGCGAATATGGAACGTGGACGTACGGGATCCTGTTCGCGATCATCTTCGTGGAGACCGGGCTCGTCGTGATGCCGCTCCTGCCCGGCGATTCCTTGCTCTTCGCGGCCGGCGCCTTCGCCGCGCGCGGTTCGTTGAACCCGCTTCTGCTGTTCGTGCTGCTGTCCATCGCTGCGATTCTGGGCGATACCGTGAACTACTGGATCGGGCGATGGGTCGGCCCGCGTGCGGAGCGCGGCCTGCCCTTCGTGAAAAAGGCGTATCTCGACCGCACGCACGCATTCTACGAACGGCATGGTGGCAAGACCATCATCATTGCGCGATTCATGCCGATCATCCGGACCTTCGCGCCGTTCGTGGCCGGCATCGGGACCATGAACTACGGGCGCTTCCTTGCATACAACGTCGTGGGCGGTATCGTCTGGATTGCGCTCTTCGTCTTTGCAGGCTACTTCTTCGGCACGATCCCGGCCGTCGAAAAGAACTTCGAACTGGTGATCCTTGCCATCATCTTCGTCTCGATTCTGCCGGGCATCATCGAGTTCCTGCGGCACAAGCTGCGGACGGGCAAGCGTGCGGGGTCACCGGCCGGCCCCTGAGCGCTGCGGATTGCTCGGCGCCACATCCGCGCTCATGCTGGCAGGCATGGCCTGCTTCGCAGCGCCTGCTTCCGGACAGGGTCGCACTGGCGTCGATTCCATCCGGCCCATCCCGCTCGACAGCCTGACCGCAACGGTTACGCGGGGCACCATGCCTCTCGAGCGGATGCCGGCGGCAACCGCCCGCATCGTTCGAAGCATCCTCCAGGGTGCGCAGCTCACCGTCGGACTCGATGAGTCACTCGATCGTGTTCCCGGCGTCTTCGTCAACAATCGCTATAACTTTTCGCTGGGCGCTCGCATCTCGATTCGCGGGTTCGGCGCACGCGCTGCGTTCGGGGTGCGCGGCATCCGCGTGATTGCCGATGGAATCCCGCTCACGATGCCGGACGGGCAGTCGAACCTCAACAATCTCGATCTCGGCGCCGCCGAGCGTGTCGAGATCCTGCGCGGCCCGTCCTCGGCACTCTACGGCAACGCGGCAGGCGGTGTCATCGCCGTCACGACGGAATCGCCGCCGCTTGCGCCTTTTGGCGTCGAGGCGCGTGTGATGGGTGGGGATGCCGGCAGGGAAGGTGAGTTCGGGCGCGTCTCGAAGCTTCAGGCCAAGGCCGGCGGGACGGGTGGGCGCGCCAACTGGTTGATCAGTCTGTCCCACCTGAGCACGGACGGGTTCCGCGATTTCTCGCGCGCCGAGCAGACGCTCCTCAATGCGACCGCCAGGCTTGCGCTCGATGCCGCTTCCTCGCTTGCGTTCGTCGTGAACGCCGTCAACGCACCCGTCGCCGAAAGTCCGGGCGCACTCCCTCTCGACTCGGCACGGCTCCGCCCGCGCATCGCGTGGCCGAACAACGTCCGCACCGGCAGCGGCGAAGCGACGCACCAGGCGCAGGCCGGCCTTGCATACTCCCGTATCATCGGCGCCGGTCGTTTCGATCTCGCTGGCTGGGGCCTCGCACGCGATGTCGACAATGCGTTGCCGTTCGCGTTCATCTTCCTCGAGCGACGAGGTGGTGGCATGCGGGCGTCGTGGTCGGGACTACCCGCAGGGAGCGGCAGCGACTTCTCACTGACCGCGGGCCTCGATGCCGAATTCGCGCGGGACGACCGGCGTGAGTTCAACAACGTGAGTGGCGAGGCCGGTCCGACCGTGCAGCGCGATCAGGCGGAACGCGTGCTCGCACTGGGCCCGTTCGTTCAGGCCAGCATGCGTCTCTCGCCGAGTGTCGAGGTCACACTCGGCACGCGCTATGACGCGGTTCGCTTCGAGACCGAAGACCGGTTTTCGGGCGATGGCCGCGACGATTCCGGCAAACGGACGCTCTCGGCGTTCAGCCGAATGCTCGGCGTGACATGGAGTGCCGCGAGCGATGTTCGGCTTTACGCAAACTACGCGACCGCCTTCCAGACGCCGACGACGACGGAACTCATCAACGCGCCACCACCCGCGGGGCAGCCGTGCTGTCCGGGCGGCTTCAACGCCGTTCTCGACCCGCAACACGCACGAAGCGCCGAGATCGGTGCGCGTGGCCGCCTGGGCCGCGTGAATCTCGACGTCGCACTGTACCACATGAACGTCGAGAACACAGTCGTTCCGTTCCAGGTCGAGGGCGAGGAGGGTCGCGAATTCTTCCGCAACGCAGGTGAGACACGCCATCGCGGGCTCGAACTGGCTGCGTCCTCGCCGATCGGCCAGCACGCGATCGAGGTCGCGTATACGCTGAACGACTTCGTGTTCGTTGACGATGGCAGTCTGGGCACCGACTTCGAAGAGAATCGCCTCCCGGGCGTGCCGCGACACAACATCTTCGCCGGGATCCAGCTCAACGCCGCCGATCGCCTGCGTTTCGATTTCGAGCTCCAGCATATTGGCGAGCAGGCCACCGAGGACGGCAACGACCCGGCGTTCGCGAACGAGGCCGCCACGGTCATGGATGCGCGGCTGCTCTACCGCGCCCGCATCGGCGATTGGCTGGCCACTCCCTTCATTGCACTCAACAACGTCACGGATACTCGCTATAACGCGTCCGTTGTCGTGAATGCGGTAGGCCGGCGTTACTTCGAGCCGGCACCCGGACGGAATCTCTATCTCGGCGTAACGCTCGGGTCGCCCGGCTGGACCGCGGCCCGCTGACCCTACCGCGGGCCGCCATCGACGCGATAGGTTGGGGCTCGCCCAACACCGCCAACGTCTCGTTTTCTCCCGAGGATCATCATGCCTGACTTGCAGGAACCGGGCGTCGCACCAGAGACGTCGAACCGCCCGGTTCCGCCCGTCCGCACACGCTGGATCGAAAGCCATCCGGCCGTGGCCGCCGGCGCCATCCTGCCGCCGGCGCAGAGCGCGCCTGGCCGCGCACCGGCCCGCCGGGTTGCCGGCAAGGCTCCCGCAGCGCCAGCGGACGCGATCGCCGGCGGTGCGGCTCCTGACGCGTCAGGGGACGCGCCCTCCGGGGTAGCGGCTTCTGACGTGTCGCCGGTGACCGGGGCGGCGTCTCTCGACGTCACCCTTGACCTCGAACCCATGGCCAGCGGGCCCGAACTGCGGCCGTGGGACGATCCCGCATTCGCTTCGCTTGAATTGACGCAGGAATTCACGGTCGAACTGGAGACCGAAGCAGAGTTCGCCGATGAAGCCCTGCTCGAACTTGATGAAATCGTACCTGAGACAAAGTCCCTCGAGCCACTGCCGGAGGGCCTCGTGCCGGTCCATGCTCCGCTCAGCGCGTGGGACATTGTCGAATCGCCGGCGCAGAGCGAGGCAGGCCTCGCCTCACAAGCTGCTCGGGCTCGCGAGGAATGGGAAGCGCTCGGCCAGGCACTCGCGGCGTCCATTGGCGGCGAAGACGCCAGTGTCTTCGAGTCCGCCATTCATGCGCTCGCCGAGGGGATTGCAGCGGGTCAGAGTACAGGCGTGACACCCGAGATCCTCGACATTGCAGATCGCATCGCGTGGTTCGCATCGCAACTTCGTCGCGATGGGTACCGCACAATTACGAACGCGCAGGCCCGCGGCGATCGCCTCGACATCGCCCTCGCCGGCCTCGCCGCCGGGTTCCTCGCTGGCCGGACCGAATGAACGCTGCCGTTTCGCTCGCGCAACGCATCCGCGACCGCGTGCGCGATGTGCCTGACTTCCCGACGCCCGGCATCCTGTTCAGGGACATTACGCCGGTGCTCGCCGACGCTCCTCTGATGAACGCTCTGCTCGATCACCTGCGCGATGCCGCTGCGCCACTCCGCCCGGACCTCATCGTCGCCATCGAGTCCCGCGGCTTCATCATCGGCGCACCACTTGCCCACGCTCTCGGTGTCGGCTTTGCACCCATCCGCAAACCCGGCAAACTGCCCTGGAAAACGATTCGCGTCGAGTACGCACTCGAGTATGGCACCGACGCCGTCGAGATGCATAGCGATGGGATCCGCCCCGATCAGCGGGTTCTCGTTGTCGATGACGTTCTTGCCACGGGCGGCACCGCGGCCAGCGCCGTGCAACTCGTCCGCCAGCTCGGCGGTGAAGTCGTAGGCACCAGCTTCGTGATCGAACTCGCGTTCCTCAACGGCCGCCAGCGCCTTCAGCCACTTCCCGTGGTGTCGGTTCTTCAGTACTCGTGACCGGTTCCCGTGCCGGCTGGTCGCCTGAGCTATCGCGCAGAACCACGCCCACCGAATCCATCGCGCACCTGAGGGGTAGTCGATCGGCGCCTGTTTCGCCATCTTATCGGTTGCCCACGTAACGTGAGATGGCCCCGGTTGCCCCCGTAGCTCAGGTGGACAGAGCGGCGGTTTCCTAAACCGCGTCAGCCGCAGGTTCGAATCCTGCCGGGGGCATGACGAACCCCATCAAACCGTTTTTGTCTCACCGCCACATATTGCTTGCCGTCCACGCTCAACGACACGGGGAAGCCCTGAACCGCGGTTGAAAGTCGCAGTTGCAAGAGCGTCTTGCCGGTGACGCAACTTCCTGATTGATTCGGCGCCCGTATCAGCGTCGTATGTGGCCCGTGGACATCGCGTTGGCCACCTGCCGCCTCCCGTGGAACGACGAAGGTTCGATGGCGAGCGGAGAGGGCCGATGGTGACTTCATGCCGGCCGGGGCATCACTCCAACTCGATGTAGACCGGGACGCGCATTTCGAGGGACCGGCGCATCGCCTGGAGCATCGCCTGATCTTCCTGCCCGCGTGAAGCCCGAACCACGTTGCCATCAGCAGCGGCTTCCTCGGGCACACTCGCCGCGCACTCCACCGTGATCGTCATCGGTGAGTAGATCGATCCGGTGACGATCTGCGCAACGACGTTGAGGAAGGAGTGCTGTGTTACGACGCGGGCCACGCCATCAGGGCAAGTCGAAGCGGTCTCGGTGACCGAAGGTGGGACGAGACCTGCCAGGAAGGAGTGGGCCCATGGCCGCTCGATGGTCTGTCCTGAAGCCTGCCGGCCGGTGTTGATGGTGGCCTGGTAGCAACCAGCCACTACGACCACCGTGAGAACTCCGCCCAACGTCCTGAGATACTTCATGCTGCCTCCTGTGGATCAGGTTCGGCCGTACACACTGCGCAGGATTCTGCGCACGACCGTGCTTCACGAGAACGGTACGAAGTTCAAATTTTCCCTTGTGCCCTTCGAATTGCAAGAATCACAGGGAGGACATGCCTCGGTTGCGTGCGCGCCTGTTATCACGCACAGATGCTGCCGTATCATTCGATTCAGAACCAGAGGGAGCGAGCGGCAACTGAACAGCCTGGTTGTCCGTCACGCCCACCGCGCGCGAAAAGCCTCCAGTTCTTCGGTGCCGTAGAAGTGCCGGGCCAGGCGGGAACCATACATTCGGTCGAGGTACTCGCGAGGCATTTCGATGGTGGCAAGGAATCGGCGGTACGCGTCGGCCCAGTCCTGGTCCTCGCCCCGATTCGCGGCGGCGAGCGGAATGGGCGGAACGCCGAGGAATCTGCCGAGCGCGGTCGGACCGACGCGGTCGAGGTCCTCGAGCCGCAAGACGATCAGGTCGGCAAACGGGCCGGCATACGTCGCGAACCCGGCTTCCCTCGGGAAGTGCTGTGCGAATACGTCGATCCCGAGCACATCCCTGACCTCGAGATCGAACCAGTCCAGAGTAAACTGGTGCTCGGGTTCGGATTCGCGCAGGAACAGATCGATAAGCCGCGGCACGTTGGCGGCCTCGTTGCGGAATTGGGCGCCGAGCTCGGGCATCGTATACGGCAAGTGCATGAAGAACGCGGATGCGGTGCGCGCGACGGGATCCCGCACGAGGGAGATGACCTTCCAGCGCTCGCGGACGCCGGTGCGAATCCGGTCATGCAGCAAACGAGCGCTGAGGTATTCGCGGTGCAGGCCGGCTCGCCGAGTGGTCGCAAACTGGCGATTGAACTGTTGGCGATAACGTTGAATTGTGCCCTGGTTCAGGTAGTGTGTGTGCAGGATGTGCACACCGGGGACGTTGCGACGCAGTGCGCGGAGGACCGTGATCGAACCGACACGAGCCATCTGATGGACGACCAGGATGGGCCGATCGCGGCTGAAGCGCAGGCGCCAGCGCAGGGTCTGGAGCCATTCTGTGAGGCGGCGGTTCCGGAGAAAGAACGAGACCGGCCGTTCACGCTTCGACGACATAGGCCTCGAGCGCATAGTACTCGGCGAGGCCAAGACGGTCGAGCAGCTGTGCGGTGCCTGTGTTGCGGTCCTCGACACGCTGCCAGAACTCGCGGTCATCCTGGCCGGGGAAGGGAGCGGAATCCTTCTGCGACTGATGCTTGAAGATCGCCTGGATCTTGCGCCTGAGTTCTTCCTGCGACATGGGCACGAGCCAGGTCGCCTCCGTCACCGGCCACTCCTGCCATGCACCGCGATACGACCAGACTTCGGGGCGGACCTGACCGCTCGTTCGTACCTGTGCGAGCGCCGCGTCAACGGCGTCCTTGCACTTGCGGTGCGTGCCGTGCGGATCGGAGAGATCACCTGCAACGAAGATCAGTTGCGGCTGGATCTCCGCGAGGAGGTCGCGCACGATCGCGACATCGTCCGGACCGATCGGATCCTTTACGACCTTTCCAGTCTGGTAGAAAGGAAGATTGAGGAACCGCGCATTGCAGCGGTCGAGGCCCATGACTTCAATCCCGCTGACCGCTTCCGCTTCGCGAATCATGCGCTTGAGGTCCTGCACCTCGGGGGTGTCCACATCGCCGACCTTCTTTCGGGCGAGGAACTCGCGAACCGTGGTCGCAAGTTTCTCGACAGGGGCGGGTTCGGTCCTGTGTTCGACAGCGAGCCGCTCGAGGAAGTCGATATAGCGGCGAACGTCATGATCGAAGACCGCGATGTTGCCACTCGTCATGTACGCGACCGTGACATGGTTCCCGTTCTCGACGAGTTTGCCGAGGATGCCTCCCATCGAGATGACGTCATCGTCCGGATGCGGTGAGAAGCACAGGACGCGACGGTCGCGCGGGAGCTTCGACTTGCCACGGATCTTGGCGCCAAGGATGTTGAAGACGCGGCCGTTCACTTCACCGGGTGTCCCGTGAAGGGCAACGAGGGAGGAGAGCTTGTGGTCGGCGTAATCGCGTTGCGTCAGCTTGAGGATACCCTTGCCGACCTCGAGTGACAGCCACACAACAGCCTGCACGGTCAAAATTTCGTCCCACTGCACTTCATCCAGCAGCCATGGCGTCGCAACACGCGTCAGGTCGGCGGCAGCGGCGGCATCGACGTAGAACGTCGTGTTCGGATGTACCTGGAGAAACGTCGCGGCGACCTCGACGTCGACATCGCCTTCTACGGCCCGCCGGACAATCGCTGCCTTGTGCTCGCCAGTGGCAAGAATGCAGATCTCGTGCGCGTCGAGGATGGTCGCCACGCCCATCGTGATGGCCTGGCGTGGCACGTACGCCTCGCCAAAGAAGTCGGCGGCCGCATCCCTCCGTGTGATCGTGTCGAGATACACGAGACGGGTTCTGCTGCTGGCGCCGGAGCCGGGTTCATTGAAACCGATGTGGCCGGTCTTGCCGATGCCAAGAATCTGAAGGTCGATGCCGCCGGCCCGCCGAATGGCCTGTTCGTAGCGCTCCGCCTCCTGCTCAACGACGTCCGGCGCAACGGATCCGTCCGGCATGTGCACGTTCGCAGGCGCAATGTCGATGTGCGAAAAGAGATTCTCCCACATGTACCGGTGGTACGAATGGATGCTGTCGGGTGGCATCGGCCAGTACTCGTCGAGATTGAACGTGACGACGTTGGCAAAGCTGAGCCCTTCCTCGCGATGCAGGCGGATCAATTCGCGGTACACGTCGATCGGCGTGGACCCGGTGGCCAGGCCGAGTACGGCCGGCTCGCCGGCTGCGGCTTTCTCGGAAATCAGGCGGGCGATTCGAGCGGCGACGGTACGTCCGATATTCGTATGGTCATCGTCAATGAGCGTACGGATTCGTTCGCGTGTTTCGAGATTCATGAATTCAGCCAGGCAGGGGTGCGGGCGGACGCGATCAGGATGACGTTCCCACCACGATCACCGCCGCCGAGCAGGCCTTTCCGTTCTGGCGCGCTGCGCGGCCACGTAATCGCGCAATACACCGGCTTCGGTTTCGAGCTGTTCGAGCCGGTGTTTGACAAGGTCGCCGACCGAGATCACGCCGGCAATGTGGTCCTCGTCCAGGACCACGAAATGACGCATGCGTTCACGCGTCATTCTGGCCATTACCTCGTGGAGGGAATCGTCGACAGCACAAACAGGGGCCGGCCGGCGCATGACCTGCTCGACGGTCATCGAGCGAATGAGGTCGATGGCGGCATCGACTATGCGCACGACGTCACGCTCCGCGAGAAAGCCGACGAGGGAGCCGGCCCGGGTGACGACGGGCAATCCGCCGATGTGGTGTCTCATGAGCAACTGCACCGCCGTGGCAATGTCTCTGCCCGGCTCGATGGTGATCGCGCTCGACTTGCCGGCCAACAGATCGCGAACATACATGAGATCCGCCCTGTTATCCCTGGGAAATCCCCGGCGACTCGACGCCATGATACACAACCTGTCGTGCACACACAACGGCAGGCCATGCGCAACGGTGCACCTCTTCACATTTCCTGCATGGCAGGTGGGCGGTCGAGTTCGTCCACATTGAACCCGAGAACGAGCATGCGGGCTCTGACGAGACGGAGGACCGTCTGACCGCCCCGGGGCCGGTTTCGCGCTCTCCCGGACAGCCGGACCCGGATTCTGCCGAAGCTGGAGATGAGGATCCGGATCGTCTGCGAATCAGGCCGGCGACAGCCAGTGCCGCCGGTCTTGCGGACGTGCAAGAACCTGGAACGGAGAGGGCGCAATGCAATCATTGTGCAGAGTCGTGCGCGGATACGCAAAGCATTCGTCGAGCTTGCTTGCTGCCGGCTTGCTATTGTCCTCGTGTGACTCGGCAGGCCCCGCCGAGACCGAGGAGCAGGAAGAGGAACCGCAGGCCGTATACACTGTGACCGGCAGCGACATGGGCGCGGTGTACCAGAATCTGAACATCCTGCGCGACGGCGTTCCTCTGGCCGGCGCGGACGTAAAGGTGAATGGCGTTGCCATTCCTGCGGCTGCCAGTGCGGGGTCGTACTACGGTCCGATTCCGGCGGTCGACCCGGGCGGCTCGATCGTTCTCGAAGTTCGTTCTGGCGCTGATGTCGTTCGTGGCACGGATGTCATGCCTGCGATCCCGGCTGTCATGGTACCGGCCGATGGCGAAACGGTGGTCGAGGGCACGGATGTCACGGTGCAGTGGACGAGCACATCGGATCCGGACCGGTTCACGGTAACAGCGCAGTATTCGTGTGGTGCCGGTTGCGGGACGTCCAGGGACTACGCCGTCAACGGCAACGTGCGATCGTATACGATTCCAGCGGCAGATCTGCCTGTCGGCGAACCGATTCAGATCCAGGTATTCGCGTACAACGATGGTACGTTCACGGGTCCTGTCTCGACGGACTCGCACATGAGCGTTCGAGGTGAGGGGCCGGGACCGGAGATCACCGTGGAGCCGCCACTGGTTTATACCGTCACGGGCGGAGATATGAGCGGTGTATACCAGAGTATCTTCGTTGTGCGGAACGGAGTCCCGCTCGCGGGCGCTGACGTCCGGGTGAACGGGACCGTGATTCCGGAAACCGCTGGAGCAGGGAGCTATTATGGAACGGTCGCCGCCGTGGCTACCGGTGAGCCGATCGCCCTCGAGATCCGCTTCGGCACGGAGCTTGTCACTGGCACGGACGTCATGCCGGAAGTCGTCACGCTGACTGCACCGGCGGACAGCGCGACATTCGCGGCTTCGAACGAGATCGTTGTCAACTGGAGCAGCACGACCAGTCCGAGCCGTTTTGTTGTGGTGGCACAGTACTCGTGTGGTACGAATTGCGGTGCGGGGAAGACGTGGAACGCGGCGGGCGACGCGCGTACGTTCAGCATCGCGGCCGGTGAGCTTCCTTCAGGTCAGCCGATCTCGATTCAGGTGTTCTCGTACAACGATGGTGTGTTCACGGGCCCGGTCTCGGCTGAATCGCGCATGAGCATTCGAGGCGAGGGTCCTGGCGTGACGGTAACGATCACGCCGTGACCGCGAGGGGCGGCTGAGCCGTGGGATCGCTCTGGCGGGTGAACCGGCAGGCAAACACGGAAGCGGGCGCCACCTGAGGCCGAATCGGTGATGTCGATTCGGCCGCCATGTGCGATCGCGATCGCTCGCGCGATGGACAGACCGAGCCCGGTCCCCTCGGCATCCGTCGCCGTGCGCGCTGCGTCGCCGCGAAAGAACCGCTCGAACACGCGTTCCCGATCGGATGCAGGAACGCCGGGGCCATCGTCGCTCACGTCGAGTTCGAGTTCATCGCCATACCGCTTCACACGCACATCGACTCGCCCGCCGCGCGGCGCGAAGTGGAGGGCGTTGTCGAGCAGGTTCCAGAGGAGTCGATCCATCAGGCTGGCGTCGAGTGGCGCAATCCCCGTCTGGCCGCGCGCGGAAAGCACTATGCGTCTGGCCTCGGCACGCGGGCGGAGTCGTTCGATCAGGCTGGCCACGTGCTGGCCGAGATCGACGGGCTCGAGGCGCGCTTCCATCATCCCCGTATCGGAGCGGGCCAACGTGAGCAGGTCCTCGGCGAGCCGACTCAGGCGGTCGACCTCCTGGAGATTGGCGCCGAGCACGCGGCGGTACTCTTCCGGCTCGCGCTCCCGACGCAGTGCGACCTCGATCTCGCCACGCAGTGCGGTCAGCGGCGAGCGCAGCTCGTGGCTCGCGTCCGCAGTGAACCGACGCTGTGCCTCGAACGACTGTTCGAGCCGCGCGAGCATCGTATTCAACACACCAACCAGACGTTCCGACTCCTGACTGTCCGCGCTGGCTTCGATCCTCGACGCGAGCGTGCCGGCGCGGATGGCCTCTGCCTGATCGATGATCTCGTGCAGGGGCCTGACCACTCGCCTGGATAGCCACCACCCACCCGCGAAGGCTACAGCGCCGGCCAGCATGGTGATGCTCGCGAGCAACCACGCCAGTTGCTCGAGCATCCGGTTGCGGCCCGTCAACGGCGCGGCGACCTGCAACACATGATGCGCGTGCAGCGGGCCCAACCGTTCCAGCGGATAATACAACGATCGGATCGGGATCCCGGCGAAGCTCTGTTCTCGCGTGATCAATTGACCCGTCGCCGCCGCACGCAGCGCTGTACGGTCGAGGGGAAGGTCCTCGCGGATGTACTGCGTCCGCAGCAGACTCCGGCCCTCCGCGCTCCAGACCTGAGCGAACCGGTTCAACTCGCGCACCTGCGCCGCTTCTTCGGGCGTCAGATCCCATTCGTGAAAGTGCATTTCCCCTGACGGCGCATCCGTCACAGAGCTGGCCTGGATCGCTGCCACATTGTACAGGCTTGCCGTGATCTCGCGGTCGAGAAACACGCGCGCACCCAGATAGCCGGTCACGGAAATCAGAGCGAGCGACGCCGCCACTGCCGCCGCCACGCGCGCTGCAAGTCGGATCCGCAGCGAACGTCTCAATCGGCCTCACCTTCGTAATCGCGATGCAGGATGTAGCCAACGCCACGAACGGTGTGCACGAGCCCACCGCCTTCGTCCGTTCGCAGTTTGCGCCGCAGATTGCCCACATGCACATCGACGACGTTGCTCATTGGATCGAACCGAAGGTCCCAGACTTTCTCGAGCAGCTCCGTTCGCCGGACCACTTGCTCCGGCCGCGCCAGAAAGAACTCCAGCAACTGAAACTCCTTCGGCGTGAGATTCAACTCGCGGCCTCCCCGGACCACCGTCCGGCGCCGCCGGTCCAGTTCGAGGTCGTCGTAACGAAGCCGCTCCTCCCACGCCACGCTCACCCGCCGACCCAGCGCCCGCACGCGCGCAAGAAGTTCGTCAAAGCTGAACGGCTTCGTCAGATAGTCGTCGGCTCCAGCGTCCAGCCCCCGCACGATGTCATCTTTCGTGTCCCTCGCCGTCAACAGAAGCACCGGGACCGCTCGCTCCTCACGTCGCAGTTCGCGTACGATTTCGATCCCCGTCCGGCCCGGCAGCATCACGTCGAGAATCAACACGTCATAGTCGTGAACGTGCGCTTTCAGTCGGCCGTCCTCTCCCTCGTGCGCCACGTCCACCGCGTATCCTTCTTCACGCAGCCCTCGCTCCAGGAAACTCGCCACCCTGCGATCGTCTTCCACGATCAGGATGCGCATCGACGCTCCCCTTTCACTCGCGGGTTGCAACCGGAGTCGCCATTCACCCGGATCGCATACCCCGCCGCCTTGATTGTCGCTCGACGGAGCCGTGCCGGGCCTCCAGAGGGATCCGCTGTAGCGCGGCGGACCCGCTCGAAGCGCATGAGTCCAAGCCGGCACGCGGCAGCGCAGATCCTCATGTTTCAGGGGTTGGGCGGCACGGATCCTGCACCCTCGATACGTGACACGAAAACTGAACGGAGTGCAGCAATGTCCGTGTGTGAAACGTGCGGCAACGACTACGACAAGGCGTTCGAAGTGGTGATGTCGGGCCAGCATCATGTGTTCGACAGCTTCGAATGTGCCATCCACGCACTTGCTCCACGCTGCAAGCATTGCGAGTGCCGGATCGTAGGCCACGGCCTGGAGAGCCGGGTCGGCATGTATTGCTGCAAGCATTGCGCGGATGAGAGCGGTGTCGATGGACTCCGGGACCGCGTGCGCTGAGCTCTGCCAGTCGTGTCTTCGCGATAGAAGGACTCACTTCGGCAGGAGGCCAGCATGAACGAGTCGACCTTCAAGGGCAAGTGGAACGAGGTCAAGGGCAAGGTCAAGGAGCAGTGGGGCGACCTGACCAATGACGACCTCGACCGGATCGAGGGCCGCCGCGACCAGCTCGTAGGCGCCATTCAACAGCGCTACGGCAAGGCTCGCGACGAGGCCGAGCGCGAAGTCCAGCGCTTCGAAGAGCGGAACGGACTCCGGTAGGTTCCACTGCGCCGATGCCGGCGTGAATCCTGGGCAGTTTCCAACGGCCGCGGCCGGGGACGCAATGCGTTTCCCGGCCGTGTCCGCTTCGAGTAGTCCATCAGATTCACCAGCGAGAGCCGTTCGTGGGTCAGCCCCCTTTCATCATTTGTGCCCCACAGCATCACCAGCCGGTCCGGATCGGGGTAGGGGAGGGGACGAAGCACAACCCCATCGCGTAGACTGAAGACGGCAGTCGTCGCGCCCGTACCGAGACCAAGCGCGACGACCGCGGCGGCCGCAAAGCCGGGTGCATGAAGCAGACTTCGGAACGCGAATCGGATGTCGCGGGCCAGGTCATTCATGGGTCACTCCGGACCGTGAGGCACGTATCGATGTTGCCCTGGACACCAGCCAGGATGGCAGGGTTGTTTCGGCACGGCCGTTGCCACGACTACATTCGCCGCTCGCGCGGAATGGAAGGACCGTTGATGACTCGCTTCAAAGGGATACTGCTGGCCTCTGCCATGACGGGCGTGGCGCAGCTTTCGCTGCCGGACCCGATCGGGTACGTGAACGATTTTGCCGGCGCGATCCCGGCTGAGGACGAGGCAAGGATCGGTCGCATCATCGATGAGGTCCGCGCGAAGTCCGGCGGCGAGATCGTCGTCGTGACGCTTCGTTCGCTGGAAGGCCGAACGCGGGACGAGGTGGCCCTCCAGATCGGACGGGAATGGCGTATTGGCCGGAAGGGTGATCCCGGCGATCCGTCGCGCAACACAGGCATCGTCGTGCTGGTCATTCCGAAGGAAACGGCACCGGACGGTCGCGGCCAGCTCAAGATTGAAACCGGCACGGGAACATCGACGTTCATCACGGCGACCGAAGCTGGCCGGATCGCGGATCGTTTCATAATACCGGCGTTCCGTGACGGAAACTACGGCGAGGGCATTCTGCTGGGAGTCACCGCACTCGCCGGCGAATACGCGGAACGTTTCGATTTCCAGCTGACCGGCGATGTCCCGGCGTTGCCGCAGACGCCGCAGCAAACCGACGAAGGCGATGGCGGCATCCCGATCGCCTTCATCATGATGCTCGTGATCATGGTGTTCCTGTGGTCGCGGTCCCGTGGCCGGCGATCGCGGTTTCCTGTCTTCCTGCCAATCCCCCTGCCGCGTGGCCGACGCGGCTTCCCCGGCGGTTTCGGCGGCGGCTTTGGTGGTAGTGGCGGTTTTGGTGGGTTCGGTGGTGGTGGCGGGTTCGGTGGCGGTGGAGTGGGGCGAAGCTGGTGACGCAGATGAAGCCATCCGAGCAGGCCCTGCGCGATGCGCGGGGGTTCACGACGGATCTTGTTTCGGCGCTCGGCACGCGGCTCAGGTCCGCTATCCTTTACGGTTCCGCCGCGCGCGACGAATTCGTGCCCGTCTGGAGCGACATCAACATCCTTCTCTTTGCGGATGAAGTCGATGCGCCGCTCCTCGCCCGAGCGGCACCCGTCCTCCAGCGGTACGAAGAGAGACGTGTGCAGCCGCTACTCCTGCCGTGGGGCGATCGAATGCATGCCGCAGACGCATTCGCGATCGAACTCATGGACATGCAGGATGCGCACGTGCTGCTCGGGGGAGAAGAACCGTTCGAGGGGTCGATGATCGAGATGCCGGCACTCCGGCTCCAGGCAGAGAGGGAATTGCGAAGCCGCCTCGCGACCCTTGATTCGCGACTGCTCTGGGTCGCCCGCGATGATGACGCGGTCGGCCATCTGCTCATCGTCGCACTGCCATCGTTCGTCACCTACATGCGCGCCGCCTTGCGCCTTGGGGGACAGAACGTTCCACCTGCAATGCGCGATGTAATTGTCCAGGCCGCATCGGTCGTGGATGCGCCCTCGACCGGTCTTCTTGCCGCACTCGATGGCCGCACCTCACCGAACCGGTGGAAACCGCAGCTGACGGACCCGCTCGTCAGTCAGTACCGCGCGGCAGTTCAACGTACGGCTTCTTACGTGGACTCGATCGAGAGAGGACTCCGATGAAGGTTCGACTCTTCTTCCTGCTTTTCGTGCTGACCCTGAGCGGTTGTGGCTACAACCGGATCCAGGAACTCGATGAGCAGACGGAAACGGCCGGAGGAAACATCGAGGCCGAACTCATGCGCAGAAACGATCTCATCCCGAATCTCGTCGCGACCGTCGAGGAAGCCGCTCGCTTCCAGGAGGAGACCTTCACGCGCGTGGCCGAGGCGAGAAGCGGCCTCAACGCGGCCAGGGATCAACTGGCGGGTGCAATCCAGAACGATGTAGCGACGGGCGAAGTCAGCCGCGCCAGTGCCGCCGTCAGTGACAACCTGCGCCTCTTTCTGAATGTCGCCGTCGAGGCCTACCCGGACCTCACCGCCAACGAGAACTTCATTCGTCTTCAGGACGAACTCACCGAGACGGAGAATCGCATCGCGGTCGCACGTCGTGACTTCAATGAGGCGGTGCAGACCTACAACACGTTCATCCGGCAGTTCCCGCAGACGATCACGGCGCGAGTGATCGGGGCGGATCGGAAGGAACAGTTCGATGCGCCGGAGAGCACGCAACAGGCGCCGACGGTCGAGTTCGGCCGCGACACGGGCAGTTGATCGCGACCCGAGGGCGTCGGGCGGCAGGCACCCGGGACTTCGATGGGATGATGGTGGCCCCCCGGCGCGCTCAGGGACCGCGGTATTGGCTCGTGATGGGAAGGCGCCTGTCCTTGCCAAACGCGCGCGGCGTGATCTTCACGCCGGGCGCCGACTGCCGCCGCTTGTATTCGCTGAGATCCACGAGTCGGGCGATGCGCCGGACCGTTGGTTCGTCATGCCCCGCATCGATGATCTCCTGGATGCTGCGGTCCTCTTCGACGTACAGGCGGAGGATCGGATCCAGCACATCGTAGGGCGGCAGTGAATCCGTGTCCTTCTGATCGGGCCGCAACTCGGCCGAAGGCGGCTTCATCAGCACGGACTCGGCAATGACGGGGCCGTCCGGTTGCGCGTTCCGCCAGCGCGAAAGCTCGTACACGAGCGTCTTTGGAACATCCTTCAGCATCGCGAACCCGCCCGCCATGTCGCCGTAAAGCGTTGCGTAGCCGGTCGCGAGTTCGCTCTTGTTGCCCGTCGTGAGCAGGAGCCAGCCGAACTTGTTCGACAGCGCCATCAGCAGAGTGCCGCGAACCCGCGCCTGAAGGTTCTCTTCCGCGATGTCGGGCTTGCAACCGGTGAACGGTCCGCTCAGGATCTCGAGAAACGCCGCGTGTGCCGGTTCGATCGGCAATTCCATTCGCCGGAGGCCAAGTCTGTCGGCAAGGACATGCGCATCGTGAAGACTGTGATCCGATGAGTAACGTGATGGCAGGGCCACACCCGTCACAGCGTCGGCGCCGAGCGCATCGACCGCAACAGCGGCGACGAGGCTGGAATCGATTCCGCCAGACAGGCCGACGACAACGGATTCGAAGCCGTTCTTCCGAACATAATCGCGTGTGCCCACCACGAGCGCTCGATAGACCTCGGCCACATCGTCGTGAAAGACCGGCGCCGGGGGAGGCAACGAGCGAGTCCGGCCACCCGGCGATGTCGACAGGACCAGCCGTTCGACCTCGCCCTGCCGGCGAGGTGGCCGCATCGTGTGGCGGCGCCGCGGATCGTGCAGTCGAGCGCGGAACACCTCCTCGAGTTCGACATCGCACACCAGCAGTTCCTCTTCGAAGGGTGTCGCCTCCGACAACACCGTTCCCGATGGCCCGACGACCATGCTGTCGCCATCGAACACCAGCTCATCCTGGCCACCCACGAGGTTTACGTATGCGATGACCACGCCGTAATCCGACGCACGCGTCGCCAGCATGCGATGTCTCTCCCGCCACTTCTCGCGGTGGTACGGCGATGCATTGATGTTCACGATGACGTCGGCGCCTTCCACCGAGAGCCGGGCGACCGGCCCACCTGGCAACCAGATGTCCTCGCAGATGCTCAACCCGACCCATGCGCCGCACACCTGCACCATCAGTTCGTCGTTGCCGGGCTTGAAATAGCGCAGTTCATCGAACACGCCGTAATTCGGCAGCCGCTGTTTCCGGTAACGACCGACCCGTGCGCCATCGTGCAGAACGGCGGCCGCGTTGTAGAGATCCACGTCCCGCTCCGCGAAGCCGACGATCACGGTCATTCCGCGCGTTGCGCTCGAGAGCCGGTCGACCGTTCGACGACATTCGGCCACGAACGCCGGCTTCAGGAGCAGATCCTCCGGGGGATAGCCGCAGACCACGAGTTCGGGCAGGGCAAGGACCGCGACACCTGCCGTGCGCGATTCCTCGATCAGCTGGCGAATGCGCCGCTCATTTCCCTCGAAGTCACCCACCGTCGCGTTCATCTGGCCCAGCCCGATGCGCAGGCGACTCATGACTGCGGCCTCCCGTCCGTTCTCATGGGAGCGCCAAGATCCCGCCCGTCACGACCCCCGCGCAAGGCGGGCGACGGTTGAGCAACCGCTTGTCCCGCTTTATCTTTCGCAACCATCCCTCAGTCTTCGGAGAGCCAGAAAGGGAATGTACCCCGTCGTCTTCCGCATCGGCGACATGCCGATCACGAGTTTCGGCATCATGATGTTCCTCTCGTTCGTCGTCGGCGCATGGGTCCTCGGCAAACAGCTCGAACGATACGGTATGGACTCCCGCCTTGCATGGGACCTCCTTGCCGGAATTGCAATCGGCGGTATCCTCGGCGCTCGCCTCTATTACAACGCGCTCCACTTCGACGCCTTTCTCGCCAACCCCATTGGTGAACTGCTCCAGCGAGGTGGACTCGTCTGGTACGGCGGCTTCATCGGCGGCGTAGCCGGATACTATTACCAGGTCCGCAAACGCAAACTGCCCCTCGCCATGATGTTCGATGCGACCGCGCCCGCTCTGGCGGTTGCGTATGCCATCGGTCGAATGGGCTGCTTCCTCGTCGGTGACGATTACGGCCTGCCCACCGACCACTGGATCGGGATCGCATTCCCGCAGGGATCACCGCCCACGTCCGCCGGCTACCTTCGTTCCGTGGGCGCCGACGTGCCCCAGGACGTACCCGACACAGCCATTCTCGCCGTGCACCCCACTCAGCTTTACGAGGTCACGGCCGGCCTCCTCATGTTCGCATTCCTCTGGCGGCTCGGCGCTCGACCCCACCGGATCGGCCAGCCCTTCGCCATCTTCATGTGTCTCTATGCCGTCGAACGATTCCTGATCGAGTTCGTCCGCGCCAAAGGCGACCGGCTCGTCCTCGGCCTTTCCACTTCCCAGATCGCCAGCTTCGTCCTCCTCGCCGCCGGTCTGCTCATTCTGCTCCGCTACAAGGGCCCTCTCGTCGACCCGAGCCGCGGCATCCATCCGGCAAAGGCTCGACAGCCTGCCGCCTGACCTCGCGGGGCCGGGCAGAATCACGGGTTTTCCTCGAGCTTCCCCTGTTGAAAAGCAGGGAAATGGCCTCGGGTCCAAGCGCTGATCTACAA